>NZ_JBEZXY010000002.1:0-912820 GCF_040638245.1 Streptomyces sp. NPDC026659 | reverse complement strand
GGTTGATAGGCCAGATATGGAAGCCCGGTAACGGGTGGAGTTGACTGGTACTAATAGGCCGAGGGCTTGTCCTCAGTTGCTCGCGTCCACTGTGTTGGTTCTGAAACCACGAACACCGCCATGTGCCACACATGGTTCGGCTGAAACAGTTTCATAGTGTTTCGGTGGTCATAGCGTGAGGGAAACGCCCGGTTACATTCCGAACCCGGAAGCTAAGCCTCACAGCGCCGATGGTACTGCAGGGGGGACCCTGTGGGAGAGTAGGACGCCGCCGAACAAATTTTAGGGAAACCCCCGCACCGATTGGTGCGGGGGTTTTCTGCGTTTGGGGATCTTTATAGGGTCTGGCATATGCGCTACGACCTCATTCTTTTCGACAACGACGGCGTCCTGGTGGACAGCGAGCCCATTTCCAACCGGTTGCTCGCCGCGTACCTCACCGAGCTCGGGCACCCGACGTCGTACGAGGAGTCCATCCGGGACTACATGGGCTCGGCCATGCACCGCATCCACGAGCTGGTTCTGGAGCGGACCGGGCAGCGGCTTCCCGAGGACTTCGACGACGTCTTCCACGCGCGGGTCTTCGCCGCGTTCGAGCGGGAGTTGCGGGCCGTCGCCGGGGTCGAGGGCGTGTTGGAGAAGCTGGCCGCGGACGGGGTGCCGTACTGCGTGGCGTCCTCCGGGAGCCATGAGCGGATTCGGGTGGGGCACCGGACGACCGGGCTCGACCGGTGGTTCGAGGAGGGGCGGGTCTTCAGCTCGCAGGACGTGGGGCGGGGCAAGCCGGCGCCCGACCTCTTCTTCTACGCCGCCGAGCGGATGGGGGTCGCCCCCGAGCGGTGTCTGGTCGTGGAGGACTCCCCGCTGGGCGTCCAGGCGGCCGTGGCGGCCGGGATGGACGTGTACGGGTTCACCGCCATGACCCCGGCCGAGAGGCTGGCCGGTGCCAATCAACTCTTCTCCACCATGGGCGAGTTGGCTGACCTGCTGGTATGACGGGGGCCATCGTCCGGGGGCTGACAATTGTCATGCGGACCTCCGGACGATCGTTTCTGTCGGCGGAGGGCCCTCGGCCGCGAAGCTGAGGGCATGACGAAGACGACGGGGAACCAGGGCCGGAACCAGCAGCCGAGCGCGCTGGAGAACTTCAAGCCGCTGCTCGTGGACGTGGCGGTGCCGCTCGGCGCGTACTACCTCCTGAAGGACGCCTTCGGGATGAGCACCTTCGCCGCTCTCGCCTGGAGCAGTGTGGTGCCCGCCGCGCGGACCGTCTGGAGTCTGGTGCGGGAGCGCACCGCCAACGCGTTCGCGCTCCTCATCCTCACCGTGAACGTGGTCGGGCTGGCGCTCAGCTTCGTGTCCGGCGATCCGCGGCTGATGCTCGCCAAGGACGGCGCGGTCAGCAGCACGATCGCCATCGGCATCCTCGTCTCCGTGGTGCTCGGCCGGCCGATGATGACCGAGGGCATGAAGCCCTTCCTGGTGAAGGGGGACGCGGCCAAGGAGAGTGCCTGGCAGCGGCTGGTGTCGGGCGGGGCTGCCGGGTCGGCGGACTTCCGGCGCAAGGAGCGGGCCTTCTCCGTGGTGTGGGGGGTGGCGCTGCTGGCCGAGTGCGTGGCGCGGGTGGTGGGGGCGTACACCGTGCCCGTCGACACCATGGTCTGGCTGGGCGGGGTGCTGATGGTCGGGGTGATGGTCCTGACGTTCATGGTCAGCGGTGCCGTCGCGGTCAAGCCGATGGAGCGGATCCTCGCCGACGAGGCGAAGAAGTCCGGCGAGAACCCCGAGGCCGCGGGTGCGGCCCGGAGCATCCCCGTCGCCGCCTGATCCGGCGTCCGGCCGACAGCCGGTCACCGACCACCGATCCGGCCGAAGATGAGCGGAACTCATCTTTGGCCGGATCTACCCATGCGCACCCCGGGGCCCTACGCTCGCCGCCATGACGGATGTGCTGCGGCGCGGCAGGGCCTCGCTGGCGTTCGGCTTCTTCACCCAGGGCGTCGCCTTTGCCCTGCTCGTGACCCGTATCCCGGCCGTCCAGGAGCGGTACGGGGTCTCGGACGCGCTGCTGCCCGTCTTCCTCGCCGCCGTGCCGGTCCTCGCCGGGTGCGGGAGTGTCGCCACCGAGCGGCTGGTGCGGCGGATACCGCCCAGCCGGTTGCTGCGCTGGTCCCAGCCGGTGGTGCTGCTGGCGCTGCTCGGTGTCGGGGCCGGGGACCAAGTGGCGGAGCTGGCCGTCGCGTTGGGGGTGTTCGGGCTGTCGGTGGGGGCGCTGGACGCCTCCATGAACATGCTCGGGGTGAGTCTCCAGCGGGCGTACGGGCGCAGCATCATGCTGAGCTTCCACGCGGCCTACAGTCTCGGCGGCATCCTCGGTGCCTCGCTCGCCTGGGCGGGCGCGCACTGGGAGTTGGCGCTGTGGGTGTCGTATCTGCCCGTGGTCCTGGTGCTGTTGCCCGCGACGCTGGTGGGGAGCCGGTGGTACGTCGACGGGGACGGCGGGTCGACGGGGGAGTCGGCCGGTGCGGGTGGCGGGGTCGCGTTCCGGGTGCTGTTGCCGCTGTGTCTGGTGATGACGTTCGCGTACATCGGGGACTCGACGGTCTCCAACTGGAGCGCGAAGTACGTCAAGGACGTGCTCGGCGGTTCGGAGCAGCTGGCGACCGTGCCGTACAACGTGTACATGGTGACCACGCTGGTGGGGCGGGCGCTGGGGGATCTCGGGGTGCGGCGGCTCGGGGCGGTGGCGGTCGTGCGGCTGGGGGCGCTGGTGGCGGCGGGCGGGTTCGCGGTGGTCGCGGCGGCGCCCGGGGCGTGGGCGGGGATGCTCGGGTTCACGCTGGTCGGGCTCGGGCTGTGCGTGCTGGTGCCGCAGACCTTCGCGGCGGCGGGCAGGCTCTTCCCCGGGGGGTCGGACGCGGCGATCGCGCGGCTCAACATCTTCAACTACGTGGGATTCCTGGTCGGTTCGCCGTTGGTGGGGGCGCTCGGAGGCGCCTGGAGCTATCGCGGGGCGATGCTCGTGCCGATGGCTCTGGTGCTGGTCACCATGGTGTACGCCCGGTCGTTCGACGGCGGAGGCGACCGATACGGTGACGGGCATGAGCGGCCGCGCACAGCTGATGTGGGACGAGGCAGTAACGGGCTATGACTTCGGCCCGGACCATCCGATGGCTCCGGTGCGCCTGGAGCTGACCCGGAGGCTGGTGTCGGCCCTCGGGCTCGACAAGGAGCTGGACATCGTGGCGGCGCCTCCGGCGGGGGAGTCCACGCTGCGCCTGGTGCACCGCGAGGACTACATCGACGCGGTGAAGGCGGCCTCGGCCGATCCGCGCGCGGCGGACGGGTCGTACGGGATCGGGACGGTCGACGATCCGGCGTTCGCCGGGATGCACGAGGTGTCGGCGCTGATCGCCGGGCAGTCGGTGGCGGCGGCGGAGGCGGTGTGGCGGGGGGACGTCGAGCACGCGGTGAACTTCGCGGGCGGGCTGCACCACGCGATGCCGGGCGGCGCGGCCGGTTTCTGTGTGTACAACGACGCGGCGCTGGCGGTGGCCCGTCTCCTTGAGCTGGGCGTGGAGCGGGTCGCGTACGTGGATGTGGACGTGCATCACGGGGACGGGGTGCAGGCGGCCTTCTGGGAGGACCCGAGGGTGCTGACCATCTCGCTGCACGAGCATCCGCGCACGCTGTTCCCGGCGACGGGGTGGCCGCAGGAGACCGGGGCCGGGGCGGGCGAGGGCGCGGCGGTGAACGTGGCGCTGCCGGCCGGGACCGGGGACGCGGGGTGGCTGCGGGCGTTCCACGCGGTGGTGCCGGAGCTGCTGGCGGACTTCCGGCCGCAGGTGCTGGTCTCGCAGCACGGCGCCGACACGCACTTCGAGGACCCGCTGGCGCATCTCGCGGTGTCGCTGGACGCGCAGCGGGCGGTGCAACTGGCCTGTCACGAGCTGGCGCACGCGTACGCGGACGGGAAGTGGCTCGCGCTGGGCGGTGGCGGCTATGCGGTGGTGGAGGTCGTACCGCGGTCCTGGACGCATCTGGTGGGGATCGCGGCGGGCCGGGAGATCGATCCGGAGACGGTGATCCCGGAGGGCTGGCGGCAGGAAGTGTACGCGCGGACACGGCAGTTGGGGCCGCAGCGGATGACGGACGGGCGCTGGCCGGTGGGTTACAGGGACTGGTCGGCGGGGTACGACCCGGCCGACCGCCTCGACCAGGCGGTGCTGGCGACGCGGCGGTCCGCGTTCCCGCTGCGGGGGCTGCTGCCGTGACGGGCGGAGGCCGCGCGGGCTCGTCGGCCGTGTCCGGTGGAGGCGCTCGGCGTTAGGCCGACCGTGCGGTCTTCCGCCGTTCCGGTCGCCGGGGCCGCGTTCATGGGCCACCATCGCTGCCGTGTCGGAAACCGGTGCCCTGCGGGCGCACCTGCTGGCCGCCCGGCTCGCCGGTGAGGTGGCCACCGCGCGCGAGGACAGCCTGCGCCGCTACCGGCTGTTCGCCGCGTGCGACCCGCGGGTGCTGATCGGGATCGATCCCGTACGGTCCTGGGGGCCGCGCGAGGTGCTGGCCCTGATGGCGGAGCGGTGCGGGGTGTCGCCCGACCCGGGGTGTGTCTCGGGGCCGGACGTGATCGACCCGGAGCGGACGCTGGCCGCGCTGGACGCCTTCGCGGGGCGGCTGCGGGCGGCGGTGCGGCGGGGGGTGCCGGTGCTGTTCGGCACCGGGCATCCGGGCGCGTTGCTCGGTTTCTACGCCGGGTTGGCGGCGGCGATGTCGGCGGCGGGATGTGTTGTGCTCACCCCGGCGCAGGGTCGCTGTGTCGACATATTGACCCGGTTCGGTCTACGCACGCACCGCCTCGACTACGTACGAGGTGTTGCGTTGGTGCGGGAAGCGGGTACCGGGCGCCCGGGGCGTGAGCCGGGGGCGCACAGCCATTCCCCGCTGCCGGTTCGGCTCGCGCTGGCCGCCCTGGCGGAGGCCGGCGAGCCGTTGCCGGGGCTGGTCGTCGGGGACCACGGGTGGGTCTGCGGCGCAGGTCAGCTGGGGTTCGAGGCGATCGGGCTGGCCGACTCCGACGACCCCGCGCCGTTCGTCGGCCAGGCCGAGGGGACGGTGTCCGTCGTCGTTCCGCTTGACGACGCCGTGCGGTCTAGTCACTACCGCCCGCTCACCCGCTACGTACTCAAACGGGCCTGTCTGTCACAGTAGGCCGCCGATGCGTCCACCTCTTCCCCACTCGCATCACCCGCCCCTACATTGGGGAGTGAGCACGCAACGACGAAGAGTCACCGGAAGGGGAAGCCGGTGGCCGTCGAGTGCGGAAGGTTCAGGTGTGGTCATGGCAGCTGGTGAGAGGCCTCTGAACGAGGTTCAGTTCCTTACCGTGGCGGAAGTCGCCTCGGTCATGCGAGTCTCGAAGATGACCGTGTACCGGCTGGTGCACAGCGGTCATCTGCCCGCGATCCGGGTGGGGCGGTCCTTCCGCGTCCCCGAGCAGGCGGTCCACGAGTATCTGCGCGAGAGCTATGTGGGGGTGGAAACGGCCTGACGACGGCCAGTGGATCTTCCCGGAACACCTCGATTACGACCCTGGCGTCCGGGCGGGTAGGCTGTCCCCTCGTAGGTCGTATGGGCCCATGGCGCCCAGCAACCGAGTCATGAGAAGTGAGCGAGGGTAGTCGTGGGCTCTGTTATCAAGAAGCGGCGCAAGCGGATGGCTAAGAAGAAGCACCGCAAGCTGCTCAAGCGCACGCGCGTTCAGCGTCGCAACAAGAAGTAAGCGGCGCGCCGCGAAAGCGCGGTCGGTGGCCCTTCGTCCCTCTGCGGGCGGAGGGCCATCGGCATGTCCGGGGCCGTTCGGCATGTCCGGGCCCGTGTGGTCATCGTGGCGCAACACCGACCCGATAGGTTGGCCGCACACGGGGAACGCGGGCGGAGAGCCGGGTTTCGCGCGAGGTCGGGAAGGAAGGCGCTGGTCTTGGGGAAGATCGTGCTCGTCACCGGAGTGGCCCGGCAGCTGGGCGGCCGGTTCGTGCGCCGCATTCAGCGGGACACCGACGTGGACCGCGTGATCGCGGTGGACGCCGTGCCGCCCGCGCACCATCTCGGCGGCGCCGAGTTCATCCAGGCCGACATCCGGCAGCCGACGATCGCCCGCGTGCTCGCGGAGACCGGCGCCGACACGGTCGTCCACATGGACGTGACCGGCACCGCGCTCGGCGGCGGCAGCCGGGCCACGGTCAAGGAGACCAACGTCATCGGCACCATGCAGCTGCTCGGTGCCTGCCAGAAGTCGCCCACCGTCAAGCGGCTCGTGGTGAAGTCCAGCACCAACGTCTACGGCTCCGCCCCGCGCGACCCGGCCGTCTTCACCGAGACCACCCCGGCCAAATCGCTGCCCAGCGGCGGCTTCGCCAAGGACGCCGTCGAGGTCGAGGGCTACGTGCGCGGGTTCGCCCGGCGCCGCCCCGACGTGGCGGTGTGCGTGCTGCGGTTCGCCAACATCCTCGGGCCGACGGCGGACACCCCGCTCGCCTCCTACTTCGCGCTGCCCGTCCTGCCGACCGTGTTCGGCTACGACCCGCGGCTGCAGTTCGTGCACGAGGACGACGTGATCGAGGTGCTGCGGATCGCCTCGCACGAGCCGCGCCGGGGCACCCTCAACAGCGGCACCTTCAACATCGCCGGGGACGGCGTGCTGCTGCTCTCCCAGTGCTCGCGCAGGCTCGGGCGGCCCACCGTGCCGCTGCTGCTGCCCGCGGTCACCTGGGCGGGCTCCCTGGTGCGTACGCTCGGTATGACGGACTTCTCGCCGGAGCAGATCCGGCTGCTGACCCACGGCCGGGTGGTGGACACCGGGCAGATGCGCGAGACGCTCGGCTTCGCGCCGAGGTTCACGACCGCGGAGACCTTCGCGGACTTCGCGCACGGCCAGGGCCCCGGCCTGCTGCCGCCGGAGGCGCTGGCGGGAGCCGTCGACCGGATCGCCGCGCTGACCGCGAGAAGCGGTGGCCCCTTCCCGCAGCCCGGCGCCAACTGAGGAGCGCAGCAACAATGGCGGACGCCAAGGTCATTCCGTTCGACGACGACCGTTCCCGGGGAAGCTCCACAGGCCGCCCGCAGCGGCGCCGGAGCATGGGCGGCAGGCCGGCCGGGGCCGGTGAGAGCGCGCCGGTCCAGCCGCTGCCGACGCGGGCCGTGCCCGAGGAACCCACGGGGGAGCCGCAGGGCGGCGGCCCGCACGAGGACGACGGCGGCCTCGACCGCCGCATCGCGCGCGGCCTCTCCTTCCTGCGCCGCAGGCTCACCGGGGACTACGAGGTCGACGACTTCGGCTACGACGAGGAACTCACCGACCAGGTCCTGATGTCGCTGCTGCGGCCGGTGTACGACAACTACTTCCGGGTCGAGGTCAAGGGCATCGAGAACATCCCGGCCGAGGGCGGCGCGCTGATCGTCGCCAACCACTCCGGGACGCTGCCGCTGGACGGCCTGATGATGCAGGTCGCCGTGCACGACCACCATCCGGCCGGGCGGCATCTGCGGCTGCTCGCGGCCGACCTGGTCTTCGTGCTGCCGGTGGTCAACGAGCTGGCCCGCAAGCTCGGTCACACCCTCGCCTGCACCGAGGACGCCGAACGGCTGCTCGGCCAGGGCGAGCTGGTCGGGGTGATGCCGGAGGGCTTCAAGGGCATCGGCAAGCCCTTCGGGGAGCGGTACAAGCTCCAGCGGTTCGGGCGGGGCGGGTTCGTCTCCACCGCGCTGCGGCAGGGGGCGCCGATCATCCCGTGCTCGGTCGTCGGGGCCGAGGAGATCTACCCGATGATCGGCAACGCCAAGACGCTGGCGCGGCTGCTCGGCTTCCCGTACTTCCCGCTGACGCCGACCTTCCCCTGGCTCGGCCCGCTCGGCGCGATCCCGCTGCCGACCAAGTGGACCATCCAGTTCGGCGAGCCGATCCCCACGGACGGCTATCCGCCGGAGGCGGCCGAGGACCCGATGCTGATGTTCAACCTCACCGACCAGGTGCGCGAGCAGATCCAGCACACGCTGTACAAGCTGCTGGTGCAGCGGCGGTCGGTGTTCTTCTGAGCCGTACAACGGCTTTTCGTGCGACGGTGGGGCGCCCCCGCTCGGAAAGGGGCGCCCCACCGTCGTACTGTTCGCGGCTAGTTGGAGTCCTGGCTGTCGATGCCCAGGCCGGGCAGCAGGCCCGGCAGGAGCGGCGGCAGGGTGACGTCCGGCTTGGCCGACGGGGACTTCTCGGCGGACGGGGAACCGCCCTGCTCGGAGCCCGACTTGGGCGGGTCGAGCAGTCCGCCGGTGCTGCCGCCGAGCAGGCCTTCGTCCCGGGCGGCGGCCGAACCGCTGGGGCTGCTGCCCGGGCTCGCGTGCTTGCCCCCGGCGGTGGGGGTGCTGCCGGGCTTGCTGGGCCTGGCCGGGCTCTGGGTGCCGGAGGGGCTGGTCGGTGTGGCGGCGTGCTTTCCGCCCTGCCTGCCGGTGACGGGCGGCTGCGGGAGCAGGGACTCCAGCGGGGCCACCTCTTGGTCTATGGCGTCGAAGACGGAGGAGACCTGGTCCTTGACGTCCCCCAGCTGCACGGGCAGCTGGTCGCTCAGGCTCGCCCATGCCTCGCGGTGGGAGCGGGAGAAGGACGAGAGGGCCTGGATGGGGCCGAGGGACTTCGGGTCGGCCTGGTAGGCCGCGTGCAGCAGGCGGTGGCCCTCGGTGACGTCCTGGCGCATCCCGGAGAGGGTGCGGCGGATCTCACCGATGGACTCGTGGTCGAGGTGGCCGCCGCGGCCGCGCTCCATCAGCCTGCGGGCCTCGCCCAGCCGGGTGGACGCCTGGTCGAGGTAGGTCTGGCCGCGTTCGCCGTCGCCCTCGCTCAGGTAGTTCAGCCGGAAGTCCTCGATGCCGCGTTTGAGGCCGTACAGATGGTCACCGGGCAGGGCGTCGGTGCTGGCGGCCGCCACGCCGCCGAAGGCGCTCGCGGTGACACCGAGGCCGAGTCCGCCCGCCGTGAGTCCCTTGGCCAGCCGCGACCGGGGGCGCAGTCGGCTCAGTGGGCTCGCCCGGTGGGCGCCCCGGGACCGTTGCCCGGGCACCGAGGTGTCCGCGGCTCCGCCCAGGGTGCCTTCCTGGAGCATGGCCTCCATCGCGGCCACCAGCTGGGCGCGCTGGACGACCTTGACCTCGGGGTCGAGCTGCGGTTGGGGCAGCGCGCCGAGGTCTCTGGTCAGGGACAGCAACAGCCCCTGCTCGGAGGGGTCCTCGGTCGGCGGTGATCCCGCCCGTGCTGCGGACTGCTCGGCCGCCGTGTCCCGGTCGGACTGCTCCTCCAGGGCCTGGGCGAAGGCGTTCGCCCGCCGGTGCGCCGATACGTTCGCGATCACTGGCGGCACCTCCTCTCGTCATGACGGTCGACTCCTGTATCCCGCACAACGAGCGGCTCGGCACTTCGGTTACGGACGGCGGATGACCGGATCGGAAAGACAACTGACGCTTACGGAACGTGAGTTGAGCGGCGTTCCTGGTTGCGCAGCGTCAGCGGGCGTCGTCCGGCAGGAGCCGGGCGAGGGTGCGTACGGCACGGTACTGGAGGGTCTTGATGGCGCCCTCGTTCTTCCCCATCACCCGGGCGGTCTCGGCGACCGAGAGGCCCTGGAGGAAGCGGAGCGTGACGCACTCCTGCTGCTGGGGGTTGAGCCGTCGTACGGCGTCGAGGAGGGCGGCGTTGGAGAGGGACTCCAGGACGGAGTCCTCGGGGGAGCGCTCGACCTCGTTGGCGTCGAGCATCTCGCCGGTGGTGACCTCCAGTCGGAAGCGGCTGGACTTGAAGTGGTCGGCGACCAGGTTGCGGGCGATCGTCACCAGCCAGGCGCCGAAGTCGCGGCCCTGCCAGGTGAAGGTGCCGATGCGGCGCAGGGCGCGGAGGAAGGTCTCGCTGGTGAGGTCCTCGGCGGTGGCCTTGCCGCCCACGCGGTAGTAGATGAACCGGTAGACGGTGTCGCTGTACTGGTCGTACAGCCGGCCGAACGCTTCCGCCTCTCCGGCCTGGGCGCGTTCGACCAGGTCCATCATGCGGGCGCTGTCGCTGTCCGCCGCGGGGCGGCGGGCGGCGGGCGCGCCGGACGACGCGGTACGGCCGCGTCTGCCGACGGCGGCGCTGCCCTCGGCCAGTGCGTAGCACGGGCCCAGGGGTGCGCCGGTGGCGAGGGCGGGGACGGTGAGCGCGGTGGGGACGAGGCCGCGCAGCGTCTCTTTGACCGTTGCGACAGTTGCGCGCAGCGTAGCCAGGCCCGAGGCGTCAACCCCGACGTGTGGGTACACGGGACTCCCAGAGGCAGAGCTTCCATCACGTGCAGTACGGGACCGTTCACCCGTCGTAGCGACGGAGGGGTACCGGTTTGCGTCTGAGGAGAATAACGCTTCGTGTAGACCCTGCTACACCCAGTTGCTCAAATCGTCGATTACGTTGCTTCTGTTACCACTTGACGCCTTGTCGGCTTTCAGTTTCTGATCGTTTCCTGACCGAAAACCAGCCGATTCCTGTGAACCTGAGGCGTTTCCGGGGCGGGCGCACATAATCGGCCGACTTGAGAAACGATTCATCGGAAAAGCCCGGTCCTGAAGTGGTCAGGACCGGGCTTGGGGCTTGTCCGCCGGGGTCGGCGGCGACAGGGGGTCAGCGGCGACGCCGGGTGAGCGCGATGGCCGCCGCCGTGCCGCCCGCCACCGCGCCGACGCCCGCCGCCGCCGGGATGCCGACCTTCGCGGCCTTGCGGCCGGTGCGGTAGTCGCGCAGACGCCAGTCCTTGTCGCGGGCGTGCTTGCGGAGCTTGGCGTCGGGGTTGATGGCGTAGGGGTGCCCGACGAGGGAGAGCATGGGGATGTCGTTGTGGCTGTCGCTGTAGGCGGCGCAGCGGGAGAGGTCCAGGCCCTCGGCCGCCGCCAGGGCGCGTACCGCCTCCGCCTTCGCCGGACCGTGGAGGGGTTCGCCCACCAGGCGGCCGGTGTAGACGCCGTCGACGGACTCCGCGACCGTGCCGAGCGCGCCGGTCAGGCCGAGACGGCGGGCGATGACCTGGGCGATCTCCACCGGGGCGGCCGTCACCAGCCAGACACGCTGGCCCGCGTCCAGGTGGGCCTGGGCGAGGGCGCGGGTGCCGGGCCAGATGCGGCCGGCCATGTACTCGTCGTAGATCTCCTCGCCGATCGTCTCCAGCTCGGCCACCCGGTGGCCCTTGACGATGGAGAGCGCCGAGTCGCGCGCGTCCTGCATGTGCTCGGGGTCCTCGACCCCGGCGAGCCGGAACCACGCCTGCTGCCAGGCGAACTTGACGAGGTCGCGGGTCTCGAAGAACTTCCGCTTGTACAGGCCGCGCCCGAAGTGGAACAGCGCGGCGCCCTGCATCACGGTGTTGTCGAGGTCGAAGAACGCGGCCGCGCGGTCGTCGCCGAGTACCGGGAACTCCGGCTCGGCGGTCTCCGGCTCCGGCGCGTTCCGTGCGGACTTGCGGGCGGCCTCCGCCGAGGCCTCGCCTGCCAACACGCTCCGCGCGGTGGCGGAGCGCCTACGGGGGGTGAGCCATCCTAGAGCGGCCATGGCGTGAGCATAGCCATTCCGTGACGCCGCTTCGGAGCCGAGACGTTGGAAGGGCGTGAACTCTGCGCGGCCTTGTTGTTAAGGGGCGCACATGAGCGGAGTGAGAATGGGCGGCATGAGTCCCCTCTTCCGGCGCCGGCCCGCGCCCCAGGAGCGCCTGGTCACGCTGATCCGCAAGCCCGGCTGCCACCTCTGCGAGGACGCCCAGGGTGTGATCGAGAAGGTCTGCGGCGACCTCGGCGTGCCGTGGGAGAGCCGGGACGTCACGGAGGACCGTGAGTTGTACGACACGTACTGGGAGCAGATCCCGGTCGTCCTCGTCGACGGTGAGCAGCACACCTTCTGGCGGGTGGACGAGAGCCGCCTTCGTAAGGCTCTGACCAAGTAGTCCGCAGGCGTCCCGGAACACCCGGAACGTCGCTTAGGATCGGACGCCTGTTTGGTCTCGGGGGCGGGATTCGCGAGGAGTGTGTAGTTTTGCCCCCAGGTACAGCCCCGGGAAGAGGGCGCGTGACCCCGGTCACGTTCGCCGGGCAAATCGGACACCATCTTTGTGCACACGTTCACAAAGACATAGCCTGCTTTCGACGGGGCGGTCCGGGGACGCATGACCGCCAGCCCCGCTCTACCCGCAGGAGCACCGTGGCAACTGGCCGAACTCACCGACCGGCGACCCGCAGCCGAGGGATTCCCGAGGCCACTGTCGCCCGGCTTCCGCTGTACCTCCGAGCCCTGACCGCGCTGTCCGAGCGTTCGGTCCCCACGGTCTCCTCCGAGGAACTCGCCGCGGCCGCCGGAGTCAACTCCGCCAAGCTCCGCAAGGACTTCTCCTACCTCGGCTCGTACGGCACCCGCGGTGTCGGCTACGACGTCGAGTACCTCGTCTACCAGATCTCCCGCGAGCTGGGCCTGACCCAGGACTGGCCGGTCGTCATCGTCGGCATCGGCAACCTCGGCGCGGCCCTCGCCAACTACGGCGGCTTCGCCTCGCGCGGCTTCCGGGTCGCGGCGCTGATAGACGCCGACCCCGCGATGGCCGGCAAGCCGGTCGCGGGCATCCCGGTCCGGCACACCGACGAGCTCGAGCGGATCATCGAGGACAACGGTGTCTCCATCGGCGTGATCGCCACCCCGGCCGGCGCCGCCCAGCAGGTCTGCGACCGGCTCGTGGCCGCCGGGGTCACCTCCATCCTGAACTTCGCACCGACCGTGCTGACCGTCCCGGACGGCGTCGACGTGCGCAAGGTCGACCTCTCCATCGAGCTCCAGATCCTCGCCTTCCACGAGCAGCGCAAGGCGGGCGAGGAGCTCGCCGCGAACGACGGCGCGCTGCCCGCCGCCGCCGCGCGCGCCGCCGCCGGGCACGGGCACTCGGCTGAGCAGGGACCGGACGGGGACGTACCCGCGGTGATGCCCGCATGAGCCTCCTCGTCGTCGGACTGAGCCACCGCAGCGCGCCCGTGAGCGTGCTGGAGCGGGCCGCGCTGAGCGTGGACGCCCAGGTCAAGCTGGCCCAGGACACGGTCGCCGCCGAACCGGCCGCCGAGGCCGCCGTGCTCGGCACCTGCAACCGCATCGAGCTGTACGCCGACGTCGACAAGTTCCACGCCGGTGTCGCCGAGCTGTCCACGCTGCTCGCCCAGCACTGCGGGGTCGGCCTGGAAGAGCTGACGCCGTACCTCTACGTGCACTACGAGGACCGGGCCGTCCACCACCTCTTCTCGGTGGCCTGCGGCCTGGACTCCATGGTCGTCGGCGAGGGCCAGATCCTCGGCCAGATCAAGGACTCCCTCGCCCGCGCCCAGGAGCTGCACACCGCCGGGCGCCTGCTCAACGACCTCTTCCAGCAGGCCCTCAGGGTCGGCAAGCGCGCCCACTCCGAGACCGGCATCGACCGTGCCGGGCAGTCCCTGGTCACCTTCGGCCTGGAGCAGCTGTCCGTCGGCGAGGACGTCGAGACGTGGGCCCAGGGCCGCCGGGCGCTGGTGATCGGCGCCGGTTCGATGTCCTCGCTGGCCGCCGCGACGCTCGCGCGCGCCGGGGTCGCCGAGATCGTCGTCGCCAACCGGACCTTCGAGCGCGCCGAGCGGCTCGCGCAGATCCTCGCCGACGCCGAGGGCGCCACCGCGCGTGCCGTGCGCATGGACGCCGTCTCCGCCGAACTGACACGTGCCGACGTCGTCGTCTCCTGCACCGGCGCCACCGGCCTGGTGCTCACCGCCGACGCCGTCGCCGAGGCCCTCCAGGACCGTACCGGCGCGCCCGTCGCCGAGGTCGCGGACGGCGGCCGTACGCCCGCCGCCGAGGCGCCGCTGCCGCCGACCACCGTCGGCACCGAGGAGAACTGCCCGCTGGACCTCGCCGCCGTGCAGGGCGCGAGCGGCTTCTCCGTGCTCGGCGAGGCCGCCGTGGCCGGACTTGACGCGGCCGCCCTTGAGCAGCACGCGGCCTGGGTCGCGGGCGGCACCGTGGACCGGCGCGAGCAGGGCACCGGCCGCGCGCTCAAGGCCGTCGAGGACACGCGGGCCGAGGCCGGGCTGATCGACGCGCTCGCCCAGACCGCCGCCACGATCGGTCGCGTCCCCGAGCACCGCAAGCCCGAGCCCGTCGCGGAGATCCCGCGTCCGGCGCCCGCCGTCTTCCTGCTCGACCTCGCCATGCCCCGCGACATCGACGCCGCCGCGCACCGCCTGGCCGGGGTGCGGCTGGTGGACATCGAGTCGCTGGCCGAGGCATCCGCCGACGCGCCGATGGCGGCCGACGTGGACCAGGTCCGGCGTATCGTCTCCGACGAGGTCGCCGCCTTCGGCGCGGCCCAGCGGGCCCAGCACATCACGCCGACCGTGGTCGCCCTGCGCACCATGGCCGCCGATGTCGTCGCCGCCGAGATCGCACGGCTCGACGGCAGGCTGCCCGGCCTGGACACACGCCAGCGCGGCGAGATCCGCCAGGCCGTGCACCGGGTCGTGGACAAGCTGCTGCACGCGCCGACCGTACGGGTCAAGCAGCTCGCGGCCGAGCCCGGCGGCGCCGGGTACGCGGACGCGCTGCGCACCCTGTTCGACCTCGACCCCGAGACGGTAGCGGCCGTCTCCCGGGCCGTGGACAACACAGACGAGAAGGACCGACCGGCATGACTGACAACGCACTGAGGCTGGGGACCAGGCGCAGCAAGCTCGCCATGGCCCAGTCCGGGCTGGTGGCCGAGGCCGTGAGCCGGGTGACCGGCCGGCCCGTCGAGCTGGTCGAGATCACCACGTACGGCGACGTCTCCCGCGAGGCGCTCGCGCAGATCGGCGGCACCGGTGTGTTCGTCACCGCCCTGCGCGACGCGCTGCTGCGCGGCGAGGTGGACTTCGCCGTGCACTCGCTCAAGGACCTGCCCACCTCCCAGCCCGAGGAGCTGGCCCTGGCGGCCGTCCCGGAGCGCGAGGACCCGCGGGACGTGATCGTCGCGCGCGACGCGCTGAAGTTCACCGATCTGCCGCGCGGCGCCCGCATCGGCACCGGTTCGCCGCGCCGCATGGCGCAGCTGAACGCGTACGCCCGCGCCCACGGTCTGGACATCGAGACGGTCCCGATCCGGGGCAACATCGACACCCGCGTCGGATACGTGCGCGAGGGGCGGCTCGACGCCGTCGTCCTCGCCGCCGCCGGACTCAACCGGATCGGCCGGATCGACGAGGTGACCGACTTCCTGTCGGTCGACACGGTTCTGCCCGCCCCCGGCCAGGGGGCCCTGGCGATCGAGTGCGCAGCGGACAACGCTGCCCTCGTCGCGGCACTCGGCGAGCTCGACGACCCGTCCACGCGGGCCGCCGTCACCGCCGAACGGTCATTGCTCGCCGCCCTGGAAGCCGGCTGCAGCGCCCCCGTGGGCGCGCTGGCCGACCTCCTGGCCGACGGGCCGCATGTCAAGGAAATGCGCCTGCGCGGCGTCGTCGGCACCACCGACGGTTCGCGCACGGTGCAGCTGTCCACCACCGGTCCCGTGCCCCAGACGCACGAGCAGGCTACGGCGCTCGGTCGCGAGCTCGCCGCCGAGATGCTCGTCCAGGGCGCGGCCGGTCTGATGGGGGAGCGAGCACTTTGAGCCCCACCACCCTTCCCGCCGCCCGTCCGGAACACGGTCACGTCACCTTCCTGGGTGCCGGACCCGGAGATCCGGGACTGCTGACTCTGCGCGCCGTGGAGGCGCTGGGGAACGCGGACGTCCTGGTCGCCGAGCACGACGTGCTCGACGTGATCCGGACGCACGCCCGCCCGGGCGTCTCCGTCGTACCGACGGAGGTCTCCGCGGACGCGTCCACGGGTGCGGGCGCACCCCAGCTGACGGTTGTTGACGGCACGTCAACAACCGTTGGGGCCCCGGCCGCTGCCCGGGATGCCGCTCATCTTGTCATGGAGGCCGCGCGTGGCGGCAGGCGGGTCGTGCGTGCGGTTTCCGGTGATCCGGGCCTCGACACGGACGCCGCCGAGGAGATGCTGGCCTGCGCCCGGGCCGGGGTGCCCTTCGAGGTCGTCCCCGGTGTCGCGGCCGCGACCGGTGTGCCCGCGTACGCCGGTGTGCCGCTGCGGGACGCGCAGGGCGCGGACGTGCGCTTCGTGGACGCGCGTACCGCCTCCGCCCGCTGCTGGACCGAGGTCGGCGCCTCCGACGGCACGGTGGTCGTCTCCACCGCGCTGGACTCCGTCGCGGCCGCCGCGGCCGAGCTGGTCTCGGCGGGCCGCAAGCCGGACACGCCGATGACGGTCACCGTCGCGGGTACGACCACCCGCCAGCGGACCTGGTCGGCCACGCTCGGCACGATCGCGCAGACGCTGAAGCAGGCGAAGGTGCTGCCGTCCCCGGACGGCGGGCGCCCGGTCATAGCCGTGGTCGGTGAGCGTTCCGCCGCCGCCCGCCGTGACCAGCTGTCGTGGTTCGAGTCCAAGCCGCTGTTCGGCTGGAAGGTGCTCGTGCCGCGTACGAAGGAGCAGGCGGCGTCGCTCTCCGACCAGCTGCGCTCCTACGGCGCGGTGCCGCACGAGGTCCCGACCATCGCCGTCGAGCCGCCGCGTACCCCGCAGCAGATGGAGCGCGCGGTCAAGGGCCTGGTCACCGGGCGCTACGAGTGGATCGCGTTCACCTCGGTCAACGCGGTCAAGGCGGTGCGCGAGAAGTTCGAGGAGTACGGGCTCGACGCGCGTGCCTTCGCGGGGATCAAGGTCGCCGCGGTGGGCGAGCAGACCGCCGCCGCGCTGATCGACTTCGGTGTGAAGCCGGACCTGGTGCCGAGCGGCGAGCAGTCGGCGGCGGGGCTTCTGGAGGACTGGCCGCCGTACGACCCGGTCTTCGACCCGATCGACCGTGTCTTCCTGCCGCGTGCCGACATCGCCACCGAGACCCTGGTGGCGGGCCTGATCGAGCTGGGCTGGGAGGTCGACGACGTCACGGCCTACCGCACCGTCCGTGCCTCGCCGCCGCCGCAGGAGACCCGCGAGGCGATCAAGGGCGGCGGTTTTGACGCGGTGCTCTTCACCTCGTCCTCGACCGTCCGCAACCTGGTCGGCATCGCGGGCAAGCCGCACAACGTCACGATCATCGCCTGCATCGGCCCGGCGACCGCCAAGACGGCCGAGGAGCACGGACTGCGTGTGGACGTGATGGCCCCGGAGCCGTCCGTGCACAAGCTGGCGGAAGCGCTGGCCGCGTTCGGCACCAAGCGGCGCACGGCCGCGCTGGAGGCGGGCGATCCGGTGACCCGGCCGAGCGAGCGGCGGCCGGGGGCGCGGAGGCGTCGTACGACGACGTGAGGCTGAGCTGAGTGGAAGTGTGGCGGGGTGTTCCCTTCGGGGGGCACCCCGCTCGCTTTGTCAGACCTTGATCGCCCTGAGCGCCTCGGGCAGCTCGGTGACCCCCTCGTCCGCCAGGAAGTGGCCCGCGCCGGGGACCACCTGGGCGGTGGTGCCGAGCAGGGTGGCGAGGTGGTCGGTGTGGGGGGTGGGAACCAGGGGGTCGGCGTCCGAGCGGAGGACCGTGAGGCGGTCGATGTGGGCGGGGAGGGCGGTGAGGTCGCAGCCGCCGGCGATGTACGCGTCCAGTTCGGGTATCGCGGGCAACGGGTCCACGAAGCCGGAGACCAGGACCAGGTTGCCCAGTCGCCAGGGACCTTCCAGGGCGCTCAGGTGGCGCAGGACGGTGAGGCAGCCGAGGCTGTGGGCGACGACCGTGGTGTGGGCGCCGGGAGTGCCGATGGCGGCGCCCGCGGCGGTCGTCCAGCGGGCGGGGCCGGGGTTGTCCGTGTCGGGGAGGGCGGGGACGGTGGTGGGGATGCCGTGCTCCTCCAGGCGCTCGGCGAGCCAGGGGAACCAGTGGTCCCCGGGGGTGGCGCAGTAGCCGTGGATGATCGTGGCGCGGGGGTGTGCGGTCGTCATGGGGGAGGACGGTACGGGCTGACACCGGTGTGAGGGTCAAGCCGGGGAAGGCCGTGCGGCGCCCGTGTGAAGCGTCCTCGCGTCCGACATCGCGTCGGCAAAGGCGCGGGTCCGGCGGGCGTAGCGTAGGGGATATGTCGAAGTACGGTTCCTTTCCCGGTACGCGTCCGCGGCGTCTGCGGACCTCGCCCGTCATGCGGCGGATGGTCGCGGAGACGCGGCTGAACCCGGCCGACTTCATCCTTCCGGCGTTCGTCCGCGAGGGCGTGAGCGAGCCGGTGGCGATCGAGGCGATGCCCGGGGTCGTGCAGCACACGCGGGACAGTCTGAAGAAGGCCGCGCTGGAGGCCGTCGAGGCGGGGATCTCCGGGATCATGCTGTTCGGCGTGCCGGAGGAGTCGAAGAAGGACGCGCTCGGCACGACCGGCACCGACCCGGACGGCATCCTCCAGGTCGCCCTGCGCGACGTGCGCGCCGAGGTCGGCGACGACCTGATGGTGATGTCCGACCTGTGCCTGGACGAGTTCACCGACCACGGCCACTGCGGGGTGCTGGACGCCGAGGGCCGCGTCGACAACGACGCCACCCTGGAGCGGTACGCCGAGATGGCCCAGGTCCAGGCCGACGCGGGCGCCCACATCGTCGGCCCGAGCGGCATGATGGACGGCCAGATCGGCGTCATCCGCGACGCGCTGGACCAGATCGGCCGCGAGGACGTGGCGATCCTCGCCTACACCGCGAAGTACTCCTCCGCCTTCTACGGCCCCTTCCGCGAGGCCGTCGCCTCCTCGCTCCAGGGCGACCGCAAGGCGTACCAGCAGGACCCGGCCAACCTCCGTGAGTCCCTGCGCGAGCTGGAGCTGGATCTCGCCGAGGGCGCGGACATGGTCATGGTCAAGCCGGCCGGGCCGTACCTGGACGTCCTCGCGAAGGTCGCGGACGCGGTGGACGTGCCCGTCGCCGCGTACCAGATCTCCGGCGAGTACTCGATGATCGAGGCCGCCGCCGAGAAGGGCTGGCTGGACCGGGACCGGGCCATCCTCGAGACCCTGACGGGGATCAAGCGGGCGGGGGCGCGGAACATTCTGACGTACTGGGCTACTGAAGTGGCCCAGAAGCTGCGGTAGGCGTCCGCCGTGACAACGACCTGGCCCCGGCCGCCCCTCCAGAGGGTGACCGGGGCCAGGTGCGCCGTGGGTACAGTTCGGACGCCGTACGAGTGGCGCGTGTACCGGAGGCTGTGATCGTGAAAGCTGAGGACGTCATGAACTTCCTTGTCGATCATCGGGCCGCGAATGTCACGCCGGGGTACATCTCTGAGCAGCTTCTCTCGATGTCATGGATCATCGATGCCAAGGACTCTGCTCGAATCATCGAAGTAGGGAAGCAATGGCTTGGATCGGACGATCCTTTCCGGGTGGCCGTTGCGATCGGACTGGAGAACGGGACGTACCTGGTCGATTCCTGGGAAGAGATCGTCGACCTGGCGGAGCCTCTGAAGGAGAGGTTCCCTTCCACGGCCATGGAGGTGGACGCGTGGATGGTGCGGGCCGAAGCCGCGTATGAGAGGCGGAGGAAGGGCGCTTTCTTCGATCAGGGTGTTGAGGGAGCCTGATGGGTTCAGGTGGCTGAAAGACATGGACCCGATGGTGTGGGTGCTCGACCTCGCGGTCTGGGCGGTTCCCCGCGCCGTACCGGTTCGGTCACGGCTTGTGCCGGGATGTTGTGCGGGACTTGTGGACGGCGCTTGTACCGACTAGGCAGTGATCTTGCTTCTCCTCTGACCCCGACGAGAGTGAGCCCGTGTCCACCGCCCCGCCCCCTGAACGGTCCGACGAGCCCGATGAGCCCGTGGCCATATCCGACGAGCAGTGGGACGCGTTTCTGCGTGACACGGTCGAGGGCGGTGGGCCGCCGGGGCCGAAGGAGCCGTCGGCCCGGGCGCGGATGGTGGCGCGGCGGTTGCGGGAGGAGGGGGAGCGGGAGGCCGCGGCCGCCGCGGGCCGGCGGTTCGGCCGGCGTGGCAAGGCCGCGCAGGCGCCCGTGGAGCCTCCCGGCTGGCGTACCGGGCCCACCCGGCAGGAGAAGCGGCGCGGGCCTCTCTGGGCGGTGCTGGGTGTGGTGCTGGCCGTGGCGGTCTGTCTGATCGCCCTGCGGCCCTCTCTGTTGCTGGACCACCTACCCGGGGGGCGGGCGGGCGCCGGCGCCACGTCCTCGCCGTTGCCCAGTGCGGCTCCGGGTGACACCGACGAGGGGGCCACCCTCGCGCACCCCTTCCGCGGCTCGCCCGCGGAGTCATGGGACGAGGGTGCGGACGCGATCGAGTTGCCGGAGGCCAAGGCGGTCAAGGGCTTCAGCGAGGCCGATGTGGCGCTCGCGCTGCGGCTCACCAAGGAGTACCTCGTCGGTACGAACCTCGACCCGGAGGTTCTGCGCGGCGGGCGGCCCGACAAGGCGCTGGCGCTTCTCGATCCCAAGCAGCCGGGGGCGGTTCAGCAGATTCTGCGGTCGCTGCGCGACCCGGACGCCAAGAACGACCCCGCCATGTACGTCAGCCGCTTCGACTACGCGCGGGTGCGGCCGGCCGGTGACGTGGTCAAGGTGCGCGGCCACATGTCCTTCGCGGCGGGGCGCCCCGGCGAGGTGAAGGTGCATGCGGACTACACCTTCGTCTATCCGCTCGTGCGGCGTGGCTCCGGCGACGGCCGTGTGGCTCGTACCATCGTCCGCCGCGACGTGACGACGACGTTGCTCGATCCGGCCAAGTGGGTTTCCACCAAGGGCAAGTTGGTGGTCGGCTCGGTGTCCGTGTACAGCTACAACAACGAGTGCGACGTCTTCGACGGCTATCTCCACCCCGTCTTCCCCGGCGACGCCCCCACCGGCGCCCCGTCGACCGGTGACCCTCACGACCCGTACGACTGGAGCGGGACCGTGCCCCGCGACGACTGCGGCAGGATCACGCGCTCCTGAGGCGTTACGGCCACGTGTACGCCGCGCTCAGGTGTAGACGCCCATCCACAGGTTCTCGAACAGTTCGTTCCACGTGCTTTGCTCATCCCTGAAGGGCAGAGGGTCGACCTGACTGATGCCGGCCATGAGCGCCTCGACCTCGTTGCGTCGGTGGGCGTCGTCGTACTCGTCGTCGGAATCGGAGTGGGAGTCGATGTAGTCGAGGAATTCGGTCACGGTGTGGACGAGTGACGAGACATCGCCGTGGAGGGGAATGACCCGCTTCGTTCCCTCGGTGTACTGGTACAGGATTCCCGTTCGCGGGTCGATCGCGACCGAGTTCGTGAGGAATCCGCCGAGCTTCACGACGGTTTCGGCTCGATCGGGGTTCACCCATCCCTGATCGGCCTGCTCGGTGAAGGACCAGACGAACTCGGGATCGAACTCGGCGGGTGGGCCGAACCACAGGTCGTACGCGTCGGACGACGGAAGGCCGGTGCGGACAAGGAAGTCCAGCGTCGCGCCCTGGAAGCCGTAGGCGCGGGCTGTGGCTTCCGGAAGGCAGCGGACCTCGTCCACGAGAGCGGATCCCGTCAAGGTGTCGTGGTCAACGCTGAACAACATGCTGTCGGCCTCACTTGCCTCGTGCGGCCTTCATGGCCGCGCCGTCCGATTCCGTCATCATCCCAGCATCGAGGCCATGTCGGCCGTGCCAGTCGCGGAGGTTCCGGACGAACTCCTTGTGTTCGCGGTCCATCTGCGAATCCCGCTTGCCGTTGGCGTCCTTTGTCTGGTCGTAGCTGTGGGAGTGCGTCACGTCCATTTTCTCGTCGAAGTGCTGGGCGAGCCACTGGTCGCACCATGAGCTGGCGTCCTGGCACGGTTCTCGTTCGGTGTAGAGGGGGCCGATCCCCTTCTTGTTGCCGTGTTTGAGTACGGGATAGCCGATGGTCCGCTCCGAATGGACGCCTTGGCTGTGGCCGACCAGGATGAATCTGTTGCCGTTGCTGTCGAGGTAATGCGAGGCGGCGTAATTGCCGTTGCTGTAGTCAGCTTTGGCATACCGGGCCAGCTGAGTGGCGTGGGCGAGGTCGTTGGCCTCGTCCGGCGCGAGCCGCCTGGACCGCACTTTCGGGCCGCCGGACGCGGGCTCCTCCACCGGGTAGGGGTTCTTTCCTCCGTCGACCGACTGCCGGTAGCGCCATACCTTGCCGTCCTCGCGGACCACGTCCGGCAGGCCGGTCTCGTCACCCTTGACGCGGACCTTGCTCCCGTCGTGGTGGAGACGGTAGACGCTGCCATCGGCATTGAGGAGATACATCGGGGTCTTGCCGTCCCCGCCGTGTTCCGTCTTGATCCGCTTCACCCGGTCCTCGACGTCGAGGTCCGTTCCCTTGTGCAGGCGGGATGTCGCCTTGACGCGTTCCGGGATGGTGTCCCGGAGGTGTTTGCCGACCTTGACCATGGCTTTTTCACAGCCGGTCAGGGCGCCGTGGAGCATGGCGTCGAAGGGCTGGGTGAAGGCGTCGCGGCCTCGGGTGCGGCCGAAGGCGCCCCTGGCGCGGCCGAGGGGGGAGATGCCGGCCAGGCGGAGTTCGCTGCCGTGGGTCGAGAGTCTGCCCGCCCCGTGTTCGAACTCGTCGTGGTCGATGAAGAGGTCGGCGGCGGAGGAGCCTGCGCCGGAGGAGGCCAGGCTGAGGCCGCCGTCGCCCGCCGAGGCGAGCTTCATGCCGTGGTGGCCGTGGGCGCCGTCGCCGCCGTTCGGTACCGGGGGGAGGGAGAAGGCGTCGTCCACCATGTTCAGGACGGCGTCCTCGATCATCGCCTCCAGCTTGGCGTTGACCGGTTCGGTGACGCGGGCGATCAGCTCGTCGACGATCCGGTCCACGGCCTCGTCGATGAGGCGTTTGATCACTTGCCGCATCGCCGTGACCTCGGCGGCGCCGATGAGGGCGGACAGGCCGCCCGTGACGACCGCGAGGCCGGCCGAGATGCCCAACGAGCCCGCCATGATGACGAGTTCTGCCTCGGCCTTGGTCTTCATGCCGAAGATGATGTCCGCGACGATGTCGCAGGCGTCGGCGAACAGCCGGGCCAGTTCCGGGATCTTGTCGAGGTGGCCGGCCTTGACCTGGGACCAGTGTTTCTCCATCGAGTCGACGGCCCAGCCGTGCGAAGAGGCCAGGATGCGTTCCACCGACTTGTGCGCGTCCGCGCCGTGCCCCTCGAACTTGTCGGCGAAGTCCCGCATGGCGTCGGCCATTTCGCGGTAGTCGTCCTCGTCGACGTTCGGGAAGTTGATGCCGATGAAGTCCAGCACGTCGTCCAGCCAGCCAGGCAGCGTGTAGCCCATCCCCGCGACGCCCCTCATCCCCGTGATTCAGCGTATGAGTAC
The DNA here is from genome assembly GCF_040638245.1 of Streptomyces sp. NPDC026659. Taxonomy (NCBI): domain Bacteria; kingdom Bacillati; phylum Actinomycetota; class Actinomycetes; order Kitasatosporales; family Streptomycetaceae; genus Streptomyces; species Streptomyces sp. NPDC026659. The sequence goes on along the minus strand of NZ_JBEZXY010000002.1, from coordinate 889,445 downwards.
GAAAACCCTAGCGAGTGAAGGCAGTTGACCCGCAAGAGTGTGCGGGTGTTCATGGCAGGGCTGTGACAAGCTCCATGAAGTGATCACGACGCCCCCGGATGGTGTACGCCCCGCCAGGTGGCATAGGCCCGTCAGATGGCGTACGCCCCCGTGCTCGGCCTTCCGTGCTCACGGGCGTACGGGGTGAGCGCGACGAAGCCCGCGCCGCGCACCGTGGTGTGGGGGCCGAGGTCGAAGGGGCTCACTCCCAGCTTGGCGGCCAGTTCCGGGGCGAGGTAGGGGGCGAAGTCCGTCCACTCCTCCTCGCCGCTCTCCTCGAAGGCGGCGCGTTCCTCGGGGAGGGGCTCGCCCAGCTCGTACTCGCTGTCCTCGTCCTCCCAGGTCCCGCTGCAGCGGCGTACGGCCGTGCCGTTCTCGGCGATCAGCCAGCCCGAACCGCCGCCCTGATCGCCGAAGTAGTAGGCGTGGGCGCGCCCGTAGCGGATGCTCAACTCCGTGACGAGACGCAGCACTTCATCCGCCCGCTCCTCGTCGGTGGGGCTGCACCAGGGGCCCAGGACCAGGGTCCAGCCGTCCACTTCCGGGGTGACGTAGACCCTGCCGTACTCGGCGCCGTCATGGCTGTCGTGGGCGCCGATCTCCTGTCCCAGCTCGAACGTCGCGGGCCGGGCTTCGTAGAGGCCGAGCAGTTCCGCGATGCCCCGCTGGTCACCGCCGGGTACGGCGATCCAGGAGGTGAAGCACACGTCCAGGGACCGGGCTTGGTCGTCGAGCAGCTTGATCCGTATCAGCCGGTCCACGGCGGCCCGGTCCGCCGCCGACAGGGCCTCCTCGCCGCCCAGCGCGGCGAGCACGGACAACGCGGAGGCCCGGAGCCTGCCCGGTCCCTGCTCGCGGATGCGGCGCATGGGTTCCAGGACACCCGGGCCGAGCATGGTCAGCACCCACATGACGCGCTGGGCCACGCCCGGGTCGGGGTCGGCGAGCAGGGGGATCAGCGCGGCGATCAGCACGTCGTAGTCGACGTCCGGGTTCGGCTCCCGGCCGAAGGCCACCGAGCAGGCGGACTGGATGCCGTACGCGGCCGACCGGCGTACGGACGCGGCCGGATGGCTCAGCGCCGCGATGTAGCGGTCGACCGTCCCGAACGACGTGAACACGCGGCTGAGGCGGCGGCGCGACTCCTCGTCCGGCGCGGCGGCGAGCGCCGTCAGCACCTCGTCGTAGGCGTGCTCCGGAATCCACTTGACCAGCAGCCGTTCCATTTCCCATGTCTTCACAGGGGAGTTGACGTTCAGCAGCTCGTCGAGCAGGGGGCGTACCGCCGCACGGCCACCGGCGGTCAGTCTGACCCGTGCCGCCTCCCGCTCGTATCCGTCGCCCGTTGCCAGCGCCTTGAACAGGTCCATGGCCGTCTCCCCGCGTGAACTTCCGTTGTTCCGGAGCAACATGATCGTGCACGGCACTGACAGCGGCCGTATCCGCGAACTTCAGACGGCGGACAGCGCGATCAGCGACTCGTCCGTGCCGATCACGAGCAGGCCCGACCGGGTCACCGTCAACGCCCTTACCGCCAGGCCCGGATGGAACGTGCGGGGCGGGTCGTCGGAGTCCAGGGTGTGGTGTTCCACCAGGCCGTCGGACCAGGCGACGGCCAGCGCCGGGCCGTCCGGTGTCACTCCGGCGGCCAGCGCGGTCACCGGGCAGGCGCGGGCGGCCAGGGGTGTGCCGAGCGGGTCCGCCCGCGGACCCCACGCCCGCACCCGGCCGTCCAGCCCCCCGCTGTAGAGGAGGGGGATCGCCTGGCCTTCGGCCTCCGGCGGGACCGGCAGGTCCAGCGCCGCGAGCGCGGTCACGGGGCCCTCGTGCAGTACGGCATCGCGTTCGGTGCCGCCCTCCGGGGAGAGGGGGAAGGCGTGCACCCTCCCTGTCGCGTCCCCCGTCGCCAGTACCGTCCCGGAAGCCGCCAGTGCCGTGCCCGGGTGCTCCTTGAGCCGGGCGTTCACCCTCTCCAGCAGCCCTTCCAGGGGTGCCGGACCGTCGTCCAGTAGCGCCTCCAGGCCCTTCCGCTCGCGGACCGCGCCCGCGCGCAGGCGCAGGGTGCCCTCGGTGTCCAGGGCCAGCACCTCGCCCTCGGGGGCGGCAGCGAGGGCCTGGAGGCGGTCGGAGGACCGTGGCAGACGGCCGGCCGGGGTCGCGTCCTGCTCGTCGAGCAGGCGGACCGTGCCCTGGTGGTCGGCCACCAGGAGCTGCCCGCCCCGTACCGTCAGCGCCCGCGCCGGGCCCGGCCACGGCGGGCGCACGTCGTCGCGCACCCGGCGCCAGGCCATCCCCCACGCGGAACCGCCTGCCAGCGCCGCGAGGGTCTCCGGGTGGCGCGGGTCGGCCGCGTCGCCCAGGGCGGAGAGAAGGGTCAGGGCGCGCACGGAAGGGTCGCGCGCGTCCGTCAGGGACAGGCCCGCGCGCAGCCATGCCTCCCGCAGGCCCCCGTGAGACCCACCGGACCGTTCGAAGAGCCTCGTCACGTGCCACGGGTCGGCCGCGCAGATCGCTGTCGGGTCGTCCAAGTCGACGTGCGGCAGCGGGACTTCCGCTTCAGCGGCCGACTGCTCCGGCGCCTGCCGCGCCGCCCACTCGGCGTACCGGCGCGGGTCCGTCCACTGGTCCTCGTCCAGATTCATCACCGCTGAGCCGGTGGCCCTCAGTCGCGCACCGGCTTCCGGACGCGTCTCCACCACCAGCCGCACCTGGTCCAAGTCCAGCAGGGCCAGGGCGAGTTCGCTCACCGCCTCCGGGTCCTCCGCCGCGTGCAGATCCGGCAGGACCAGTACCGTACGGCGCCCGTCGGCGGCCAGCGCGGCCACCAGCCCGCCCGGTGTGTGCGCCGCCACCGACAGTTGCCGCGCCAGTGTCCAGGTCGCCGTCAGCGCGGACTGTCCGGCCAGCGGCACGAACCCGTGCACCCGCCGTTCCGCCCGCGTGTCCGGGCGCGTGCCGTGGCCCACCAGCCAGGCCAGTAACGTCGACTTGCCGCCGCCCGCGCCGCCCGTGACCAGGCAGAGTCTCGGCGCGTCCGGGTCCGCAAGCCAGGACAGCAGTGCGGCGGCGGCCGGTTCACGGCCCGCGGCAGGGCGCGACCAGTGGTCCATCGTGCGCTCCCCCTCTCGCACCGGAGTCAGCCGCGTCCGCCGTGTTCCGCCGCGTACGTGATCAGCTCCTTGAGCCCCTCCTCGCGGGACCCGGCGGTGTCGCCGTAGTCGAAGCTGTGTGTGAACTCCGCGTGCGGGAAGGTCGCCTGGAGCCAGACGGCGCAGTAGTGGCCCGGCATCATGCAGGGCTCCAACTCGCAGTAGACGCGGCGGACCTGCTCCGGGGTGACGCCCTGGGCGTGCAGGGTGTGCCAGACCAGTTCCTCGGGGTGGGGCAGGCCCGGACCGGTCGAGTCGGTGGCGATCTGCTTGGCGCCGGACGCGTCGACGTACTCGAAGGCGGCGGAGAAGGGGAAGTTGAGGGTGTGGCGCACGTCGTCCAGGACCTTCGGCCACCAGCTCTCGCGCTCCGCGAAGGCGTCGGGGTCGATCTGCCGCAGCTCGGCGTCGAGTTCGCGGAACGCGGCGGCGGCCACGGGGAGACTGGCCGAGGCGGCGATCACCGGGAGCCTGCGGTCGAGCGCGGCCAGACAGGCGTCGAACTCCGGGATGCCGGAGCTGACGAACATGTCGTCCTCGCCGAGCCCGAGGAACACCGCCTGGACCGCGCCGTCCGGCCGTACGCACAGGTGCGCCAGCGGGTCGGTGCCGATCCGCAGCCAGTCCTCCTGCCCGGCGGGCGCGCGCAGCCCCTGGTGCCCGGCGAACATCCCCAGCGTCAGCCCGTCGGTGTCGCCCGCCGCCGTGAAGTACGGCGTCACGTGCAGCGGAACCCCGGTGTCCGTCAGCGCCTCGCGGGCCGCCTCCGGCAGCCGTGTCCCGTACGAACCGGGGAGCTGGAACCGGCGCATACCGTCCGGGCCGAAGTGGTCCGTGGACGGGTCGGGAACGCGCTCGGGCATCGGGCACCTCTCGGTCGGTGGGGAGCGGTCACTCCCCACCGACCTTAAGGGGTCGGACGTCAGAGCTTCTCGGGCGTGCGGATGCCGAGGAGGGCCATGCCCTGGTGGAGGGTGCGGGCCGTGACGTCGCACAGGAAGAGGCGGTTCTCGACCTGGGCCGGCGTCTCGGCCTTCAGGACCGGGCACTTGTCGTAGAACGAGGTGTACAGGGAGGCCAGCTGGTACAGGTACGCGGCCAGCTTGTGCGGGGCGTACTCCGCGGCCGCCTCCGCGGCGACCTCGCCGAAGGAGTCGGCGTGCAGGCCCAACGCCCGCTCGGCGTCGGTCAGTTCCAGCTCCGGATGCGCGACCGGGCGGACCTCGCCCGCCTTGCGCAGGATGGACTGGATACGGGCGTAGGCGTACTGGAGGTAGACGGAGGTGTCGCCGTTGAGCGAGACCATCTGGTCCAGGTCGAACTTGTAGTCACGGGCCGCCGAGGTCGACAGGTCCGCGTACTTCACCGCGCCGATGCCCACCTGGGCGCCGCGCTCGGCGATCTCCTCCTCGGAGAGGTCCTGCGCCTTCTCGCGCACGACCGCCGACGCCCGCTCGACCGCCTCGTCCAGCAGATCCACCAGCCGCACCGTCTCGCCCTCACGGGTCTTGAACGGCTTGCCGTCCTTGCCGAGGACCGTGCCGAAGGCGAGCTGGTGCGCCTTGACCCGGTCGTTCAGCCAGCCGGCGCGGCGGGCGGTCTCGAAGACCATCTTGAAGTGCAGGGACTGCCGGGCGTCCACGACGTAGATGATGCTGTCGGACTTCAGGTGGAAGACACGGTCGCGGATCGCGGAGAGGTCGGTGGCCGCGTAGCCGTAGCCGCCGTCGGACTTCTGGACGATCAGCGGAACCGGGTTGCCGTCCGGGCCCTTGACGTCGTCGAAGAACACGCAGAGCGCGCCCTCGGAGCGGACCGCGACGCCGGACTCCTCCAGGAGGCGGCAGGTCTCGGCCAGCATGTCGTTGTAGCCGGACTCGCCGACCACGTCCGGGTCCTGGATGTCCATGTCGAGCTTGTCGAAGACCGAGTAGAAGTAGATCTTCGACTCGTCGACGAACCGCTGCCACATGGCCAGCGTCGCGGGGTCGCCCGCCTGGAGGTCGACCACCCGGCGGCGGGCCCGCGTCTTGAACTCCTCGTCGGAGTCGAAGAGCACCCGCGCCGCCTTGTAGAGGCGGTTCAGGTTCGACATGGCCTCCTCGCCGGAGACCTCGGTGACCTCGGCGGCGGAGGACTCCTTGTGGTCCAGCTCGTGCGGGTGCTCCTCCAGGTACTGGATGAGCATGCCGAACTGGGTGCCCCAGTCGCCGATGTGGTGGCGGCGGACCACGTTCTCGCCGGTGAACTCGAGGAGCTGGACGACCGCGTCGCCGATGACCGCCGAGCGCAGATGGCCGACGTGCATCTCCTTGGCCACGTTCGGCTGGGCGTAGTCGATGACCGTGGTGCCCGGGTGCGCGGCGAGCGGCACGCCGAGACGGCCGGTCTCGTCCGCGTAGCGCGCGGCCAGGTTCGAGGTGATCGCCTTGTCCGCGACGGTGATGTTGAGGAAGCCGGGGCCGGAGACCTCGACGTCCGCGATCACGTCCCCGGTGACGATCCCGGACACCACCTGCGTGGCCAGCTCGCGCGGGTTCGCCTTCGCCTTCTTGGCGAGCGCCAGGATCCCGTTGGCCTGGTAGTCGGCCCGGTCGCTTCGTCGCAGCAGCGGGTCCGCACCGGCGGCCTCCGGCAGGGCGGCCGAGAGGGCGGAGGCGAGGTGCTGCTGGACGGAGTCGCTGAGGGACGTGACCGAGGCCATAGGAAGGGGTGCCGTTCTCCTCGTGGGAATGGATAGACCGGCCCAGTATCCCATGGGAGGTAAAGCCGTTTTTTCGCGCGCGGGGCCGTCTGGGATTATGAAGAGGAGGCCGGCGGACGAGCGACCGCCGGACCGCCAACACTCCGAACCGAAGGACGTGCCGATCGTGGCTCAGAGCCCCGAGACCACCGACTGGGTCTCCCGTTTCGCGGACGAGGTCATCGAGGAGTCGGAGCGTCGGGCCCCCGGCAAACCGGTCGTCGTCGCCTCCGGGCTCTCCCCGTCCGGCCCGATCCACCTGGGCAACCTGCGCGAGGTCATGACCCCGCACCTGGTCGCGGACGAGATCCGCCGCCGCGGGTACCAGGTCCGCCACCTGATCTCCTGGGACGACTACGACCGGTACCGCAAGGTCCCGGCCGGTATCGCGGGCGTCGACGAGTCCTGGGCCGAGCACATCGGCAAGCCGCTGACCTCGGTCCCGGCGCCGGAGGGCTCCTCGTTCCCGAACTGGGCCGAGCACTTCAAGTCCGCCATGGTGGACGCGCTCGCCGAGCTGGGCGTGGAGTTCGACGGGATCAGCCAGACGGTGCAGTACACCTCGGGTGTCTACCGCGACCAGATCCTGCACGCGATGAAGCACCGCGGTGACATCGACGCGATCCTCGACCAGTACCGCACCAAGAAGGCCCCGGGGAAGAAGCCGCAGCAGAAGGCGGTCGACGAGGCCGAGCTGGAGGCCGAGGAGGGTTCCGGCGCGGCCGCCGAGGACGACGGCAGCTCCGGCTCCGCCGGGTACTTCCCGTACAAGCCGTACTGCGGCGAGTGCGGCAAGGACCTCACCACCGTCACGTCGTACGACGACGACACCACCGAGCTGTCGTACACCTGCACCGCCTGCGGCTTCGCCGAGACCGTCCGGCTCAGCGAGTTCAACCGGGGCAAGCTGGTCTGGAAGGTCGACTGGCCGATGCGCTGGGCCTACGAGGGCGTGATCTTCGAGCCCTCCGGTGTCGACCACTCCTCGCCGGGCTCGTCCTTCCAGGTCGGCGGCCAGATCGTCGGGATCTTCGACGGCAAGCAGCCCATCGGCCCGATGTACGCGTTCGTCGGCATCTCCGGCATGGCCAAGATGTCGTCCTCGCGCGGTGGCGTGCCCACCCCGGGCGACGCGCTGAAGATCATGGAGCCGCAGCTGCTGCGCTGGCTGTACGCCCGCCGCCGCCCCAACCAGTCCTTCAAGATCGCCTTCGACCAGGAGATCCAGCGCCTCTACGACGAGTGGGACAAGCTCGCCGGAAAGGTGGAGGACGGCTCCGCGCTGCCGGGTGACGTCGCCGCGTACACCCGCGCCGTCGGCACCGCCGCCGGTGAGCTGCCGAAGACCGCGCACCCGCTGCCGTACCGCACGCTGGCCTCGGTCGCGGACATCACCGCGGGCCACCAGGACCAGGCGCTGCGCATCCTGTCCGAGCTGGACCCGGCGAACCCGATCACCGACCTCGCCGACGCCCGCCCCCGGTACGACAAGGCCGAGGCGTGGATCAACGCCTACGTCCCCGCCGACCAGCGCACGATCGTCCGCGAGGAGCCGGACGCCGAGCTGCTGAAGTCGCTGGACGACGAGGCCCGCGAATCGCTGCGCCTCCTTGTCGACGGCCTCGCGGACAACTGGTCCCTGGACGGCCTGACCCACCTGGTCTACGGCGTCCCGAAGGTGCGCGCGGGCTTCTCCGCCGACGCCACCGCCAAGGAGCTGCCGCCGGAGATCAAGACGGCCCAGCGGACCTTCTTCGCCCTGCTGTACCACCTGCTGGTCGGCCGCGACACCGGCCCGCGTCTGCCCACCCTGCTGCTGGCCGTGGGCCAGGACCGGGTACGGACGCTGCTCGGCGAGTAGGTCGCACGGTGACGTGAGAGGGGGCGCCCGGTGTGACACCGGGCGCCCCCTCTACGTATCCCCACGCGCCGCGTCAGGCGATGTGGTCCTCCTCCATCTCCTTCATGTGGCGCTGCTGGAAGTGCTCGGCCAGTCCCTTCGCCTCACCAGGCTCCATGGTGATGCCGTACGTGGCCTGTATGTCCTCGGCGAGCATCGGGCCCGTCGGGTAACTGCCGTCTATCGACTGCCGGAAGACCTGGTACAGGTCCTCCTCGTCCGGCTCCGGGACGCCGCCGCCCTCGCCCAGCTCACGGGTGCGGTTCGGGCCGACCGGGATCGGGAAGCTGCCCGTCTCCTCCGGGGAGGGCTGCTGGAACTGCTCCTGCGGCTGCTCCTCGTACCAGTCCCCGTACTGCTCGTCGGGCACGTACTGGGGGTCGGGGACCGGCTCGAAGGCCGGGTCGTAGCCGCCCTGGTACTCCATGTCGCCCGGCGCCTTCCCCTGGAACCAGGGGCTCTGCTCGTCGCCCTCGGGACCCTCGGGGCCCATGGGGAAGCCCTGCGGCTGCTGGAACTGCCCGGCGGGCGGCTGCTGTTGGAGCTGCGGCCGGCCCTGCGCCGGGACCCCCTGGGCCGTCGGGGCCGGCTGGAGTTCGCCCGCCACCGGCACCGGCTGGGACAGCACCTGCACCGGCGGAGCCACCACCGCCTCGATGCCCGCCGCCGCCAGGCCCGCCGGGGCGGTCTCCGCGAGCGGGACGCCGTAGCGCGCCAGGCGCAGTGGCATCAGGGACTCCACGGGCGCCTTGCGGCGCCAGGCGCGGCCGAAGCGGGAGCGCAGCCGGGCCTGGTAGACGAGCCGTTCCTGCTCCAGCTTGATGACCTGCTCGTAGGAGCGCAGCTCCCACAGCTTCATCCGCCGCCACAGCAGGAAGGTCGGCCCCGGGGAGAGCAGCCAGCGCGTGATGCGCACGCCCTCCATGTGCTTGTCGGCCGTGATGTCCGCGATCCGGCCGACCGCATGCCGGGCCGCCTCCACGGAGACCACAAACAGGATCGGGATCACCGCGTGCATCCCGACGCCCAGCGGGTCCGGCCAGGCGGCCGCGCCGTTGAAGGCGATGGTGGCCGCAGTGAGCAGCCAGGCCGTCTGGCGCAGCATCGGGAAGGGGATGCGCATCCAGGTCAGCAGCAGGTCGAGCGCGAGCAGCACACAGATGCCCGCGTCGATGCCGACCGGGAACACATAGGAGAAGTTCCCGAAGCCCTTCTTGAGGGCCAGTGCGCGGACGGCCGCGTACGAACCGGCGAAGCCGATACCGGCGATGATCAAGGCGCCGGCCACGACCACGCCGATGAGTACGCGGTGCATCCGAGTCAGCTGAAGTGGCGCGGCCACTCGTACTCCCCTCCCGTTACGTGTTGTTGCGCGCAACAGGGTGGCACACGTGTACGCCGAACGTGGTGCCGGTCAGCTCTTCTTGTCGGCCCCGGCGGACGCGGAAGCGCTGGGCGAGGCGGACTGGGAGGGCTTGCCGGAGGCCGGGGCGGACGGCTTCCCGGACGGCTTCTGCGACGGCGAGGCGGACGCGCCGCCACTCGAACTCGGCGCCTGACCACGGCCGTTGGCGGCGGAGACGAAGGCGATGGCCTCCTTGGCGGCCTTCTCGGCCTTCTTCGTCAGGTCGTCGGCGTTCGGGGTCTTCTCGCCCGCGAGACCCGCGCCGTTGTAGTCGAGCGTGACGACAACATTCTGGACACGGGCGACCACCGTCTGCTGCTTGAAGGCGCCTTCCTTCTTCTTCAGGTCGTAGCGCACCACCGTCGCCTCGTCGCCCGTGCCGGTCAGCGGCTGCGACTTGGTGTTCTTCGCGTCCGAGACGTGCTGGGCGTCGGTGAGCTGCTGGGTGTAGTACGAGTGGGCCTGCTCGTTGCCGCTGCCCCGGGCCGCGTCGGAGTCGAAGCGCAGCAGGGAGACGCTCAGCCAGCGGAACTGCGAGCCCTTGACGCCGTTGTCGGCCAGGCTGGTCCACGAGCAGGACGAGCGGGCGGTGTTGTCGTCGGTCTTGCCCTGCTTGCCGGACTTGCTCTTCGGCACCAGCTCGCCCAGCGTCTTCTTGGTCAGCGCCGCGCAGGGCTCGGGAAGCTTCTGGTACGCGGCCGGAGCGACCGTCGGGGTGGTGTCCGACGAGGACGCGCCCGCCGTGTCACCGCCCGCGCTCTGCTGGGCGGCCGGGGTTTCCTTGTTCGCGGAGTCGCCGGAGTCCGACGAGCATCCCGCGGTGATGAGCACCGCGGGCACCGCGGCCGCGCACACCAGAACGCGGCTCAGGCGCCCGGCTCGATGGTGGGCACGGTCGTCTCGCTGTACGGCTCGCTGCATGGTTCCTTCACTCATGACGCTCGGTGTTCGTGCGGGTTCCTGCCAGGTCACCGTACGCGGTGAAGGAGACGTGTGTTTCCGGTTCGCGCGGTGCGCGGAGTGACGCCGGGGGCGGTCGAGGGGACGTCAGCCGTTGAGTTTGTCGGCCAGTTGAGAGGCCAGATCCCGGGCCCTGTCCTGCATTTCCTTGCTGTCCGGAACAGCTCCGACGACCATCGGCTGCTCCTCGTACTCGAGGGTGACGACGACGTTGGACGTGCGGAACACCACAGTCACGGTGCGCGGTTCGGCCGTCGAACCGGAGGTGGCGAGCTGGTCGTCGAGGTACGCCTCGTCGCCGAGGTCGGGGAGGGTGCGGGGGCGCAGATCGACGGCGTCGGTCTCGGTGTCCGAGGGGTCCGGGCTCGCGCCGGGGCTGGTGCCGGCGCTCGCGGCGGGGGTCGGGCTCGCCTTGCCGCTGGGGCTGCCGGAAGGAGCGGCGGGTTCGCCGCCCGGGGCGCCGGGGACAGGCAGATGGGCGGCCTTCTCCATGTCCTGGAACAGCGTGCGGGCCTCGCTGTCGTCGCTGACCGCGTTGTCGAAGGACACCACGCGCTCGAAGTCCACCGAGAGGCGGTCGGTCGCGGTGGTGGACTCGACCTTCCAGTGGCAGCCCACCTTGCGGTCGGTGTCGTAGGTCAGCTCGGGCACGCCCCGGTACGCCTTGTCGCGCTGGTCGGGGTCGGTGATCTGGCGGACGCCGGGCAACAGCGAGGCGAGGGTCTCGCGGCCGACGGCACCGCAGGGTTCGGGCAGGGTGCGGTACTTGCCGGGCTGGGCGGCGACGGTGGCCGCGCCCGCGTCACCCGGGTTGGCGTCGTCGGTGGGACTCGCTCCGTCCGAGCCGCTCGTGCAGCCTGTCAGCAGCGCCGCGAGAAGGGCGGCGGTACCGATGACGTAGGCCTTCCGCTGCACGGTCGGGCTCCTCTCGACGGGGATGCGGATCCGGCGGTGTGCGCGCCGGTGTTCCAGTGTCCCCGCTGGTTATTCGCTTGCCGCGGCGGGGCGCCTGCTGGACACAATGTGTATCGCACGCACCACCGCGGACGCCGGTCCCCTGTCCCATTTCGCTGACCATGGCGCCGCTTTTGCGTTCTGCGATTTTTGAGACTTTTGCCGCCCTGGGGGAACGAGGAAGCCATGTCGTACGTCGAGATACCGGGTGCCCGGGTACCGGTCCGCATGTGGGCCGACCCCGCCACCGTCGAGGACGGCGCGCTGCGCCAGCTCCAGAACGTCGCCACGCTCCCCTGGATCCACGGCCTCGCCGTCATGCCGGACGTCCACTACGGCAAGGGCGCGACGGTCGGCTCGGTCATCGCCATGCGGGACGCGGTGTGTCCGGCGGCGGTGGGGGTGGACATCGGGTGCGGGATGTCGGCGGTGAAGACGTCACTGACGGCGAACGACCTGCCGGGGGATCTGTCGCGGCTGCGGTCGCGGATCGAGCAGGTGATTCCGGTGGGGCGGGGGATGCACGACGACCCTGTCGAGCCCGGGCAGTTCCACGGTCTGGCCACGGCCGGCTGGGCGGAGTTCTGGGGCCGCTTCGACGGGGTCGCCGGAGCGGTCAAGTTCCGTGAGGAGCGTGCCCACAAGCAGATGGGAACGCTCGGCAGCGGCAACCACATGATCGAAGTCTGTCTCGACCAGTCGGACTCGGTCTGGCTCATGCTCCATTCCGGCTCCCGCAACATCGGCAAGGAACTGGCCGAACACCACATCGGTGTCGCGCAGAAGCTTCCGCACAACCAGGGCCTGGTGGACCGCGACCTGGCCGTCTTCGTCTCCGACACCCCGCAGATGGCGGCCTACCGCAACGACCTGTTCTGGGCGCAGGAGTACGCCAAGTACAACCGCACGCTGATGATGGCCCTCCTGAAGGACGTCATCCGCAGGGAGTTCAAGAAGGCGAAGCCGCTCTTCGAGCCGGAGATCTCCTGCCACCACAACTACGTGGCGGAGGAGCGGTACGAGGGCGTGGACCTGCTGGTGACCCGTAAGGGCGCGATCCGGGCCGGTTCCGGCGAGTTCGGCATCATCCCCGGCTCCATGGGGACGAGTTCGTACATCGTCAAGGGCCTCGGCAACGAGAAGGCCTTCAACTCCGCCTCCCACGGCGCCGGTCGGCGGATGAGCCGCAGCGCCGCCAAGCGCCACTTCACGGTCAAGGACCTGCAGGACCAGACCCAGGGCGTGGAGTGCCGCAAGGACTCCGGCGTCCTGGACGAGATCCCCGGTGCCTACAAGAACATCGACCAGGTGATGGAGCAGCAGCGCGACCTGGTGGAAGTGGTGGCGAAGCTCAAGCAGTTCGTCTGTGTGAAGGGCTGAGCCGTTCAGTCGGCGCCGGGCGGCGGCACTTGGCCGGTGCGCAGGCGCCAGAGCCGCAGATGGCAGCTCTGCGCCGTCCGGCCGAGCGCGTCGGCGGCAGCCTTCGACGAGTCGAGGCTCAACAGGATCCGGTCCTCGTCCGCACTCCAGCGACGGGGTGCGGAGGCGGCCCGCATACCGGCGGGCCGTACCCATGCGGCGAGCGAATCGGCGGCCACGCGCTTGCGCTCCAGCGCCAGGCAGTCCGGGTAGTACAGCCGGGCTGCCAGGCGCTGTGCCGGTTCCTTGACGTAGAGGACGTTGTAGATACCGTCCCGCGCGTTGCGCCGGACACTCCGCTCGGTTCCCGTCACTTCGGCGGCGTATTCGCACACGTAGGCCGTGATGGCCGTACTGGCCGAGGCCAGCGCGACGAACAGATCGCCTTTGCCGGTGAAGCCGACCGAGCCGTCGGCGTCGACGAGACCTCGCACGTAGTCGGTTCCTGAGAACTCGACGCCCGGCGGAGCGATCGTGTGCGATTTACGGCCGCAGGGCAGGCCGAGTTCGCTGATCCTGGTTCGCGCTTCCAGAGCACAGAGGGCCCAGATGGCCGAGGTGTGCGTCTCGGCGAAATTGGTTGACCGGGTGCGTTCGGTGATGCTGCTGTTGTACGGCGTCAGGCGCTGGAACGCGCGCAGAACGTCGCTGTCGCGAGCGCTCAGTTCGACGGTCAGGCGCCCCTTCTGTCCGGTGCCCTTCGAGAGGTGTCCGTCCGCCTGTAGGAATCCGAACATGTACGCGTACTCGGGAACCGTGAGGTCCATGAACCGATGGGCCCCGGGCCCGGGTTCAGCCATGAGGAAACCTCCCCTTGCCGACTGTCGCCTTGCTCGTGCGCTGCGAGCCTAGGACGCCGGTTCGGCCGGCGATCGGCTGATCGAAGAGATTCCCTCATGCGAGTGAGCAGGGGCGGAGCGACCCCCGCCCTCACTTCGCGTGCCGTACCGCGTAGATCATCACGAACGCGATCACGTGGATGCCGAAGAGGAAGTACGCCAGGAAGTACCAGACCTGGCGTTCGTCCTTGGTCTCCTGGGCGAGGCGGCGTTGTTCGGCGGTTTTGTCGGGGTCGGGCATCACAGCTCCCGGTGGACCTTGGTGTTGGAGGCCTGGGCGCGGGGGCGCAGGACCAGGAGGTCGACGTTGACGTGGCTGGGGCGGGTGACGGCCCAGGTGATCGTCTCGGCCACGTCGTCGGCGGTGAGGGGGGCGGCGACGCCCTCGTAGACCTTGGCGGCCCTGGCCGCGTCGCCGTCGAAGCGGGTCAGGGCGAACTCGTCCGTCTTCACCATGCCGGGGGCGATCTCCACGACCCGGACCGGCTTGCCGACGATCTCCAGGCGCAGGGTCTCGGCGAGGACGTGCTCGCCGTGCTTGGCGGCGACATAGCCCGCGCCGCCCTCGTACGTGCCGAGTCCGGCGGTGGAGGAGACGACGACCACCACGCCGTCGCCGCTCGCCTCCAGCTTGGGCAGCAGGGCCTGGGTGACGTTGAGGGTGCCGATGACATTCGTCTCGTACATCGTGCGCCAGTGCTCCGGGTCGCCCGTGGCCACCGGGTCCGCGCCGAGCGCGCCACCCGCGTTGTTGACCAGCACGCCGATCGTGCGGAACGCCGACGCGAACTCGTCCACCGCCGCGCGGTCCGTCACGTCCAGCGGGTACGCCGTCGCCGCGCCGCCCGCCGCGTTGATCTCCTCCGCGAGCGCCTCGATCCGGTCCTTGCGGCGCGCGGTGAGGACGACCCGGTACCCGGCCTCGGCGAGGCCGCGGGCGGTGGCCGCGCCGATCCCACTGCTCGCGCCCGTGACGACGGCGATACGGGCGGCGGCGGACGGGGCTGCGGGGGCCATGGGCTGCTCCTGGGGCGTGCTGGGAAACGGGCGCTGCCGTCCCAGCGTAGGCGAGCGCCGGTGGCCCGCTCCCCGGTGGTCGCGCGTCTCGGTGGCCCGCTCCCCGGTGGGCGCCTCTCGGTCCCCGTTCCTCAGCCGCCGTTCCTCGGCGCCCACATGATCAGCGCCATCCCCGCCAGGCACACCAGCGCGCCCGCGATGTCCCACCGGTCGGGGCGGTAGCCGTCCGCGACCACGCCCCACAGGATCGACCCCGCCACGAAGATCCCGCCGTACGCGGCCAGGATGCGGCCGAAGTGGGCGTCCGGCTGGAAGGTGGCGACGAAGCCGTACGCGCCGAGGGCCAGTACCCCGCCCGCCATCCACAGCCAGCCGCGGTGCTCGCGTACGCCCTGCCAGACCAGCCACGCGCCGCCGATCTCGAAGAGCGCGGCGACGACGAAGAGGGCGGCGGAGCGGAGGATCAGCATGGGGGAAGGGTGTCATGGCCCCGGCCGCCGTCCGCACGGGGGCGTCCAGGGCGCGTTCACCTGATGGACGGCGCCTGGCCTGCCGTTTCCGTGGCATACATCCCCTGGGCCCCGGCACGGACCGCGTGCCGCGGCCCCTCGGTACGGCATCGGCCTGGGAGTGGTGAGCGGCATGGGCGTGCGGGCGAGGACGTGGGTGCTGCTGGGTGCGTGCGTGGGTGCCGTGATGGGGGCGGGAGGACCCGCGGGCGCGGTGTCGGCCGCGACCCCACGCGCCGATCTCTCCTTCCACGGGCATGCCGCACTCGCGCGCGACCGGGTCGAGGTGCGGCTCACCCCGCGTGACGCCGGTCCCTCCGCCGTGAAGGACGCGAGTGTGCGGCTGCGGTGGTCGGTGGCGCTGGCCGAGCGGCAGGAGCTGCCCGCCGCGTGTGCGCGTACCGGGGAGCGGACCGTGGTGTGCGGCACCGGCGCGCTGGCCGTCGGACGGGCCGGCCGCACCCTCCTGCTCACCGTCGGCCTGCGCCGGGCGGCCTCGGAGGTCACCCTGGAGGTGGAGCCCGCCTGGAACGGCGGCGTGAGCGACCCGGACCGCTCGAACGACCGCCTGAAGGTGCTGGTCCTGGACACGGGGGACGCGTACGCGTTCTGAGCGGACGCGCCTCTCCGGCCCCCGAGGGGCCGCCGCCGATGTACAGGAGGTCCTCATGGCCGGGAACCGCACCGCCCGGGCCGGGCTGCTGGCGGAGCTGGAGCAGGTGTCCCGGCGGTACATCGCCGCGTACGCCCTGTTCAGCCAGGCCGTCGCCGACCGGATCGGGCTGCACCCCACCGACCTCCAGTGCCTGAACCTGCTCACCCTGGAGCCGGAGCCGGTCACCACCGGCCGGGTGGCGGAGCTGACCGGGCTCACCACCGGCTCCGCGACCCGCCTGGTGGACCGGCTCGAACGGGCCGGGTACGTCGTACGGGGCCGGGACGAGGCCGATCGGCGCCGGGTGCTCGTGGTGCCCGTACCGGAGCGGATCGGGGAGTTCCGGCGGGTGTGGGAGGCGCTGTCCGGCGACTGGTACCGGATCTTCGACGAGCTGGACGACGCCGAACTGGCCGTGATCGTGCGGCACATGGAACGCACGGTGGAGTTCTCCGGAGAGCAGGCCGCCCGGCTGCGCGAGGACCGCGCACCGGAGGAACGGAAGGCGCCGGCGGGGCCTGGTGAGGGGCGTCAGCGCGACATCAGCGAGGCGTCAGCGAAACGTGAGGCCGAGGGCGGAGAGTAAGGGATGTCAGCAGGTCGGGGCGGGTTTCACCCGCTTTCCGGTCACTCTCAGCGCCATGCTCCGGGGGGAATTCCCATGCGTACGTTCCACCGCTCCACCGCTCTCGCCGCCGCCGGTACCGCCGTCCTCGCCCTGGCCCTGACCGCGTGCGGCGGCTCCGACACCGGTGCGAAGGACGCGGGCGCCGCCAAGCCCGACGCCCCGGCGGTCTCGGCGCAGCCCTCGAAGGACGCCGCCGCCCCGGCCGGTTCCACCACCGGCGGGACCTCGGCGAACTCCGGCGGCACGTCGGGCAGCGGCTCCTCGTCGTCCGGCGGCACGACCGGCGGTACGTCCGGCGGCGGCACGGCCGGTACGACGTCCGGCAGCGGCGGCGCCAAGCAGACCGGCGCCAAGAGCGGTGGCGGGAACGACACCGACAGCTACGCCTACACCCACGCCTGCTCGGGCGGCCAGGTTACGGTGCGGGTGACCACGCGCACCGCCTCCCAGCGGGTGATCGAGGTGCGCAACACCGGCTCGTCGGCCTGCGGGCTGAGCTACTACCCCGCCGTCGACCTCGGCTCCTCCACCTCGGCGGACCAGAGCCGCAACATCAAGCCGCTGGTCCCCGGCGGCCTCGGCGGCCCGCCGGCGTACGCGCTCCGCGCGGGCCGCACCGCCTACGCGGTGATAGACCTCAACCCGAGCGGTGCGACCACCGGCACGGTGCCCGGCATCGACGAGATGAACGTCCTCGCGAACGGCGTCGACATGCCCGCCGCCGAGACCAGGAACTTCCCGCTGGGCTCCGGCGCGAAGGTCCTCAAGCCGAAGCTGGGCCTGTACTGCGAGACGGTCTCGGAGGCGGTCGCCTCGATGAAGCTGGCGGACTCGCAGTCCTGAACCACCCGCCCCGTCACCGGGCCCGCCGGAGCCGTCACGGTCTCCGGCGGGCCCGCCGACGGTGAGATCCCGGTAACGCCGACGGTGAGATCCCGGTAAAAAGGGCGACCGTGGATCACCGGGCCCGGCCGAACGGCCGCGCGCCTTGGCAGACTGGTCGGGTGCCCCAGACTGTGCTCCTCGCCGAAGACGACCGCGCCATCCGCCATGCCCTCGAGCGCGCCCTCACCCTGGAGGGCTACGCGGTGACGGCGGTCGCCGACGGGGTCGAGGCACTGGCGCAGGCCCACCGCACCCCGCCGGACGTGCTGCTGCTCGACGTGATGATGCCCGGCATCGACGGACTCCAGGTCTGCCGGGTGCTGCGCGCCGAGGGCGACCGCACCCCGATCCTCATGCTGACCGCGCTGGTGGAGACCGCCGACCGCATCGCGGGCCTGGACGCGGGCGCCGACGACTACGTGGTCAAGCCGTTCGACGTGGAGGAGGTCTTCGCCCGGCTGCGCGCGCTGCTGCGCCGTACCACCCCCGCCAAGGTGATCCCGGCCCCCGCCGTGAGCCCGGAGGACCGGCCGGTGGTCGCCGAGCGCCACCAGGTGGGCGCCGCCGGACTGCGCATGGACCTCCAGGCCCGCCGCTGCTGGCGCGGTGTGCGCGAGCTGGAGCTGACCCGCACCGAGTTCGAGCTGCTCGAACTGCTGGTGCGCAACGCGGGCATCGTCCTGGACCACGCCACGATCTACGACCGCATCTGGGGCTACGACTTCGGCCCCGGCTCCAAGAACCTCGCCGTCTACGTCGGCTATCTGCGCCGCAAGCTGGACGAGCCGGACGCCCCGCAGCTGATCCACACCGTGCGCGGTGTGGGGTACGTGCTGCGGGAGGAGTAGTGGGCCGTCCCTGGCGGGTGCCGGGCCGGTCCCGGGCCGGCCGGACCAAGCTGGTCTCGCTGCGCACCACCTTCGCGGTGTCCTTCGCCGCGGTCACCGCCGCCGTCACGATCCTGGTCGGCATCCTGTCGTACGGCTCGGCGGCCCGGCTGGTCCGGGTGGACCAGCAGTCGGTGTTCACGCAGGTCGTGCGGGACGTACGGGCCGAGGTCCGGCAGCACGACATGACCCCGGACGACTTCTCCTCCTCCCGTCCCGGGCACGACGTGGTGCGGCCCGCGCGGACCGACGTGCAGGTGCTGGGCGCGCGCGGGGAGATCGTTGACCACGGTAGTCCGGTGCTGCCGGTGACCGCCGCCGACCGTGCGGCCGCCGGGGCGCGGGCGGCGGGGAGGCTGGCCGAGCACAAGGACGTACGGGTCGGCGAGGACCTGTTCCGGGTCGCCACCGTCTCGCTGGGCGGCGGCAAGGGCGCGGTGCAGGTGGCGCAGGAGTTCAGCGACACCGAGGACCTGCTGCGCACGCTCCAGCAGCGGACGCTGATCCTGATGGCGGCGGTCGTGGTGGGGGCGGGGCTGTTCGGCTGGTGGCTGGCGCGCCGGATCACCCGGCGCCTGGTGGTGCTCACGGCGGCCGCCGAGGACGTGGCCCGTACCCGGCGGCTCGGCATCGAGGTGCCGGTCGCCGGTCTCGACGAGGTCGGGCGGCTCGGCCGCGCCTTCGACCGGATGCTCGGCCGGCTCGCCCAGTCCGAGGAGGACCAGCGGCGCCTGGTCCAGGACGCGGGGCACGAGCTGCGCACGCCGCTGACCTCGCTGCGTACGAACATCTCGTTGCTCAAGCGGCTCGACGAGCTGCCGCCCGCCGCGCGCGAGGAGCTGGTCGCGGACCTCGGGCAGGAGGCCCGCGAGCTGACCGACCTGGTGAACGAGCTGGTCGACCTCGCCGCCGGGCAGTCGGACTCCGAGCCGCCGCAGCGGGTGGACGTGGCCGACATCGCGGAGGACGTGGTGGGGCTCGCGGTGCGCCGTACCGGCCGGGAGATCGTGCTGCGGGCCGGCGGCGACACCCGGACCGAGGGGCGCCCCGGGATGCTTCAGCGAGCCGTGTCGAACCTGGTCGAGAACGCGGCCAAGTTCGACCGGGACGGCAGGGCGCCGATCGAGGTGCGGGTCACCGGTCCCGCCCGCGCGGGCATGGTGCGCGTCGAGGTCCGGGACCGGGGGCCCGGTGTCGCCGAGGGCGACCTCCTGCGCATCTTCGACCGCTTCTACCGCGCCGCCGACGCGCGCTCCCTGCCGGGCTCCGGCCTCGGCCTGTCCATCGTCCGCGAGGTGGCGCTGGCGCACGGGGGAGCGCCGTTCGCCTACCGGCGCGAGGGCGGCGGGGCGGTCATCGGGTTCACGGTGGGGGGCGGCGCGGCGCGGCCGGGCGATCCCGGGGGCGCGGCCGGGGGCGGATGACCGGGGGTACCCCTGGGGACCCGGTCGACCCGGTCGCCACGATCGACCTGTCGGCCCGGTTGACCGGGTTGTCAGCCCCCGCCGGGGTTGTCCCGGCGGGACGTGGCGAGGGTCCAGGCCAGGTTGCCCGCCGCCGCTCCGGCCGCGACCGCCGCGACGATCACGCCGCCGGTCGCCAGTCCGTCGCTGAACAGATGGGGGCGCCGGTCGAGGCTGTGCAGGCCGAAGCCGCACAGCTCGTACACCCCGACGGCGGCGACGACGAGGCTGCCGATCAGCAGGGTCAGCGTGGGGGTGAGGTCGCGCAGGTCGATGCCCGCCGCCGTACCCGGCGCCGCCGGTCCCGTGTGCGGTCGCGTCTGCTGCATGTCTCCCCTGGTGGACTGGATGGACTGGCTGGTCGCCGAAGGCGGATGGAAACCCACGGTATGGAGGACGGACCCGGGGCGGGTCCGGTGCCACGCGCACCGGCGACGTGCGTCACTGGTCGGGGTGACGCCCGCGGCAGCCGGCCGGGGCCGGTGACGCGGCCTTTCCATGATGACCGAGATCGCCGGCACCTCCGTACGGGGCGCGCGGACGGCCCCGTACGGGCGCGCCCCCTTACGCCTCCTGGCCGTGCTTGACCCTGCCCCCGGGGGCAGGGTTTAGCGTGCCGTGACATGAGCGGCGGGAAGAGCGGTGCGGACGATACGGCGACGGGCGCGGACGATACGGCGGTCGGTCCCGTCGGTTCCGTCGGCCCCATCGGTCCGGCCGGTGCGGCCGGGATGCGGATCGGGGAGCTGGCCCGCCGGGCCGGGACCACGGTCAAGGCGGTCCGCTACTACGAGTCCCTGGGCCTGGTCACCCCGTCCCGCCGCCCGAACGGATACCGCAGCTACGACGCGGCCGACCTGCGGCTGGTCCGCGAGATCCGGGCGCTCAAACGCCTCGGCATCCCCGCCGAGCGCACCCGCCCCTTCCTGGACTGCCTGACGGCGGGACGGAACCACGCGGAGTGCCCGGCGTCCCTGGCGGGATACCGCGAGGCGATCGACGAACTGGCCGTGCGGATCGAGGAGTTGACGGCCAGGAAGGCTCTGCTGGCCGCACGCCTGGAGGCGGCCGCGCGACCCCTGCCGAAGGAGACCCAAGCGGTGAACGACGACCACCTCACCCTGCCCGCCGACCTGCCCGTCCCCCCGGACGACGGCGCCGCCGATCACCTCCCCGGCTCCCGGATGCCGTCGCTCGCCCTGCCGGACACGGCGGACGGCACGGTCCGGCTCGACGGTCTCGGCCCCGGCCGCACGGTGATCTACGTCTATCCCCTCACCGGCCGCCCCGGCACGGACCTCCCCGAGGGCTGGAACTCCATCCCCGGCGCCCGGGGCTGCACCGTGGAGTCGTGCGGCTTCCGCGACCACTTCGAGGACCTGCGGGAGGCGGGCGCGGAGCGGGTGTACGGGCTCTCCAGCCAGGACACCCGCTATCAGCGCGAGGTCGTGGAGCGGCTCCGGCTGCCCTTCCCGATGCTCTCCGACCCCGGCTTCGCCCTCGCCGGGGCGCTGGGCCTGCCGACGTTCGAGGCAGCGGGGACGCGTCTGTACAAGCGGCTGACGCTGATCGTCCGCGCCGGGGTGGTCGAGCACGCCTTCTATCCGGTCTTCCCGCCCGGCGAGCACGCGGGGCGGGTGCTGGAGTGGCTGCGCGAGCGGCCGGTGCCCGTGGCGTAGCGGCCGCGTGGGTGCCGGGTGCCGGGTGCCCGGTGTCAGTGGCGCAGTGCCGTCGCCACCGTTGCCTGGATGTCGCCGGTCAGCTTGCGGTGGCTGCGGGCCGTGGCCTGGCGGGTGGAGCCCGCGTTCACGTTGTCGATGGTCACGACGACGGTGTCCAGCAGGTTGCCGTTCTTGTCGTCGAAGTTGACCTGGACCACGAAGGACTTCCGGGAGTCGGTGGTGTTCTTCGCGGTCACCGCGACATTCGCCCGGCCGTCCGCGTCGGTGGTGATCCCGCCCAGCGTCACCGCGCTCTTGGCGTTCACGCCGCCCTTGACCTGGTCCAGCTTGCGCCTGGCCTCCGCCGTGGCCGAGGCCAGCGAGTCGGACGCGCGGGAGGCGAGGGAGGAGGCCGCGGAGGCCGCCTTGCTCGCGCTGTCGGACGGGGTGCTCGACCCGTCCGAGCACCCGGCCGACGCCAGCCCGAGCGCCACCGCCACCACGGCCCCGGCCGTTCCTCTTATCCAGTAGCCCGCCATGTTCCGCCTCCATGCCTCGCCGACGATCACCGCTCCCAGTCAAGGGGCGCGCGTCCGACCCCGCACGCCGGGTGGGACGCCTGTGCGACCGGTCCACCCGAACGGGTCAGCGGAGCTGCCCGGCGCGGCCGCCGCCCGCGTCGGCGTCGCGGTGATCCCGCGTTACGGCCGAACAGCCCACCGCCGCTCGCGTGTGTCCACCGCACGGGTTCTGCTGCTCACAGGTGCCCGTCCGGCCGGGCCGCGGTGGAGTCGGAGCGGAGGAGTGCGGGCATGGCGCAGGAGCAGCCGTCGGGACGGAAGGACCGGGAGCAGCCGTCGGGACGGAAGGACCGGGAGCAGCCGTCGGAGCGGGAGGACTGGGACGCGTTGCGGGCCCGGGTGGCGGCGCTGGAGGAGCAGCGGCCCCGGCGGCCGCGGCGGCACCTCGGGCGGGCCGTCGTCGCCTTCGTGCTGATCGTGCTCGGCTGTCTGCTGGCCCCGCTCGGAGTGGTCGCCGCCTGGACCGCCGACCTCGCGGACGACACCGACCGGTACGTCGCCACCGTCGCCCCGCTGGCCCGCGACCCCGCCGTGCAGGACGCCGTGGCGAACCGGGTCACCAACGCGCTGATGGACCGGCTGGACATTCCGAAGCTGCTGGACAAGGTGGCGCCGAAGGACCGGCCGCTCGTCGACAAGGCGATCGGCGGCATCGGCAGCTCGCTCCAGGGGGCGGTGAGCAGCTTCGTGAACGACAAGACGCGGGAGATCGTCGCGTCCGACTGGTTCGCCACGTTCTGGACCAACGCCAACCGGCAGATCCACACCAGTGTCGACAAGGCGCTCACCGGCAGCGGGGGCGGCGCGGTCCAGCTCCAGGGCGACAAGGTGCAGATCGACCTCGCCCCCGTCATCGAGCAGGTCAAGAAGCGGCTGGTCGACGCGGGGCTCGGCCTCGCGGGCAAGATCCCCGTCGTGCACACCAGCTTCACCGTCCTCCAGGCGGAGGAGGTGGGCAAGCTCAAGACGTACTTCCGGCTGCTCGAACTGGCCGGGCTCTGGGTGCCCGTCATCGCCGCCGTCCTGCTGATCGCCGGTGTGCTGACCGCCGTACGGCACCGCAGGGCGCTCGTCGCCGCCGCGCTCGGCTTCGCCTTCACCGCCCTGCTGCTCGGCCTCGGCCTGACCGTTTTCCGGGTGATCTACCTGGACGCGCTGCCCGCCGACGTGTCCCAGCCCGCCGCCGAGGCCGTCTACGACACGCTCACCCGGTTCCTGCGCACCGCCGTACGGGCCGTGATCACGCTCGGCGTGGTCGTCGCCCTCGCGGCCTGGCTCTCCGGACCCGGCCGGTACGCGCGCGGCGCCCGGCAGCTGTGGCACGCGGGCATCCTCGCCGTACGCGGCCAGGCCGACCGGTTCGGGATGCGCACCGGCCCGGTCGGGCCGTTCGTGCACCGCTACCGGCGCTGGATCGAGTGGCTGCTGGTGGCGGGGGCGGTCGTGGCGTACGTCCTCTGGGACCACCCGACCGGGTGGGTGGTGGTCGGGCTCGCGCTCGCGCTGCTGTTCGCGCTGGCGGTGGTGGACTTCCTGGCGGAGGACCCGGCCGCAGAGAAGCCGGGTGGGGAGGTCAGGGGGCCGGAGGGCCGTCCGGCCGACGGTCCTGCGGACGACCGCCGTCCCGCGGAGGGGACGCCGGGCTCTCCCCGCGGCCCTTGAGCGACTCCGTCCCCAGCCACCGGCTCAGCGGCGGCTCCTGCGCCAGCACCGCCCCGATCGTCACCGCGAAGGTGATCGCCGCGCTGAGCACGATCAGCCAGGACAGCAGGGCCAGCACCAGGCCGAGGGAACCGTACTCGCGCAGGGAGCGGTTGAGGGCCTGCGGCATGTAGATCCGCGCGGTCAGGCTGAGCGCGGTCGACGCGGCCGAGGCGAGCAGCGCGCCCGGCAGCAGCGCGATCCACGGCACCCGCCCGGCGAGCAGCAGCCGCTGGGTCCACAGCCACACGAACGTGCCGACCA
The DNA here is from genome assembly GCF_040638245.1 of Streptomyces sp. NPDC026659. Taxonomy (NCBI): domain Bacteria; kingdom Bacillati; phylum Actinomycetota; class Actinomycetes; order Kitasatosporales; family Streptomycetaceae; genus Streptomyces; species Streptomyces sp. NPDC026659. Next base: position 865,786 of record NZ_JBEZXY010000002.1, on the reverse strand, counting down.
GGAAGAGCAGCGGCGTGCCGAGCCACAGCCCGACACCGAAGCCGTCGCGCACCGGCGCCTGGAAGAGGATCACCAGCACCAGCACGAGCAGCCACACCACCCACCGCCAGGCGGCGATCCGCGTACCGGCCTTGGGCAGCCGCCACGCCCGCTCGCACACCCGCGCCATCGCCCGGCTGAAACTGGTGGCCGAGGCCAGCGTCACCACCAGGCCGATGATCCCGCTGGTCTCCCGCGACTCGGGGTCGGCGGACTCGTTCAGCACCTGGTCCAGTTGCTGACTGGAACCCCCCGTCAGCCCGAACACGGCCCGCAACGAGTCCTGCAGTTGCTTCCGCATCCACTCGGGTGCGAACGCGGCGAACGCGAACAGCAGCGGTACGGTCGCCAGGAACGCCTGCGCGGCGAGCCGGGTGGCCGCGTCCAGCAGGTTGGCGGAGAGCAGCCGACTGGTCAGTTCGGTGATGACGGGGAAGCGCCGTTCGGCCTCCGCGCGCAGCCGCTCCAGCCGCGCCTTCCACGCCATACCGCCTCCCGACCCGCACGGCCCACAGAAACCCAGTCAACGGGGCGGTCGGCCGGGGCGGCGAGCGGTGCGCGTCCGATCGGGCGTGCGGGGGGCCATACCCGGCGCCGACCCGTACGGCGTACGCCCGCTCGTGCGCGCGGGGGCGGGCGGCGAGGCTGGCAGGGGCCGTGTCCGCGCGCGGGCCGCCGTACGGTCCGCAGCCCGAGGGAGCACGAGATGGCGTTCAGCAGCGACGGCAGCCGACCCGCCGAGCCCGCCATCGCCGAGGCCAACGCGGAGGTCGTACGACGGCTGCCGTTCGGGAACACCCGGGACCTCGCGGACGCGCGGCGCGGCTTCATGGGCACCGCCCGGGAGAACCTGATCAAGGACGCCGACGGGCGCACGGTGTGGGACCTGGACGCCTACGGCTTCCTGGACCAGGAGTGCCCGCCCACCGCCAACCCCAATCGCGGCGCCTGCTCAGTCCCCCCGCCCCTGATCCCACCGGAACCGCCGCACCGCCACCACCGCCCCCGCCACTCCCCACGCCGCCAGCACCCCGTAATCCCCCCAGGGAAGGCCCGTGTGGCCCGGGGTGAAGGCGTGGAGGAGGGCGTCGTTGAAGGGCTTCACCGGGAGGGCGGACGCGAGGGTGTTCAGCGCGTGGGAGTGGATCGGCATGTAGGTGCCGGAGACGAACACCAGTGGGAACAGGACGAGTTGGACCACCGCCGGGGCCGCCTCCGCGTTGCGGATCAGGGCGGCGACCGCGACGCCGAGGGCGCAGAAGGCGGCCGCGCCGAGGAGGAGGCCGGCCGCGAGGGCGGGCCAGTGGGCGGGAGTGGGGAGGGGAACGCCGTAGAGGGTGCCGACGGCGGTGATCAGCAGTACGTCGACCAGGCTGACCAGGACGCAGTGCGCCAGCAGGCCGACGAAGTACACCGAGGCGGGCAGGGGAGTGGCGCGGACCCGTTTCAGCACGCCGCTCTGCCGCCGCATCGCGAGCACGATCGCCAACTGGCTGTAGCAGGCGCCGAGTACGGACAGCGCGGCGATCGTGGGGACGTAGTACTGGAGCGCGGAGCGGCCGTAGTAGAACTCGGTCGGGCCGATGCCGCCGAACAGGCCGCCGAAGACCGCCATCACCACGACCGGGAACACGAAGGTGAAGAACGCGCTCTGCGGATTGCGCCAGAACGACAGCTGCTCGTACCGGATTTGGTGCCACGTCATGCTCGGGCTCATCCCGCGCTCCTCTCCCGTACGTCCGCCGTCGTCGGGGACGTCAGACGCAGATAGACCTCTTCCAGGCTCGGCCGGTCCACCGTCAGAGCGGTGAGGACGGTGCCGTGGCGCAGCGCCCAGCCGGTGAGGAGGTGCAGGGTCTCGGTGGGTTCGGCGGACTCGACGGTGAGGAGGCCGTCGTCGCCGTTCACGGCGTCAACAGGCAGGTCCGCAAGGGTGGTTCCGGGCGGTGGCGCGAAGCGGATGCGGGTGGTCGCGGTGTCGCGGCCGCCCAGGGTCTCCGGGGTGCCCTCGGCCACGATCCGCCCGTCGGCGATCACCGCGACCCGGTCGGCGAGGCGCTGGGCCTCCTCCATGTAGTGCGTGGTGAGGAGGACGGTGGTGCCCGTGTCGCGCAGGTCCCGGATCAACTGCCAGGCATTGCGGCGGGCGTTGGGGTCGAAGCCGGTCGTCGGCTCGTCCAGGAAGAGCAGCCCGGGGTCGCCGATCACCCCCAACGCCAGGTCCAGGCGCCGTTTCTGGCCGCCGGAGAGCGCCCGCACCTTCTGCCGCTCCAGCCCGCCGAGCCCGACCAGGCCGATGACCTCGTCGACGTCGCGCGGCGCGGGGTAGTAGCCCGCGTTGCGGGCGACCGTCTCGCGGACGGTGAGGTACGGCTCGACCGCGACGTCCTGCAGCACCAGCCCGATCCGCTCGCGCAGCGCCCGCCCGGTCGCCTTCTCGCCCGGGTCGAGCCCGAGCACCTCGACCCGCCCCGCGTCCCGGTCCCGGAACCCCTCCAGGATCTCCATGGTGGTCGTCTTGCCCGCGCCATTGCGCCCGAGCAGCGCGAAGATCTCCCCGTGCGCGACGGTGAATCCCACCCCGCGCACCGCGTGCACGTCGCCGTACCGCTTGTGCAGCCCCTCCACCACGACCGCGTCGCTCATCCCCGCACGCACCGCGCCTCCAGCGTCAGGTCGAGACGCCGCCCGGTCATCCCCGGCGAGGCCGTCACCCCGAACTCGGTGCGGTCGACCTGGAGCGTGGCCCGTACGGTGAAGTCGTCCGCCCGCACGTCGAGTCGTACGACCGACAGCCGCACCGGCCGGGAGACCCCGCGCACGGTCAGTGTGCCGGAGACCGAGGCCGCGTCCACCTCCTCGGAGACGAACGTGATCAGCGGGTGCGCGGCGGTGTCGAGGAACCTCGCCGACCGTACGGCGCCGTCCCGCTGCGCGTTGCCGCTGCGGAAGCTCGCCGCGTCGGCCTCCGCGCTGATTCGCGAGCCGGGGAGCGGGTCGGCCACGTCGACGCTGCCGCCGCGCAGCGCGAACGTGCCCCGCACCGGCAGCAGTCCGAAGACGTGCGTCGTCCTGAAGGAGAGCGTCGAGCCGTCCGGGTCGATCGTGTAGCGGCCGGGGCGGGGAGTCGTCGTGGTGTCGCCTGTCGCGTCCATGCGTCCATTGCACGACGGGGGCGGGTGGCGCGGAAGGGGGGAACGGCCTTATCCAGGGCCTGTGTTGGGGTGTGCGACGTCCGACTTTCGGGGTACGTCTCCCGCACCCTGGAAAAACTGGGCTGCGCGAACCGGACCCAGGCGGGGCTGCCGGCGCATGACGCGGGGCTGACGGACTGACGGGTTCTCTCACCTGACGGCGCCTTGTCGGCCAAGGGAGGCGCCACCTCTTCGAATTCCTCGCAGGGAACGAGATTCGGCCAAAGTGCTCAAGATACTCATGAGTTGGGCGCATTGTCGCGTTTGTGATCTGGTGCTTTGTTCGCCGCGCAGTCAGGATGCCCGCCGTGCTGAGAACGGGGGCGGACAGTGGGGTTCGGGTGGGGATCGCGTGTCCGGGCGCGGGTTGGAGAAGAGCTGTCCGACGGGCCCGAAGTGCCGGCCCAGGCCGGTCCTCCGACCATTGAGGACCAGCGGTCCGACGCAGTGGACCCGACGTCGTCGGAAGTGACCGGGTTGCTGTGCCAGGCCGTGTATGAGCGTCCTGACCGGATCGGGGCCGTCAAGGCGTGGTGGCGCACGGTACGCGGCAAAGGCGGCAACGCGGACAAGCCGCGGCGCAGCACGCGTCGGCGCATCTACCTGGAGGGCAGCGACGACTGTCCTCCCCTGGGCGAGCCGATGGCGCGATGGGTGATGGACCACGTTCTGCACGGGCCGCCGCTGGCTGTCCCGTCGTACGGGTTCGACTTGGTTCCTGTGGTGGCCCACAGCCTCCGCGCGAGAAGGGGCTGGTGGGCGAGGAGGCTTGGTGTGCTGCTGGTGGCCGCGGTCCTGGCCTGGCTGGCGCCACGAGCCGGCGCGGTGTGGGGCGTTGCAGTTCTCGTGGCTCTGCTGGCGCGGTGGGCCGCACTGCGGGCATCGAGAAAGATGAAGAAGTCACGGCTGGCCGCCTCTCCCCGGTCGGCGTACTTCGTGCTCTGCGTGCCGTGGGTGCTTGCGGTGGTGCCTTATGAGCCGACCGGTGCCGAGGTGGTAGGTCTGCGGGTCGGCTTGGTCGTCCTGCCATTCGCGCTCTTGACGGGAGCGGCGCTGGTGCATGCCGGTGACCGGTTGGCGGCTCGCGCGGCCATGAGGGGAATCACCCGCGAGGGAGTGTCGTCGGGCAGATTGCCCTGGATGGGTCCGAGAGCGGGGCGCCGGACGGCGAAGCTCGGCCGAGAACAGACGTGGCTGGAGCTGCCGTACGACCATCCGGAACGCTTCGTCGGTGCTGGACGCGATGTCTGGGGCGTCGCCGACCTCGGCATTCCGCTCGTACCCAAGGACCCGGAGACGTCGGTCAAGTTCGGGGAGGACGAACTGCTGGGGCGAATGGGCGCCGCCCTGAGAGAACTCGGAAACGAAGCGCACGAGATCACCGAACCACTGCGCGACCTGACCGCGACGAAGGTCAAGGGGCTTCCCGCCGCCTTGTGGCTGCGACACACTCGCGTGGCGAAGCTGGAGCTGCCGGATCTGCGTGGCCGTCGGTCGCCGTCGAGTGTCCCCGATCGACTGTACTTGCGTGCTCAGTGTGTGAGCTGGGACGGACAGGTCGTGGTGAGCGTCTTCGTGCACGCCGCGCTGGAGGCGGGAGAACTGCGCCTGACCGTACGGCCGCACGTGATGACGCCCCTGTACAACGAACTGCGGGCGACCGCTGCTCCGGTCGCCAAGCGCGGAGTCCGCCTGCTCGGCTGGATCGCTGTCCAAGCGCTGCTGGACGCCTTGTCGGGGCCGCTCGGGCTCTGGCGGACCGTGACCCGGCTCGCCCTCGGAGAGCCGGGTGAGGGCGGCCGGGCAGAGGAGAAGGACCCGGTCAGCCTGCGGGACCGATACTCCACGGAGGAGATCACCGACATGCACCAGAGCGACGACGCTAAACGGCACGTCGTGCTGATGCAGACCTGCGTTTTCCGCACCGTGTCCGAGTATCTCGATGAACTGGGCGTCGACACCGCTCCGTACGAGCGTCAGGTGGCCTCCGTGATCACCAACATCCAGGTGTACGGCGACAACAACGCCCCCATTCAGAACGTCGCGGGCAGCGACATCCGCGGTGTGGGCCAGAGCAACGGAACTCCAGGAGGGAATCGATGATCGTGGGACGTGGCCGTCGCGAGGAAGAACCGCCGGGACATGGATCGGGCGTGCATGTGGGCGGCAACAACAATGCCCCCATCCAGAACGTCGTAGGTCGGGACATCTCCCACGTGCGCCAGCACGCATCCGTCCAGGGGGCCGTCGACATCGAGACCGTGCGCGGACTCCTCACGTCCTTCCGGACTGACCTCGACCGCAACGAGGGAACCCTGGACCACGTGGTCGTGGTAGCCCTGCGTGCGATGAGCGACACGATCGACGCATCCCTGTCCGCCCCCGATCCCCAGGCATGCGCAGGTGCGCTTCGGGGAGTCGTTCAGGCGTTGCCCCAACTGGTCGTGGGAAGCGTGGTCGAGCAGGGCGGTGAAGCACTCGTCCATGCCCTTGCCGGCTGGCTGAGCTGAGGCGCCACGTGCTGCTGGAACTCAGAGAAGGCAGGCTGTGCCTGAGCACGTTCGGCACCCTGCCCGCGCCCAGCAAAGCCCAGCCTTATGGCCACACCAAGCAATAAGGCTGATGCCCCGCCTCATGCAGCCGGTGCGAGAAGTCCTGCCATTCATGCAGCAGTTGATACACATTGAACGCGTCCCGCGGCCCACCCCGGTCCGGCACCGTCGACCAGATGAACGCCGCCGCGCCCACCGCTTCCTCGCCTATGTCGCGGAGGGGGTCCACCACGGTCATGGGGAGCTTGACCACCGCGTAGTCCGGGTGCAGGACGACGAGTTCGAGGGGCGGCACCTTGTGCAGGGGGACGCCCTCGATGCCCGTGAGCACCATCGCCGCCATCGTCTCCGGCTTGATCTTGGTGAACATGCCGTTCATGCCCAGCTCGTCGCCGCCGAGTTCCTCGGGGCGCATCGAGATCGGGACGCGGGCCGCGGTCGCACCGTCCGGCGCGCCGAAGTACTTGTACGTCACCCCCACCCGACCACCATTCCTGCTCTCCAACCGGAGGCTCTCGGCCCGGTCGTCGGGCCGGCGGTCGCTCTGCCGGTCGTGCCGCTCGGGCTCACTCGGTACACCCTGTGTCTGACGCGCGTCAGCATGACGTGCTTCGGTCGCTTCCTCCGCTTCGCGCCGGTGCTTTCCCCGCCGGGCTCGCCGAGGACCCAGGTCATCAGTCCCCTCGCCCAGTCCGCCACCGCGATGCATATATCTCCACCCGAGTGCTTTTCTAGGACGCGTGGCCCCCGCCGCGCAACCCGATCATCGTGTCAGTGACCTCCCCCACGGCCGCCCGCCGAAACGTGCGGTGATTCTTCAGTCCGCAGGAAAATCCCCGGTCCCCGATCACTACGTGCCGCATGAGGTGTGTGTATCAGGTGTCAGTCTCGCAGATCGTGAAAGATCGGCCAGGGGTTCCGGGAGGAAGGTCCGGGAGACCCCGATCGAAAGATTCGAAAGATTCGGACCCACGCCCGTATGCCCATGCCGGTTGCCCACGTCCGTATGTCCACACCCCCGCCCGCAGCGCGCCCCCCGCTCCCCCTCTCCCTCCCGCCCCACCGCCTACCCTGAGGGAGTCCCCCCGCAACCGGAGTCCGAGAAGCCGGAGTAGTCGCACGCCATGAGTGCCCAGAGCGAAACGCCCTATCCCTACGACGCGCCCGCATCCCAGGCGCTCTTCGACCGCGCCTCCGCCGTCACCCCGGGCGGGGTGAACTCCCCGGTGCGCGCCTTCCGTGCCGTCGGCGGTACGCCCCGGTTCATGGTCTCCGGCAGCGGGCCGTATCTGACGGACGCCGACGGGCGCGAGTACGTGGACCTGGTGTGCTCCTGGGGTCCGATGATCCTCGGGCACTCGCACCCCGAGGTCATCGCCGCCGTGCAGGACGCGGTCGCCCGGGGCACGTCCTTCGGCACGCCCGGCGAGGGCGAGGTCGCGCTCGCCGAGGAGATCGTGGCCCGCGTCGAGCCCGTCGAGCAGGTCCGCCTGGTCAGCAGCGGCACCGAGGCGACCATGAGCGCGATCCGGCTGGCCCGCGGGTTCACCGGCCGGTCCAAGGTGATCAAGTTCGCCGGGTGCTACCACGGGCACGTCGACGCCCTCCTCGCCGCCGCCGGTTCCGGTGTCGCCACCTTCGCGCTGCCCGACACCCCCGGTGTCACCGGCGCGCAGGCCGGGGACACGATCGTGCTGCCGTACAACGACCTGGAGGCCGTGCAGGAGGCATTCCACCGGCACCCGGGCGAGATCGCCTGCGTGATCACCGAGGCCTCGCCGGGCAACATGGGCGTCGTCCCGCCGGACCCCGGTTTCAACCAGGGCCTGAAGGACGCCTGCGCCAAGAACGGCGCGCTGTTCATCTCCGACGAGGTGATGACCGGCTTCCGCACCTCCCGCGCGGGCTGGTACGGCATCGACGGCGTCAAGCCCGACCTCATGACCTTCGGCAAGGTGATGGGCGGCGGCTTCCCCGCCGCGGCGTTCGGCGGCCGCGCCGACGTGATGGCCCACCTCGCCCCGGCGGGCCCCGTCTACCAGGCGGGCACCCTCTCCGGGAACCCGGTCGCCACCGCCGCCGGTCTCGCCCAGCTCCGGCTGCTCGACGACGCGGCGTACGACAAGGTCGACGCGGTGTCCGCGCAGATCCAGGCCCTGGTCACCGAGGCGCTGAGCAAGGAGGGCGTGGCCCACCGGCTGCAGACCGCCTCCAACATGTTCTCGGTGTTCTTCACCGACCGGCAGGTGCGCACCTACGAGGACGCCAGGCGGCAGGAGTCGTTCCGCTTCAACGCGTTCTTCCACTCGCTGCTGGCGGACGGCGTGTACCTCCCGCCGTCGTCCTTCGAGTCCTGGTTCGTGTCCACGGCCCACGACGAGCGGGCCATCCAGAAGATCGCCGACGCCCTCCCGGCGGCGGCCCGAGCCGCCGCGGAGGCGACCGCGTGAGCACCAGCGCCAGCGACAACGGGACGAACGAGCAGGACATCACGGTCGTCCACGTCATGCGGCACGGCGAGGTCGACAACCCCGCCGGTGTCCTCTACGGCCGTCTGCCCGACTACCACCTCTCCGAGCTGGGCCGCCGGATGGCCGAGCGTGTCGCCGAGCACCTCGCCCCGCGCGACATCACCTACGTCGTCGCCTCCCCGCTGGAGCGCGCGCAGGAGACCGCCACGCCGATCGCCAAGGCGCACGGGCTCGACCTCGCCACCGACGAGCGGCTGATCGAGGCCGAGAACGTCTTCCAGGGCAAGACCTTCGGCGTCGGCGACGGCGCGCTGCGCAAGCCGGAGAACTGGAAGCACCTGGTCAACCCGTTCAAGCCGTCCTGGGGCGAGCCGTACGTCGACCAGGTCGTCCGCATGATGGGCGCGCTGAACGCGGCCAAGGACCGGGCCCGGGGCCACGAGGCGGTGCTGGTCAGCCACCAGCTGCCGATCTGGATCGTGCGCTCCTACGTCGAGCGGCGCCGGCTCTGGCACGACCCGCGCAAGCGGCAGTGCACCCTCGCCTCGCTGACGAGCTTCACCTTCCGGGGTGACAAGATCGTTTCCGTCGGCTACAGCGAGCCCGCCATCGACCTGGTCCCGGCCCACCTCCACGCGGGTGCCAAGCCCGCCAAGGGTGCCGGACAGGGCAAGGCGTTCGGGGCCTGAGGCAGGCGTGAATCCGCCCATAAGGAATGGTTCGTACGGTGTTGTCGTGTCCGCTGCGAAATAGGCGGTGGATCGCGCAACCTCCCCGTTCGTCGCGCCCTCTGACTGAGTGACACCAGCGGGCGTGACGGATCGGGGAACCCATGCACACCATCTCCCGGAGGGGAATACTCGGGCTCGGCGCGGGCGCGGCGGCGGCCGCCGGGCTCGCGGGCTGCGGGACCACGAAGTCCGCCCACTCCCCGGACGCCGACGGCCACCGGCCCGGTTCCGGGAAGCGCGCGGGCGACGGCAAGGGCCACCCCGCCGCGCGCCCCAAGGCCCGTCTCATCGGCGACGGCTCCACCTCCTTCACCGGCGCGCAGCCCCACCAGCCCGCCCGCCCCGAGCCGCTGGAGCCGGGCCAGACCCCGCCGCAGTTCGTGGTCTTCTCCTGGGACGGCGCCGGAGAGGTCGGCAACGGCCTCTTCCCGCGCTTCCTGGACCTGGCCAAGGAGCACGGCGCGAGCATGACCTTCTTCCTCTCGGGGCTCTATCTGCTCCCCGAGTCGAAGAAGCGCCTCTACGACCCGCCGAACAACCCGCGCGGCGCCTCCGACATCGGCTACCTCACCGACGCGCACGTCAAGGCCACGCTCATCAACGTCCGCCGGGCCTGGCTGGAGGGCCACGAGATCGGCACCCACTTCAACGGGCACTTCTGCGGCGGCCGCGGCACGGTCGGCAACTGGACGCCCCGCCAGTGGAGGAGCGAGATCGAGCAGGCCAAGTCCTTCGTCAAGGAGTGGCGCACCAACACCGGCTGGACCGACCAGCCGCCGCTGCCCTTCGACTACGACAAGGAGCTGACCGGCGGCCGTACGCCCTGTCTGCTCGGCCAGGACAACCTGCTGCCCACCGCCCGCGCGCTGGGCTGGCGCTACGACGCCTCCTCGCCCGGCGGCCGCCAGGTCTGGCCGTCCAAGCGGCTCGGGATCTGGGATCTGCCCCTTCAGCAGATACCTTTCCCCGGACACTCCTTCGAGGTCCTGTCCATGGACTACAACATGCTCGCCAACCAGTCGATCAACTCGACCAACGCCCCCGCGTACAACTACCCGGGCTGGCGCAAGCAGGCGGCGCAGGCGTACATATCCGGCTTCCAGCGGGCGTACGAGACGAACCGGGCGCCGTTCTTCATAGGCAACCACTTCGAGCACTGGAACGGCGGCCTCTACATGGACGCGGTCGAGGAGGCGTTCAAGCACATCGCTCGCGAGAAGGAGAAGGGCGGCGACGTGCGCCTGGTCTCCTTCCGGCAGTTCGCGGACTGGCTGGACGTGCAGAAGCCCGAGGTCCTCGCCGGACTGCGCACCCTCGACGTGGGGCAGAAGCCCGCCGGAGGCTGGAAGGGATTCCATGCCACGGCGTGACGGCCTGTCCGTTATGCCCGGTGTAAATACCGGCTGAAATGGGGTTTTCCGCCAGCAGGGGGGCGGGCGAAAGCCCCGGAACAGCCATGCGAAACTTTTCACATGAGTACCCGTAGCCGCGCCGCTCTGCTCGGTGCCGTGACCGCCCTCGCGGCCCTGGTCCTGTCCGCGTGCGGCAGCGGCGGCATCTCCGGCGGGGGCGGCGACACCAACTTCGTCACCGGAAGCAACGGCGTCGACACCGTCGCCCCGGCCAAGCGCGTCAAGGCGCCCGACCTGTCCGGGACGACCGTCGACGGCAAGAACCTCGACGTCGCCGACTACAAGGGCAAGGTCGTCGTCATCAACGTCTGGGGCTCCTGGTGCGGCCCCTGCCGCGCGGAGGCCAAGTACTTCTCCAAGGTCTCCAAGGAGTACGCGGACAAGGGTGTGCAGTTCGTCGGGATCAACACCCGCGACTCCAACACCACCCAGCCCCGCAACTTCGAGAAGGCCAACGGGATCACGTACCCCAGCCTGTACGACCCCACGGGCAAGCTCATGCTCCGCTTCGAGAAGGGCACCCTCAACCCGCAGCTGATCCCCTCCACCCTGATCATCGACAGGAACGGGAAGATCGCCGCGCGCGCCCTGGAGCAGCTGGACGACCTCGCGCTGCGGGAGATGCTCGAACCGGTCGCGGCGGAGAAGTGACGTGAGTCCGCTCCTCACGCTCGCCGCCGGCGGGCAGAACCAGACCGTGCTCAACGGCGCCCTGCTGCTCGCCCTGCCCGTCGCGGTGCTCGGCGGGCTCGTCTCCTTCTTCTCGCCCTGCGTCCTGCCGCTGGTGCCCGGCTACCTCTCCTACGTGACCGGCGTCACCGGCACCGACCTCGCCGACGCCCGGCGCGGCCGGATGGCGACCGGCGCCGCCCTGTTCGTGCTCGGCTTCACCGTCGTGTTCGTCTCCGGCGGCGCCCTGTTCGGGTTCTTCGGCCAGACCCTCCAGAGCTACAAGGACGTCCTGACCCGGGTGCTCGGCGTGCTCATGATCCTGCTCGGCGTCTTCTTCATGGGCCTGATGCCCTGGCTGACCCAGCGTGAGTTCCGCTTCCACCGGCGCCCGACCACCGGACTCCTCGGCGCACCCCTGCTCGGTGCCCTCTTCGGGATCGGCTGGACGCCCTGCATCGGCCCGACCCTCGCCTCCGTCGTCGCCCTCTCCTCCCAGCAGGCGAGCGCGGGCCGGGGCGCGATACTCACCGTCGCGTACTGCCTGGGGCTCGGCGTGCCCTTCGTGCTCACCGCCGTCGCCTTCCGCAAGGCCCTCGGCGCGTTCGGCTGGGTCAAACGCCACTATGTCTGGGTGATGCGCATCGGCGGCACGATGATGATCGTGACCGGTGTGCTGCTGCTGACCGGGGCCTGGGACCACCTGGTGCAGGAGATGCAGACCTGGTCCGACGGCTTCTCTGTGGGGATCTGATGAGCAAGACCACTACCGACACCTCCCCGGAGGGCCTGGGCGCGGCCGGCTCCCAGCTGTCCACCGCGCCCCAGGAGGACCTGTCGACCCCGCCCTCCCTGGGCGTGATCGGCTGGGCCCGCTGGTTCTGGCGGCAGCTCACCTCCATGCGGGTCGCGCTGCTGCTGCTCCTGCTGCTCTCGCTCGGCGCGATCCCCGGCTCGCTGATCCCGCAGACCGGCGCCGACGCCAACAAGGTCGACGACTTCCGCAAGGCGCACAGCACGCTCGCGCCCGTCTACGACAAGCTCGGCCTCTTCCACGTCTACAGCTCGGTGTGGTTCTCCGCGATCTACATCCTGCTCTTCGTCTCCCTCATCGGCTGCATCGTCCCGCGCACCTGGCAGTTCGTCGGCCAGCTCCGCGGCCGTCCGCCGGGTGCCCCGAAGCGCCTGGACCGGCTCCCGGCGTACACCACCTGGCGCACCACCGCCGACCCCGAGCAGGTCCGCGAGCGGGCGCTCGCGCTGCTGAAGAAGCGCCGCTTCCGCGCGCACCTGGTGGGCGACGCGGTCGCCGCCGAGAAGGGGTACGTGCGCGAGCTGGGCAACCTGGTCTTCCACATCGCCCTCATCGTCCTGCTCACCGCCTTCGCCTCGGGCCAGATGTTCAAGTCCGACGGCACGAAGCTGATGGTCGAGGGCGACGGCTTCTCCAACGCGCTGCCGATGTACGACGACTTCAAGTCGGGCAGCATGTTCCAGGCCGACGACCTGGTGCCGTTCAGCTTCGACCTGAAGAGCTTCACCGGCACCTACGAGATGACCGGCCCCAACCGGGGGACCCCGCGCACCTTCCAGGCGAGCATCGCCTACAGCGAGGGCGCCTACGGCAAGCAGCGCTCCACCACCGTCAAGGTCAACGAGCCGCTGAAGATCGGCGACTCCAAGGTCTACCTCGTCAGCCACGGCTACGCCCCCGTCATCACCGTCCGCGACGGCACGGGCAAGGTCGTCTACCGCGACGCCGTGCCCCTCCTCCCGCTCGACGGCAACGTCACCTCGCAGGGCGTCATCAAGGTCATGGACGGCTACCGCGACGCCCAGGGCACCAAGGAGCAGCTCGGCATCCGGGCCTTCTTCCTGCCGACCTACGGCGGCGGCGCCTCCGTCCTCTCCCAGTTCCCGGCGCTGCTCAACCCGGTGCTCAACCTGGAGCCGTACCACGGCGACCTCGGCGTGGACGCGGGCATCTCGCAGAGCGTCTACCAGCTCGACCAGCGGCACCTGAAGGGCTACAAGGACGCCAAGGGCGCCCAGCTGCGGGACAACCTGAAGCCCGGCCAGACCATGACGCTGCCGAACGGCGCCGGAACGGTCACCTTCGAGAAGAACATCAAGGAGTGGGCGGGCTTCGAGATCGTCCAGGAGCCCGGCGGCGGCTGGGCCCTCGGCGGTGCGCTCGCCGCGATCTTCGGTCTCGCCGCGTCCCTCTTCATCCAGCGCCGCCGCGTGTGGGTCCGCGCGGTACCGGGCCCCGACGGAGTGACCGTCGTGGAGATGGCGGGCCTCGGCCGCAGCGAGTCCGCGAAGGTCCCCGAGGAACTCGCCGACCTCGCCGGAACCCTGTACGACAGCGCGCCGGGCGCCCCCGAGAGCGCCGCCCCCGACGACGACACCAACGACGACACCGACGCATCCCGCGCCGTACCTGCCGAAGGGGCTGAGAAATGACTCTCGCCGCCGCCACCAACGAACACCTCGCGAGCGTCAGCAACACGCTGATCTACTCGTCGATGGCCGTCTACACCCTGGCCTTCTTCGCTTACATCGCCGAATGGCTCTTCGGCAGCCGCAGCAAGGTCGGCCGTACCGCCGCCGCGCTGACGGCCGGGGGCGGCACGGCGGAGAAGGCCAAGGGGCCCGCCGTCACCGTCAAGCAGGCGGGCGGGACCACCGTCCTGGAGCGGCCGCAGGTCGTCGTCCGCCAGGCGGCCGGTGCCCGGGACGTGCCGGACGGTCCCGGCGCCCACGGCGGCGACGCCCAGGGCGACATGTACGGCCGGATCGCCGTGTCCCTGACCGTGCTCGCGTTCCTCGTGGAGCTGGCCGGTGTGGTCGCCCGCGCGGCCTCCGTGCAGCGTGCCCCCTGGGGCAACATGTACGAGTTCAACATCACCTTCTCCACGGTCGCCGTCGGCGTGTACCTCGGGCTGCTGGCGCTGAAGAAGAACGTGCGCTGGCTCGGCCTGTTCCTGATCACCACGGTCCTGCTGGACCTCGGCCTCGCGGTCACCGTGCTCTACACCGCGAGCGACCAGCTGGTCCCGGCCCTGCACTCGTACTGGCTGTACATCCACGTCTCCACCGCGATCTTCTGCGGCGCGGTGTTCTACGTCGGCGCGGTCGCCACGATCCTGTACCTCTTCAAGGACTCGTACGAGAACAAGCTCCAGACCGGCGGCAAGCCCGGCGCCTTCGCCACCTCGGTCCTGGAGCGGCTGCCCGCCTCCGCCTCGCTGGACAAGTTCGCCTACCGGGTGAACGCGGCGGTCTTCCCGCTGTGGACGTTCACGATCATCGCGGGCGCGATCTGGGCGGGCGACGCCTGGGGCCGCTACTGGAACTGGGACCCCAAGGAGACCTGGTCCTTCATCACCTGGATCGGCTACGCCTGCTACCTCCACGCCCGCGCCACCGCAGGCTGGAAGGGCCGCAAGGCCGCCTACCTGGCGATGCTCGCCTTCGCCTGCTGGCTGTTCAACTACTACGGCGTCAACATCTTCGTGACGGGCAAGCACTCCTACGCGGGCGTGTGACCGACCGGTACGGGACACTGGTGCCATGAGCGGTTCCATCGAACAGGGCACCAGTCAGACCCACGGGAACACGCACATACTCCACCTCCTGGTGCGTCTGGCGAGGTCCATGGAGGACATCTGGCCCGCCCTGGCCACCGCCGAGGGCCTGACCGGCTGGTGCACACCGGTGGACGTCCTCGAACCCCGACTCGACGGCACCGTCGCCCTGCGCGGCCTCGGCGCGGGGCGCATCACCGCCTGGGACGTGGACCGCGTCGCCGAGTACACCGTCGAGGGCGGCGGCCGCATCCGCTTCCACCTGGAACGCGACGGCGAGAACGGCAGCGCCCTGCGCTTCACCCACGAGTTCCAGGGCGAGGGCGCGACGGAGACGGACTGGCGCGAGCGCTTCGAGCGGCTGATCACCCTGCTGAGCTAGTGCCGCAACAGGCAACGGGCCGCCCCGGCCTCCCGCGCCTCCGTCCCGCCCGTGCGCTCACCCCGGGAGCGTCGACATCAGGTCGCGCAGGCGCTCCACGTACAGGCGCATGTTCTTCGTCGCCACGTCCGTGTCCGGGTGGCGGCTGGCGAGCCAGAGGCCGTCGTGGAGGCGGCTGACCCAGACGCAGACCTGGTCGCCGTAGGAGACACGGAGGAGGGCGTGGGCGTTCTGGTCCGACCAGCGGTCGGCGCCCGCGATGCCCCGGGTGTCGACGTACGACACGATCGAGTACAGGTCGGGCGAGGTGGGGCGGAAGTCGGCGCCGAGCAGCCGCAGGACGCGGGCCAGCGGCATCCGGGACAGGGCGCGGTTGGACTGGAGCTCCGCGCGGACCGTGCGCAGGGTGGCCGTGAGGTCGGGGGTGTGGGACACCGGGACCTCGATGGGGGCGCCGCCGACGTACCAGCCGACCGAGCCGGTCCAGCGGGACTTCACTCGGGTGTGGAAGGGGACGACCGTGCGGTACACCGGCAGACCGCCCAGCTCGTGCACGATCAGCGCCGTGGCCGCGAGCAGCCCGACCAGGCTCCCGCCGTAGGGCCGGCAGTATGCCTCGAACGCGGCCGCCGCCTCCGCGTCCACCAGGGGCTCGCAGATCATCTTCTGCCGGGGCAGCGGACCGCCCGGCTCGACGCCGAGGTCCACCGGGAACGAGGGCAGCGTGCCGTCGCAGCGCTGGATGAACTCCCGCCAGCGGGCCACGATCGCGTGGTCGCCGTCGAGCCGGTCCGCGTCCGCGCGCTCGATCTCGCAGAAGTCGACGTAACTGGCGGCCGGGGTGCGCACCACCGGGCCGCGCCCCGCGAGCCCCGCCGTGTACAGCTCCTCGATCTCGGCCGGGATGCCGTGCAGCGAGTACGCGTCCACGTTGCTGTGGTCGAAGGCGAGGAAGACGGTGGCCGAGTCGTCCCGTACGACCGCCGCGTAGATCAGGTTGGGCCAGCGCAGCGCGTCCGCCACCGTGTCGAACCGGTCCTGGAGATGCGCGGCCAGTGCCTCCGCGTCCGGGAAGTCGCCGACCGTCTCCCGGTGCAGGGTCACGTCGTCCTCGTCCAGCGTGAACCGGCGCAGCTCGTCGCCCCGCTCGCCCGCCCAGCGGAAGCCGCTGCGCAGCGTCTCGTGCCGTACGGTCCAGGCGCGCAGGGACTCCTGGAGCACGTCGAGATCGACCGGGCCCGGCAGGTCGAAGGAGGTCCCCAGCCAGGTCGGCACGAACAGCCCGTCCTCCCGGACGGTCCTCGCGGTCCTGATGTGCGACTCCTGGATGTAGGCCGGGGGCCGGGAGTCCTCCGGCAGGCTCGCCGCCGCCGCGACGGTCGCCGGACTCAGCGTCCACTCGACGAGCCGTCCCGGCCGGACCTCGCAGCGCTGGATGTCAGTGATTCGCACGCGTCTCCGATCGCAGAGGGGGCCACTGCACGGGCCCCGCTCAAGGGAATGCCGTCCCGAGCGGTGGAGACATGCCCGCGCCGGTCATTTCAGCGGAACGGATGGTGAGCCGAACGCGGAAGTGATTAACCGACCGTGACCGGGAGAGGGACCTCACCTCAGGGGCGTCCTCACACCCCGATGTCCTCGAACCACAGCTCCGGCCGCTCCTCGATGAACCCCCGCATCAGCGCCACGCACTCCGGATCGTCGAGGAGCACGATCTCCACCCCGTGCGCGGCGAGCCACTCGTGCCCGCCGGAGAAGGTCTCCGCCTCCCCGATCACCACCCGCGAGATCCCGAACTGCCGCACCAGACCCGAGCAGTACCAGCACGGCGAGAGCGTGGTCACCATGGTCGTCCCCCGGTACGACCGCTGCCGCCCCGCCGCCCGGAACGCGTCCGTCTCCCCGTGCACCGAGGGGTCGTCGTCCTGCACCCGCCGGTTCCGCCCCCGCCCGAGCAGCTCGCCGCCGGGGCCGTACAGCGCGGCCCCGACCGGCACCCCGCCCTCGGCCCGCCCGGTACGGGCCTCCTCCAGGGCGGTGGCGAGCCAGGCCCGCGCCAACTCCGTGTCCATGCGGGCACTGTGCCCGGCCGGGGGCGCCGGGGAAACGTACGGTCACCTGGGCCAGTACGCGGTGGCCAGCACGGACACGGTGACCCGGCGGGGGAGGGCCGTCTCCGCGGGGCCCGGGTGGCGGGCGGTCGGGGTCATGTCCAGCAGGTCGCGGGCGTCCGCCGGGGGCAGGGACAGCACGTACTCCACCCGCTCGGTGACCGTCGCCGTGAAGAAGGGCTCCATCGCCCGGCGCAGCCGCTCCTCCTTGGCCGGATCGACCGCCACCGGCGCGCGCAGCTCGGCCAGATGACGCCCGGTCGGACGCGCCACGACCAGCCGCCCGCCCGGACGCAGCACCCGGTGGAACTCGGCCGGATTGCGCGGCGCGAACACGTCGAGGACCACATCGGCCACCCGGTCGGCCAGTGGAAAGGGACGGAACACGTCCCACGCGGCAGCGGCGGCCCGCTCGTGCGCCCGGGCCGCCGCCCGCAGCGCCCGTACCGAGCTGTCGATGCCGAGCCCGCGCGCCCCGGGGAGCCGGTCGAGCGCCCCGGCCAGGTAGTAGCCCGTACCGCACCCGGCGTCCAGCACCGCCCCCGTCCCGGCCGGGATGCCCTCCACCGCCAGCCCGGCCACCGCGTCCCGCACGGGCGCGTACCGCCCGCAGGACAGGAACCGCTCCCGCGCCCGGACCATCGCCGCGTCGTCCCCGCTGGTGGCCCGGGCGCCGGTCAACAGCCCGGCGTAGCCGTGCCGGGCGATGTCGAAGGCGTGCCCCGCAGGACAGCGCAGCACGCCCTCCTCGCGGCGCAGACACGGCACCCGGCACACCGGGCAGCGCAGCAGGCCGAGGACGGAGTCGAGGGCGGGGAAGGGGGAGGCGGGCAGGGGTGATGCGGGCATGGCGGCGCTCCTGGCGTGGCGTCGGAAAGGGACCGCGCCCGCGCGTGCGCCGGGAAAAGGCGTACCGGCCCGGAGAAGGGGCCGCGCCGAAGAAAAAAAGGGGCACACCGCGGGCACACCGAGGAGGGCGACGCCGTCCGGCCTCGCCCTCAGTGCCGCCCGGTCACAGGAAGCAGCGGTGCGGAGTGCTCATGAATGCCACGCCGGGAGTCTACGAGCCCCTCAGTCCCGGTCGGGGTCGTCCTTCTCCAGGGACTTCAGGAAATCGGGGTTGTCGTCCGGGGCCACCCACGTGGTCGCGGGGGCGGGTCGGTGCCGCACCTTGCCGGCGAGCAGCCAGGCCACAGGCCCGACCAGGATCTCGCCGAACAGGAGGATCACGACCACCCAGGCGAGCTTGGGGAGGTGGCGGACCTCGTCCTCGGGGGTGTTCAGACAGTCCACGAGGGCGTAGATCCACAGGGCCAGGACCAGCAGGAACGGCAGATACCTGAGCATGGGTGCGGGTTCTCCCGACGGTGTGTACGGCCCCGGTGACCGAGCCAGCGTATCCGGTGGCCGATACTGGGACACATGGCTTATGACGATCTTCGCTCCCTGCTGCGGGCGCTGGAGCGCGAGGGTGACCTCAAGCGCATCAAGGCCGAGGTCGACCCGTACCTGGAGGTCGGTGAGATCGTCGACCGGGTGCAGAAGGCCGGCGGACCGGCACTGCTCTTCGAGAACGTCAAGGGCTCCGCGATGCCCCTGGCGATGAACGTCTTCGGCACCGACCGCCGTCTCCTCAAGGCGCTCGGCCTGAAGTCGTACGCCGAGATCTCCGACAAGATCGGCGGACTGCTGCGGCCCGAGCTGCCGCACGGCTTCGTCGGCGTCCGCGAGGCGTTCGGCAAGCTCGGCTCGATGGCGCACGTCCCGCCGAAGAAGGTCAAGGGCGACAACGCGCCCGTCCAGGAGGTCGTCCTCACCGGCGACGACGTGGACCTCGACGCGCTGCCCGCGCTCTTCACCTGGCCCAAGGACGGCGGCTCCTTCTTCAACCTCGGGCTCACCCACACCAAGGACCCCGAGTCCGGCGTCCGCAACCTCGGGCTGTACCGGCTCCAGCGGCACGACAAGCGCACCATCGGCATGCACTGGCAGATCCACAAGGACAGCCGCAACCACTACCAGGTCGCGGCCCGGCGCGGTGAGCGGCTGCCGGTCGCCATCGCCTTCGGCTGCCCGCCCGCCGTCACCTACGCCTCCACCGCCCCGCTCCCCGGCGACATCGACGAGTACATGTTCGCCGGGTTCATCGCGGGCAAGCGGATCGAGATGGTCGACTGCAAGACCGTCCCGCTCCAGGTCCCGGCCAACGCCGAGGTCGTCCTGGAGGGCTGGCTGGAGCCCGGCGAGATGCTGCCCGAGGGGCCCTTCGGCGACCACACCGGGTTCTACACCCCGCAGGAGCCGTTCCCCGCGCTGAAGATCGACTGCGTGACGATGCGGAAGCGGCCGCTGCTCCAGTCGATCGTGGTCGGCCGCCCGCCGACCGAGGACGGCCCGCTCGGCCGCGCCACGGAACGCTTCTTCCTGCCGCTGCTCAAGATCATCGTCCCGGACATCGTGGACTACCACCTCCCCGAGGCCGGCGGCTTCCACAACTGCGCGATCGTCTCGATCGACAAGAAGTACCCGAAGCACGCGCAGAAGGTGATGTCCGCGATCTGGGGGGCACACATGATGTCCCTGACCAAGCTGATCGTGGTGGTCGACTCCGACTGCGACGTGCACGATCTGCACGAGGTCGCCTGGCGGGCGCTGGGCAACACCGACTACGCCCGTGACCTGGTGGTCGCCGAAGGCCCCGTCGACCACCTCGACCACGCCTCCTACCAGCAGTTCTGGGGTGGCAAGGCGGGCATCGACGCGACGAAGAAGCTGCCCGAGGAGGGCTACACGAGGGACGGGGGCTGGCCGGACATGGTCCTGTCCGACCCCGCTACGGCGGCGCTGGTGGACCGGCGCTGGAAGGAGTACGGACTGTGACCACCCCCTCTGCTGCCGCGATCCCGCAGCCGGGCCGCACCAAAGCCTTCCTCCGCCTCGTGATGATCGAGCACTCGGTCTTCGCGCTGCCCTTCGCCTACATCGCCTCCCTCACCGCGATGTACCAGTGGGACAAGAACATCCACTGGGCCCGGCTGCTCCTTGTCACCATCTGCATGGTCGGCCTGCGCACCTTCGCGATGGCCGTCAACCGGATCATCGACCGCGAGATCGACGCCCGTAACCCGCGCACCGCCCACCGCGAGCTGGTCACCGGCGCGATGTCGGTACGGCACGCGTGGACCGGCGCGCTGATCGCCCTGGTCGTCTTCCTCGGCTCGGCCGCCCTGCTGAACCCGCTCTGCCTGGCGCTCGCGCCGGTCGCGGTGATCCCGATGGTGGTCTATCCGTACGGCAAGCGGTTCACCAACTTCCCGCAGGCCATCCTCGGTATCGCCCAGGCGATGGGCCCGGTCGGCGGCTGGCTCGCCATCTCCGGCACCTGGTCCTGGGACGCGCTGATCCTCGGCCTCGCGGTCGGCATCTGGATCGGCGGCTTCGACCTGATCTACGCCTGCCAGGACGTCGAGACCGACCGCGAGATCGGCGTGAAGTCGGTCCCGGCCCGCTTCGGCATCCCGGCGGCGATCTGGGGCGCGCGGGTCTGCCACGCGATCACGATGGCCCTGTTCGTCTGGTACGCGCTGGCCACCCACGCGGGCGCGTTCTTCTGGCTGGGTCTGGTGATCGTCGCGGGCGCCTTCGTCTATGAGCACCGCATCGTGCGCCCGAACGACCTTTCGCGGCTGAACAGGGCCTTCTTCACGGTGAACGGCGCCATCGGTATCGCGTTGTTCGTATGTGCACTGCTGGATTTGCTGGTCCGTGGGCTTACGCCCTGACTCGATCGAGTGATCGGTCGGCGAAAGCGGGAGCGGAAGTTGGTAAAGGGATAGCTTCGGACCTGTCCCTGCTCGTGCGGGGGTGGTCCACCGTTCACGCTGAAGAATGCCCTGTTCAGCCGGTTGTCCCCGCCGACGCGGGGTTCGGTCCGGTACCCCGCAACACCAGCCGGGGTGCCGGACCTTCGCTGTCGCGCGGGTGCGAAGCCTCAAGGCCCCCACCCGGCCTGAACACGCCGCGTCACGCCGGTACTCTCAAGGTGTGAACGCAGGAGAATCGCAGCGCGTGCCTTGGATCGTGGGGGTTTCCGGAGCTTCCGGGACGCCGTACGCGGCTGCCGTGCTGCGGGCGCTGCTGGACGCCGGTGAGGCGGTGGACCTGGTGGTCAGCCGGGCCTCGCGGCTGACGCTGCTGGACGAGACGGGCATCTCGTTCCGCGACGCGCACTGGCAGGAGGACCTGCGGGAGTGGCTGGGGCGCGGCGCGGACGGCAAGCCCGGCACCTTCGAGGCGGACGTGAGCGGCGTGCGGTACTGGAGCGCGGGGGACCTGGCCGCGGGGCCGTCCTCGGGGTCGTACCCGGCCAAGGGGATGCTGATCGTCCCGGCCTCCACCGCCTGTGTCGCGGGAGTCGCCCTCGGCCTGTCCAAGGACCTGCTCCAGCGCGCGGCGAGCGTCACGCTCAAGGAGCGCCGCCCGCTGGTCGTGGCCGTCCGGGAGACCCCGCTGAACGGTCAGACCCTGCGCCATCTCGTCGCCCTGGACGACGCGGGCGCGAGCGTGGTCCCCGCCTCGCCCGCCTTCTACGCGGGCGCCACCCACATCCAGGACCTGGTGGACTTCGTGGCCGGACGGGTGCTGGATTCGGCGGGCGTCGGGCACGGGCTCTACCGGCGCTGGAAGGGCGAGCTGGGCGGCGGCGCGCAGAGCACGTAGCAGAGCTTGCGGCGGTACTTCTCCATCAGCGGTACTTCTCACTCCACTTGGCAATTTCACACCGGAAGGCTTCGATCGCATGGACGCGGTGGACAGGCAGCTCATCCAGGCCCTGAGGGAGAACGGCCGGGCCTCGTACGCGGAGCTGGGCCGCCTGGTCGGTCTGTCGGGGCCGAGCGTCACGGACCGGATCAACCGGCTGGAGGCGGCCGGGGTCATCACCGGCTACCGCGCGACCGTGGACGCGGCCTCCCTCGGCCTCGGGGTGACGGCGCTGATCGGCATCTCGCTCTCGGACGCCGCCGACCACGAGGACGTGGCGCGCAGGCTGCGGGACCTCACCGAGATCGAGGACTGCTGGTTCATCGCCGGTGACGACTCCTTCATGCTCAAGGTCCGCTCCTCGGACGTGGACGGCCTGGAGAAGACGATCCGCAGACTCAGCGGCACCAAGGGCGTCTCGCGCACCCGCACCACGATCGTGCTCTCCACCAAGTGGGAGAACCGGGTGGGGGAGCTGCCCGAAGAGGTGTAGCCGCCAGGAGCAGGCGGTGCGGGGGAGTACGGTTGGTCAGGTTGTCGGCGAAAGGTGTTGGTATGGACGTCGGGCTCAAGCGCGAGCTGGAGGAGAAGGTCCGCTCCGGTGAGCGGCTGACCCGTGAGGACGGCGTCGCACTCTACGAGTCGGACGACCTGGCCTGGCTCGGCGGCCTCGCGCACGAGGTGCGGACGCAGCTGAACGGCGACGTCGTGCACTTCAACGTCAACCGGCACCTCAACATGACCAACGTGTGCACGGCGTCCTGCGCCTACTGCTCGTTCCAGCGCAAGCCGGGCGAGAAGGACGCGTACACGATGCGCATCGAGGAGGCCGTGAAGCTGGCCAAGGCGATGGAGTCGGAGAACCTGACGGAGCTGCACATCGTCAACGGCCTCCACCCGAACCTGCCGTGGCGCTACTACCCGCGGTCCCTGCGGGAGCTGAAGGCCGCGCTGCCGCACGTCTCGCTGAAGGCGTTCACGGCGACGGAGATCCACCACTTCGAGACCATCTCTGGTCTCTCGGCCTCCGAGATCCTCGACGAACTCATCGACGCGGGCCTGGAGTCGCTGACCGGCGGCGGCGCCGAGATCTTCGACTGGGAGGTCCGCCAGCACATCGTGGACCATCGCACGCACTGGGAAGACTGGTCGCGGATCCACCGTCTGGCGCACGAGAAGGGTCTGAAGACCCCGGCCACGATGCTGTACGGCCACATCGAGGAGCCGCGCCACCGCGTGGACCACGTGCTGCGGCTGCGGGAACTCCAGGACGAGACCGGCGGCTTCCAGGTCTTCATCCCGCTGCGCTACCAGCACGACTTCGTGGACATGAAGGACGGCAAGGTCCGCAACAAGCTCCAGGCCCGTACGACCATGGCGACGGGCGCCGAGGCGCTGAAGACGTTCGCGGTCTCCCGGCTGCTGTTCGACAACGTCCCGCACGTGAAGGTGTTCTGGGTGATGCACGGTGTGCAGACCGCCCAGCTCGCCCTCCAGCACGGCGCGGACGACATGGACGGCTCGGTCGTCGAGTACAAGATCACGCACGACGCGGACAACTACGGCACGCCGAACAAGCTGACCCGCGACGACCTGCTGGACCTGATCCGCGACGCGGGCTTCCGCCCGGTCGAGCGCAACACGCGCTACGAGATCATCCGCGAGTACGAAGGCCCGGACCCGCTGCGCCGGGAGACGCCGCAGGCGATGCGCGTCTGAGGCGGCGGCGGACTCGTACCGCCTGTCGGAATTCTGTGGCCACGGGGCCAAGGTAAGGACTACCTTGGCCCCGTGCCTCTTACTTTCACGCTGGACCCCGAGATATCGCCCACCCTGCGCGACGGTCTGCTGGATCTGTGGACGGACGTCACCAACGCGGGCGGCGCGGTCGGCTTCGTACCGCCCGTCACGCGTGAGGAGGTACGGCCCGAGGTGGTCCGGTCGCTGGCGCAGCTCGCGCAGGGGCGGAGCAGACTGCTGGTCGGGCACGACGAGGAGGGGCGGGTCGCCGCCACCGCGTTCCTCACCCCCAACACCCACCGGCTGCGCACCCACTGGATCTGGCTGTACACGGTGATGGTCCACCCCAAGCACCAGGGCCTCGGTTACGGCCGCGACCTGATGGCGGCGGCCGCCGACGCCGCCCGCTCCCTCGGCGGGATCGAGGCGATCCGGGTCGGCTGCCGCGGCGGCCTCGGGCTGGAGCGCTTCTACACCTCCTGCGGCTATCGCGAGGTCGGCCGGGTGCCCGGTGCGATCCGGGTGGCGCCGGGCGACGACCGGGACGACGTGACCCTGCTGCTGCCGCTCGGCTGAGGCCCCCCACCCGCCGCCAAGATCGCCCGCTTGGCGTGCTTCACTGGGCGATGCCCCTTTGGGGGCTTCGAACCGTACGAACGGAAGTGGATGGACATGCTCCGCTACACGCTGATGCGTCTCGGCGTCTTCGCCGGCTGCCTCGTGGTCGCCTGGGGAGCCGTCTACTCGGGTCTCTTCCCGCGCGGCTTCGGTGACTCCAACTTCTTCTGGGTCGTGCTGATCGCGCTGGTTCTGTCCGCCCCGATCAGCTGGATCGTCCTGCGCAAGGAGCGCGAGCGCGCCTCCGTCCACATCGTCGGCCGGGTGGACCGCATGAAGGCCAACCTGGACGCCAACCGCAACCAGGAGGACGCGGTGGACGAGAGCGTGCGCACCCAGGGGCAGCCCGGCTGAGTTCCCGGCGGCCGAGTTCCCGAGCGGTCGTTTTCGGCCGCCCGGAAGGCGGCGGGCGCCGCATCGCCCCACGTCAGGCCCCGATACCCTGATACGCGATCCGCGTCCCCGTCCCGGGCGCGGGCCCGCTGCGAAGGAGAAGTCGCCCGTGGAGTTCCGGCTGCTCGGCACGGTCTCCGTCGACACCTTCACCGGGCCCCTGCCGCTCGGTCCCGCCAAGCGCCGGAGCCTGCTGGCCGCGCTGCTGCTGTCGGCCAACACCCCTGTCTCGGTGGCCCGGCTGACGGAGTCGCTGTGGGACGAGACGCCCCCCTCGCAGGCCCGGAGCGTCATCCAGGGGCATGTGTCCCGGCTGCGCGCCCTGCTCACCGGGGCGGACGCGGCGGCGTACGGGGTCGAACTGGTCACGCTGACCGACGCCTACCTCCTGAGGGTGCCCGAATCCCTCCTGGACGCGCAGCGGTTCGAGGAACTGCTGATGATGGCCCGGCAGCAGCGCGAGCCGGGCGACGCGGCCATGATGCTCACCGAGGCCCTGTCGCTGTGGCAGGGTCCGGCGCTCGGCGGTGCGTTCATCGGGCCGCCGCTCCAGGCCGCCGCGCACACGCTGGAGGAGTCGCGGCTCGCCACCGTCGAGGAGCTGGCCCGCACCTACACCGTGCTCGGGGAGCACCACCGTGCCGCCGCCGTGCTGCGTCCGGAGGCGGTCGCGCATCCGATGCGGGAGTCGCTGGCCGCCTCGCTGATCAAGGCGCTGTACGGAGCGGGGCGGCAGGCGGAGGCGCTGGACTGGTTCCACCGTACGAGGCGGCTGCTCGCGGAGGAGCTGGGCATCGACCCCGGGCGCGAGCTGGCCGACGCCTACGCGCTGATCCTGCGGGGCGGGGTGGTGGCGGACGATCCGGTCGTCCCCGTACCCCCGCCCGCGTCAGCGCCCGCGCCCGCGCCCGTAGCCGTGTCCGCGTCCGTGTCCGCCCCCGCGGCCGAGGCCCCGGTGCTGGCCGCCGTCGCCGTCGATCCGCTGGTCCGGCTGCCCCTGGCGGCCGCGGCGGTCGTGCCGCCCGCCGAGCTGCTGCCCCGGGCGCCCCGGGGCTTCCAGGGCCGTACGGAGGAGCTGGCCGCGCTCAGCCGGGCGGCGGCGGGCGAGGCGCCGGTGTGCCTGATCACCGGCCCCGCCGGGGTCGGCAAGACGGCGCTGGCCCTGCAGTGGGCGCACCACAAGGCGGCCGTGTTCCCGGACGGGCGGCTCTACGCGGATCTGCGCGGCTTCAGCGAGACCGGGGAACCCGCGCTGACCGACGTCCTGCGGGAGTTCCTGCCCGCGCTCGGGGTGCCGCCGCGCCGGGTGCCGGAGTCCGCGTCGGCCGCCGCCGCGCTGTTCCGGACGCTGACCGAGCGGCGCAGGCTGCTGGTCATCCTGGACAACGCCCGTGACTCGGCGACCGTACGGGCCCTGCTGCCCGGCGGACCCGACTGCGTCACGCTCGTCACCAGCCGCCACCGGCTCGAAGGGCTCATCGCGTCCGACGCGGCCCGGCCGGTGCCGCTGGACGTGCTCGAACCGCAGGACGGCATGGCGCTGCTCGCCGGAGTGCTCGGCGAGGAACGCGTGCTCGCGGAACCGGTGGCGGCCCAGCGGCTCGCGGAACTCTGCGGAGGGCTCCCGCTGGCCCTGCGCGTGGTCGCCGCGCGCCTGGCCGGACGGCCCGGCAGGCCGCTGGCCGCGCTGGCGGCGGAGCTGGCCGACGAGCGGGGGCGGCTGGCCTACCTCGCCGTGGACGACACCGGGGTCGCGGCCGCCCTGCGGCTCACCGTCCAGCAACTGCCGCCGGACGCCGTGCGGTTGCTGGCCCGGCTCGGCCATCATCCGGGCAGCCATGTCGACACGTACGCGTGCGGCGCGCTCCTGGACACCGGCCCCGCCGACGCGCAGGCGACGCTGGAGCGGCTCGGCGAGGCGCATCTCGTGACGGAGACGGCGCCGGACCGCTGGGTGCTGCACGACCTGGTCCGGCTGTACGCCCGGGACCTCGAACCCGAGGCCGGGCCCGAGGCGCTCGTCCGCGCCCTGGACCATCTGACGGCGACCGCGCTCGCCGCGACCGACACCGCCGAACCGGGCGGCGGCGCCTGCTTCGGGCTGCCGGACGACTTCCACCGACCCGCCGGGGTAAGGGAGTTCGCGGACCGGGCCGAAGCCCTCCGCTGGTTCGCCGCCGAACGCGACGACCTGGCCCGGGCGGTGGCCGCCGCCCGCTCCGCCGGGTTCCACGACCGGGCCTGGCGGATCGGCCTGCTGCACTGGCCGCAGGTGGTGCTGCGGGTGCGCGAGGGCTGGGTGCCGCTGCTGGAGTCGGCCCTCGACTCCGCGCGGGAGCTGCGGGACGCGTACGCCGAGTCGCGGGTGCTCAGCCTGCTCGGCTGGGTGCTGACGGAGGAGGGCCGGACCACCGAGGCCGTCGCCCTGCTGGAGACCGCGCCCGAGCTGGCGCGGAAGGCGGACGACGGGCCGGGCGAGGTGACCGCCACGATCAACCTGGCCGTGGCCCGGGCCCAGGACGGCGACCTCGACATCGCGCTGGAGGACTGCGAGCGGGCCGTCGCACTGGCCCGCGCGGCGGGCGACTGGCACACGGAGATGCTGGCGCTCCAGCACCTGGCCCGCACGCTCCTCACGGCGGGCCGCCCGGACCGGTCCCTGGAGGTCGTCCGCACCGCCCTCGCGCTCGGCCCCGAGCACGAGGAGACGGCCCGGCGCGCGCTGCTGCTCACCACGGCGGGCGAGGCCCGGCTGGCGCTCGGCGAGCACGAGGAGGGTGTCCACCTGCTGGAGCGGGCGGCCGACGAGGCGGAGCGCGAGGGCCACGACGAGGGCGCCGCCCGGGCGTTGGAGGGGCTGCTGCGGGTGGCGGAGAAGCCCGACCACCGCACCCGGTACGAGCGTGCCGTGCGCCGCCTCGCGCGGGAGGCGTGAGCCGCCGCAGGAGGCAAGGGGTGTGCTGACGCCGCAGGTCAGGGGCGTCAGCCGGACGTCAGCGCGACGGCACCGGAACGCAAGCGCCACCGCACAGACTCCTGGTGTCAGCAGCTCACCAGCGCCCCGGCCTCGACCCGGCCGGCCGCCCTTCTCCACCGGGGGATGCTCCCATGCGTACCTATCGCAGCCGTATCGCCGCCTTCACCGCCGTGACCACCGCCGCGCTCGCCCTCACGCTCACCGCGTGCGACGACGGCACCGGCGCCGCGGCCTCCGGGGCGGCGAGCGCCGCCTCGCCCTCCGCCTCCGCCGTCGAGCAGAGCGGTGACAAGGACCAGGGCGGTGCGAACCAGAGCGGCGACGAGGACCAGGGGAACGCCGGGCAGAGCGGCGACGCCGACCAGGGCAACGTCGAGCAGAACCGCGACGCCGACCAGGGCAAGCAGGTCGTGGGCGGCACCGGCTCGGCCACCGCTCCCCTGTGCACCACCAAGGGCCTGCGGATCAGCGCGGAGACCCAGGACGGGCCGCCCTACACCCACCTGGTCCTCACCGCGAAGAACACCTCGGGCCGCACCTGCCGCATGACGAGCTTCCCCGAGATCCGCTTCCTGGACAACGCCCGGGGCACCGTCCCGTCCGTCGCCAAGAGCAAGCCGGCCACCTCGGTCGTCCTGGAGCCGGGCTTCGCCGCCTACGCCGCCGTGCGGATCTCCGACGGCGGCCGCAAGGAGGAGACCGAGACGGTGAACGACTTCTCCGTCACGCTGCCGAACGGCACCGGCATGGCGATCGTGCAGGCCCCCGGCGCCGAGGGCATCTCCGTCGACCCGGCGCGGTGGGCCACGGGCTACTGGACGCAGGAACTGCGCAACGGCGCGGACGAGTTCTGATCCCGTCGAGGAGCGGCTCGGGCGCGCAAGCAGAACACTCCTCACGAAATCCCCGAGACTGCACAGCCCCGGCCCCGGACCCTCGCGCGATCCGCACAGACCCGCCACAGCGGCCTCGTACGATCGCCAGCCGGACCGGCGGTGCCGAGACCTCAGCGACGGCCGCCAGTGAACGCCTCGGTGTGCGAGGCGCGTATCTCATGCAGCAAGCAGTTCCCGCTGCACGCCCGAGGAGCCGCCCGTGACCGCCCCGTACCCGAACGCCCCCGTCGTCTCCGGCCCCCCGGTCTCGGCCCTCGACTACGACGGCCGGCCCGTCCTGGTGGAGCCCGAGATCCGGCGGCTGGACGGAGCGGTACGCGAGGTCGCCGTACCGCCGTTCGCGCCCCCGGTGACGCACGGCTCGCTCGCGGACCTGCCGTTCGAGAACGCCGA
Source organism: Streptomyces sp. NPDC026659 (assembly GCF_040638245.1). Taxonomy (NCBI): domain Bacteria; kingdom Bacillati; phylum Actinomycetota; class Actinomycetes; order Kitasatosporales; family Streptomycetaceae; genus Streptomyces; species Streptomyces sp. NPDC026659. The sequence continues at coordinate 836,857 of NZ_JBEZXY010000002.1, read as the reverse complement.
GGCGGACCCGGGCGCGATCGTGATCAGCCGACGCGGCGCGGACGGCGAGTGGGAGGATGTGACGGCCCAGCGGTTCGCCGCCGAGGTCCTCGCCGTCGCCAAGGGGCTGATCTCGGAGGGCCTGATGCCGGGCGACCGGATCGCGGTGATGGCCCGCACCCGGTACGAGTGGACCCTGCTGGACTTCGCGGCCTGGGCCGCCGGGCTGGTCACCGTGCCCGTCTACCCCACCTCCTCGGTCTACCAGACCAGTTGGATGCTCGGGGACTGCGGCGCCGTCGCCCTGATCACCGAGACCCGCGAGCAGGCCGCCGCCATGGCCCCCGAGCTGAGCCGGCTGCCCGGGCTGCGGCACGTGTGGGTGATCGACGACGGGCACGTGGACCTGCTGGCCGAGGTCGGCGACCGGACGGCGGACGGTGAGGTCGCCGTACGCCGGGGCATGCTGGGCCCCGACACCCTCGCCACCCTGATCTACACCTCCGGCACCACCGGCCGCCCCAAGGGCTGCGCCCTCTCGCACGGCAACTTCTTCGCCGAGGTCGACAACGCCATCGAACTGCTCCACCCGGTCTTCAAGGTGACGACCGGCGAGGAGGCGTCGGTGCTGCTGTTCCTGCCGATGTCCCACGTCTTCGGCCGCATGGTGGCCATCGCCTGCGTGCGCGCCCGGGTACGGCTCGGCCACGCGCCCAGCCTCAAGCCCGAGCATCTCCTCCCGGACCTGGCCGCGTTCCGCCCGACCTGCCTGCTGACCATCCCGTACATGCTGGAGAAGGTCTACAACACCGCCCGCGCCAAGGCCGAGGAGACCGGCAAGGCCGCCTCCTTCGACCGCGCCGCCGCCACCGCCGTCCGCTACGGAGAGGCCCTGGAAGCCCGCCGCAGCGGCACCGGGAACGGCCCCAGCGCCTCCCTGAAGGCGAGCCGGTCCATCTACGACCCCCTCGCCTACCGCCGTCTGCGCGCCGCCATGGGCGGCAAGGTCCGCTACGCCATCTGCGGCGGCTCCCCGCTCGGCCGCCGCCTGGCCGCGTTCTACGCCGGAGCCGGGATCGAGATCTTCGAGGGGTACGGCCTCACCGAGACCACCGGCGCCTCCACGGTCACCCCGCCGCTCAAGCCCCGTATCGGCACGGTCGGCTGGCCGCTGCCCGGCACCCGGATCAGGATCGCGGCCGACGGCGAGATCCTGGTCGCGGGCGACCATGTGCTGCGCGGCTACTGGGACGTGCAGGCGGGCGGCGTCGTCCCCGCCACCCGGGACGGCTGGCTGCCGACCGGGGACCTGGGCGAGCTGGACGACGACGGCTACCTCACCATCACCGGGCGCAAGAAGGAGCTGCTGATCACGGCGGGCGGCAAGTCGGTCGCCCCGGCCCCGCTGGAGAACTGGCTGCGCCAGCACCCGCTGATCTCCCACTGCCTCCTCGTCGGCGACGGCCGCCCCTACATCGGCGCCCTGCTCACCCTGGACCCCGACGGCCTCGCCCACTGGCGCCAGATGAACGGCAAGCACCCCGTCCCGGCCGAACTGCTCCTGAACGACCCCCAGCTGGCGGCGATCCTCCAGGACGCCGTCGACCAGGCCAACCAGCTCGTCTCCCGCCCCGAGTCCATCCGCCGCTTCACCGTCCTGCCCGTCGACTTCACCGAACGCGCGGGCCACCTCACCCCGTCGATGAAACTCCGCCGGGCCCGCATCCTGCGGGACTTCGCGGACGAGGTGGAGGGGCTGTACGCGGGGGCGGGGCAGATCACGGGGCCGTAGCCGCGCTCACCGGGCCGTGGCGAACAGGAACGCCTGGGCCACCGGCTCACCGAGGCGTTCGTCGGGCTCGCGGACCGTGCGGGAGACGAGGGCGAAGCCGGCCTCGCCGAGCAGCGCCGCCATGTGCTCGGGGTCGCGTCGCAGGAAGTCGAGGGCGACGGGGTGGCCCCACGGCTGCTCGTGGCGGCGCGGCCGGTCTCCCGCCTGGAAGGCGAGCAGCAGGTGTCCGCCCGGCGCCAGCACCCGCCGGTACTCGCGGAACAGGGCGGGCAGCCGGTCCACCGGCGTGTGGATGCTGGAGTACCAGGAGACGACCCCCGCCAGCGCGCCGTCGGGCAGCGCCAGTTCCAGCATGGAGCCCAGTTCGAAGCGCAGTCCTGGGTTCTCGCGACGGGCGATCTCCACCATGGCGGGGGAGAGGTCGAGCCCGGACACGTCGAGCCCGAGGGAGGCGAGGAGGGCGGTCACCTCTCCGGGTCCGCAGCCGAGATCGGCCACCGGCCGCCCGGGTCCCACCAGTTCGGCGTACGCGCGCAGCAGGGCCCGGTCGAGCGGCCGGCCGGCGTAGGCGCCCCGGAAGTTCGCGGCGTAGTCCTCGGCGACGGCGTCGTAGAACTCGCGGGTGGCGGTGAGGAATCCGGGGGCGTCGGAGGAGAGGCGGGAGTCGGTCATGCGGACGGACCCTACGGGGTGAACGGGCCCCGGCGCGGGGGCGGAGGAGGAGTATCGGCCACGGCCCCGGCACGCCCGGAATCCCGGCCGATTCCCCCGTCCGCACGCGTCCGTCGGAGTGAGGGCGCGTCACGGAAGGCGGGGCGGATTCCGCGCGCGGAATCCGTACGCCGGGCGCGCGACGGGAATGCGGCGGGCGGGAATTCACGGGGAATTCATCCGGGCGCCCCCGGGAAAGGCAGGAGCCCCGTTGCCGGAAGGCACGGGGCTCCTTGGGTACTGCACTCAGGTTCTGCGATCAGGGAGTGATCACGCGGGGGTGACGTTCTCCGCCTGCGGACCCTTCGGGCCCTGCGTCACGTCGAAGGTCACCTGCTGGTTCTCCTCGAGCGAACGGAAACCGTTGGCGTTGATCGCGGAGTAGTGAACGAAGACGTCGGGGCCGCCGCCCTCCTGGGCGATGAAGCCAAAGCCCTTTTCGGCGTTGAACCACTTCACGGTTCCGGTAGCCATAAGCCCTCCTTGGGCTCAAAAGGGTTGCCCTGCTCCAGAACCTGCAAGTGCGAAACGATGCTGCACGACTGCATTCGTCTGAAAACGACGAGAGCCCGCGGTCACATGCTCCGCAGGCTCTGTACTGCAAGGGAAACCAAACTGCAACTTGCGGCGAGCCTAGCACGCAGGCTCCCGAATGCAATAGAGGTCAAGATCACGTCACCCGAATGTTTGAACCCTCGGGCGGACGCGCTGACGCCGGGCCGGTCCCGGCCGACAGTCGTACGGGGTCTAGTCTCGCGATGTGGACAATTCTCGCACCCGGCCGCGCGTCGGCCACATCCAGTTCCTGAACTGCCTGCCCCTGTACTGGGGGCTCGCGAGAACCGGCACGCTCCTCGACTTCGAGCTCACCAAGGACACCCCGGAGAAGCTCAGCGAGCAGCTGGTACGCGGCGATCTCGACATCGGTCCGATCACCCTCGTCGAGTTCCTGCGCAACGCGGGCGACCTGGTCGCCTTCCCGGACATCGCCGTGGGCTGCGACGGCCCCGTGATGTCCTGCGTGATCGTCTCGCAGCTCCCCCTCGACCGGCTGGACGGCGCGCGTGTCGCCCTCGGCTCGACCTCGCGCACCTCGGTCCGCCTGGCCCAGCTGCTGCTGTCCGAGCGGTACGGCGTGCGTCCGGACTACTACACGTGCCCGCCCGACCTGAGCCTGATGATGCAGGAGGCGGACGCCGCCGTCCTCATCGGCGACGCGGCCCTGCGCGCCAACCTCCTGGACGGCCCCCGCTACGGCCTGGAGGTGCACGACCTGGGCGCGCTGTGGAAGGAGTGGACCGGCCTGCCGTTCGTCTTCGCGGTGTGGGCGGCCCGGCGTGACTACGCCGAGCGCGAGCCGGAGATCACGCGCAAGGTGCACGAGGCGTTCCTCGCCTCCCGCAACCTCTCCCTGGAGGAGGTCGGCAAGGTGGCCGAACAGGCCGCCCGCTGGGAGGCGTTCGACGAGGCGACCCTGGAGCAGTACTTCACCACCCTCGACTTCAGCTTCGGCGCCCCGCAGCTCGCGGCGGTCACGGAGTTCGCGAGCCGCGTCGGCCCGACGACCGGGTTCGCGGCCGACGTGAAGGTGGATCTCCTCCAGCCGTAATCACTACGCTGCGGGCGGTAGGCGTACCGAGGCCCACGGGGGTCCGGGGGTGCCTTCGGGGGAGGGGACGCCATGCAGCCGCTCGAAGCGGACGAACCGGCCGCCGTCGGGCCGTACGGGCTGCTCGGCCGGCTCGGCTCCGGCGGCATGGGCCGGGTCTACCTCGGCCGCAGCGCGGGCGGCCGCACGGTCGCCGTGAAGATCGTCCACCCGCACTTCGCGCTGGACGAGGAGTTCCGCGCCAGGTTCCGGCGCGAGGTCGCGGCCGCGCGCCGGGTCGGCGGCGCCTGGACGGCCCCCGTCCTGGACGCCGACCCCGACGCGCCGGTGCCCTGGGTGGCGACGGCCTACGCGGCGGGCCCGTCGCTGGCCGCCGCCGTCACCGAGCGGGGGCCGCTGCCGGAGCCGACGGTACGGGCGCTGGGCGCGGGCCTCGCGGAGGCGCTGGCCGCCGTCCACGCCCTTGACCTGGTCCACCGCGACGTCAAGCCGTCCAACATCCTCCTGACGCTCGACGGCCCCCTCCTCATCGACTTCGGCATCGCCCGCGCCACCGACGGCACCGCCTCCCTCACCTCGACCGGCGTCTCCATCGGCTCGCCCGGCTACATGGCCCCCGAGCAGATCCTCGGCACCCCGGTCACCGGAGCGGCCGACGTCTTCTCCCTCGGCGCGGTCCTCGCGTACGCGGCGACCGGCAGGCCCCCCTTCGCCAGTGACTCCGCGGCGGCGCTGCTCTACAAGGTGGTGCACGAGGAGCCCGCACTGGACGGCCTCACCGGTGACGTGCGCGACCTGGCGGCCGCCTGCCTGGCCAAGGACCCCGCGTCCCGCCCCACCCCCGCCGAACTGTCCCGCCGCCTGGCGCCCGAGGGCGCGGCGACCCTGATGACCCCGGGCTGGCTGCCGACTCCCCTGCTGGAGCAGGTGAGCCGGAGCGCGGTGAGCCTGCTGAACCTGGAGGGAATCCCCCAACCGCCTTCGGGCCCGGTCCCGTTCGCGAGCCCGGCCCTGATGCCACCGGAACAGGGCTCCAGGACCGGGGAGTTCGGCCCGGCACCGGTGATGTCCGCGCCCGGCGCGGAGAAGGAACCGGCCGACCCCGACCGCACCACACCCACCACAGGGCCGACACCCCCCGGCAAGGTCACCCTCAGCGTCTCGGCGGCCTCCGCGCCCGGGGAGTCGGGCCGGGGCCGCCGGGTGAGCTGCACGGTTGCGGTGGCCGTGGCGGCGGCGCTGGTCGGCGTCTCCGTGGGCCTGGGGGCCCTGCTGCGCCCCTGGAACGGCGGCGGGAGCCACGACGCGGCGGGCGGCAAACCGGAACCCACCCACCCCGCCTCCTCGCTCCCCGCCCACGCCTCCCCCTCGCCGCCTCCCGACGCGACGGAGCCCTCGGCGTCCCCGACCCCCGGCGAGACCGGAGGCGGTGCCGTACCGGCCCGCTACCTGGGCACCTGGGAGGGCAAGGCCACCGCACTCGGCGGCACCCTCCCCGCGGGCACCTTCAACCTGACGATCCATCAGGCAATCGTCGGCAAGGAGCTGGGCCGCATGCGCCAGACGGACCAACTCGGCGCGGTCTGCACGGACATACTCACCCTGAAGCAGGTCACGAAGAGCGGGATCGTCGCCACCTCCACCGGCGCCGCCGACAACCACGCGGGCTGCAACCCCACCCCGCACCCAGTGGAGTTGACCCCGGCAGGCGACAAACTGACGTACACGTCGGACAGTTCGGCCGAGGGCAACCCCGTGGCCCACCTGACGAGGACGGACCGATGACGGACGACCTGGCCCCCGTGGCGGTGGCCGCCCTCTGGGGCGCGGGAACGGGCGCGCTCCTGCCCCGGGCCGCCTACCGCTTCACCGTCCCCGAGGGCGAACCCTGGCGCTCCCGCTGCCCGAACGGCCACGCCCTCAGGGGCTGGCTGGGCCCGCACCCCTGCGCGGACTGCACATCAGCGACACCTCTGAGGCTGCCCCTGCTCACGGCGGCGGTCTGCGCGCTGCTCGCCCTGGCCACCGGCGCCCGCCCCGAAGTGGCCGTATGGCTCCTCCTGGCCCCCGCGGCCGTACTCCTGGCGGCGGTGGACCTCCGCGTACGCCGCCTCCCCGACCCGCTGACCCTCCCCCTGGCGGCGACCACCCTCACCCTCCTGGCCCTGGCCGCGCTGGTCCCGGAACACGCGGGCCACTGGCTCACCGCCTTGTACGGCACCCTCGCGCTGGGCACCGGCTACCTCGCCCTCCACCTCCTCAACCCCTCCGGCATGGGCTTCGGCGACGTGAAACTGGCCCCGGCGTTGGGCGCAGCCCTCGGCTGGTACGGCTGGCCCACCCTGATGCTCGGCACCCTCGCCGCCTTCGCCTCCGGCGCCCTCTACGGCCTCACCCTGGTCGCCTTCCGCAAAGCGGACCGCAAGTCGACGATCCCCTTCGGCCCCTTCCTCCTGACCGGCACGTTCCTGGGCCTGCTGGCGGGGGCCTACAGCGCTTGAAGTCGGGCAAGACCCATAGCTGGCGTAGGGTGAACAGGTCCGCCCACCCGTCTCCCGCCCCCACCCTTGTTTCGAGCGCTACGCGCACTGTCCTTGATTAACCCTTGACGAAAGGGACGCCCGGTGACCGAGAAGGCCGAACTCGCTTCTTTGGATGTCGCAGCCGTGCTGGACCGAGCGGCAGCGGGCGGACGCATCACGCCCGAAGAAGCGCTCGTCCTGTACCGCGACGCCCCCCTGCACGCGCTGGGCGCCGCCGCCGACGCCGTACGCCGCCGCAAGTACGCGGGTACCGAGCACATCGCGACGTACATCATCGAGCGGAACATCAACTACACGAACGTGTGCGTCACGGCGTGCAAGTTCTGCGCCTTCTACGCGGCCCCGAAGGACACCAAGAAGGGCTGGACGCGCGACCTCGACGACATCCTGCGCCGCTGCGCGGAGACGGTCGAGCTGGGCGGCACCCAGATCATGTTCCAGGGCGGCCACCACCCGGACTACGGCGTCGAGTACTACGAGCAGCACTTCAGCGCCATCAAGAAGGCGTTCCCCCAGCTGGTCATCCACTCCCTCGGCGCGTCCGAGGTCGAGCACATGGCCCGTATCTCCAAGGTGTCGGTCGAGGAGGCCATCACCCGTATCCACGAGGCGGGCCTGGACTCCTTCGCGGGCGCGGGCGCGGAACTCCTCCCGGAGCGCCCCCGCAAGGCCATCGCCCCCCTCAAGGAGAGCGGCGAGCGCTGGCTGGAGATCATGGAGACGGCCCACAAGCTGGGCGTGGAATCCACGTCCACCATGCTGATGGGCACCGGCGAGACCAACGCCGAGCGCATCGAGCACCTGCGCATGATCCGTGACGTGCAGGACCGTACGGGCGGCTTCCGCGCCTTCATCCCGTACACCTACCAGCCGGAGAACAACCACCTGAAGGGCCGCACCCAGGCGACGCTCTTCGAGTACCTCCGCATGATCGCCATCGCCCGCCTGTTCCTGGACAACGTCCAGCACATCCAGGGCTCCTGGCTCACCACCGGCAAGGAGGTCGGCCAGCTCTCGCTGCACTACGGCGCGGACGACCTGGGCTCGATCATGCTGGAGGAGAACGTGGTCTCCTCGGCGGGCGCCAAGCACCGCTCCAACCGCCTGGAGATCATCGACCTGATCCGCAAGGCAGGCCGCACCCCCGCGCAGCGAGCGACCACGTACGAACACCTGGTGGTCCACGACGACCCGGCGAACGACCCGGTCGACGACCGCGTGGTCTCCCACATCTCCTCGACGGCGATCGAGGGCGGCACGGCCCACCCGGAACTGAAGCTGATCGCCTCCAACTAGGCACACGATGCTGACACTTCACACCGCCGAACACTCTCCCGAGACGGCGGTCTTGATCGACGGCGCGACCGTCGTGGCCGTAGCTCCGTACGAAAACCTGACAGCCGCCGCACCCCAGGCCAGGGTGCGGCGCTGGCCGGGCATCCTCACCCCCGGCCTCCTGAACCCGTACGCCCCGGAACTCCTGGAGTCCACCTACCACCCGGACCCCCGCGAGGCAGCCGAACTCGGCACGGCCCCCATCACCGGAGACCGGGCCCGCGCACTCTTCCGCACCGACCCCACCCGCCTGGGCGCCAGCGCCCGCCGAGGCGTCCAGCGCATGCTGGCCCACGGCACGGTGGCAGTAGCCGGCGAACTCCACTCCAGAGCCGCAGCAGACGCCGTACGCAGAGCGGGCCTGGCGGTAGGCCAACGCCCACCCCGCCTTCCGGGCCCTCCGTCCCTCTCCCCCCGCCCCCTGATCCTCCTCCCACCCCTCAAGCCAGGCGCCCCGGCCCGCTTCGCGGTGTTCGACGTGGTGGACCGAGCAGCCCTGGTGGAACAGGGCGCGGGGACCTGTGTGGCGACGGTGGTGGCGGGCCGCCTGGTGTACCGCCGCCGCTGACCGCGTCCGCCCCCGGGCGGGGAACCGCTCACCCTGTGAACGCCTTTCCGAACGCCCCCGGCCGCTGGCTCACCCCGCTGCAGTTCGCCGACGCTTCGTTCCGCCCCGATTCGCCGTCCGCGCACGCCGTGTCCCGGAAGGCCGACCAGATCGACAGCCAGGCGAGGTTCTTTCGCCGCGCGAACTCCCGTACTCGTGCGGCGTCGGAGAGGGTGAAGGTCTCCCCGGCCACGTCGTTGACGCCGATCATCGAGGTGAGGGCCATGCCCCGCCACGCGGCCGCCGACGACAGCCCGAACACCTTCTCCAGCTGGGTGTGGGCGGCCCCGGCGGCGGTGACGGCGTACTCGCCCATGTTCCCGGTGTAGGACTCGCCGTAATTCATCGTCATGAGGTTGACGGTGGACACCTGGACGTCGTACGTGTTCGCGGACTCCAGCAGGGCGAGGCTGTCCGTGTCCAGCCCGGAGGGCATCACGGGGAGAGTGAAGGAGACCTCCAGGTCCGGCCGTTCCCGCTGCAACTGGGCTATCGCCCGGGAGCGCAGGGCGACGGACGCGGAGTCGGTCAGTTCGTCGCCCTCGATGTCGAAGTCGGCCTTGGAGGCGCCCGCCGCGTCCAACGCGTCGGCGTAGACGGCGGCCAGCGCGGACACGCTGCCGCAGACGGCGGCCAGTTCTTTGCCGGAGGCTCCCCCGAAGGAGACCCGGACGGCGGCTCCGTCCTTGCCGAGCCGTGCGATCCGCGTCTTCACGGCGGAGTCGCCGATCGCCTCGGTGCCGTTCCACTTCGGGGCGCAGGTGCCGTCGCCGGAGATCACGAAGGCGAGGTTGTAGGTGGCCGGTTCTCCGGCGGAGTCGGTCGCGGACGCCTCGACCGCGCTGACATAGGGGGCGTAGGAGACGGCCCCCGCGGCGGACTGCGAGGGCTGCGAGGACTGCGAGCACCCCGTCACGGCGAGTGCAAACGCACAGGTGAGCCCGGTCGCGGCGGTCAGGAGACGCCTCATCGTTCACGCACCTGCTTTCGTCTTGTCTGTCCCGGAACGGAAACAGAACGAGTTTTCCCCGACGGGAAATGTCTCACATGCCGATGAGGCGGGCGGTGGGAGTTTTGTGGCGAAGTGTCCGCGTTTCATGGCCGGTTCGCCCGTTTCGTCCATGGTGGACACGCTCAATTCCTCAGGGAAATGACAGCCTGTCGCCTTCTCTCACGGGTGGTTCAAATCTCTCGCCAAGAAAGTGCCACATGATGGTTTCCTAATATCCGGGGAATGCATTCCGAACCCGCCGTCGAAAGGCGCGCCGCCCGTAGCGGTCGCCATGGCAAACGTTGCAACGGGCCCGCAGGAGGGCCCGTGTTCGTCGACTCCAGCGGATTCCGGTCCAGAGTGCTGCGACGGATCGGTCTGGCCGTCGGCGTCGTCTGCCTCGCGTACGTGGGCGTGCTCGGCGCCACGTTCATGGGCTGGGGGACGTCCCTGAAACCGTCCGCGCTGCTGCCCTTCGACGGTGCTCCCCCGTCCCTCCCGTCGGGCGCCCCGCACCCGTCCGTATCCGCGCCCGCGTCCGCGCGGGCCGACCGTCCGTAGGCAGGCGACCGACGTTGACCACTTCCACGCCCTCCCGCGGTCGCAGGCGCGCCCCCTCCCGCATCGAGCGGGCGGCGAGCCGCGCCACCGCGCTCCAGCGCCCGCGCACGATCCTCGCCCTGCTGCTCCTGCTCGCGCTGACCTGCGTCATGCTGCTCGACGGCTATCTGCGCGCCGAGGTCGGCGGCGACCAGCGGGTACGTACCGGCGCCGCCTCCGACCAGGTACCCGACAAGGTCCTGGACGGCGGACCGATCCTCACCTTCCGCGGCGGCAGCGCCACCCCGGTCTCGGTGCCGGCCAAGACGATCGTGCTCACCTTCGACGACGGCCCGAATCCCACATGGACCCCACAGGTCCTCAAGATCCTCCGCGAGCACGACGTCCCCGGCACGTTCTTCCTGGTCGGCTCCATGGTGTCGCGCTACCCCGGCATCGTGCGGACGATGGTCGGTCAGGGCGAAGAGGTCGGTATCCACACCTTCACGCACGTCGACCTGTCCTACCAGAGCGCGAGCCGCGTCAACCGCGAAATGGAACAGACGCAACTCGCCCTCGCGGGTGCGGCGGGCATCACCACCACCCTGTTCCGCGCTCCGTACTCCTCAGAGACGGACGCCATCGACAACTACAGCTGGCCGGTCTACAAGAAGCTCGGCGAGGACGGCTACACCAGCGTGTTCGTGGACACCGACAGCGACGACTGGAAGCGGCCGGGCGTCTCCAGGATCGTCAAGTGGGCGACGCCCAAGGGCACCGAGGGCGCCGCCGTCCTCTTCCACGACGCGGGCGGCGACCGCTCGCAGACCCTGAAGGCGCTGCCCGAGTACATCGAGAAGATGAAGGCGAAGGGCTACACCTTCACCACCGTCAGCGGCGCCCTGCAAAAGGCCCGCGAGCAGAGCCGGACGGCACAGACCGCGGCGGCCGAACGACCCGCGCCCGCCGCCGAGCACGCGCCCGCCGGCCAGGGCGCTCCCGCCTCCTCGGGCCTCCAGGCCGCGCACCGCACCGCCACCGGCACGACCCTCTACGAGGGCAAGGCCCTCATCGCGGCCGTCGCCGTCGCCGAGTGGACCGTGCCCGTGCTCTCCGGCGGGCTGGCCGTCGTCGGCGTGGCCGTCATGGGCCGCTTCGGGATGATGCTGCTCCTCGCCCGCCGTCACCACCGGCAACGCAACAAGCGACGGTTCTCCTGGGGCCCGCCGGTCACCACCCCGGTGAGCGTGATCGTCCCGGCCTACAACGAGAAGGAGTGCATCGCCAACACCCTCGCCTCGCTCGCGAAAAGCACCCATCCCATCGAGGTCGTCGTGGTGGACGACGGCTCCACGGACGGCACGTCCGAGATCGCCCGCGCCGCCGCCGACTCGCTCGGCATGCCGAACGTCCGGATCGTCCGCCAGGAGAACGCGGGCAAACCGGCCGCCCTCAACAACGGTGTCCGCAACGCCCGGTACGACATCGTGGTCATGATGGACGGCGACACCGTCTTCGAGCCCGACACCGTGGGCCGACTCGTCCAGCCCTTCGCCGACCCGCGCGTCGGCGCCGTCGCGGGCAACGCCAAGGTCGGCAACCGGAACACGCTCATCGGGGCCTGGCAGCACATCGAGTACGTGATGGGCTTCAACCTCGACCGGCGCATGTACGACCTGCTGGGCTGCATGCCCACCATCCCCGGCGCGATAGGGGCGTTCCGGCGCGCGGCGGTCCTGGACGCCGGCGGGATGAGCGAGGACACCCTCGCCGAGGACACCGACATCACCATCGCGCTGCACCGGGCCGGATGGCAGGTCGTGTACCAGGAGCACGCCCGCGCCTGGACCGAGGCGCCCGGCTCGTTCAAGCAGCTGTGGTCCCAGCGCTACCGCTGGTCGTACGGCACCATGCAGGCGCTCTGGAAGCACCGCGGGTCCGTCACGGACAAGGGCGCCTCGGGCCGCTTCGGCCGGGTCGGCATGCCGCTGGTGGTGATCTTCCAGATCGTCACGCCGCTCTTCGCCCCGCTCATCGACGTGTTCACCGTCTACTCGATGCTCTTCGTCGACTTCTGGGCGGCCCTGCTGGCCTGGCTCGCCGTCCTCGGCCTCCAACTGGTCTGCGCCGCCTACGCGTTCCGCCTCGACCGGGAGAAGTATCGCTACCTGCTGATGATGCCCCTCCAGCAGCTGGCCTACCGGCAGATGATGTACCTCGTCCTCATCCACTCCAGTGTCACCGCCCTGACCGGCGGCCGCCTGCGCTGGCAGAAGCTGAAGCGCACCGGTGAGGTCGGCACCCCGGCGGGGGCGAGCTGAGTGGGCGCGCACAGCAGGACCGCGCCCCGGACTCCCGGCGCGGGAAGGGACACATCCCGGATGCCCGGAGCGGGACGGGACCGCTATTTCGACACCCTCCGCGCCGTGGCCCTCGTCCGGGTGGTCACCTACCACACCTTCGGCTGGGCCTGGTGCGGGCTGGTCTTTCCCTCCATGGGCATCATGTTCGGCCTGGCCGGCACCCTGATGGCCAAGTCCCTCCAGCGTCCCGCGCCCGGGGTTCTCAAGGGCCGCCTGCGCAGGCTGCTGCCGCCCTTCTGGTTCTGGGGCCTCTTCGTCGTCCTCGCGATGCTGATCCACGGCTGGATGCCCGGGTGGCAGATCGTCTACTGGATCGTGCCGCTCGGCGATCCCCCCGGCAACGCGTGGGGGCAGCAGGCCTGGGAGATCCTCTGGTACCTGCGCACGTACCTCTGGTTCGTCCTGCTCTCCCCGCTGCTCCTGCGCGTCTTCCGGCTCGCCCCGCTGCCGGTGCTGCTGCTGTCGCTCGCCCCGGTCCTGGCGCTCACCTTCCTGTGGACCCCGCCCGACGGCCGCTTCGGCAGCGCCCTGTGGGACCTGTCGACGTACCTCTTCTGCTGGCTCCTGGGGTTCGCCCACCGCGACGGTGTGCTCCGGCGGCTGAGCCCCGCCCTCGTGGCGGCCCTCTCGCTCGCCCTGCTCGGGTACGGCGCCTGGTACGCCTTCGCCCACCAGGCCGAGTACGGCACCTACGACCTGGACGAGAACCCGCTCGCCCAGGCGTTCTGGTCGGCCGGTTACGTGCTGCCGCTGATGTGGGCCAAGGAGCACCGGCGGATCGACTTCGCGTGGCTCAGCCGCTTCCCGAGGCTCGACCGGACGGTCACGGTCTTCAACGCGCGCGCGGTGACGGTCTACCTCTGGCACGAGATCGCCCTCGTCCTGGCAGTCCCGCTGATCGACCGGTTCTGGGACGTGCCCGCGTTCGAGGAATATCTGCCGCTCGGCAGCGAGTGGTTCCTGTTCGGCGTCGGCTGGTGCCTGCTCGCCGTCTTCGTCCTGACGTGCGGCTGGGCGGAGGACATGGCCGCCGGGAAGAAGCCGCGGCTGATTCCGGGGGGCCGGGCTGCAACAATGGCCGAGTGACCCGCGCTTCCTTGAACAAGCAGCCGCACGAAGTCGCCTCGATGTTCGACGACGTGGCGGAACGGTACGACCTGACGAACGACGTGCTGTCGCTCGGCCAGGACCGTCGCTGGCGCAAGGAGGTGGCGAGAGCGGTGGACGCGCGCCCCGCGCAGAAGGTCCTGGACCTCGCGGCGGGCACGGCGACCTCCTCGCTCCCCTTCGCGCGGACGGGCGCCTACGTGGTCCCCTGCGACTTCTCCCTGGGGATGCTCCAGGTGGGCAAGAGGAAGAACCCCTGGCTCCCGTTCACGGCGGGCGACGCCACGAAACTCCCCTTCAAGGACGACACCTTCGACGCCGTCACGATCTCCTTCGGCCTGCGCAACGTCCAGGACACGGACGCCGCGCTGCGCGAGATGTACCGCGTGACCAAGCCCGGCGGCCGCGTGGTGATCTGCGAGTTCTCGCACCCGACGTGGACGCCGTTCAGGACGGTGTACACGGAGTACCTGATGCGCGCCCTGCCCCCCGTGGCCCGCTCGGTGTCGTCGAACCCGGACGCGTACGTGTACCTGGCGGAGTCGATCCGCGCCTGGCCCGACCAGCCGAGGCTGGCGGAGAAGCTGCGCAAGGCGGGCTGGGAGCGCGTGGCGTGGCGGAACCTGACGGGCGGAGTGGTGGCGCTGCACCGGGGCTTCAAGGAGGCCTGAGAGCGCGCAGGGCAACGCACCTCGACCCAGGGCACACAGCACCCCGGGACGACGCACCTCAGCCCCCGACCACCTCGAACGCGTCCCCCGGCTCCCCCAACTCCCGCTGAAGTCCACCGGACGGCGGCCGGGGCAGCCGGGGCTCCCGCACGCCCCCGCCCCCCTCGCCCTCCCCGAAGTCGAACCAGACGTACACCATGGAGTCCGGCGGCACCTCGGCCCCGGGCGCCGGGTACTGGCGTACGACGTAGTCGACGACGGTGCGGGCGAAGTCCGGCCGGTCGGGGGCGTTGAGGAACAGCCCCCGCGCTCTGGCCGTCTCCCGCGCGTCCACGGCCATCAGCCCGACCAGACGAGGGACACGCACCTCGGATGTTTTGGGTGGTATGCGCACAGATGTCACCCCCAGCGGTACTGGAAGGGTAACTCTGCGAAGGGGTGCCCGGAAGCGGCAAGTGTCTTTCTGTAACAGTTAGTTACTCTCTGTTACGGAAAGCCGCCCACAGGCCCCGGCCGACCCACCACTCACAGCGCAAGCCGGTAACAGTGCCCCCGCCGCTCCGACGACGGAGTCGTGAACGTCTCCACGACCCGCATCCCCAGCCGCTCCGCCACAGCGATGGACCGCACGTTCTCGGCGTCGACCATCGCGACGACCCCCGCCACACCCGCGGAGCGCAACCGCTCCAGCGTCGCCTCCGCCGCAGCCGTCGCGTACCCCCGCCCCCAGTGGGCGCGCCCGAGCCGCCAGCCGATCTCGATCTCACCGGCCGGTCCCCACGCGTGCGGCCAGGGCTGCGCCCCGGTGAAGCCGACGACCTCCCCGGCGGGGTCGAGCACGGACCACAGACAGAACCCCAGCTCCGCGTCGTGCCGCCGCTGCCGCGCGGTCAGCTCCTCGTACACCGACAGCTCGGCGCCGCGGCCTCCGTGGAACTCCATGACGTCGGGATCGTCGAACACCCGGTGCCAGACGAAGGCGTCCTCGTCGGTGGGCACACGCAGCCGTACCACGGGGTGAGTTCGGTTCACGGTTCTGCCCTTCAGCCGGTTGATCAATTCTGCTGAATAGACTGCCCATGTCCAGTGCCGGTCGGCACGAAGATTCCGAACCTTGGGGAGATCCCGCCGTGACCGAGCCCCTCTCCGACCACTCCGCCGACGTGATCGTCGTGGGCGCGGGCCCAGCCGGCGCCTCCACCGCGTACCACCTCGCACGGGCCGGACTCGACGTACTCCTGCTGGAGAAGACCGAGTTCCCGCGCGAGAAGGTGTGCGGCGACGGCCTCACCCCGCGCGCGGTGAAGCAGCTCGTCGCCATGGGCATCGACATCTCCGAGGAGGCCGGCTGGCTGCGCAACAAGGGTCTGCGCATCATCGGCGGCGGCTCCCGGCTGCAGCTCGACTGGCCGGATCTCGCGTCGTACCCGAACTACGGACTGGTGCGCAAGCGCGACGACTTCGACGAGCAGCTGGCGCGCAACGCGCAGAAGGCGGGCGCGCGGCTGTACGAGCGCTGCAACGTCACCGGGCCGGTCCTGGACGACCGTACGGGCCGGATCACGGGCGTGACGGCCAAGCTGGGCGAGGAGAAGCGCGAGGCCACCTTCCACGCGCCGCTCGTCGTGGCCGCCGACGGCAACTCCACGCGCCTTTCGGTCGCGATGGGGCTGCACCGCCGGGAGGACCGTCCGATGGGCGTGGCGGTGCGCACGTACTTCAACTCGCCGCGCCACGAGGACGACTACCTGGAGTCCTGGCTGGAGCTGTGGGACCGCCGGGGCGCGCAGGACCGGCTGCTGCCGGGCTACGGCTGGATCTTCGGCATGGGCGACGGCACGTCCAACGTGGGCCTCGGCGTGCTCAACACCTCGGACTCCTTCAAGGAGCTGGACTGGCGCGAGGTGCTGAAGGCCTGGTGCGCGTCCATGCCGGAGGACTGGGGCTACACCCCGGAGAACATGACCGGCCCGATCCGCGGCGCGGCCCTGCCCATGGCCTTCAACCGCAAGCCGCACTACACGCGCGGCCTGCTGCTCGTCGGTGACGCCGGCGGCCTGGTGAACCCCTTCAACGGCGAGGGCATCGCCTACGCCATGGAGTCCGGCCAGCTCGCCGCCGACGTCATCGTCCAGGCGCACGCCCGCGCGACCCCGGCCCAGCGCGAGATCGCCCTCCAGCGCTACCCGCAGGTCCTCAAGGACACCTACGGCGGCTACTACACCCTCGGCCGCGCCTTCGTGAAGCTCATCGGCAACCCCAAGGTCATGCAGATCGGCGCCCAGCGCGGCCTGACCCACCCGATGCTGATGAAGTTCGTCCTCAAGCTCCTGGCGAACCTCACCGACCCCACGGGCGGCGACGCGATGGACCGCGTCATCAACGGCCTGACGAAGGTGGCCCCGAAGGCCTGACGCTCCCCCAACTCCCGCTCTCCCCCGGCCCGGCGCGACAACCTCGTCCCGCCGGGCCGCGGCCTGCCGCGACAAGCCACGACGAACCGGCACCCGCCAGGCCGCGGAGGGCCGCAGGAGACGCACGAAGGCCGCTGCCCCCCCCGCGTGGCAGCGGCCCTTCGTGAAAACGTGCCGGTGAGGTCAGAGGACCCGGACGGCGCCCGACGGCGGGTCGTAGGAGAGCGGCTTCTCCGCGACGCCCGTGGAGGGGTTCTGGGCGCCGACGAACATGCCGTCGCCGACGTAGACCGCCACGTGGTACGCGCTGCCCGCGCTGCCCCAGTAGAGGATGTCGCCGGGCTGAAGGTTGCTCAGGGAGACCTGGGTGCCCGCGGTGGACTGGTCCTGGGAGACGCGGGGGAGGCTGACGCCGACCTGCTTGAAGGCGGTCTGCACGAGGCCCGAGCAGTCGTAGGCCGAGGGGCCGGTGGCGCCGGAGACGTACGCCTTGCCGACCTGGGCCTTGACGAAGTTGATGATCGCGGCGGCCGAACCCGTCGCCGAGGACGACCCGGTGATGGTGCTCGCGTCGGCGCTGCTGCCGGACGCGGAGGCGGTGAGCACCGTGCGCTCGGCGTTGCGGGTGGCGCGGGCGGCGGCCTCCTTGCGGGCCTCCTCCTGCGCCTTCTTCTTCGCCTCGGCCTTCTGCTTGGCGTCGGCGAGGTCCGCCTTGGCCTGCTTGGCGGCGTTGGCCGCGGCCGCGTCACGCTCGGCCTGCAGCTCGTAGTTGGCGGCCGCCTGCTGGGTGGCGTCGGCGGACTGGGCGACCTGGGAGGCCACGTCGGCCGTCAGGGTGGGGAGTTCGAGCGTCTGCGTCGCGGGCGCGGCGTCGGCCGCGTTCGCGTAGCCGGCCGCTCCGACCGCCAGGGTGCTGAGGACGCCGACGGCGGCACCGGAGCGCACGGCGATCGACGACGCGCTGCGGCGGGGCTTCCGGTGGCTGCGTATGTGAGCGGTGTGGGACATGGGAACAACCGGTACCAGGGGCTCCTTCATATCTTCAAGAAACGTGTGCTGCGCCACAATTGTTCAACGGAGGCCCCGAAAACCTTTCGCGTCACTCTTTATTGACGCCGTAACGGACATTGCGGACGCCTGCCATAGGCCCGTTGATCACGGTCTTTGATCATTACGTCCGAATTGCCCCCGGCCTACCACCGGTTGGGGTGGTTGGCCAAGCCCGGTTACGGAATGATCACTACCGACGTGACGGAGGTCACGAAACCGGCTCGTGAACGCGCGCACGTGCGACATCGCGTCCACCTCGTATCGCCCACGTCGCTCCGACGTGTGAACGCGCATCCCTAGCACCCCACCCGGTCCAGCACCAATTTGCATGTACGGGAACTCTCTTGATATGGAGACGCCCCCTCGGACCTGCGGTAACAGGCGAGATTGTCACTTCTGGTGATCAACTGAACGCTTCGCGTGCGAAGATCACCCATCATCCGACTTCATGATCCTTCGTCAGGTGGTGGAGATCACAAAGCTCGTGCAATACCCCGTGTCGCAGATCACAGAGCGTCGGGCATAAGATGCGGAGCAGTTGGGCTTGTGACCTGCTTCACATGTTCTCGATCTTCGCCGGGACAGGTGGGGTTCATGGGACGCGTGCGGCGGAAGCGGGCCCCGAACCATCGAACCAACCGCCACCAGTCAATGCCGACTGAGAGGAGCGAGGAGCGGTGAACGCGTATGCGCCCATCCTCGTACTGGGAGCCCTCGGGGCAGGCTTTGCGATCTTCTCCGTGATCATGGCCGCGCTGATCGGCCCGAAGCGCTACAACCGCGCGAAGCTGGAAGCCTACGAGTGCGGCATCGAGCCGACCCCCACGCCGGCCGGCGGCGGGCGCTTCCCCATCAAGTACTACCTGACGGCGATGCTCTTCATCGTCTTCGACATCGAGATCGTCTTCCTCTACCCCTGGGCCGTCACCTTCGACGCGCTCGGGGTCTTCGGGCTCGTGGAGATGCTGCTCTTCGTGCTCACCGTCTTCGTCGCGTACGCGTACGTATGGCGGCGCGGCGGCCTGGAATGGGACTGAGGGGCCATAGACATGGGACTCGAAGAAAAGCTGCCGAGCGGCTTCCTGCTGACCACCGTCGAGCAGGCCGCGGGGTGGGTGCGCAAGGCGTCCGTCTTCCCGGCCACCTTCGGACTGGCCTGCTGCGCCATCGAGATGATGACCACGGGAGCCGGACGCTACGACCTCGCCCGCTTCGGCATGGAGGTCTTCCGCGGCTCGCCGCGCCAGGCCGACCTGATGATCGTCGCGGGCCGGGTCAGCCAGAAGATGGCGCCGGTGCTGCGCCAGGTCTACGACCAGATGCCCAGCCCCAAGTGGGTGATCTCCATGGGCGTCTGCGCCTCCTCGGGCGGCATGTTCAACAACTACGCGATCGTCCAGGGCGTCGACCACATCGTCCCGGTCGACATCTATCTGCCCGGCTGCCCGCCCCGCCCGGAGATGCTGATCGACGCGATCCTCAAGCTCCACCAGAAGATCCAGGGCGGAAAGCTCGGCGTCAACGCCGAGGAAGCCGCCCGCGAGGCGGAGGAAGCCGCGCTCCAGGCCCTGCCCACGATCGAGATGAAGGGGCTGCTGCGGTGAGCGACGCAGAGGGCACCAACCCCGAGAAGGACCTCTCGGCCTCCAACCTCCCCGGCCAGCGCGGCCGGGGTGGCGAGGAGATCCGCGTCCAGCGCGGCATGTTCGGCGCCAACAACGGCGGCGACACCTCCGGTTACGGCGGCCTGGTCCGCTCGGTCCGGCTCCCGGGACCGGCGGCCCGGCCCTACGGCGGCTGGTTCGACGAGGTCGCCGACGAACTGGAGGGCGCCCTGGAGGAACAGGGACTGCTCCCCGAGAACGCCATCGAGAAGACGGTCGTCGACCGCGACGAACTCACCTTCCACATCGAGCGCGAGCACCTGGTCCGCGTCGCCCGCACCCTGCGCGACGACCCGGCGCTCCGCTTCGAGCTGTGCACCGGCGTCAGCGGCGTCCACTACCCGCACGACAAGGGCCGCGAGCTGCACGCCGTCTACCACCTGCGCTCGATCACCCACAACAGGCTGATCCGCCTGGAGGTCTCCGTCTCCGACGAGGACCGGCACATCCCGTCCCTGGTCCCCGTCTACCCGACCAACGACTGGCACGAGCGCGAGACCTGGGACTTCTTCGGGATCGTCTTCGACGGTCACCCGGCCCTGACCCGGATCATGATGCCGGACGACTGGCAGGGCCACCCGCAGCGCAAGGACTACCCCCTCGGCGGCATCGCCGTCGAGTACAAGGGCGCCCAGATCCCGGCTCCGGACCAGCGGAGGTCGTACTCGTGAGCACTCCCCCCGTATCCGGCCGCGAGACCACCGAGGGAACCGTCTACACGGTCACCGGTGGCGACTGGGACGAGGTCGTCCAGTCCGCGGCCAAGGCCGACGACGAACGCATCGTCGTCAACATGGGTCCGCAGCACCCGTCCACCCATGGAGTGCTCCGCCTCATCCTGGAGATCGAGGGCGAGACGGTCACCGAGGCCCGCTGCGGCATCGGCTATCTGCACACCGGCATCGAGAAGAACCTCGAGTTCCGCACGTGGACGCAGGGCACCACCTTCGTCACGCGCATGGACTACCTGACGTCCTTCTTCAACGAGACCGCCTACTGCCTCGCCGTCGAGAAGCTCCTCGGCATCGAGGACCAGATCAGCGAGCGGGCGAGCATCATCCGGGTGCTCCTCATGGAGCTGAACCGGCTCTCCTCGCACCTGGTGTGCATCGCCACCGGCGGCATGGAGCTCGGCTCCACCACCATCATGATCTACGGCTTCCGTGACCGGGAGATGATCCTCGACCTCTACGAGCTGATCACCGGCCTGCGGATGAACCACGCCTACATCCGCCCCGGCGGACTCGCCCAGGACCTGCCCCCCGGCGCGGTCGACCGCATCCGCGAGTTCGTCAAGACGATGAGGAAGAACCTCCCCGAGTACGACAAGCTCGCCACCGGGAACCCCATCTTCAAGGCCCGCATGCAGGACGTCGGCCATCTCGACCTGGCCGGCTGCATGGCACTCGGCGCCACCGGCCCGATCCTGCGCTCCACCGGCCTTCCGCACGACCTGCGCAAGGCCCAGCCGTACTGCGGCTACGAGACGTACGACTTCGAGGTGCCGACCGCCGACACCTGCGACTCCTACGGCCGCTTCCTCATCCGTCTGGAGGAGATGCGCCAGTCGCTCGGGATCGTCGAGCAGTGCCTGGACCGGCTGCAGCCCGGGCCCGTCATGGTCGCCGACAAGAAGATCGCCTGGCCCGCGCAGCTCGCGCTCGGGCCGGACGGACTCGGCAACTCCCTCGACCACATCAAGAAGATCATGGGCACCTCCATGGAGGCCCTGATCCACCACTTCAAGCTGGTCACCGAGGGCTTCCGGGTCCCGCCCGGCCAGGCCTACGCGGCCGTCGAGTCCCCCAAGGGCGAGCTCGGCGTGCACGCCGTCTCCGACGGCGGCACCCGCCCCTACCGGGTCCACTTCCGCGACCCGTCCTTCACCAACCTTCAGGCCATGGCGGCGATGTGCGAGGGCGGCCAGGTCGCCGACGTGATCGTCGCCGTGGCCTCCATCGACCCCGTGATGGGAGGCGTCGACCGGTGACCACCTCTTCCTCCGAGCGGGGCGTCGGCCTCGGGATGCCCGAGCTGCCCCCGCCCGCCTACCCGGACGACGTCCGGGCCCGGCTGGAGCGGGACGCGCGCGAGGTGATCGCGCGCTATCCGGACTCCCGGTCCGCCCTGCTGCCCCTGCTCCACCTCGTGCAGTCCGAGGAGGGTTACGTCACGCGCACCGGGATGCGGTTCTGCGCGGACATGCTGGGCCTCACCACGGCCGAGGTCACCGCCGTGGCCACCTTCTACACGATGTACCGGCGCCGCCCCTCCGGCGACTACCAGGTGGGCGTCTGCACCAACACCCTGTGCGCGGTCATGGGCGGCGACGCCATCTTCGAGACCCTCCAGGAGCACCTGGGCGTCGGCAACGGCGAGACCACCGGGGACGGCAAGGTCACCCTGGAGCACATCGAGTGCAACGCGGCCTGCGACTTCGCGCCGGTCGTGATGGTCAACTGGGAGTTCTTCGACAACCAGACCCCGGCCAGCGCCACCCGCCTCGTCGACGACCTGCGCTCGGGGCAGCCCGTCGAGCCGACGCGCGGCGCGCGCCTGTGCACCTTCAAGGAGACCGCCCGCATCCTGGCCGGCTTCCCCGACGAGCGCCCCGGCGCCGTCGCCGAGGGCGGCAGCGCGGGCCCCGCCTCCCTGGTGGGGCTCCGCCTCGCCAAGGGCGAGACGCACCCCGCGCGCGTGGTCCACCCGCGCGACGGCGGACCGCACGAGGAGGAGCCGGTCCACGACCCCTCGCCCACCGAGCACCTCGGCTCGCACGACGCGCCGCAGGACACCTCGGCCTCCGACCCTGCGCATCCGGCGGGCCCGACCGCAGAGGAGGGGGAGTGATGACCGTGGCACCCGACCTCAAGGACACCAGCCCCGAGAAGCTGCTGGCCCCCGTGCTGTCGGCCTTCTGGGACGAGGACCGCTCCTGGTCGCTCGACGTCTACCGGCGCCACGAGGGCTACGAGGGCCTGCGCAAGGCGCTCGCGATGTCCCCGGACGACCTGATCGCCTACGTCAAGGAGTCCGGACTGCGCGGCCGCGGCGGCGCCGGATTCCCGACCGGCATGAAGTGGCAGTTCATCCCGCAGGGCGACGGCAAGCCGCACTACCTCGTCGTCAACGCCGACGAGTCCGAGCCCGGCACCTGCAAGGACATCCCCCTTCTCTACGCCAACCCGCACAGCCTCATCGAGGGCATCGTGATCGCCTGCTACGCGATCCGCTCCACGCACGCCTTCATCTATCTGCGCGGCGAGGCCGTCCCCGTCCTGCGCAGGCTGCACGAGGCCGTCCGCGAGGCGTACGCCGCCGGGTTCCTCGGCGAGAACATCCTCGGCACCGGCCTCGACCTCGAACTCACCGTGCACGCGGGCGCGGGCGCCTACATCTGCGGCGAGGAGACCGCGCTGCTCGACTCGCTCGAAGGGCGCCGCGGCCAGCCCCGGCTGCGTCCGCCCTTCCCGGCCGTCGAGGGTCTGTACGCCTGCCCCACTGTCGTGAACAACGTGGAGTCCATCGCGTCGGTTCCCGCGATCCTCCAGCACGGCAAGGACTGGTTCCGCTCCATGGGCAGCGAGAAGTCCCCCGGCTTCACGCTCTACTCGCTCAGCGGCCATGTCGCGAGCCCCGGCCAGTACGAGGCCCCGCTCGGCATCACCCTGCGCCAGCTGCTCGACATGAGCGGCGGGATGCGGCCCGGCCACCGGCTGAAGTTCTGGACGCCGGGCGGCTCCTCCACCCCGATGTTCACCGACGAACACCTGGACGTCCCCCTCGACTACGAGGGCGTCGCCGCCGCCGGTTCCATGCTCGGCACCAAGGCGCTCCAGTGCTTCGACGAGACCACCTGCGTGGTGCGGGCCGTCACCCGCTGGACCGAGTTCTACGCCCACGAGTCCTGCGGCAAGTGCACGCCCTGCCGCGAAGGGACGTACTGGCTCGTGCAGTTGATGCGGGACATCGAGGCGGGCAAGGGCGTGATGTCCGACCTCGACAAGCTGAACGACATCGCCGACAACATCAACGGCAAGTCGTTCTGCGCCCTCGGCGACGGCGCGGCATCCCCGATCTTCTCCTCGCTGAAGTACTTCCGCGAGGAGTACGAGCAGCACATCACGGGCCGGGGCTGCCCCTTCGACCCGGCCAAGTCGACGGCCTGGGCGGACCGCCCGGAGGTGAACGCATGACCGTGACCACCAATGCGCCCATGGGCGGGGGAGGCGCGGCGGTCCCGCCGGAGGACCTCGTCACGCTGACGATCGACGGCATCGAGATCAGCGTGCCCAAGGGCACCCTGGTCATCCGGGCCGCCGAACAGCTCGGCATCGAGATCCCGCGCTTCTGCGACCACCCGCTGCTCGCCCCGGCCGGCGCCTGCCGCCAGTGCATCGTGGAGGTGGAGGGCCAGCGCAAGCCGATGGCCTCCTGCACCATCACCTGCACCGACGGCATGGTGGTGCGCACCCAGCTCACCTCGCCGGTCGCGGAGAAGGCCCAGAAGGGTGTGATGGAGCTGCTGCTCATCAACCACCCGCTGGACTGCCCGGTCTGCGACAAGGGCGGCGAGTGCCCGCTGCAGAACCAGGCGATGTCGCACGGCAACGCCGACTCCCGCTTCGAGGGCCGCAAGCGCACCTACCCCAAGCCGCTCGCCATCTCCACCCAGGTACTGCTCGACCGCGAGCGGTGTGTGCTGTGCGCGCGCTGCACCCGCTTCTCCAACCAGGTCGCGGGCGACCCGATGATCGAGCTGATCGAGCGCGGCGCGCTCCAGCAGGTCGGCACCGGCGAGGGCGACCCCTTCGAGTCGTACTTCTCCGGCAACACCATCCAGATCTGCCCGGTCGGCGCGCTCACCTCGGCGGCGTACCGGTTCCGCTCCCGCCCCTTCGACCTGATCTCCTCGCCGTCGGTGTGCGAGCACTGCTCCGGCGGCTGCGCCACCCGCACCGACCACCGGCGCGGCAAGGTCATGCGGCGCCTCGCGGCCGACGACCCCGAGGTCAACGAGGAGTGGATCTGCGACAAGGGGCGCTTCGCGTTCCGCTACGCGCAGCAGCGGGACCGGCTCGACACCCCGCTGGTCCGCAACGCCGACGGCGTCCTGGAGCCCGCCTCCTGGCCGGAGGCGCTGGACGTGGCCGCGCGCGGGCTCGGCGCCGCCCGCTCCCGCGCCGGTGTGCTGACCGGCGGACGGCTCACCGTCGAGGACGCCTACGCGTACAGCAAGTTCGCGCGCGTGGCGCTCGACACCAACGACATCGACTTCCGCGCCCGCGTGCACAGCGGCGAGGAGGCCGACTTCCTGGCCGCCCGGGTGGCGGGCCGGGGCCGCGACCTCGACGGTACGGGGGTCACGTACACCGCCCTGGAGCAGGCGCCCGCCGTGCTGCTGGTCGGCTTCGAGGCCGAGGAGGAGGCGCCCGGCGTCTTCCTGCGGCTGCGCAAGGCCTGGCGCAAGCACGGCCAGAAGGTGTTCTCGCTGGCCACCCACACCACCCGGGGCCTGGAGAAGGCGGGCGGCACCCTGCTCCCCGCCGCCCCCGGCACCGAGCCCGAGTGGCTGGACGCCCTCGCGAGCGGCACCGGCCTGGAGGCGCCCGGCACCGAGGCCGCCGGGGCGCTGCGCGCCGACGGCGCGGTGATCGTCGTGGGGGAGCGGCTCGCGGGCGTGGAGGGCGGTCTGACCGCCGCCGTGCGCGCGGCGACCGCGACCGGGGCGCGACTGGTGTGGATTCCGCGCCGGGCGGGGGAGCGGGGCGCCGTCGAGGCGGGCGCGCTGCCCTCGCTGCTGCCGGGCGGCCGCCCGGCGACCGACCCGCGCGCACGGGAGGAGGTCGCCGCCGTCTGGGGCCTGGCCGAACTGCCGGGCCGCCACGGCCGCGACACCCAGCAGATCGTGGAGGGCGCCGCGACCGGCGAGCTGTCCGCGCTGCTCGTGGCCGGGGTGGAGATCGACGACCTGCCCGACCCGGCCCGCGCGCGGGAAGCGCTCGACGCGGTCGGCTTCCTGGTCTCGCTGGAGCTGCGGCCCAGCGAGGTCACCGAGCGCGCCGACGTGGTCCTGCCGGTCGCGGCGGTGGCCGAGAAGGGCGGCACCTTCCTCAACTGGGAGGGCAGGGTGCGCTTCTTCGAGGCCGCGCTCAAGCCCGACCAGATGACCCGCCGCCTCGCCCCGACCGACGGCCGGGTGCTCCAGATGCTGGCCGACGCCATGGACGTCCATCTGGGCCTGCCCGATCTGCGCACCACGCGCGCGGAGATCGACCGGCTCGGCGCCTGGAACGGCTCCCCGGCCGCCGACCCGCTGGCCACCGGCGGGGTGCTGCCCCGCCCGGCCGCCGGAGAGGCCGTGCTCGCCGGGCACCGGCTCCTGCTCGACCTCGGCGTCCTCCAGCAGGGCGACGACGCGCTCGCCGGCACCCGGCACGCGGCGTACGCGCGCGTGTCGGCCGCGACGGCCGCCGAGGCGGGCGTCGAGGACGGCGCCCCGCTCGCCGTGACCGGCCCGGCCGGAACCACCGAACTCCCGCTCCTGGTCACGGAGATGCCCGACCGGGTGGTCTGGCTCCCGCTGGACTCCACCGGCGCGGGCGTCGCCTCCGACACCGGGGCGCGGCCCGGCTCCCTCGTCCGTATCGGCCCGGCGGTGTCCGACGGCCAGGACCTCAAGGAGGACCGAGGATGAGCCCGTTCCTCGCCGCCGAAGACCTCTCGCTGTTCGGCCACGACCCCTGGTGGCTGGTCGTCGTCAAGGCCGTGTTCTGCTTCGCGTTCCTGATGCTGACCGTGCTGCTCTCCATCGTCTGGGAGCGCAAGGTCGTCGCCTGGATGCAGCTGCGCATCGGCCCCAACCGGCACGGCCCCTGGGGCATGCTCCAGTCGCTCGCCGACGGCGTGAAGCTCATGCTCAAGGAGGACGTGGTCGTCAAACGCGCGGACAAGCTGGTCTACGTCCTCGCACCGATCGTCGCGACCGTCCCGGCCTGCATGGCGATCGCGGTGATCCCGTTCGGCCCCGCCGACAACGAGATCTCGATCTTCGGCCACCGCACCACCATGCAGCTCACCGACCTGCCGATCGCGATGCTCTACATCCTCGCGGTCGCCTCCGTCGGCATCTACGGCATCGTCCTCGCGGGCTGGAGCTCCGGCTCCACCTATCCGCTCCTGGGCGGCCTGCGCAGTTGCGCGCAGATGATCTCGTACGAGATCGCCATGGGCGCCGCGTTCGCCTCGGTGTTCCTCTACTCGGGCTCCATGTCGACCTCGACGATCGTGGAGCAGCAGCACGACCGCTGGTACATCCTGCTCCTGCCGGTCTCCTTCATCCTCTACATCGTCACCATGGTGGGAGAGACCAACCGCGCCCCCTTCGACATGCCGGAGTCCGAGGGCGACCTGGTCGGCGGGTTCAACACCGAGTACTCGTCCATCAAGTTCGCGCTGTTCATGCTCGCCGAGTACATGAACATGGTGACGGTCTCGGCCGTCTCGGCCACCCTCTTCCTCGGCGGCTGGCGGGCCCCCTGGCCCATCAGCACCTTCTGGGAGGGCGCCAACCACGGCTGGTGGCCGATGCTCTGGTTCGTCATCAAGGTCCAGCTGCTGCTGTTCTTCTTCATCTGGCTGCGCGGCACACTGCCCCGCGTCCGCTACGACCAGCTGATGAAGCTCGGCTGGAAGGTCCTCATCCCGGTCTCGGTGGTCTGGCTGATGCTCGTCGCCACCGTCCGGGTCCTGCGCAACGAGAACTACGGCTTCGCCGACATCGCCCTCTACGTCGGCGGCGGGGTGCTCGCCCTGCTGCTGCTCTCCTTCGTCGCCGACCTGTTCCGCGAGAAGGCGAAGAGCGCCGAACCCCCGGTCGAGCGGCCCGCGTTCGACCCCCTGGCGGGCGGCTTCCCCGTCCCGCCGCTGCCCGGCCAGGAACTGCCGCCGGTGCCCAGGCGCCGTCCGCGCCGCGCCGAGCGGGAGCTGATTGTCAGTGGTGGGCCGGACACTGTCAGTGACGGAACCACGGATGGAAAGGAGGCGTCCGATGGCTGAGGAGCCGAAGGAGACCGCACCCGGTTTCCAGAACCCCGTGGCCGGCTTCGCCGTGACCTTCAAGGCCATGTTCAAGAAGCGGCTCACCGAGCAGTACCCGGAGCAGAAGAAGACCACCGCTCCCCGCTTCCACGGACGGCACCAGCTCAACCGCCATCCGGACGGCCTGGAGAAGTGCGTCGGCTGCGAACTGTGCGCCTGGGCCTGCCCGGCGGACGCCATCTACGTGGAGGGCGCCGACAACACCGACGAGGAGCGCTACTCCCCGGGCGAGCGGTACGGCCGCGTCTACCAGATCAACTACGCCCGCTGCATCCTGTGCGGGCTGTGCATCGAGGCGTGCCCCACGCGCGCGCTGACGATGACCAACGAGTTCGAACTGGCCGACTCCAGCCGCGCCAACCTCATCTACACCAAGGAGCAGTTGCTCGCCGGTCTGGAGGAGGGGATGGTCGACTCCCCGCACGCGATCTTCCCGGGCACGGACGAACAGGACTACTACCGGGGGCTGGTGACCGAGGCCGCCCCCGACACGGTCCGCCAGGTGGCCACCTCCAAGGGAGAGAAGCCCGAGGACGAGGAGGTGGAGGCGTGAACGCCTACACGACCTCCACCGGTGAGGCCGTCCAGTTCTGGATCCTCGGCACCGTCGCGGTGATCGGCGCTCTGTGCACCATCCTGATGAAGCGGGCCGTGCACAGCGCGCTCTCGCTCGCCGGGACCATGATCATCCTGGCTGTGTTCTATCTCGCCAACGGCGCCTATTTCCTGGGCGTCGTGCAGATCATCGTCTACACCGGCGCCATCATGATGCTGTTCCTCTTCGTGGTGATGCTCGTCGGTGTGACGGCGGCGGACTCGCTGAAGGAGACCATCAAGGGCCAGCGCTGGCTGGCCCTCCTGTGCGGGCTCGGCTTCGGCGTCCTGCTCGTCGGCGGCATCGCCAACGCCTCCCTGAAGCAGTTCGAGGGCACCGGCCAGGCGAACGCGAACGGCAACGTGCAGGGCCTGGCGGCCCTCATCTTCACCAAGTACGTCTTCGCCTTCGAGCTCACCGGCGCCCTGCTGATCACGGCCGCCGTCGGCGCCATGGTCCTCACCCACCGCGAGCGCACCGAACGCGCCAAGACCCAGCGCGAGCTGGCCGAGCAGCGCGTCCGCGACGGCAAGCACCTGCCCCCGCTGCCCGCCCCCGGTGTCTACGCCCGGCACAACGCCGTCGACATCGCGGGCCTGCTGCCCGACGGCACCCCCTCCGAGCTGACCGTCAGCGCGACCCTGCGCGCACGCGGCCAGATGCGGGACGTGTCCGCGCGGGCGCTCGGTGACCTCAAGGCACTCGAACAGCGCGCGAAGGACCGCCTGGAGCGCACGGAGAGCGAACCGGTGAACCTCAAGCGGACGGAGGACGCGTCGAAGTGAACCCCGTCAACTACCTCTATCTCGCGGCCCTGTTGTTCACCATCGGCGCGACCGGCGTGCTCATCAGGCGCAACGCGATCATCCTGTTCATGTGCGTCGAGCTGATGCTCAACGCCTGCAACCTCGCGTTCGTCGTCTTCTCCCGGATGCACGGCAACCTCGACGGCCAGATCATCGCCTTCTTCACGATGGTCGTCGCCGCGGCGGAGGTCGTGGTCGGCCTCGCGATCATCGTGTCGCTGTTCCGCGCCCGCCACTCGGCCTCGGTCGACGACGCCGGCCTGATGAAGCTGTAAGGGGTCGGAAGAATCGTGGAGAACCTGATCGCGCCGCTCATCGCGGCGCCCCTGCTCGGAGCCGCCGTGCTCCTGCTCGGTGGCCGGCGCCTGGACCGCGTCGGCCACTGGATCGGCACGCTGCTGTCCACCGCCTCCTTCGTCATCGGCCTGGTCCTCTTCGCCGGGCTGCTCGGCAAGGACGCCGAACACCGCACGCTGATCCAGCACTTGTGGACCTGGATCTCGGTGGGCGACTTCCACGCGGACATCACCTTCCGGCTCGACCAGCTGTCGATGACGTTCGTCCTGCTGATCACCGGCGTCGGCTCGCTGATCCACCTCTACTCCATCGGGTACATGGAGCACGACGAGCGGCGCCGCCGCTTCTTCGGCTACCTCAACCTGTTCCTCGCGGCGATGCTCCTGCTGGTCCTCGCCGACAACTACCTGCTGCTGTACGTCGGCTGGGAGGGCGTCGGCCTCGCCTCGTACCTCCTGATCGGCTTCTGGCAGCACAAGCCCAGCGCCGCGACGGCCGCGAAGAAGGCGTTCCTGGTCAACCGCGTCGGCGACATGGGCCTGTCCATCGCGATCATGCTGATGTTCACCACCTTCGGCACCTTCGCCTTCGGACCGGTCTTCGAGCGCGCCGGGGACGCCTCCGAGGGCAGGCTCACCGCGATCGCGCTGATGCTGCTGCTCGCCGCGTGCGGCAAGTCGGCCCAGGTGCCGCTGCAGTCCTGGCTCGGGGACGCCATGGAGGGCCCGACCCCGGTCTCGGCCCTCATCCACGCGGCCACCATGGTGACCGCGGGCGTCTACCTCATCGTCCGCTCCGCCGCGATCTTCAACGGTGCCCCGGACGCGCAGCTCGTGGTCACCGTGGTCGGCGCGGTCACGCTGCTCTTCGGTGCGATCGTCGGTTGCGCCAAGGACGACATCAAGAAGGCGCTGGCCGGGTCGACCATGTCGCAGATCGGCTACATGGTCCTCGCGGCGGGCCTCGGCCCCATCGGCTACGTCTTCGCGATCATGCACCTGGTCACGCACGGCTTCTTCAAGGCCGGGCTGTTCCTCGGCGCCGGTTCGGTCATGCACGGCATGAACGACGAGGTCGACATGCGCAGGTACGGCGGCCTGCGGAAGTACATGCCGATCACCTTCGTCACCTTCGGCCTCGGCTACCTCGCGATCATCGGCTTCCCGGGCCTGTCCGGCTTCTTCTCCAAGGACAAGATCATCGAGGCCGCCTTCGCCAAGGGCGGCACCGAGGGCTGGATCCTCGGCGGCGCGGCCCTGCTCGGCGCGGCGATCACCGCGTTCTACATGACGCGCGTGATGCTGATGACGTTCTTCGGGGAGAAGCGCTGGCAGCCCGACGCAGAAGGCCACGAGCCCCACCCGCACGAGTCCCCGAAGACCATGACGATCCCGATGATCGTGCTGGCCATCGGCTCGGTCGCGGGCGGTGCCTTCTTCGACGTGGGCGACCGCTTCCTGCACTGGCTGGAGCCGGTCACCGGGCACGCCGAGGGCGACTCCCCGCTGAGCGCGCTCACGGTCACCGGCGCCACCATGGTCTGCCTGGTGATCGGTGTGGGCCTGGCCTGGGCGCAGTACGGCCGCAAGCCGGTCCCGGCGCTCGCCCCGCGCGGCTCGCTGCTCACCCGGGCGGCCCGGCGCGACCTGTACCAGGACGACTTCAACCACGTCGTCCTCGTACGCGGCGGCGAGCACCTGACGCGCTCCCTGGTCTACGTCGACCACACGCTGGTGGACGGCGTGGTCAACGGCACGGCGGCCGGTTTCGGCGGCCTGTCCGGGCGGCTGCGCCGGGTCCAGAACGGCTTCGCCCGCTCCTACGCGGTCTCGATGTTCGGCGGCGCGGCCCTGCTGGTCGCCGCGACCCTGCTGATGAGGGCGGTCTGATACCCATGTCGTTTCCCCTGCTGACAGCGACGGCGGTGCTCCCGGCCCTCGGGGCCGTCGCCACCGCCGCCGTACCGGCCCGGCGGCGCACCGCCGCCAAGTGGCTGGCGCTCCTCGTCTCGCTGGCCACGCTCGCCCTGGCGATCGTCGTCCTGGTCCGCTTCGACCCGGACGGCGCGCGGTACCAGCTCACCGAGTCCCACGCCTGGATCAAGGACTTCGGGGTCCGCTACGACCTGGGCGTGGACGGCATCGCGGTCGCGCTGATCGCGCTGACCGCGCTGCTGATGCCGTTCATCGTGCTGGCCGGCTGGAACGACGCCGACCCGCTGGAGACCGGCAGCAAGCGGTGGCGCCCCACCCAGGGCTTCTTCGCGCTGATCCTGGCCGTCGAGGCGATGGTGATCATCTCCTTCGAGGCCACCGACGTCTTCGTCTTCTACATCTTCTTCGAAGCCATGCTGATCCCGATGTACTTCCTCATCGGCGGCTTCGGGGACCGTGCCCACGAGCACGGGGAGGTGGCGGCGTCCACGCAGCGGTCGTACGCGGCCGTGAAGTTCCTGCTCTACAACCTGGCCGGCGGTCTGATCATGCTGGCCGCGGTCATCGGGCTCTACGTGGTCGCCGGGAGCTTCAGCCTCCAGGAGATCGTGCAGGCCCGCGCGAACGGCTCGCTGCACATGGCGACGAGCACCGAGCGCTGGCTGTTCCTCGGCTTCTTCTTCGCCTTCGCGGTGAAGGCGCCGCTGTGGCCGCTGCACACCTGGCTGCCCAACGCCATGCAGGAGTCCACCGCCCCGGTCGCCGTCCTGATCACGGCGGTGGTCGACAAGGTGGGCACCTTCGCGATGCTCCGCTTCTGCCTCCAGCTCTTCCCGGAGGCGTCGAAGTGGGCGACGCCGGTCATCCTCGTCCTGGCCCTGATCAGCATCGTCTACGGCGCGCTGCTCGCGGTCGGGCAGCGGGACATCAAGCGGCTGGTGGCGTACGCGTCGATCTCGCACTTCGGCTTCATCGTGCTCGGCATCTTCGCGATGACCAGCCAGGGCCAGTCCGGCGCGACGCTGTACATGGTCAACCACGGCATCTCGACGGCCGCGCTGATGCTCGTCGCCGGATTCCTGATCTCCCGGCGCGGCTCGCGGCTCATCGCGGACTACGGCGGGGTGCAGAAGGTCGCCCCGGTGCTCGCGGGCACCTTCCTGATCGGCGGCCTCGCGACCCTGTCGCTGCCCGGACTCGCGCCCTTCGTCAGCGAGTTCCTGGTCCTGGTCGGCACGTTCGCGCGCTACCCGGTGATCGGGATCATCGCCACCCTCGGCATCGTCCTGGCCGCGCTGTACACGCTGGTGCTCTACCAGCGGACCATGACCGGCCCGGTGCGGCCCGAGGTCTCCGCGATGCCCGACCTGAGGGTGCGCGAGGTGCTGGTCGTCGCCCCGCTGATCGTGCTGCTGGTCTTCCTGGGCGTCTATCCGAAGCCCCTGACGGACATCGTCAACCCGGCGGTCAAGCAGACCCTGTCCGACGTACACGAGAAGGACCCCAAGCCCGCGGTGGAGGCGGCCAAGTGAGTGCGACAGCCGTCCACAGCCTGTGGACAATGGCGGCGGACCCGATCCCGAAGATCGAGGCGCCGAAGATCGAATACGGACAATTGTCCCCGACGCTCATCGTGCTCGGCGCCGCCCTGGTCGGGGTGCTGATCGAGGCGTTCGTCCCGCGCCGCTCGCGCTACTACGCCCAGGTGTTCGTCTCGGCCGTCGCGCTGTGCGCCGCCTTCGCGGCGGTCGTCGCGCTCGCGGCCGGGGGATACGGCACCACGAAGGCGCACGTCGCGGCCATGGGCGCGATCGCGGTCGACGGACCGGCCCTCTTCCTGGAGGGCACGATCCTGCTGGCCGGCCTTGTCGGTCTGTTCACCTTCGCGGAACGGCGTCTGGACCCGGAGGCGCACGGCAACCGGGTCGACTCCTTCGCGGCGCAGGCGGCGGCCGTGCCGGGTGGTGAGGGCGAGAAGGCGGCCGTGAAGGCCGGGTTCACCACCACCGAGGTGTTCCCGCTGCTGCTCTTCGCGATCGCCGGGATGCTGGTCTTCCCCGCGGCCAACGACCTGCTGACGCTGTTCGTGGCCCTGGAGGTCCTCTCCCTCCCGCTGTACCTGCTGTGCGCGCTGGCCCGCCGCAAGCGGCTGCTGTCGCAGGAGGCCGCGGTCAAGTACTTCCTGCTCGGCGCGTTCGCCTCCGCGTTCACGCTGTTCGGCATCGCCCTGCTGTACGGCTACGCGGGCTCGGTGTCGTACTCCCGCATCGCGCAGGTCGTCGACGGCACGGTCAGCGGGGTCGACCCGGCGCTCGCGGACACCATGGGCAACGACGCGCTGCTCCTGATCGGCATGGCGCTCCTGGTGATGGGCCTGCTGTTCAAGGTGGGCGCGGTGCCGTTCCACATGTGGACGCCCGACGTGTACCAGGGCGCGCCGACCCCGGTCACCGGCTTCATGGCGGCCGCGACCAAGGTCGCCGCGTTCGGCGCGCTGCTGCGGCTGCTCTACGTGGTGCTGCCGGGGCTGCGCTGGGACTGGCGCCCGGTGATGTGGGGCGTGGCCATCGTCACCATGCTGGGCGGCGCGGTCATCGCCATCACCCAGACCGACATCAAGCGCCTGCTCGCGTACTCGTCCATCGCGCACGCAGGCTTCATCCTCGCGGGTGTGATCGCCACGTCGCAGAACGGCGTCTCGTCGGTCCTCTTCTACCTGGCCGGCTACTCCTTCGTGACGATCGGCGCCTTCGCGGTGGTCACCCTGGTCCGCGACGCGGGCGGCGAGGCGACCCACCTCTCCCAGTGGGCGGGGCTCGGCCGCCGTTCCCCGCTGGTGGCGGCGGTCTTCGCGGTCTTCCTGCTCGCCTTCGCCGGTATCCCGCTGACCAGCGGCTTCGCCGGAAAGTTCGCGGTCTTCCGGGCGGCGGCGGAGGGCGGCGCGGCTCCGCTGGTGGTCATCGGTGTCCTCTCCTCCGCCATCGCGGCCTTCTTCTACATCCGCGTGATCGTCCTGATGTTCTTCAGCGCCCCGAAGCCGGACGGCCCCACGGTCGCCGTCCCGTCCCCGCTGACGACGACGGCGATCGCGATCGGTGTGGCGGTGACGGTGGTCCTGGGTGTGGCACCGCAGTACTTCCTGACGCTGGCGAACCAGGCGAGCGTGTTCGTCCGCTGAGGTCCACGCATGGCGCTGCCCGGCACCCCTGTTCTTCCAGGGGCGCCGGGCAGCGGCGTGGTTGGTGGGTCGCGGTCGTCGCACCAAGTTACCGACTGATCACGCGGAAGAGCCGGGGTTGTGGATAACTTCCGGGTCTGTCGGTGCGGGCGCCTATCGTGGGGGCGGTGGTCGATGGTCGGCGCACGGGGGAACGTACGGGGACGGACGATGAGCGGGACGGACGGGATCAGCGAGATGACGACAGCGACCGAGGGGCCGGGCGCGGACGCGAGTGAGGCGCTTGCCACGCTGCACCGGGTCTTCGGGTACGAGGCGTTCCGGGGTGAGCAGGAAGCGATCATCGAGCATGTGGTGGCGGGCGGTGACGCCCTGGTGCTCATGCCGACCGGTGGCGGCAAGTCGCTGTGCTACCAGATCCCGGCGCTGGTCAGGCCGGGCACCGGTGTCGTGGTCTCGCCGCTGATCGCGCTCATGCAGGACCAGGTGGACGCGCTGCGCGCGCTCGGTGTGCGGGCCGGGTTCATCAACTCCACGCAGGACTTCGACGAGCGCCGCACGGTCGAGGCCGAGTTCCTCGCCGGCGAGCTGGACCTGCTCTACCTCGCCCCCGAGCGGCTGCGCGTGGAGGCCACGCTCGACCTGCTCTCCCGGGGCAGGATCTCCGTGTTCGCCATCGACGAGGCGCACTGTGTCTCCCAGTGGGGCCACGACTTCCGCCCCGACTACCTGAACCTCTCGCTGCTCGGCGAGCGCTGGCCGGACGTGCCCCGGATCGCCCTGACCGCCACGGCCACCCAGGCGACCCACCAGGAGATCACCCAGCGGCTGAACCTCCCGTCGGCCCGCCACTTCGTCGCCAGCTTCGACCGGCCCAACATCCAGTACCGGATCGTCCCCAAGGCCGACCCCAAGAAGCAGCTCCTCGCCTTCCTGCGCGAGGAGCACGCCGGTGACGCGGGCATCGTCTACTGCCTCTCGCGCAACTCCGTCGAGCGCACCGCCGAGTTCCTCACCGCCAACGGCATCGCCGCGGTGCCGTACCACGCGGGCCTGGACGCGGCCACGCGCGCCGACCACCAGTCCCGCTTCCTGCGCGAGGACGGCCTGATCGTCGTCGCCACCATCGCCTTCGGCATGGGCATCGACAAGCCGGACGTCCGCTTCGTCGCCCACCTCGACCTGCCCAAGTCCATCGAGGGCTACTACCAGGAGACCGGCCGCGCGGGCCGCGACGGTATGCCCTCCACCGCCTGGATGGCGTACGGCCTCAACGACGTCGTGCAGCAGCGCAAGCTGATCCAGTCCGGCGAGGGCGACGAGAACTTCCGCCGCCGCGCCGCCGCCCACCTGGACGCGATGCTCGCCCTGTGCGAGACCGCGCGGTGCAGGCGCGGCCAGCTCCTCGCCTACTTCGGCCAGGAGCCCGGCGCCGAGGCGTGCGGCAACTGCGACACCTGTCTGACCCCGCCGGAGACCTGGGACGGCACGGTCGCCGCGCAGAAGGTCCTCTCCACGGTGGTGCGGCTCCAGCGCGAGCGCGGCCAGAAGTTCGGCACCCTGCAGATCGTGGACATCCTGCTCGGCAAGCGCAGCGCCAAGGTGATCCAGTTCGACCACGACCAGCTCTCCGTCTTCGGTATCGGCGAGGACCTGAGCGAGGGCGAATGGCGGGGCGTCGTCCGGCAGTTGCTCGCACAGGGGCTGCTGGCGGTCGAGGGCGAGTACGGCACGCTGGTGCTCACCGAGGAGAGCGGCGCGGTGCTGCGGCGCGAGCGGGACGTGCCGCTGCGCAAGGAGCCGAAGCGGCCCACCACGGCCCGTTCCGCAGGCGGCCGGGGCGAGCGCAGGGCCAAGTCCGCGGCCGTCGAACTGCCCGCCGAACTGGTCCCCGTTTTCGAGGCCCTGCGCGCCTGGCGCGCCGAGCAGGCGAAGGAACAGGGCGTCCCCGCGTACGTCATCTTCCACGACGCCACCCTCCGCGAGATCGCCACCGCCCGCCCGGAGTCGGTGCGTGAACTCGGCACGATCGGCGGGGTCGGCGAGAAGAAGCTCGCGACGTACGGCGAGGGGGTGCTGGCGGTGCTCAACGGGCAGCCGGAATCGGCGACTTCGGCCCCCGCCGCAGCTGCCGCACCCGCCCAGCCCGCCAGGGCCGCCGCGCCCGCCGCGGCGACCGGCCGCGACGAGCACTGGCCCGGCGACGACGAAGAGCCCTACTGGGACTAGACGAAAAGCCCTGCCGGGACGGGCCGTTCGCGCTCACGCCAGTGCCGTCAGCCCCGGTGCGAACGTGATCAGGAGGGGCAGCAGTGGTACCAGCGCGGCTGCCGCCGTGGCCAGCGCGCGCTGTCGGCGCAGCAGCCGGGGCGGGGGCTCAAGGAGCCGGTCCACGCGTTCGCCGAGCAGGCGGCGGCTGGAGGCGCAGGACAGCACGCCCCGGTGCTGGTTGAGCTCGATCAGGGCCAGGGCGGTGGTGAGGTGGCCGCAGCGCCGGGAGGCGGTGTCGTCGGCGGCCAGCTCCACCAGCCGGTGCGTCTGGTCGCGGAAGTGCGCGAAGAGCGGCACACGCGGGAAGCCCGACGCGAGCGCGCTCGACAGATGCAGCAGCCAGTCGTGGTGGGCGCGGGCGTGGCCGCGTTCATGGGTGAGGACCGCGTCCAGCTGGTGGTCGGTGAGCCGGTGCAGCGCCCCGGTGGTCACGACCAGGCGGGGCGGATGCCCGGGCAGCCACCAGGCGTCCGGGTACTCGTCCTCCAGGACCAGCAGCGGCCCGCGCCCCGAGGGCAGCCCGGCGGGCAGCTCCGGGGCCCGCTCGTCCAGATGCGCCCGGGTCACCCCGCGCCGCCGCCGCACCTCGGTCAGCTCGCGGGCCAGCATGGCCGTGGTCCAGGCGGCCCCGGAGGCCAGCAGCACCGTGAGCACGGCGGCCCACGGCGGCGCGGCCGAGAGGTCGTACGCGGCGGTGACGGCCGGCGGGGCGGGCGCGAACACATGGTCGCGGACGGTGTGGAAGACGGCCGCCGCGCCCAGCACCAGCGCGGTCAGACAGCACAGCAGCACGGTGGCGACCAGGCACTGCCACACCCACAGCGCCACCACGGGCTCCCGGTCGGGCCACGCGGCCCGGACGAGCGCGCGGGGCGCGGGCAGCGCGGCCGTCAGCGCGACGGCGCTCAGCAGGAGCAGGCAGACGGTCATGCCGGGGCTCCGGTTCCTGGTGGCCGAGGGGTGCGGGGCGGTGGTGCGTGTTACGCCAGTATGACGCGCGGTGGGCCGTCCGTCAGTCGTCCTCGGGGCCGAACGGGGAAGCGGAACAGCCCGGTTGGGACTTGCGCGCCACCGTCCCGGACCCGGCTCCCCCGGCCGTCCTCACCGCCCCGCGCTCAACTCCC
This sequence comes from Streptomyces sp. NPDC026659, assembly GCF_040638245.1. Taxonomy (NCBI): domain Bacteria; kingdom Bacillati; phylum Actinomycetota; class Actinomycetes; order Kitasatosporales; family Streptomycetaceae; genus Streptomyces; species Streptomyces sp. NPDC026659. Next base: position 799,176 of record NZ_JBEZXY010000002.1, on the reverse strand, counting down.
CACGATCCGCCCGCTCACCTCGCCCAGCCCGACCCGGGCCCCGTCCGCCCCCGGCGCCCACGCCGACAGCGTCACCACGTCGCCGTCCTCCAGGAACGCCCGCTTCCCGTCCGGGAGTTCCAGTGGATCGCGGCCGTTCCAGGTCAGCTCAAGCAGCGAACCCCGCTGGTTCTCGGCGGGCCCGCTCACCGTGCCGGAGGCGTAGAGGTCGCCCGTGCGCAGGGAGGCGCCGTTGACCGTGAGGTGGGCGAGCTGCTGGGCGGCGGTCCAGTACATGGTGGAGAAGGGGGGCTCGGAGACGACCTGGCCGTTGATGGCGACGGAGATGCGGAGGTCGTAGCCGCCGGGGCCGGTGCCGGAGTCGTCGAGGTAGGGGAGGAGGGGGTGCGTGCGCTCGGGCGGGGTCACGCGCGCGTGCTCCAGGGCCGCCAGCGGGGTGATCCACGCCGACACCGAGGTCGCGAAGGACTTGCCGAGGAAGGGGCCGAGGGGGACGTACTCCCAGGCCTGGATGTCGCGCGCGGACCAGTCGTTGAGGAGGCAGAGCCCGAAGACGTGCTCGCGGAAGCCGGTCAGCGGCACCGGGGTGCCCTGCGCGGAGGGCGTGCCGACCACGAAGCCGACCTCCGCCTCGATGTCCAGCCGTACGGAGGGGCCGAAGACGGGCTCGGGGTCGCCGGGACCCTTGCGCTGTCCGGAGGGCCGTACGACATCCGTGCCGGAGACCACGACCGTGCCCGCGCGGCCGTGGTAACCGATGGGCAGGTGCTTCCAGTTGGGGGTGAGCGAGTCGGCGGCGTCGGGGCGGAAGATGCGGCCGACGTTGCGGGCGTGGTTCTCCGAGGCGTAGAAGTCGACGTAATCGGCCACCTCGAAGGGGAGGTGAAGGCCGACCTCCGCCAGGGGGTGGAGATGGGGTTCCACAGTGGCGCCGTAGGCGGGGTCGGTGACCCAGGTGGTCAGGGCGGTGCGCACCCGCGACCACGCCTCCGGCCCGGCGGCGAGCAGCGGGTTCAGCGTGGGCCGCGCGAGCAGGTCCGCGTCCGGGGAGCCGAGCTCCCTGGCGACCGCGCCCGCGTCGAGCACCCGGTCGCCGAGCCGGACCCCGACCCTCCGTTCGGCACTGCCGGAGGGCGAGAACACGCCATAGGGAAGGTTGTGCGGACCGAAGGGGTCGCCCTCGGGGACGTCGAAGGGGGGCATGGGTGCCGCCTCACTCTCATCCGGACCGTGCCTGGTGTGGCCATCCATGTGGTCGGCCCACACGTTATGGCCGGAACAGCTGTATTGGCAGCACTGTGAGGCGCGTTGACGAGCGGTTCCGTGGCGGTTTCGGGCGGCCGCCGTGGGGTTGTCCGCCCCATGTCTAAAGAGTTCGCAATGTCCGAATAGCTCTTGTCGGAGGGAACTGTTCCGGCTTAGCGTCCATGGGGGACACGGGCGGGGTGGGTCCGGTCCAAAGGGGGGACACGTGGGGGGACGACCCGTGGCCGGAAGCCGCGTCGGGGCGCCGGTCCAGGCGGACCGTGAAGTGCCGGGTCTCATAGTCAAGTTCGGCGGCTATCCGCTGCATCACGGCGGGGTCGGCGCGATCCGGAGTCTCGGCAGGCTGGGCGTGCCGATGTACGCGATCACCGAGGACGCCTACACCCCGGCCGCCGCGTCCCGTTATCTGAAGCGCGCCTTCGTCTGGCCGACGACGGGGGCCGAGGAGCCGGAGCATTTGGTCGAGGGGCTGCTGCGGATCGGCCGCCGGATCGGGCGCCCCACGGTCCTGATCCCGACCGACGAAGAGGCCGCCGTCCTCATCGCGGAGCACCAGGACGCGCTGGCCGGGCCGTTCCTCTTCCCGCGCGTGGACCCCGCGCTGCCGCGCCGCCTGGCCAGCAAGCAGGGGCTGCACGAGCTGTGCCGGGAGCACGGGATCGCGACTCCGGTGACGGTGTTCCCGCGTTCGTACGCCGAGATAGCCGAGTTCGCCGAGCGGGCCCGCTTCCCGGTGGTGGCCAAGAACCGCGAGGCGTTCGTCAGGCGCAGCCGGCCCGCCGTGGGCGGCACCACCCGGATCGCCACCCGCGCGGGGCTGCTCGACCTCGCCCGCGACTGGGGCGAGGACCCCGGCGTCATCCTCCAGGAGTATCTGCCGAGGGAGTCCGCCGAGGACTGGATCGTGCACGCCTGCTTCGACGCCGACGCGGGCCCGCTCGCCCTCTTCACCGGGGTCAAGGTGCGCTCCTGGCCGCCGCACGCGGGGATGACGGCGCACGCGTACGTCGTGGACAACCCCGAACTCGCCGACCTCGCGGCGCGGTTCATCAAGGAGATCGGCTTCAGCGGGGTCATCGACCTCGACCTGCGCTTCGACCGGCGCGACGGGCAGTACAAACTCCTGGACTTCAACCCCCGGATGGGCGCCCAGTTCCGGCTCTTCGAGAGCGAGTCCGGCATCGACGTCGTACGCGCCCTGCATCTGAACCTCACCGGGCGGCCCGTCCCCGAGGGCGCGCAGCGCTCCGGGAACCGGTACGTGGTGGAGAACATCGACCTGCCCGCGCTCCTCGCCTACCGCCGCAGCGGCTACACCACGCCGCACGCCCCGGCGCGGGCGAGCGGCACCGAACTGGCGTGGCTCGCGGCGGACGACCCGATGCCGTTCCTGACCATGATGGCCCGCTTCGTGCGTCCGGGCGCGAAGCACCTCTACGCGCTGTGGCGGACCAACCGCCGCGGCGGCACCGCCTGATCCCCGCAAGGGAATGACGCGGGCACCACGAAGGCAAGGCGCAGCGGCAAGCGAAGCGGCAGAGCCACGGGAGTGGCGTGAACGCGTCCTGGGAGGGACTTCGTGATTCGACCGGTTGCAGTCGTCGGGGCGGGGCCGTTCGGCCTGTCCACCGCGGCCCATCTGCGGGCGCGGGGGCTGCCCGTCCGCGTCTTCGGCGACCCCATGGTGAGCTGGCGCGACCACATGCCCGAGGGGATGCTGCTGAAGTCGACGCCCGCCGCCTCCAGCCTGGACTGCCCGCAGCCGGGGCACACCCTCGCGGACTACTGCGACGCGGCCGGGATCCGGCGGCTGGTCACCGACGAGGACATCATCCCGGTCGAGACCTTCACCGCCTACGGCGAGTGGTTCCAGCGCAAGCTGGTGCCCGGTCTGGAGCAGGTGCGGGTGGTCTCCGTCGAGCGGGCGCGGGGGAGCGGCGACTTCGAGCTGAAGCTGGACTCGGGGGAGGCGTTCCAGGCCCGCGCGGTGGTGGTCGCGACCGGCCTGTCCGGGCTCGCCCATCTGCCGCCCGAGCTGGCGGGCGCCGCGTCCGAGGGCTCCGGCCCCGCCGCCCCCGTCTCGCACGTCTACGAGCACCACGACCTCGGCCGCTTCTCGGGCAAGGAGCTGATCGTCGTCGGCGCGGGCCAGTCCGCGCTGGAGACGGCGGCGCTCGCCGCGGAGGCGGGCGCCCAGGTGCGGGTGGTCTCGCGCGGCCGGGGCCGGGTGGCCTTCGGCGCCCCGCCCTGGGAGCAGCCGCGCTTCCGGCCGGAGTCGCCGTTCGGCCGCGCCTGGTCCCTGTGGGCGCTCAGCTACCACGCCGACCCCTACCGCTTCCTCCCCGACCCCGTCCGCCACCACCTGGTCCGCCGGGTCCTCGGCCCGCTCGGCGCGTGGTGGCTGCGCGACCGCTTCGAGGGAAAGGTCCAGGTCGAGGAGGTCCAGCGCGTCGTGTCCGCCGAGGTGTCGGACGGCGCACCGGTCCTGAAGGTCCTCACCCACGGCGGCCGCGCCGAACGGCTGACGGCCGACCACGTCATCGCCGCCACCGGCTACCGCGTCGACCTCGCCGCCATGGACTTCCTCGGCCCCGGCCTCCGCACCCGCCTCGCCACCACCCGAGGCACCCCCCGCCTCGGCCCCGGCTACGTCTCCTCGCTCCCCGGCCTCTACTTCACCGGCCTCCCGGCGGCCTCGTCCTACGGCCCGGTCATGCGCTTCGTCTGCGGCACGGAGTTCGCGTCGCCACGCCTGGCGAAGCATCTGGCGGCGGCACACGGGTGAGGGGCGCGGGGGCGCGGGCGCGGCCTTCACCACCCGGGCTGCCCCCGGCCGCACCGGACCGCGTCCCCGGCCCCCGCCGACCGCACCCGGCGACATCCCGCACCCGACCGCGTCGCGGCTGCCTCCGGGTCACGTCCTGGCCGCGCATGGCGGCCCGGTGGGCCGCGACTCGGCCGCGTTCCGGTGGCAGCCGGGTTGCCCCCGGCAGGGGGGGCCGCACCGGGCAGCTGCCCGGCAGTCCCCCGGCCGCGCCCAGGCATCCCGCACTTGATCCCGTCGCGGCACCCCCTGGCTCCGCCTCGGTCGTGGTCCGGCGGCAGCTCGGGTTGCCGCACGGCGGTGCCATGGTCGTACGCGTTCGCCTTCCAGCGGCCCCGGCCGTAGCGGCCTCCCGGCAGGCGCCTGGGGCGCGCCTCGGTCAGACCTCGACTGCCCCTGGCCGTACTCCGCCCCCCCGGGCGCCCCGCGCCGCCACCGGCCGGCCGGGGTCAACTCCCGTACCCCGCCGGTGAGTCGGAGACCACCCGCGTCCGTATTCTCTGATCATGGCCGCACCTCCCCTTCCCGCACTCATCGCCACCGACCTGGACGGGACGCTGCTGCGCGGTGATGACACCGTCTCCGTGCGGTCCCGGGCCGCTCTCGCGGGGGCGGCCCGGGCCGGGGCGCGGCATCTGGTGGTGACCGGGCGGCCGGCGCCGCGGGTGCGGCCGCTGCTGGAGTCGCTGGGGTGTACCGGGCTCGCGGTGTGCGGGCAGGGGGCGCAGGTGTACGACGCGGGGAGCGGGAGCCTGCTGTGGTCGGTGCGGCTGGACCGGGAGCTGGCCGAGACGGCGCTCGGGAAGATCGAGGCCGAGGTCGGGCAGGTGTACGCGGCCGTCGACCAGGACGGGGTGGACGGCCTCACCCTCATCGAGCCCGGCTATCTGATGCCCCACCCCACGCTGCCCGCCGTACGGGTGGACCGGCGGGACGACCTCTGGCGTGAGCCCATCAGCAAGGTGCTGCTGCGCCACCCCGGCCTGTCCGACGACGAGCTGGCCGAGACCGCCCGCTCGGTCGTCGGCTCGCTGGCCACGGTCACGATGTCCGGGCCCGGTACCGTCGAGCTCCAGCCGTGCGGCATCACCAAGGCCACCGGACTCGCCCTGGCCGCCGAGCACCTGGGCCTCGGCCGCGCGGACACGATCGCCTTCGGCGACATGCCGAACGACATCCCCATGTTCCAGTGGGCCGCCCACGGCGTGGCCATGGCCAACGCCCACCGTGAACTGCTCGCCGTGGCGGACGAGATCACCCTCTCCAACGAGGACGACGGCATCGCGGTGGTCCTGGAGAGGGTGTACGGCGTCTGAGAGGACAACGGGCGGGGCGCCCGTAGGTGAGTCACCTACGGGCGCCCCGCCCCGGGAACGTGCCGGTCTCTACGGCCTAGTACGGGCCGTTGACGTTGTCGATGGAGCCGTAACGGTGCCAGGCGTAGTTGCAGGCGGCCGTGATGTTCGCGACCGGGTCGTACGGGTCGAGGGAGGTGCCCGCCACGTGGTACGCGGTGAAGGTCGGGTCGATGACCTGGAGCAGGCCCTTGGACGGGGTGCCGTTGACGGCGTTGATGTCCCAGTTGTTGATGGCGAGCGGGTTCCCCGAGGACTCGCGCATCACGTTGCGGTGAATGCCGTTGTAGGTGCCCGGGATGCCCTTCTGGGCCATGATCGCGAGGGACTCGCGGATCCAGCCGTCGAGGTTGTTCGCATACCCGGCCGGGGTCTTCACGGCGGCCGAAGCGGTGGCCGGAGCGGCGGAGGCGCTGGTGGCACCGATGAACGGCAGCGCGAGCACGGCGGCACCGGTACCGGTGACGGCGAGCGTACGGACGATGCGCTTGGCGCGGGCACGGCGCGGCTGAGCGGCAGCAGACATGACACGTTCCTCTCCGGCGCCTGCGAGGTGAGCTGTCGGGTTCGGGCGGGGAGGTGCCCGGCCGCTCACATCCGTGTCCGTGGGACACGAAGTCGCGGCTTCACCCCGAGCCGTTGCCGGGTCGACGCGCGTCAATCAACGCGCGTCGACCCGTCCCGGCGGCCTACCTGGTTCCCCCGCTCCTGCCGTACGAAATGAGTTCGTCGAGTGGGTGTGTCGGGCCCGGCAGGATTCGGCGTCGCCCGACGGGCCGGAACGTATGCGAGAGCAGATGTCCGGAACAAGTGCCGGATTCACACAAAGCAATGGTTGATCTTGACTTGCCCCAATTGAGGTACTTGATCCTTTGCGCCCGTCAACGCTCAACTGCCCCATGAACCAAGGTGAGGTGGGTAGTCGGGGCCTGTCGGCCGCCATCGGGCGTCCGGTGACCCAACTCACGAAACCGCAAAATACGCAAAGTCAGACATGGGCGATTAGGTGGATTTGATCCGTCTGTGGGTATTAGGGAGTGTCGGTCCGGTCGGATGCGGAACCTCTGGGGTGGTCCCGTTCGTTGGGGGAAGTGACCCCCTCCGCATGGGGGGCGGAGGGGCGCCCTGTCGGCGCGCCGTCCGACGACAGCAGGCACATCGTCCTGTTAAGTCGATGAATGTCCGACCATGTCCGCCAAAGCAGAAGACGACCGCTGTGACCCGATACCTCCCGTGGTGGACCGGTGGGTGATAGCGGTGATGGAAACGCGACCGGATACGCTGATCCGAGTGATGGCAGCGACCTATCGACAAACCGTGTAGTCGCCAGCAGACACCAGCAGACAGGAGACCCCTCGTGACCGTCGGCGAGCCGTTCGGGCTGAGCGTGCGGGACCAGGCACTGGAAGCCGATGTCCAGGCCGGATTGACGGCTGTCGAGGAGGGCCTGCTAGAGGCCACCAAGAGCGAGGTCCCCTTCATCACCGGAGCCGCGCAGCACCTCGTGCGGGCCGGCGGCAAGCGGTTCCGTCCCCTGCTCGTGCTCCTCGCCGCCCAGTTCGGCGACAAGTACGCCCCGGGCATCGTCCCCTCCGCCGTCGTCGTGGAGCTGACCCACCTGGCCACGCTCTACCACGACGACGTCATGGACGAGGCGGCCGTGCGCCGCGGCGTGGACAGCGCCAACACCCGCTGGGGCAACTCGGTCGCGGTCCTCACCGGAGACTTCCTCTTCGCCCGCGCGACGCAGATACTGGCCGACCTCGGCCCGGAGGCCGTCCGCGTCCAGGCCCTCGCCTTCGAGCGGCTGGTCACCGGCCAGATAATGGAGACCGCGGGTCCCATGGACGGCCGCGACCCGGTCGAGCACTACCTCGACGTGCTCTCCGGCAAGACGGGCTCCCTGGTCGCCGTCTCGTGCCGGTTCGGCGCGATGATGTCCGGCGCCGACGAGACCGTGGTGGACGTGCTCACCCAGTACGGCGAGCGCCTCGGCGTCGCCTTCCAGCTGTGCGACGACGTCCTCGACATCGCCTCCGAGACCCGGGAGTCCGGCAAGACCCCGGGCACCGACCTGCGCGAGGGCATCCCCACGATGCCCGTGCTCCGGCTGCGCGAGCGCGCCGCCCGGCTCGGCGAGGCCGAGGACGTCGCGCTGTGCGAGCTGCTCGACTCCGACCTCACCGACGACGCCCGGCACGCCGAGGCGCTGGCCGCGCTGCGTACGCACCCCGCCCTGGAGCAGGCCCGCCGCGACGCCGTGCGGTACGCGGAGGAGGCCCGCGCCGCGCTGGCCCCCCTCAAGGAGTGCAAGGCCAAGGCGGCCCTGCTCGAACTGTGCGACGCGGTGGTGCACCGCACCGGCTGACCGGGCAGACGTACGACAGGGGGCGGTGCCGCCCGTACGACCCCTACGGGTCGGGCGGGAGACACCGCCCCCTGCGTCATACCGCAGGTGTACGCCGAGTTGGCTCCGTGGACTGACGTGTTCACGCGGCTGATTTGGTCTGATGGTGACCACGGAAACCACCACTCCTCACCGATTCGGGTGAGAATGGCGGCTGGGTGGACCATAACGAGGGGCAGCCGCCGCCGACCACGGAGGTAAGGCACACATGGCACCGTACGCATCCGACGACACCAGGGGCACCGCAGCGGACGAGAACCCGCGCGCCGGCCGTCGCAAGGCCGTCCGGTACGTCGTTCCGGTCGCGGTGACGGGGGTGGCCGCGGCCACGATCGGCCTGGTCCCGGCACTCGCCAGCACCGGTGACCCCGATCTGCCGAAGATCAGCGCACAGCAGCTCGTGGAGAAGATCGCGAGCTCGGACGTCCAGCAGCTGTCCGGCACGGTGAAGATCAGCACCGACCTCGGCCTGCCCGACCTGGGCGGCCTGGAGAGCAGCCTGGGCTCCGGCAACGGCGGCCACGACGGCTCCTCGGCCGACCCGAGCAGCAAGCTCACCGAGCTGGTCTCCGGCACCCACACCCTGCGCGTGGCCGCCGACGGCCCGGACAGGCAGAAGCTCTCGCTGCGCGAGCGCGGCGCGGAGTACAGCCTGATCCACAACGGCAAGGACGTGTGGGGCTACGACAGCGGCAGCAACGAGGTCTTCCACGGCACCGCCGAGCAGCACGAGCAGGGCAAGGAGCGCAAGGAGGAGCGGCAGGGCACTCCCGGGGACTTCGCCAAGGAAGCCCTCAAGGCGGTGGACGACACCACCTCCGTCACCGTGGCCGGCACCGAGCGGGTCGCCGGGCGCGACGCCTACAAGCTGCAGATCAAGCCCAAGCAGCAGGGCAGCACGGTCGGCGCGGTCACCATCGCGGTGGACGCGAAGACGGGCATGCCGCTGAAGTTCACGCTCACCGCGAAGAGCGGCGGCAAGCCCGTCGTCGACACAGGCTTCACCCAGGTCTCCTTCGCCAAGCCGTCGGCCTCCACCTTCGACTTCACCCCGCCCAAGGGCGCGAAGGTCACCGAGGAGAAGGACTCCGGCAAGGAGGAGCACGGCCAGGGGCTGCGCGAGCTGTTCGGCGGGGCGCCCCAGGGCGGCGACGTCATCGGCAAGGGCTGGACCAGCATCGCCACCTTCGACACCGGCGCCGAGGGCGGTATGCCCTCCGGCTCGGCGGGCGGCTTCCTCGGCTCGCTCGGCGACCAGGTCACCGGCGACTTCGGCAAGGGCACGGTGTTCTCCACCCGCCTGGTCAACGCCCTGATCACCGACGACGGCAAGGTCTACGCGGGCGCGGTCACCAAGCAGACCCTGCTGAAGACGGCCAACGCCGAGCACTGATCCGGCGGGGCGGGGCCGCTTTTCGCGGAGGACGAGGATGAGTGAGGAGCCGATGAACGAGCCGTCCTCCGCGGAAGGGCCCGGGAGATCCGAGGCCGGTTCCCCGGCCGGGCCCGACGCCGGTCCGGTGATCGCCACCCAGGGCCTCACCAAGCGCTACGGCAGCCAGCTCGCCGTGGACGGTCTCGATCTGACCGTCCCGGCGGGCAGCGTCTTCGGGTTCCTCGGGCCCAACGGCTCGGGCAAGACCACCACCATCCGCATGCTGATGGGCCTGATCGAGCCGACCTCCGGCACCGCCCAGGTCCTCGGCCGCCCCATGCCCCGCTCCACCCGCGCCGTCCTGCCCCAGGTCGGCGCGCTCATCGAGGGCCCGGCCCTCTACGGCTTCCTCTCCGGCCGCGACAACCTCCTGCGCTACGACGCGGCCGACCCCACCGCCGACCCCCGCACCCGGAGCGCCCGCGTCGCCGCCGCGCTGGAACGGGTCGGTCTCGCCGCCGCCTCCGGCAAGAAGGCGAGGGCGTACTCCCTCGGCATGAAGCAGCGCCTCGGCCTCGCCGCCGCCCTGCTCCAGCCGCGCCGCCTGCTGGTCCTGGACGAGCCGACCAACGGCCTCGATCCCCAGGGCATGCGGGAGATCCGTACCCTCGTGCGCGAGCTGGCCTCCGACGGCACCACCGTCTTCCTCTCCTCCCACCTCCTCGACGAGATCGAGCAGGTCTGCACCCACGCCGCCGTGATGAACCGGGGGCGCCTGGTCGTCCAGGGCGCGGTGGCCGAGCTGGCCGCCGGGGCGCACGGACGGCTCGTGGTGAGCACCCCGGACCCGGCCGACGCGGCCCGGGTGCTGAAGGAACAGGGCGTGGCGGACGTGGCCGTCGAGGGCGAGCGGGTGACCGGCGCGCCGCCCGTGCGGGACCTCGCCGAGATCAACGCGGCCCTGGTGACGGCGGGCGTCCGGGTCCGCGGCTTCACGCTCGAACGCGCCTCGCTGGAGGACGCGTTCGTGGCACTGACCGGAGAGGGCTTCGATGTCGCGGGCTGAGCCGACGTACCGGGCCACGCACCCCCTGTGGACGTTCGGGCTGCTGCGCAGCGAGCTGGTGATCACGGTGCGCCGCTGGCGGACCCTCGCGCTGCTCGCCGTACTGGCGGCCGTACCGGTGCTGATCGGGATCGCGGTGAAGGCCGAGACCGGCGACGGCGGATCGGCCGGGGGAGGCGGCGGGGGACCGGCCTTCCTGTCGCAGATCACCAACAACGGCCTGTTCCTGGTGTTCACGGCGCTGGCCGCGACGCTGCCGTTCTTCCTGCCGATGGCCGTCGGCGTCGTCGCCGGGGACGCGATCGCGGGCGAGGCGAGCGCGGGCACCCTGCGCTATCTGCTGGTCGCCCCGGCAGGGCGCACGCGGCTGCTGCTCACCAAGTACGCGGCCGTCGTCGCCTTCTGCCTGCTCGCCACCCTCGTCGTCGCCGTCACGGCGCTGATCGTCGGGGCGCTGCTCTTCCCGTTGGGCGATGTCACCACCATCTCCGGGACCCGGATCTCCTTCGCCGACGGCATCGGCCGCGCCCTGCTGATCGCGCTGGTCGTCGCCGCCTCCCTGACCGGCGTGGCGGCGCTCGGCCTGTTCGTGTCGACGCTGACCAACAGCGGCATCGCGGCGATGGCGACCACGGTCGGCCTGCTCATCACCGTCCAGATCCTCGACCAGCTGCCCCAGCTGCACGCCCTCCAGCCGTACTTCTTCTCCCACTACTGGCTGTCCTTCGCCGACCTCCTGCGCGACCCGGTCCCCTGGGAGGACGTGTGGCGCAACCTCGGCCTCCAGGGGCTGTACGTGGCGGTGTTCGGCGCGGCGGCGTGGGCGCGGTTCACCGCGCGGGACATCGAGGCGTAGGCGCTCTTCGGCTCAGGCGTCCTGGTCCGGGAAGTGCGCGAGGGGTGCCTCGCCCGCGAAGAAGGTCTTGGCCCGGGCCAGCGCGTCGGTGTCCTGTCGTACGTCACCGGGCGCGCTGCCGTTGCCGAGCAGGACGCCGCCGAAGCGCATCCCCAGGTACGCGGCGGAGTTGTTGAGCGTGCCCACCAGCGGGTCGGCGACCGCGGGGTTCGCGCCCGCGAGCGCCGTCACGCCCCACAGGGTCCGCCCGGCCATGTGCTCCTTGAAGCCGAGCCCGGGGATGCGCAGCCAGCCCGACCAGTGGTCCAGGTAGTGCTTGGTGAGGTACGAGACCGAGTACCAGTACAGCGGCGAGGCGATCACGACGTCCGTGGCCGCGAGGGTGGCGTCCAGCAGCCGTCCGGCCGACGTGTCAGGCGCGGGCCGCACGTGGTCGCTGTCGTGCCGCAGGTCGGCGAAGTCGGGCAGCGGCAGCTCGGTCAGCCGCAGCCACTCCTGCTCCACGCCGGAGGGGAGCTGCTCGGCGGCGGCGCGGGCCAGGAACTCGGTGTTGCCCTCGGTGCGGGCGCTGCCCAGGACGAAGAGGAAGCGGCGGTTCATGGTTCTCCCGGGGTGGTGGCGGGCGACTTCCTTGATGCAGACGCAAGCATTTTATGCACACGCAAGTATTCCCCTTCAAGCCTCCGGCTGGTGCGAGGCTGTGACGCGCCGGTGACGGCCCGGCCGACGAGAGTTCGGCACACTGGCAGGCAGGAGGCGTACGGCCGGATGGCGGCGCCGGGGGAGTGAGGAAACGATGTCCGGACTGAGTCTGGAGAAGAAGCGCATGGTGTCGATCCCGGCGGCGCGGAAGGCGTCTGCCGAACCGATTCAGCAGACCGAACCGGTCCCGCCTGCCAGCCGCTTCGACACACTGGCCGAAGAAATCCTCTCCGACTCCCTGACCGGCCCCCTGACCCCGATCGCCGAGGCGATCCGCGACGGCCGCACCGCGGAAGCGGCGTCCCTGGCGTCCCGGACGATCACCGCTGCGGCCCGAGCCCTGGGCCCCCGCCACCCCGAGGTCCTCACCCTGGGCGAACTCGCGGCCTACATCGCCTACTTGACCGGCGACGTCCGCCACGCCTGCGAACTCTCCCTCAACCTCGCCTACCGCCACCGCGAGTCCGCCGACCCCACCGCGGCCTACGCCAACGTCCTCAGCGCGGCCACCGCCTGGCGAGCGATCCCCGACCCGGCTGTGGCCCTCCCCCTGGGCCGCACCCTGACCGCCCTCTGGACCCTCCTGCTGGCGGAACCGGGCCCGGCATCGACGGACGACCCGCACCTCCTGGAGTCGGCCCGCGCCCGCATGCCCCGCCTCGCGGCCCGCGCCCGAGCCGCCGGGGGCCCGGTCTAGAGATCCCGTTCCCCCACCAGCCGCACGAACTCCGCGTCGCGCGACACGTCGGTGAGGCGGTAGCCCGAGGGCAGCGCGACCGGAGTGCGGCTCGGCTGGGTGTACGACGCGCTGGTGGGCGTAGGCGGGAGATAACAGATCACCTGGTCGGCCAGTGCGGCCAGAGACGAGCCGGTGCCCGCCCCTTCCACCAGCACGGACCGCACACCCGCCCCGTCGAGCACCTTCAGCACCTCATCGCCACCGGTACTTGAGGAGAGCCGGGGAACCCGGAAAACCCGGTCCCCGTGACGGCCCGGATTTCCTTCTTCGACCTCTCCGCTCGCGCGAACCACCACGTCGTACGACTGCCGCAGCCGCCGAACCTCATCGGACACCGGCCCCCGCCGCCCGCAGCCGCGCGGCCCCGCCCTCTTCGCGCGACGTCGGGTCCATCACGGCGATGAGCACCCGGGCGACACCGGCGTCGATCAGCGCCTCCCGGCAGGGCGGAGTGTGCCCGTGGTGATTGCACGGCTCCAGCGTGACCACCGCCGTACCGCCCACCGCCCGCCCTCCGGCCGCCTTCAGCGCGTTGACCTCGGCATGGGACTCGCCCTTCCGCACGTGGTACTCCTCGCCGACGATCCGCCCGTCCCGATCGAGCACGACACACCCGACCGGCGGATTCGGACTCGTCGACCCGAGCCCCTGGGCGGAGACGGCGATGGCCCGCCGCATGGCGGCAAGTTCATGGGCCTTCACGTCGGAGACCCTCCCTTTTCTCGACGCGCTCGAACAAGGTGACCCATTGGTGAGGCGGCGGTCCGATGCTGTCTCCCGCTCACATCCGGGAGGGCTTCTCCTTGGCGAAGAGCCAGGTGTCGAAGAGTGCGGTCAGGTTCTTGCCGGACTTGGTCTCGCACAGGGTGATGAACTGCTGGGTGTCGGCGTTGCCGTGGCGGTGCTGTCGGGTCCAGGTGCGGAGGATGTCGAAGAAGGTGGCGTCGCCGACGGCCTGGCGGACCTTGTGGATGACCATGGCGCCGTGTCCGTAGACGGGCGGGTCGGAGAGACGGGCCGCGCTGGGGGGATTCGCCGGGGGGAAGGCCCAGATGCCTGCGCTCTCTTCGTCCTTGCCGTCGTAGTAGTCCTTGAAGGTCTGCTCGGTGGTCCGGCCGCTGCGTTTCTCCTCCCAGAGCCACTCCGCGTAGCTGGCCAGGCCCTCGCTGAGCCAGATGTCCTTCCACGCGCGCGGGGTGACGGAGTCGCCGAACCACTGGTGAGCCAGTTCGTGGACGAGGAGTCCCTCGTCGGGGGCCGCGCCGAAGTAGGGCTTGGTCTGGGTCTCCAGGGCGTATTCGAGGTCGGGCAGGTGGTCGACGACGGCGCCGGTCGAGGAGAAGGGGTAGGGGCCGAAGAGCGTGCTGCCCCAGTCGACCATCTCGGGCACCAGGTCCGGGACACCGGCGGCGGCCTTGGCCTCGGCGGGGTCGGTGGCGACGTAGACGGGCACGCCGTTCTTGCTGCGGCCCCGGTGGATCTCGAAGTTGCCGACGGAGACGTGGGCGACGTAGGAGGCCATGGGCTCCTTGTTGCGCCAGTGCCGGGTCACCGTCTCGCCGTGGTCCTTCTCCGTCAGCAGCTCGCCGTTGGAGATCACGTCGTACGGGTCGCCGTCCTCGTCCTTGGGCACGGTGACCGTGATGTCGTACGTGGCCTTGTCCGAGGGGTGGTGGTTGCCCGGGAACCAGGTCATGGAGCCGGACGGCTGGCCCAGGGCCGTCGAGCCGTCGGCGGTCTCCAGCCAGCCCTCCCTGGCGCCGTCGCTGCCGCTGCCGTACTTGAGCGTGTGCGGGGTGCCGTCGTAGGTGACGACCGTCCGGAAGACCTCGCGGTCGCGCACGGTCTTCGCCGGTGTCACCCGCAGCTCGTCGCCCGCGCGGGTGAAGTGGGCCCCGGCTCCGCGCACCGTGACGGTGCGCACCCGCAGTCCCGACAGGTCGAGGTCGAAGCGGTTCAGGTCCTGGGTGGCCCGCGCCGTGATGACCGCCGTGCCCTTCAGGTGGTTGGTCTCGGGTACGTAGTCCAGCGTCAGCCCGTAGTGCGTCACGTCGTAGCCGCCGTTGCCGAGCGTCGGGAACAGCCGGTCACCCACTCCGGCCGTGCCGTACTTTCCGGCCGCCGCGGCAGCGCCGCTTCCCGGCGTGGAGCCGGTGCAGGACGTCGTCACGGCCAGGAGGAGCGTTATGGCCGGGGCCCAGCCGGACACACGGCTCCGGCGCGTCGCGGGACGGCCCGCGTCCGTCGGAGGACGGCCCGGAATCGCCGGGATGTCACCCACAAGCTCACCACCCGTCTCGTCCGTACGACCCCGGCATCGTCGGAGCCGCCGCCTCCCGTACCGCCTAGCTCACGCAGAACTCGTTGCCCTCCGGGTCCGCCAGGACCACCCACTCGCCTGCCGGTTCCGAGACCTCGCGCAGGACGCGGGCGCCGAGGGTCTTCAGGCGCGTGATCTCCTCGGCGCGGTGGTCCGGGCCGGGGTGGAGGTCGAGGTGGAGGCGGTTCTTGGCGGTTTTTGGTTCGGGGACCCGCTGGAAGAGGAGGCGGCGGCCGAGGCCGGTGCCCGTGGCGGGGTCGTAGGGGTCGTCGGGGTGGCGGACACCGGCCAGGTCACGGAAGGCGGGGTGGCCGTGGTACTCCACCGTGGCCTCGCCGTCGAGCGCGCCGAAGGACAGGAGCCGTTCGATCAGCGCGCTGTTGTCCTCGGGCTCGTAGCGCAGGGCGGCGGCCCAGAAGTCGGCCTGCGCGTGCGGATCGGCCGCGTCGATGACGAGCTTCCAGTGCAGCGGGGCGGGGGACGGGTTCGTCATCCCTCACTTATAACCGCGGGGGCGGCCGGGCGCCGGGTGATCGACGGAACGGTGCGTCGCGGCGCCCCCTCGGGGAAGACCGGGCTGCCCCGGGAATCCCGGAGGCTCAGGACTCCGCCGAGGCCGTCTCCGCCGTGGCCGCTCGAGCGGGCGCCGCTTCCGCCGTGGCCGCCTCGGCCGGAGCCGTGGCCGCCGTCGGCACGGCCGCGGCCGACCGTGCGACCACCCGCGCCCGGCGGGCCGAGCGCATCGCGTTCCAGGTGAGGAGGATCAGGGCGATCCAGACCAGGCCGAAGCCGGCCCAGCGCTCCGGGGGCATCTCCTCGTGGAAGTAGAGGATGCCGAGCACGAACTGGAAGACCGGAGCCAGGTACTGGAGGAGGCCCAGGGTGGAGAGGGGCACCCGGATCGCCGCCGCGCCGAAGCAGACCAGGGGGAGCGCGGTGACGATGCCGGTCGAGGCGAGGAGCGCGGCGTGGCCGGGGCCGTCCGTGGTGAAGGTCGCGCCGCCGTGGGCGGAGAGCCAGATCAGATAGCCGAGCGCGGGCAGGAACTGGATCGCGGTCTCGGCGGCCAGCGACTCGACGCCGCCGAGGCCGACCTTCTTCTTCACCAGCCCGTAGATCGCGAAGCTGAAGGCGAGACAGAGGGAGATCCACGGCGGCTGGCCGTAGCCCACGGTGAGGACGACGACGGCGGCGAAGCCCACCCCGACCGCCGCCCACTGCACCGGCCGCAGCCGCTCCTTGAGCAGCAGCACGCCCATGGCGATGGTCACCAGCGGGTTGATGAAGTACCCGAGGGACGCCTCCACCACATGGCCCGCGTTCACGGCCCAGATGTAGACGCCCCAGTTCACCGTGATCACGGCCGCCGCCAGCGCGATCAGCCCGAGGCGGCGCGGCTGGCGCAGCAGCTCACCGGCCCACGCCCAGCGCCGTACGAAGACCAGCGCGGCCGCGACGAACACCAGGGACCACACCATCCGGTGGGCCAGGATCTCCATCGCCCCGGCGGGCTTCATCAGGGGCCAGAACAGGGGGACCAGGCCCCACATGCCATAGGCCGCGAAGCCGTTCAGCAGACCTATTCGATGCTCACCCTTGGACGTCCCGGCCACGGGCCCCTCCTTCTCACATTCCAGCCACGCGAGAAAGAAGGTAGCGCCGCCACGGGCCGCGTGTCATGTCCGTATCGCCATACGGTCATGACACACGGCCGGCAAGGGCGCTCGGGGCAGGGGCGCTCAGCCCTTCAGCGCCGCCTCGATCGCGACGGCCAGCGGCGTCGTCGGACGGCCGATCAGGCGGGACAGCTCCCCGCCGGAGACCACCAGCTCGCCCCGCTCGATCGCCTCGTCCACCTCGGCGAACACCGTCACGAGCGCCTCCGGCAGCCCGGCGCCGGTCAGGATCGCCTCCAGCTCCGGCACGGAGACCGCCTTGTAGACGATCTCCCGCCCGGTCGCCCGGCTCAGCTCCGCCGCGTACTCCGCGAAGCTCCACGCCGTGTCGCCACCCAGCTCGTACGCCGTGTTCTCGTGGCCCTCGCCGGTCAGCACCGCGACCGCCGCGGCCGCGTAGTCGGCGCGCGCGGCCGAGGAGACACGGCCGTCGCCCGCCGCCGCGACCACCGCGTCGTGGGCGAGGACCGGGGCCAGGTTCTCGGTGTAGTTCTCGTGGTACCAGCCGTTGCGCAGCAGCGAGTACGGCAGTCCGGAGGCGAGCAGCGCCTTTTCGGTGGCCCGGTGGGGGTCGACGAGCCGCGCGTGCAGCGCGCTCGGCGCGCTGGTGTACGCAAGGAGCGCCACCCCCGCCGCCTTGGCCGCGTCGATGACGACCTGGTGCTGGGCCGCACGGTCCTTGGCCAGCTCGTTGCCCGAGATCAGCAGGACCTTGTCGCCCTCGGCGAAGAGGCCGTCGAAGGTCTCGGGGGTGTTGTAGTCCGCGACGGCGATCCGCACCCCGCGCGCGGCGAAGTCGGCGCCCTTCGCCGCGTCCCGTACGACGGCGGCGATCTCCCCGGCGGGGACCTTCTCCAGCAGCTGCTCCACGACCAGGCGGCCGAGGTGTCCGGTGGCTCCGGTGACGACGATGCTCATGGGATGCGCTCTCCTTGGGGGTGGGTCGGTATGACACTCACCCTAGGGGTGGCACTAACCAAGTGAAAGTACCCACTTTGAAGTAAGATACTGGCATGGCAGTAAGTGACATGGCAGAGGCCGAGGCCCTGTGTCCGTACCGGCTGGTCCTGGAGCACGTCACCAGCCGCTGGGGCGTCCTCGTACTGATCGAGCTGCTCGACCGCTCCTACCGGTTCAGCGAGCTGCGGCGCGCCATCGACCGGTGGAACGGCCGGGGCGTCAGCGAGAAGATGCTCACCCAGACCCTCCAGACCCTGGAGCGCGACGGCCTGGTCCACCGCGACGCCAAGCCCGTCATCCCGCCCCGCGTGGACTACTCCCTCACCCCGCTCGGCCGCGAGGCCGCCGAACAGGTCCGGTCCCTGGCCCAGTGGACCCACGACCGCATGGAGCGGGTGGACGAGGCGCGCCGGACGTACGACGAGGCCCGGGCCGCCTCCGCGACCCGGGCCTCGTAGAACCGGCCCCGTAAACCGGCCCCGTAGAACCGGCGGCCCCTCAGCCGATGACCGTCCAGCTGTCCCCGCCCGCGAGGAGCGCGGCCAGGTCGCCCTTGCCGCGCTGCTCGACCGCGGTGTCGAGCTGGTCGGCCATGAGCGTGTCGTAGACCGGCCGCTCCACCGAGCGGAACACCCCGATCGGGGTGTGGTGCAGGGTGTCGGGGTCGGCCAGCCGTGAGAGGGCGAAGGCGGTGGTGGGGGAGTCGGCGTGGGCGTCGTGGACGAGCAGGTCCGCCTCGTTCTCCGGGGTGACGTCGACGACCTTCAGATCACCGGTCGCCCGGTCGCGCACGACCCCGCGCCCGCCGTCCGCGCCGCCGAACCGCACCGGCTGCCCGTGCTCCAGGCGGATCAGCGCCTCCTCGGAGCGCTGCCCCGTTTTTGAATCAGATGCAGTCTTGAGGGCGTCGAAGGCGCCGTCGTTGAAGATGTTGCAGTTCTGGTAGATCTCGATCAGCGCCGTGCCCGGGTGGTCGGCGGCCTGCCGCAGGACCTCGGTGAGGTGCTTGCGGTCGGAGTCGATCGTGCGGGCCACGAAGGACGCCTCCGCGCCGAGCGCGAGCGAGACCGGGTTGAACGGCGCGTCCAGCGAGCCCATCGGCGTCGACTTGGTGATCTTGCCCAGCTCGGAGGTCGGGCTGTACTGGCCCTTGGTCAGACCGTAGATCCGGTTGTTGAACAGCAGGATCTTGAGGTTGACGTTGCGGCGCAGCGCGTGGATCAGATGGTTGCCGCCGATGGAGAGGGCGTCGCCGTCGCCCGTGACCACCCACACGCTCAGGTCCCGCCGGGAGGCGGCGAGTCCGGTCGCGATGGCCGGGGCGCGGCCGTGGATGGAGTGCATCCCGTAGGTGTTCATGTAGTAGGGGAAGCGGGAGGAGCAGCCGATCCCGGAGACGAAGACGATGTTCTCCTTCGCCAGGCCCAGCTCCGGCATGAAGCCCTGGACGGCGGCGAGGATCGCGTAGTCACCGCAGCCCGGGCACCAGCGGACCTCCTGGTCGGACTTGAAGTCCTTCATCGACTGCTTGGCCTCCGCCTTGGGGACCAGCTGGAGCAGCCCGTTGCCCGGGTCAGTCATCGATGGCCTCCTTCAGCGCGGCGGCAAGCTGTTCCGCCTTGAACGGCATCCCGTTGACCTGGTTGTAGGAGCGGGCGTCCACCAGGTACTTCGCCCGGACCAGGGTGGCGAGCTGGCCGAGGTTCATCTCGGGGATCACCACCTTGTCGTAGCGCGCCAGGATCTCGCCCAGGTTGGCCGGGAAGGGGTTGAGGTGGCGCAGATGGGCCTGGGCGATCGGCTCGCCGGCCGTGCGCAGCCGTCGTACCGCCGCCGTGATCGGGCCGTACGTCGAGCCCCAGCCGAGGACCAGGGTGCGGGCGCCGTCCTGGTCGTCCACCCGGAGGTCGGGGACCTCGATGCCGTCGATCTTGGCCTGGCGGGTGCGGACCATCAGGTCGTGGTTGGCCGGGTCGTAGGAGATGTTGCCCGTGCCGTCCTGCTTCTCGATGCCGCCGATGCGGTGCTCCAGGCCGGGCGTGCCCGGGATCGCCCAGGGGCGGGCCAGGGTCAGCGGGTCGCGTTTGTACGGCCAGAAGACCTCGGTGCCGTCCTCCAGGGTGTGGTTCGGCCCATGCGCGAACTGCACGGTCAGGTCCGGGAGTTCGTCGGACTCCGGGATGCGCCAGGGCTCCGAGCCGTTGGCCAGGTAGCCGTCGGAGAGCAGGAAGACCGGGGTGCGGTAGGTCAGCGCGATCCGGGCCGCCTCCAGCGCCGCGTCGAAGCAGTCGGCCGGGGTCCTCGGCGCGACCACCGGGACCGGGGCCTCGCCGTTGCGGCCGTACATCGCCTGGAGGAGGTCGGCCTGCTCGGTCTTGGTCGGCAGACCGGTGGACGGGCCGCCGC
Source organism: Streptomyces sp. NPDC026659 (assembly GCF_040638245.1). NCBI lineage: Bacteria > Bacillati > Actinomycetota > Actinomycetes > Kitasatosporales > Streptomycetaceae > Streptomyces > Streptomyces sp. NPDC026659. Next base: position 779,224 of record NZ_JBEZXY010000002.1, on the reverse strand, counting down.
GCTGGATGTCGATCACCAGCAGCGGCAGCTCCAGCGAGACCGCGAGCCCGATCGTCTCGCTCTTGAGCGCCACGCCGGGACCACTGGTCGTCGTCACCGCGAGGCTGCCGCCGAACGCCGCGCCCAGCGCCGCGCCGATCCCCGCGATCTCGTCCTCCGCCTGGAAGGTCCGCACACCGAAGTTCTTGTGCTTGGACAGCTCGTGCAGGATGTCGGAGGCCGGGGTGATCGGGTACGAGCCGAGGAACAGCGGCAGATCCGCCTGCCGGGAGGCGGTGATCAGGCCGTACGACAGGGCGAGGTTGCCCGAGATGTTGCGGTACAGGCCCGGCGGGAAGGCGCGCGCCGCCGGGGCCACCTCGTAGGAGACGGCGAAGTCCTCGGTCGTCTCGCCGAAGTTCCAGCCCGCGCGGTACGCGGCGATGTTGGCCGCCGCGATGTCCGGCTTCTTGGCGAACTTGGTCCGCAGGAACTTCTCGGTGCCCTCGGTGGGCCGGTGGTACATCCAGCTCAGCAGGCCGAGGGCGAACATGTTCTTGCTGCGCTCCGCCTCCTTGCGGGAGAGGTCGAACTCCTTGAGCGCCTCCACCGTGAGCGTGGTGAGCGGCACCGGGTGCAGCTGATAGCCGTCCAGCGAGCCGTCCTCCAGCGGGTCGCCCGCGTAGCCGACCTTCTGCAGGGCGCGCTTGGTGAACTCGTCGGTGTTGACGATGATCTCGGCGCCGCGCGGCAGGTCGCCGATGTTGGCCTTCAGGGCGGCCGGGTTCATCGCGACCAGAACGTTCGGCGCGTCGCCCGGGGTGAGGATGTCGTGGTCGGCGAAGTGGAGCTGGAACGAGGAGACACCCGGCAGGGTGCCCGCGGGGGCACGGATCTCGGCGGGGAAGTTGGGGAGGGTGGAAAGGTCGTTGCCGAAGGACGCGGTCTCGGAGGTGAAGCGGTCGCCGGTGAGCTGCATTCCGTCACCCGAGTCCCCCGCGAACCGGATGATCACCCGGTTCAGGCGCCGCACGTCCTTCGCGCCGCCCGGTGTGCGCTGCTCTCCCACGACCGTGTCGTCGGTCGGTTCCGCTGGGCTGCTGACCTGGCTGGTCACTGAACTGGACCTCCTTCGAGGCGGCTGTCCATGGGCGGCCGTCCCACCGGCCGTCCAGGATCAACCCTACGTCGGTTAGGGTCGCCTTCCGAGGCAATCCACATGGTGGACGGCTCTCCGGGACGGCCTCGGCGGGCTGACAGCTCATGATTTCCCGTCCCGGCCGAGGACCACTCGAAAGACACTCCCCAGGTGGCCCCCGGTTTCTCCCGGAGGGGACGCGCACGCCCGACCCGTAGGGGACCGGACCCTTACGAGTTCAGATACGTCAGCACCGCCAGCACCCGCCGGTGGTCCCCCTCGCTCGGGGCCAGGCCCAGCTTCATGAAGATGTTGCTGACGTGCTTCTCCACCGCGCCGTCGCTCACCACCAGCTGCCTGGCCACGGCCGAGTTGGTCCGCCCCTCCGCCATCAGCCCCAGCACCTCGCGCTCGCGCGGGGTGAGCCCGGCCAGCACGTCCTGCTTGCGGCTGCGCCCGAGCAGCTGCGCGACGACCTCGGGGTCGAGGGCCGTACCGCCCCCGGCGACCCGGACCACCGCGTCCACGAACTCGCGCACGTCGGCGACCCGGTCCTTCAGCAGATAGCCCACACCCCGGCTGGAGGCGGCCAGCAGTTCGGTGGCGTACCGCTCCTCCACGTACTGCGACAGCACCAGCACCCCGAGCCCCGGGTGCGCCTTGCGCAGCTCGACCGCGGCCCGTACGCCCTCATCGGTGTGGGTCGGGGGCATCCGTACGTCCGCCACCACCACGTCCGGCAGCTCGCCCGCCGCGTTCAGCTCGGTAATGGTCTTGACCAGCGCCTTCGCGTCCCCGACCCCGGCGACCACCTCATGACCCCGGTCGGTCAGCAGCCGGGTCAGCCCCTCCCTGAGCAGCACCGAGTCCTCGGCGATGACCACGCGCACCCTGTTCTCCACGATCGTCCGGCCCCCCAGAGCCCCGCTGCCTTTTCGGTCTGGACTAACGGGACCAGCATTCCAGCAATGGCGGCGGCGTGGGGGGTGTGTCGCGCGTCGCCTGTTCCGGTTGGGGAGTGGTGGGGTGGCGGTGATGCAGGGCGGGCCGCCCCGGCTCGGCTCGGTCCGGCTCGGTCCGGTCAAGGCGACCACGTCGGATCGGTCGGCCGGGGCGCCCCGCTCGCTCAGTCCCGCCAGGGCAGTTCCGCCGTGATGCGGGTCGGGCCGCCGGGCGGGGAGTCGACCACGAGCAGCCCGTCCACGGCCCCCAGCCGCGCCGACAGGCCCGCGAGCCCGGACCCCTTGGCGGGGTCGGCGCCGCCCACGCCGTCGTCCGTGACCAGCAGCATCAGCCGGTCGTCGGTGCGCCAGAGGTCGACGGTGGCGTGGTGGGCACGGCTGTGCTTGCTGACGTTCTGGAGGAGTTCGGATGCCGTGTAGTACGCGATGCCCTCGATGGCGGCGGCGGGCCGGCCCGGCAGGTCGGTGGTGACCGTCACCGGGACCGTGCAGCGGGCGGCGACGGAGGAGAGGGCGGGGTCGAGGCCGCGGTCGGTGAGGACGGCGGGGTGGATTCCCCTTGCCAGGTCGCGGAGTTCGCGCAGAGCCGTCTTCACCTCGCCGTGGGCCTCGTCGACCATGCGGGCGGCCTCCTCCGGGTCCTCGCGCAGCTTCTCCTTGGCGAGACCGAGGTCCATGGCGAGGTTGACCAGCCGCGCCTGGGCCCCGTCGTGCAGATCCCGCTCGATGCGCCGCAGGTCCGCCGCCGCCGTGTCCACCGCGGTCCCGCGCCCCGACTCCAGCCGCTCCACGCGCCGCGAGAGCCGCGACGGACCGAGCAGCCCGCGCACCAGCAGCCCGTCCACCGTGGTCAGACCCCGCAGGATCCACGGCGTGAGCAGTGTGAACACCAGGCCGAGCAGCGAGGTCACGGTGATCTCGAAGGGGTTGTCCAGATACACGCTGTGGTGGTCGTCGCCGTAGAGCTGGATGCCGCCCTGGCCGACGTACATCGGGAACACCCAGAACCACAGCGGGTACGACAGCAACGCCCAGCCGTACGTCCAGAAGCTCACCCCGACCGCGAACGAGAACACCGCCCAGGGGAAGCGGAGCAGCGCGAAGAGCAGGTTCCGCCAGGAGCTGCCGCTCTTCAGCACGGCGCCGATCCAGGCGAGGGCGCCCGGTCCGCGTACGGTCAGCGGCTCCGGCTCGGCCACGTCGACCCGCAGCAGCCCGCGCGCCCGCGCCCGCTCCAGTGCCCCGAACCCCCGGCAGCCGGCCAGCCCCAGCGCCAGCACCGGAATCCCGACGAACGTCACCAGCAGCCCCGCGCCGAGCGACATCGCCGTCACCGCCCACACGAACATCGCGATCGCGATCGGCAGGCTCAGCAGGACGTACCCGAACTCCCGCCAGGCCCGCGCCTCGAACGGCGCCCGCAGCCCGGCGGGCACCAGATGGCTCCGCCCGCCGCCGGATGCGCTGGGAACCCGGTACCCCTGTCCGTCGTACTCGGTGGCCATCGCCGTGGTCCGCCTCTCGTCGCGTGGGTGTCCGAACCGTGCCTTCAGGTTTCCGTGCGGGGTGGGTGCGGGGCCATGACGTGGGCTGGTGTCGGGGGCGGGGGTTTTCCCTACCGGGTCCCGGGCGAGCGGGGTGCCGTGCGGGCCCTGTTCCAGGGCGGCGGGCTGGTGGCATGGCACACGGCAGACCGGGCTGATCGCCCCAGGTCGGCTGGGGTGATCAGCCCGGTTCGGCGGCGCTCGTCCTCGCTATGCCGTCCGGTCCCGCCAGGGCAGTTCCGCCGTGATCACCGTCGGGCCGCCCGCCGGGGAGTCGATCAGCAGGAGGCCGTCCACCGCGCCGAGGCGTTCGGTGAGGCCGTGGAGGCCGCCGCCGGGGGACGCGGTCGCGCCGCCCGTGCCGTCGTCCCGTACCTGGAGCATCAGGCGGTCGTCGGTGCGCCAGAGGTCGATGGTGGCGTGGTGGGCGTGGCTGTGCTTGCTGATGTTCTGGAGGAGTTCGCTGGCGGTGTAGTACGCGATGCCCTCGATGGCGGGAGCGGGGCGGGTGGGGAGGTCGGTGGTGACGGTCACCGGGACCGTGCAGCGGGCGGCGACGGAGGAGAGGGCCGCGTCGAGGCCGCGGTCGGTGAGGACGGCGGGGTGGATTCCCCTTGCCAGGTCGCGGAGTTCACGCAGGGCGGTCTTCACCTCGCCGTGGGCCTCGTCGACCATGCGGGCGGCCTCCTCCGGGTCCTCCAGGAGCTTCTCCTTCGCCAGACCGAGCTCCATGGCGAGGTTGACCAGCCGGGCCTGGGCGCCGTCGTGCAGATCGCGCTCGATCCGGCGCAGGTCGGCCGCCGCCGTGTCCACGACGACTCCGCGGTCCGACTCCAGCTCGGCTATCCGGCGCTCCAGCTCGTCCGACGGCGACAACAGCCCCCGCGCCAGCGCCCGGTCCACGGCCGCCAGCCCCCGGGCGATGAACGACAGCACAGGCCAGAGCACGAACAGCGAGGTCAGGATCGTGCAGAAGGTGAAGATGCCCCAGGGCAACCGGATGAAGAAGTAGAGCAGCGTCCGCCAGCCCACCGGATCGCTCAGGACGAGCCACAGCCGCCGCGACAGCTTCCGGTCCCGCCGGCCCAGCAGCGACAGCGGCGACGGCTCGGCCACCCGCACCCCGAGCAGCCCCCGCACCCGCGCCCGCTCCAGCCGCCCCAGCAGCCGCGCCCCCAGCAGACAGCCCGCGAGCAGCGGCAGCCCGAGCACCGTCACCGTCAGCCCCGCGCTGACGGAGACCAGGGTGACGACGTACGTGAACCCGAACACCGCCACCGGGAGGTTCAGCAGGAGATGCGCGATCTCCTTCCAGGTCTGGGCGCCGTAGGGGAGGCGAGCGGGGGGCAGGGGGTCGGCGTCGGGGTGGGAGGTGGGGAGGGTCCGGCGGGGGGCGGGCCGGTTGGCACCGGCTTGGTGGGTGTGGCCGGGCCGGGTGGTGTCGGGGTGGTGGGCGTGACTGGTCCGGGTGGAGCCGGGTTGGTCGGTATCGGCCTGCAGGGCGTCGGCGGCCAGGAGGTGCCCGGCGTCCCGGGCGCCGACGCCCTGGCCGGGCTCGGCGTTCCGATCGAGGTCGGCGGCCCGGAGGGCACCGGTACCCCGGACGGGCTCGGCGTTCTGGTCAACGTCGGCGACCCGGAGGGCATCGTCCCCGTCCCGGCCCGCGGCGGAGGCGGCAGCGGTCATGGCGGTCAGCCTGCCGTGCCCAACACCCCCCGCGCCATGCGGCAGTCCGCCTTCCGCCCCCGGGGGAAAACCCCACCCCGCGCCCCTCCCGGCCCCTCTCAGCGCGTGACGACCTGCTTACCGCTCCTTTGCCAGGGCCTAGACTCCCGTGCATACAGACCCTCGGATCGCGTCACGTCGCGCGGTTCACAGGGGTCACCCAGGGCACGCGGAACACACAGGTCGGGGAGCGAGGAGAAGGACGGTGCGGGAGACGTTGGGGGACTCGACGGTCGCCGCGGCCAGCCTCGCGGCGGACCAGCCCGGTTCGTACTTCGGGTCGTACTCGGTCGTGGGGCTGATCGCCGTCGTCGGCGTGCTCTTCGTCGCGGTCGCCTTCGGCGCGGGCCGGCTGCTGCGGCCCGTCGTACCGACCCCCGAGAAGCTCATGACGTACGAGTGCGGCGTCGACCCGGTCGGTGAGGGCTGGGCCCACACCCAGGTCCGCTACTACGTGTACGCGTTCCTGTACGTGATCTTCGCCGTCGACTCGATCTTCCTGTTCCCCTGGGCGACGGTCTTCGCCGCCCCCGGCTACGGCGCGACGACCCTCGTGGAGATGTTCATCTTCCTCGGCTTCCTCGCCGTCGGCCTGCTGTACGCATACAAGAAGGGCGTCCTGACATGGACGTGAACCCGGCCGCGACCTCCGCCGCCTCCGAGCCGGTGCCGCTGCCCGACCCGGTGCTCCTGCCCGAACCGAAGAGGCTCGGCGCGCTCGCCCGGCTCGCCCCCGAGCCGATGAAGGTCGTCCTCAACTGGGGCCGCCGCTACTCCCTCTGGGTCTTCAACTTCGGCCTCGCCTGCTGCGCGATCGAGTTCATCGCCGCGTCGATGGCCCGGCACGACTTCATCCGGCTCGGTGTCATCCCCTTCGCGCCGGGCCCCCGTCAGGCGGACCTGATGGTCGTCTCCGGCACGGTCACCGACAAGATGGCGCCCGCCGTGAAGCGGCTCTACGAGCAGATGCCCGAGCCGAAGTACGTCATCTCCTTCGGCGCCTGCTCCAACTGCGGTGGCCCGTACTGGGACTCGTACTCCGTCACCAAGGGCGTCGACCAGATCATCCCGGTCGACGTGTACGTGCCGGGCTGCCCGCCGCGCCCCGAGGCACTCCTCCAGGGCATCCTCAAGCTCCAGGAGAAGATCGCGCGCGAGTCGCTGAGCGAGCGGTACGGCACCAGTCGTCCTTCGGCCGCCGCCCTCCAGAGCGGCCTGGTCAAGCCGCCGGCCGCCCCCTCTCAGGGAGACGCGCGATGACCACGACCGGCTGGCTGCCCGCCGACACCGAGGAGCTGTTCGGACCGGGAGCCACGGCGGAGGAGTCGTACGACGTCCTCACGGTGGACGTGGCCCCGGATGCCTGGCTCGACGCCCTGGAGACGGCCCGTACGACCCTGACCTGCACCTACTTCGACTGGCTGAGCGCGGTCGACGAGCCGGGCACCGGTTTCCGTGTCTCCGCGCACGTGGTGGCCCTGCATCCCGTACGGCGCCTGCTCGTGCGGACGACCGTGCCGCACTCGGCGCCGGTCCTGCCGTCCGCCGTCGGCGTCTACGCGGGCGCCGCCTGGCACGAGCGCGAGACGCACGAGATGTTCGGCGTCGACTTCACGGGCCACCCCGGCCTGGAGCACCTCCTGCTCCCCGAGAACTTCGAAGGCCACCCCCTCCGCAAGGACTTCGTCCTCGCCGCCCGCGTCGCCAAGGCGTGGCCCGGCGCCAAGGAACCGGGCGAGTCGGAACACGGCACCCCGAAGCGCCGTCAGATGCTCCCGCCGGGCGTCCCCGACCCCAACGAGTGGGGCCCTCTGAAGGGCCAGCTCCCGCCCGCCCCGACCCGCGAACGCCCCGCACGGGCCGCGGCGGGGGAGCGGCCGGTACGGCGTTCCCGTTCGGTGTCGGAGGGCTCGGCGAGTCAGGACGCCGCCGCGTCGGCGGAGCGCCCGGCACGTCGCGCGCGCTCGGCGTCGGACGGTTCCGCGAGCCAGGCGGCGCCTGCCGCCGAGGGGCGGCCGGTGCGTCGTTCCCGGTCGGCGGCAGAGGGTTCGGCCAGTCGGATCGCGGGGGCGGCGGAGGCCGCCGAGTCGGAGTCGGCCGGTCGTACCGACAGCTCTGCCGGGTCCACGGGCGCGACGGTGAGCGGCGAAGCCACCGGTGCCGCCCACCCCGCTGATGCCGCGTCGGCCGGCGAAGCCGCTGAGGCGGCCGGTCCCGCCGGCCCGGCTCGCGCTGCCTCGGCCGATGAGACCGCCGGTCCCGCGTCGACGGCTGGTGGCGCCACCCCCCGGCCCCGCCGTACCCGGAGCACGAGCGACGGCTCGGTGAGCCAGACGTCCGGTGCGGAACAGCAGGAGGCCGCGCCGCAGCCGCCCACGGCACCCGAGTCGGCCCCGGCCCGCCCGCGCCGCACCCGCAGCGCCTCCCAGGGCTCCGCCTCGCAGCAGCCGCAGGGCCCGGAACCGACACCGACCGCTGCCGAGCCCCCGGCCCGCCGAAGCACGGCCCCCCGCAGCGCGGACGCCCCCTGGCACCACGCCCGCCCGGCCTTCGACGAACCCACCCCGGAGCCCGACCAGGCCCCGCCCGCCGAGGAAACCTCGGAGCCGAGCGAGTCCCCGCAGGACAGCCGGAAGCCGGACCGGCCGCAGGAACCGTCCGCGAGCCGGGCGCCCGAGCCGGAGGAACCGTCCGCGAGCCGGGCGTCCGAGCCGCAGGAACCGTCCGCGAGCCGGGCGCCCGAGCCGGAGGACGTACCGGACCCCGAGCACCCCGCCGAGCCCACCCAGGCACCGGACCGCCCCGCGCACCCCGACCCCACCACCCCCGAAGACCCCACAGGAGGCCCGCGGTGAACGACGCATGGCCCGTCGCCCTGCGGCTCCTGATCGTGTTCGTCGTGTTCCTCACCTTCCCGCTGATCGTGGGTCAGACGGAGCACAAGGTGATGGCCCACATGCAGGGCAGGCTCGGCCCGATGTACGCGGGCGGGTTCCACGGATGGGCGCAGCTCGTCGCGGACGGGGTGAAGTTCGCGCAGAAGGAGGACGTCGTACCGGCGGGAGCCGACCGGCGGATCTTCCAGCTGGCCCCGGCCGTCGCGCTGCTGCCGTACCTGCTGGTGCTGCTGGCCATCCCGATCGGGCCGGGCAGCGGCGCGGTCGGGCAGGTGGTGGACGCGGGGATCTTCTTCGTGCTCGCGGTGATGGGCGTCGGCGTGCTCGGCTCGCTGATGGCCGGATGGGCGAGCGCGAACAAGTTCTCGCTGCTCGGCGGCCTGCGGACCGCGGCCCAGCTGCTGGCGTACGAGCTGCCGATGCTGCTCGCCGCCGCGTCGGTGGCGATGGCGGCGGGGACGGTCTCCCTGCCCGGCATCGTCAACGCCTTCCACTGGTGGTGGGTGCCCTGGCAGATCGTCGGCGGGCTCGTCTTCTTCGTCGCCGGACTCGCGGAGCTGCAACGCCCGCCGTTCGACATGCCCGTGGCGGACTCGGAGATCATCTTCGGCGCGTACACGGAGTACACCGGCCTCAGGTTCGCCCTGTTCCTGCTCGCGGAGTACGCCGGGATCGTCGTGCTGTGCGGCCTGACCACCGTCCTGTTCCTGGGCGGCTGGCACGGCCCCTGGGGCGCGGACGGGCTCGGCTGGGTGTGGACCCTGCTGAAGACCGCGGTGCTCGCGTTCCTCGTGATCTGGCTCCGCGTCACCTACCCCCGGCTGCGCGAGGACCAGCTCCAGAAGCTCTCCTGGACCCTCCTCGTGCCCCTCTCCCTCGCCCAGATCGCCCTCACCGGCGTCGTCAAGGTGGTGATCTCCTGATGCCCCGTATCCCCGGCTCCGGCCTGGCCAAGGGCCTGGCCGTCACCCTGCGCACGATGACGAGGAAGACCGTCACCGAGCGGTACCCGGACGTGGAGCCCGAACTGCCGCCCCGCACCCGCGGCGTCATCGGCCTGTTCGAGGAGAACTGCACGGTCTGCATGCTGTGCGCCCGCGAGTGCCCCGACTGGTGCATCTACATCGACTCCCACAAGGAGACGGTGCCCGCCGCCACCCCGGGCGGCCGCGAACGCAGCCGCAACGTCCTCGACCGCTTCGCCATCGACTTCTCGCTCTGCATGTACTGCGGCATCTGCATCGAGGTCTGCCCCTTCGACGCGCTGTTCTGGTCGCCGGAGTTCGAGTACGCCGAGACCGACATCCACGAACTCACCCACGAGCGCGACAAGCTCCGCGAGTGGATGTGGACGGTCCCGGCGCCGCCCGCCCTGGACCCGCACGCCGAGGAGCCCAAGGAGATCGCCGCCGCCCACAAGGCCGCCGACAAACTGGCCGCCGCGCAGGCGGCCGCTGCCGCCGAAGCCGCCGAAGCTGCCCAAGCGGCAGAGCCGAAGCCCGAGGAAAAGGAGGGAGAGTCGTGAGCCCCACCGCAGCCGCTCTGGCCGCCGCCGCTCCCCACGGCTTCCTGTCCCCGACCGGCGTCGAGATCGCCTTCCTGCTTGTCGGCCTCGCCACCTTCGGCGCCGCGCTGATCACCGTCACCACGCGGCAGCTGGTGCACGCCGCCCTGTGGCTGGTGGTCGCGCTCGGCGGCCTCGCCGTCGAGTACCTCCTGCTCACCGCCGAGTTCATCGCCTGGGTGCAGGTCCTCATCTACGTCGGTTCCGTCGTCGTCCTCCTCCTCTTCGGGCTGATGCTCACGCGGGCCCCCATCGGCCGCTCCCCGGACGCCGACTCGGGCAACCGCTGGGCCGCGCTCGCCGTCGCGGTGGGCGCCGCCGGTGCGCTGGTCTGGGTGGTCGTGGACGCCTTCCGTGCCACCTGGATCGACCTGGACGGCCCGGCCGCAGGCACCACCCGCGTCACCGGCGAGAGCCTCTTCCGCGGCTGGGTCCTGCCCTTCGAGGCCCTCTCCGTACTCCTCCTCGCCGCCCTGGTCGGCGCGATCGTCCTGTCCCGCAAGGCCAAGGCAGACCAAGGTCAGGACCAGCCACCCGGCGCCCCCGGCCTCACCAGGGCCCCCGGCGTCCCGAGCCCCACGCGGACGGCCGGCGAGCCCACCAAGACCCCCGGCGAGAAGGAAGGCGCCCGCTGATGCACCTCGCCTACCCCGCCGTACTCTCCGCCCTCCTCTTCTGCACCGGCCTCTACGGCGTCCTCGCCCGCCGCAACGCGATCCTGGTCCTCATGTCGGTCGAGCTGATGCTCAACGCCGTCAACCTCAACCTCGTCGCCTTCGACGTCTGGCTGAGCCGTGCCGCCCGGGACACCCTGCACTCCGGCCAGGCGCTGACCCTGTTCACCATCGCCATCGCCGCCGCCGAGATCGGCATCGGCCTGGCGATCGTGCTCGCCGTGTACCGCAACCGGGGCACCTCCGACATCGACCGACTCCGCGACACCGCCGAAGGCCCCGACACCACCGAGGGCCCCGACGCCCCCGGGGCCGAGAAGGCTGAGGCCACCGCGTGACCACGACCACCCTCGCCGCCCTCGTCCCCGTCCTCCCCTTCCTCGGCGCCGCCGCCGGACTGCTGCTCGGCCGCACCGCGCCCGGCCTCGTCCGGCCGCTTGCCGTACTGCCCGTCCTCGCCTCCCTCGTGCTGACCGCGCTCGTCGCGGCCCGCCAGGGCGGCGGCCGGGCGATCGACGCGGCCACGCTGTTGACGCCCACCGGTTCCGTCCCGGTCGACCTCGCCCTGCACATCGACGGCTTCGCCGCGCTCGTCGCCGTCCTGGTGGCCTTCGTCGCGAGCTGCGTGCAGATCTACTCGACCGGCTATCTGCGCGAGGACCCCCGCTACCCCTCGTACGCGGCCCTCGTCTCCCTCTTCACCTCCGCCATGCTTCTCGTCGTCTACTCCGGCGACCTGATCGTGCTGCTGGTCGGCTGGGAGGTCATGGGCATCTGCTCCTACTTCCTCGTCGGCCACTACTGGGAGACCCCCGAGGCCCGCGCCGCCTCCCTCAAGGCGTTCCTCGTCACCAAGCTCGGCGACGTGCCGTTCCTGATCGGCCTGTTCGCGCTCGGCACCGACGCCGGGTCCTTCCGCGTCACCCGCGTCCTCGCCACGGTGGCGAACGGCGGACTCGACCACCCGACCCTGATCGCCCTGCTGCTCCTCGCGGGCGTGGCGGGCAAGTCGGCGCAGTTCCCGCTGCACACCTGGCTCCCGGACGCGATGGCGGGCCCCACGCCCGTCTCCGCGCTGATCCACGCCGCGACCATGGTCGCCGCCGGTGTCTACTTCGTCGCCCGTCTCCTGCCCGTCTTCGAGGCGTCCGCCGCCGCGATGGTCGTCCTCGCCGCGATGGCCGCCGTCACCATGGTGGGCTCCGGCCTCTCCGCGCTCGCCCAGGACGACATCAAGCGCGTCCTCGCCTACTCGACCATCGGCCAGCTCGGCTACATGACCGGCGCCCTCGCCGTCGGCGACCGGGGTGCCGCCGTCTTCCACCTCCTCGCGCACGGCGCCTTCAAGGCGCTGCTGTTCCTCGCCGCCGGAGTGGTCATCCACGCCGCCGGCACCAACTCGCTGGCCGCCATGTCCCGGATGAGCCACCTGCGCGACCGCGTCCCGGACGCCTTCTGGACGATGACCGTGGCACTGCTCGCGCTCGCCGCGATCCCGCCGTTCAGCGGCTTCTTCTCCAAGGAGTCCGTCCTCGGCGCCGCCGAGCACACCGCCACCGGGCACGACGGCCCGATTCCCGGCGCGGCGGGCTGGATCGTCCTCGTAGCCGGTCTCGTCGCCGCCCTCCTCACCGCCGCCTACGCCACCCGTCTGTGGCTGCTTGCCTTCCGCGGCCGGGGTGCCGAGGCCCCGGAACGCATCCGTGAGCCCCTCACCATGACCGTCGTGCTCTGGGTGCTCGCCGTGCCCTCCCTGGCCTTCGGCGCGCTCGCCTACCGCACGCTGCCCGGCTGGTTCGACGGCCGTAGCCTCGCGCCCACCCTGCTCACTTCCGTCCTCGGCACCGGCCTCGCCGTCGTCGGCGGGCTGCTCACCTACGGCGTCTGGCAGCGCACCTCCGCCCGCGCCGCCCGCGTGCCCCTGGGCGCCGTCGCCGCGCACCCCGAGGGCGACGCGGGCCATGTGGAGGCCGAGGCCATCGCCGCGCACGAGGCGGCCTACGGCGACATCGCCCGCGCCCCCGACCCGGCCGACCCCGCGCGCGTCCTGCTCGGCCCGCTGTTCAGGCCCGCCGCGAGCGGCTTCCACCTGGACGCCGTGTACTCCGCGCTGTTCGTCCGCCCGGTCCTCGCCGGAGCGAGCCTCGTACGCTTCCTCGACCGCGAGGTCGTCGACACCTACGTGCGCGGCGCCGCCGCCCTGCCCCGGCTGCTCGGGGCCGCCGTACGCCGGGCACAGACCGGCAACGTCCAGACCTATGTGAGCGCGCTGCTCGCCGGCACCGTCGTCCTGACGGTCGCCGTCCTCCTCGTCGCCTCGGGAGCGTGAGCGGGCGTGATCGGTATCAACGAGTCAGTGATGCAGTTTCTTCTGGCGTTCATCGTCGTCGTCCCGCTCCTGGGCGCCGCCGCGGCTCTCCTGCCCGCCCCGCCCGGGCTCAGGGGCAAGTCCCCCGACCAGGCCGTGCTCCGCCACGGAGTGACCGTGACCGGCGTGGTCCTCGTCGCCGCGATCGTCCTCGCGCTCGGCTTCGACCACGACCACCCGTCGAGGATGCAGGCCCAGACCGACATCAGCTGGATCCCCGCACTCCATGTGCGCGTCCACCTCGGCATCGACGGCATCTCGCTCCCCCTCGTCGTCCTGACCGCGCTGCTGACCTTCCTCTGCGCGCTCTACTCCTACTTCAAGCCGCCCACGGGCCCGTCCCCGAAGGCGTTCACCGCCCTGGTCCTGCTGCTCGAAGGCGGCACCCTCGCCTCCTTCTCCGTGCTCGACCTCGTCCTCTTCTTCCTCGCGTTCGAGACCGTGCTCGTCCCGATGTACTTCCTCATCGCCCGCTGGGGCGGCGAGGGCCGGACCCGGGCCGCGTGGAAGTTCATCCTGTACACGCTGCTCGGCTCCGTGATCATGCTGCTCGGCCTGCTCCTGATCGGGATCAAGGCGGGCACTTTCGACATGGTGGCACTCGCCACTGACAACGGCCGGTCCCTGAGCACATCCGTGCAGGTCATCGCCGTTCTGGCGATCGGCATCGGGCTCGCCGTGAAGACCCCGATGTGGCCCCTGCACAGCTGGCTCCCGGACGCCCACACCTCGGCCCCGACCGTCGGCTCGGTCCTCCTCGCCGGCGTCCTGCTGAAGATGGGCACGTACGGGTTCGTCCGCATCCTGCTCCCCGAGGCGCCGCAGGGCTTCCACGTCTTCGCGCCCTACCTCGCCGCCTTCGCCGTGGTCGGGATCATCTACGGCTCCCTGGCCTGCCTCAACCTCGCCAAACCCGGCGCCAAGGGCGACCTCAAGCGGCTCATCGCCTACTCCTCCGTCGGCCACATGGGCTTCGTCCTGCTCGGCATCGCCACGATGACCCCGACCGGCGTGAACGGCGCCCTGTTCGCCAACATCGCCCACGGCCTCATCACCGGCCTGCTCTTCTTCCTGGTCGGCGCCCTCAAGGACCGCACCGGCAGCACCGACCTCGACACCCTGGCCGAGCACACGGGGGCGGCCCTGTACGGCAGGGCCCCGCGCCTCGGTGGCCTGCTCGCCTTCGCCGCCGTCGCCTCGCTCGGGCTGCCCGGGCTCGCCGGATTCTGGGGCGAGATGCTCTCCCTGTTCGGCGCGTTCCGCCCCGCCGCCGACCTCAACCGCACCGCCTACCTCGTCTTCATGGCGATCGGCGCCTTCGGCACCCTGCTCACCGCCGCCTACCTGCTGGTCGTGGTCCGCCGGGTCTGCATGGGCGACACGCGGCGCGACCTGCCCGAACTCACCGACGTACGCGGCTACGAGCTGGCGGCCTGGACCCCGCTCGTCGTCCTCACTCTCGTCGCCGGACTCTGGCCGAGGTCGCTGCTCGGTCTCACCGACCCGGCCGTGCAGCAGCTCCTCGCGGGAGGCACCCGATGACCGTCCTGGCCCAGCCGCTCGTCCAGTCGGCGGTCCAGTCCGTCGACTGGCTCGCGATCGCGCCGCCCGTCATCGCCGCCGTCACGGGGCTCGTCGTGCTCGTCGCCGACCTTTTCCTGCCGGAGGCCCGTAAACCCCTCCTGGGGTGGGTTTCCGTCGCGGGCCTGGCCGCCGCCGGGCTCATGCTGCTGCCCCTCCTGGACGGCGACCGCGCCACCTTCTGCGTGGGAAGCGGTGCCGCGCGCGCGTGCAGCTACAGCGCCGACCACTTCACCCTCGCCATCCAGCTCCTCGTCCTCGGCGGCGCCCTCCTCGCGGCCCTGCTGTCGATGACCGGGCTCAAGGACGAGCACCGGCGCGTCCCGGCCGGTGAGTTCTGGTTCCTGCTGCTGTCCTCGGCGGCCGGAGCCGCCCTGCTGCCCGCCTCCCGCGACCTCGCCACCCTGGTCGTCGCCCTGGAGGTCGCCTCGCTGCCCGCCTTCGCCCTCGTCGGCATCCGGCACGGCGACCGGCGCTCCTCCGAGGCGGCCCTGAAGTTCTTCCTCTCCTCGGTCACCGCCACCGCCGTCAGCCTCATGGGCGTCAGCTTCGTCTACGCCTGCACCGGCAGCCTCTACCTCACCCGGATCGCCCAGCGCCTGCCGCACGTCGACGGCCAGCTGCACGTCCTCGCCCAGACCGGCGTCGTCCTCACCCTGATCGGCTTCGCCTTCAAGACGGCCGCCGTCCCCTTCCACTTCTGGGTGCCCGAGACCTACGTCGGCGCGCCGCTGCCCGTCGCCGCCTACCTCTCGGTCGTCGGCAAGGCGGTCGGCTTCTCCGGCCTGATCCTCGTCACCGTGATCGGCTTCCCGTCGTACGCCGACGTCTGGGGCCCCGCCCTCGCGGTCCTCGCCGCGCTCACCATGACCGCCGGAAACGTCGGCGCCCTGCGTCAGAGCGGCACGCGCGCGTACAGCGCGGTACGGCTGCTCGCCTGGTCCTCCGTCGGCCAGGCCGGCTACCTCCTCGTACCGATCGCCGCCGCCGGATACACCCGCGACGCCCGCCAGGCCATCGGCTCCACCGTCGCGTACGCCCTCATGTATGGCGCGGTCAACCTCGGCGCCTTCGCCGTGGCCGCCCTGGTGGGCCGTACGCGCTCCGCCAACCGGATCGCCGACTACCGGGGCCTGTACGCCACCAACCCCGTCACAGCGCTGCTCCTGGCCTTCTTCCTGCTGTCCCTCGCGGGCCTGCCGCCCGGCGTGATCGGCCTCTTCGCCAAGGTCACGGTGTTCTCCACCGCCGTGAACGCGGGCCTCGGCTGGCTCGCCGTCGTCATGGCCGTCAACGTGGTGATCGCGCTGTACTACTACCTCAGGTGGACGGCCCTGCTGTTCCGCGCCCCCGAGGGCGAACCGGCCCGCCACCACGTCCCCGCCCCGCTCACGCTCGCCCTGGCCCTCACCGGAGTCGTCGGCGTCGCCCTGTCCGGCGCACCGGAACTGGTCCTGCGCTTCGCCGCCACGAACCTGTTCTGAGGCACCCGCGACCGCTCCCGAGCCACCCGCCCCACCCGTACGGACGTATGCCACCCCCGCCCGCACCTGGGAACTCGCGGCCGCCGCCTGGCGTTGACCAGTGCGGGAGGGTCCACTGGACCGAAGGGTTCGCTGCACGACTTGGAGGGCGTACCGTGCACCGCCGGCACAACGGGCTCAGGACCGCAGTACTCCTCGGGGGGCTGTCGGCGCTCATCATCGTCATCGGCAGCCTCTTCGGGCGTACGGGCCTGATCGTCGCCGTCCTGGTGGCCCTGGCCACCAACGCGTACGCGTACTGGAACAGCGACAAGCTGGCCCTGCGCGCGATGCGAGCCCGCCCGGTCAGCGAGTTCGAGGCGCCGGAGCTGTACCGGATGGTGCGCGAGCTGTCCACGCAGGCCCGCCAGCCCATGCCACGCCTGTACATCTCGCCCACCGAGGCCCCCAACGCCTTCGCCACCGGCCGCAACCCGCGCAACGCGGCCGTGTGCTGCACCGAGGGCATCCTGCGCCTGCTCGACGAGCGCGAACTGCGCGGTGTCATCGGCCATGAGCTGAGCCATGTCTACAACCGCGACATCCTCATCTCGTCCGTGGCCGGCGCCCTCGCCTCGGTGATCATGTTCCTGGTGAACTTCGCCTGGCTGATCCCGATCGGCCGCTCGGACGACGACGACGGCCCGGGCCTGTTCGGCATGCTGCTGATCATGATCCTCGGCCCGCTCGCCGCCACCGTCATCCAGCTGGCCATCAGCCGCTCCCGGGAGTACGAGGCCGATGCCTCGGGCGCCCAGCTCACCGGCGACCCGCTCGCCCTCGCGGGGGCGCTGCGCAAGCTGGAGACCGGCACCCAGCAGCTTCCGCTGCCTCCGGAGCCGCGCATCGAGACCGCGAGCCACATGATGATCGCGAACCCGTTCCGTCCCGGTCGGGGGCTGTCGCGGATGTTCTCCACGCACCCCCCGATGGCGGAGCGCATCGCCCGACTGGAACAGATGGCAGGTCGAAACCGGTGAAGACACTCCTCAACATCATCTGGCTCGTCCTGAGCGGCTTCTGGCTCTTCCTGGGTTACGTGCTCGCGGGCCTGCTGCTCTGCATCACGATCATCGGCATCCCCTTCGGGATCGCCGCCTTCCGCATCGGCGTCTACGCCCTGTGGCCCTTCGGGTACACCACCGTCGAGCGCCACGACGCGGGCGCGCCGTCCTGCGTCGGCAACGTCCTCTGGCTGATCCTGGCCGGCTGGTGGCTGGCGCTGGCCCACATCACGACCGGCGTGGCGCTGTGCCTGACGATCATCGGCATCCCGTTCGGCATCGCCAACTTCAAGATGATCCCGATTTCCCTGTTCCCGCTGGGCCGCGAGATCGTGCGCACGGACGAGGTGTTCGGAGCGCGCTGACGCAACCGATACCTGCCCGGAGGGCGTCTCCCCGGACGAAACGGAAGACGACCCCTGGTCTCCTCACCCACCTGGTCCGCACCGAATTCTCAGTGGTCGGACAGTGCGGAGACAGCGCGGAAGGGCAGGTAACTCGGCATGAGCATCATCGGTTGGATCATCCTGGGCCTGCTGGCCGGCGCCATCGCCAAACTCCTGCTCCCGGGCCGCGACCCGGGCGGCTTCATCGGCACCACCCTGATCGGCGTCGCGGGCGCCTTCATCGGCGGCTGGATCTCGTCCCGCTGGCTCGACCACCCGATCAGCAAGCACTTCTACGACGGAGCGACCTGGGCGGCGGCGATCGGCGGCTCACTGGTGCTGCTGATCCTTTACCGGGTGCTGTTCGGCAACTCGAGGGACTGACGCGTCCGGCGGACGACGGAGGGGGCTGCCCAGCTGGGCAGCCCCCTCCGTCCGTCTCTGCCTACCGGTAGTTCACGAACTGGAGGGCGAAGTCGAAGTCCTTGCCCTTGAGGAGGGCGATGATGGCCTGGAGGTCGTCACGGCTCTTGGAGCTGACGCGCAGCTCCTCGCCCTGGACCTGGGCCTTGACGCCCTTGGGGCCCTCATCGCGGATGATCTTCGCCACCTTCTTGGCGTTCTCCTGGGAGATGCCCTCCTCGATGGAGGCGAAGATCTTGTACTCCTTGCCGGACAGCTGGGGCTCACCCGCGTCCAGCGCCTTCAGGGAGATGCCACGCTTGATCAGCTTGGACTCGAAGACGTCGAGAACGGCCTTCACGCGCTCCTCGGAGTTCGCCTCCATGAGGATCTTCTCGCCGGACCACGAGATCGAGGCACCCACGCCCTTGAAGTCGTAGCGCTGCGAGATCTCCTTGGCGGCCTGGTTGAGGGCGTTGTCGACCTCCTGCCGCTCGACCTTCGAGACGATGTCGAAACTGGAGTCGGCCATGTCCTGTGGCTCCTTGCATCGGGGTGCGGATCGAGTGCGGCCCGGCCCAAGAGGCGACGGCCGCCGCGCCCGGCATCCTGCCGGGCCGCATCCGCACCAGCCTAGCCACCCCGCGCGCCTTGGGGCGGAGATCAACCGGGTGGCGAAGCACCCCTCCGCATCGGGTATTGTTTACGTCGTTGCCAGGGAGCACCGCCCACAGCGGGTCTCCTGACCAACACCCCCCGGCGGTGTGCCCGAGCGGCCAAAGGGAGCAGACTGTAAATCTGCCGGCTCAGCCTTCCCAGGTTCGAATCCTGGCGCCGCCACACGGGAACGAAGGGCCCGTGACCTGCTATCGCAGCAGGTCACGGGCCCTTCGTCGTACCCCCGTCGCCCAGGGTCCGCTACCCTCCGCCGATGCCTTCCCTCACCCCCTCCCTGCCGCCCGGCTACCGTTCGCGGCCCGCGACCCTCGACGACGTCCCCGCGATTCACGCGCTGGTCACGGAGTGTGAGCGGAAGCTGTATGGGCGGGGGCGGAGTGACGCAGGGGCCGTGGCCGCCGATCTCGCGCGGCCGGGGCTGGTGGTGGAGTCGGACACCGTTCTGGTGTTCGGTCCGGACGGTCGGCTCGTCGCCCGCGCCTGGGTGGACCGGCGGTCCGAGGTGGATGTGCATCCGGGGCACCGGGGGCGGGGGCTGGGGGCCGCGCTGCTCGGCTGGACGCTGGCGCGGGCGCGGCAGGCCGGGGTCGCCCGTGTCGTGCAGACCGTGCCGGACGCGGACACGGGCGCCGTGGCGCTGCTGCGGGCGTACGGGTACGAGCCGTTGGTGACGGCCTGGCTGCTGGAGTTCGCCCTGGCGGCCGAGCCCGCGGTACCCGAGCCTCCGGAGGGCATCACCGTGCGGCCCTTCCGGCCCGGTGACGGGGCTGCCACGCACGTCCTCGTCCAGGACGCGTTCGACGAGTGGCAGGAACGGCGGCAGCCGTACGAGGAGTGGGCTGCCCACACCGTGGAGCGGCCCGTGTTCGCCCCTCAGTGGTCGGCGCTGGCCTTCGCCGGTGACCAACTGGTGGGCGCCGCACTGGCGTTGGACGTACCGGGCACGGGGGAGGGGTACCTCGAACAGGTCGCCGTGCGACGCGATCACCGGGGCCGCGGCCTCGCCCGGCTGCTGCTGCGCCACACCTTCAGGGCCTTCCACCACGCGGGGCTCGACGCCTGCACCCTGTGGACCCACTCGGACACCGGCGCCCTCGACCTCTATCTGCACGTCGGTATGACGGTCCGCCACAGTTCCACGGTCTTCCGTAAAGACCTTGAAGACCTTGGCGCATAGACGCGCCGTCGCCGTGGGCCGAGGTTTCTCCGGTGCGGCCGGCTCGGTAGGAGCACGGGGGAGTGCGCGCCGTGCGCACCGGGGCAAGGGGGACTGACATGACCGATGACGACGGGATCAGTGCTCGGCTGCGCAGGCGGATTCGGAGGGACTTTCCCGATGCCGAGGTGGCGCGGGGTGTCGCCGGGGCGCTGCGGGGGCCGGCCGGAGGTGATGGACGCGGAGCTGGGGGCTCACTGACCACCCGGCGGCCGACCGAAACGGTGACCCGCTGAATTCCCGGCCGGGAAAACGCCAAGTGGCGCGGCAGCCCTCCGAGGGCTGCCGCGCCACCCGGGGTGGAGCGGAGGGAACGGTCAGAGATCAGAGATCGTTCGGGGTCGTCGCGTCAGCGACGGTGGTCGCCGCGGTGGTCGCGGCCGTGGCCCCGGTCGTCGCCTCGGTGGTCACGGCCGTGCCCGCGGTCGTCGTCACGGCCGCCGCGGCCGCCCCACGACGCGTCGTCGACGAGGCGGCGGTGGTCGTCGCGCAGCGTCGCGGTGTCGCGGTTGTTGTCCCAGACGTAGTTGCGACGGTCCAGGTAGACGTCACGGAAGGTGTCACGGCCGACACCGGTGTGGACGCGGACGGTCGAGTGCCCACCGAGGCTGAAGTGACGGAAGGTGTAGGTGACGCCGCGACGGCTCTCCGACAGCGTCCACCCGTCGAGGTTCACGCGGTGACGGGAGTTGTTGGTGAGCTCCACCCACTCGTTGTTCAGCGAGCGGTTGGAGCCGTTGTCGAAGCCGGGAGAGTCGTACTGCACGCGGCTGATCTGCACGTCTCCCCGGCCCGGGCGGGCGTCCGCGGCGGAGGCCGGCAGGGCCACCGAACCGACAAGAGCACCGGCCGCGATGGCGACGGCGGCCAGGCGGCGAGCGGTCACGGAAGCTGAAGCAGTCACAGGTTCTCCTGCATGGTGCGGGCACATCCGCATACGGGGACCGTATGCGGAGTCGTGCGGTGTGCGGATGGCGACCAACTGGCCGCGCATCCACACCTTGTCCGGGATGCGGATGTGATGTGGGGAAAACGTGAATCGTGTTACCGATCGAGCATGTATCTGTGACTCTTACCTGTAACGTCCATTCATAGGAAAAATGCACCGAGTTGACCACTTTGAAGGCCCGGAATCCTTGTGATCACTGGGGACGGGGTGTCTTCCGCCACACCGCGCCACCCCGGCCGCCCGGGCACCGTCACCCGAAAGTGAGTAACAGAGGTGTGTGACAGAACGGCGCTCGCAGGCCCCCGCACGCGCCCCTGACCGGCGCGCCCGCCCCCGCCCGGGGCAGACTGGCGGCATGTCCTCCCGCCGCAGAACCTGTCCCGTGTGCCGCCGCGAGATCGCCGTCGTGGCGGGCCGCTTCGCCCGCCACGACCCGCCCGGAGCGCGCGAGCACGGCGAACTCGTCTCCTGCTCCGGCTCCCGCAGCCATGCTCAACTCGGCACCGTACAGCCAACGTTGGACGGCTACGCCGTACCCGAGTTCCCCGGGCAGCTGCCCCTCTTCTGAGGGCGGCGCCGTCCGGGGGTGCCGGCCTCAGCCGCCCGCAACCGCCTTCACCGCCACCGCCACCGGCGTGGACCCGGCGATCAGTTCCAGCGTCAGCCCCGCCGTCGCCGAGGACTCCACCAAGTCCGCCAGTACGGCCGCGACATCGTCCCGTGACACCGGCCCGCGCCCGGTGTGCGCCGCGAGGGTCACCAGTCCGGTGCCGGGCTCGTCGGTCAGCGAACCGGGGCGCAGGACCGTCCAGTCGAGGGCCTCCTGCCGGGTGACGTACGCGTCCGCCGCACCCTTGGCCCGCAGATACACGTCGAACACCTCGTCACCGGCGTGGGCCGGGTCCGCGCCCATCGAGGAGACGACCAGGAACCGCCGTACGCCCGCGCGCACCGCCGCGTCCGCGAACAGCACCGCCGCGCCCTTGTCCACCGTCTCCTTGCGGGCCGTCCCGCTGCCCGGCCCCGCACCGGCCGCGAACACCGCCGCGTCCGCGCCACGCAGACACGCCTCGACCTCCTCGGGAGACGGCGACTCCAGGTCGAGCACGACCGGTTCGGCACCGGCCGCCCGCAGGTCGTCGGCCTGCCCCGGGGCGCGGATGATCCCCGCCACCTCGTCCCCGCGCGCGGCGAGCAGACGCTCCAGCCGCAACGCGATCTGTCCATGCCCTCCGGCGATGACGATGCGCATGTCTTCGACCGTACGCCCGGCCTCCGCCATCCGCCGAACGGGTCGACGCCCGCCCGCCGGAGCACCGGCACACCCGCCGGTCGACGCACCGACACCCCCGTCCGTCGAAGCACCCGCACACCCGCTCGCCGGAGCATCCGCACCCGCACCCCCGCCCGCCGAAGAAGCTCACGACAGCTTCCCCCGCCCCTGCCGCGGCAGCCCCAACTCCTCGGCGGCCGCCGAGTTGCAGTACTCCCGCACCGCGCTCGTACGGGCCACCACCCGCCCCCGGTGCACCACGATCCGGCTGTAGGCGAGGGAGAGCGCGCCCGGCAGCCGGTCGCCGCGCACCGCGAGGAGTTCGGCCGGGAAGCCCGCCTCCACGCGCACCTCGGGCAGCCCCAGCGCGGCGCGCGCCGAGACGCTCACCGTGTCGTAGGCGTCCTCGGGGTTGAGCCCGTGCACGGAGGCGAGGAGATAGGCCGCCTCCAGCGGATCGCCCCGGCCCACCGGGTTGGCCACGTCCCGCATCGCTCCGCTGCCCGCCGCCACCCGCACCCCGGCCGCGCGCAGCAGCCGTACCGGCGCCATGCCGCGGATGTCCGCGGCGCCGCAGACGCCCTGGGGCAGGCACATCACCGTCACCCCGGCCGCCGCGAGCTGGTCCGCCGCGCGGCGCGCGACCTCGACGGGCAGCCGGGCGAGACCCGCGCACGGGCCGATCGTCACACCGGCGCGCAGTCCGCCCGCCATGGCCGCGAGCCGGGCGAGCCGGGCCGGGTCGGCGGCGTCCGTGTGCAGGTCCACCGGAGCGCCGTGCTCGGCGGCCAGCTCCAGGACCGCCGCCGTGTACCCCGTGGGGTCCGGGTCCACGTCCGGGCAGCCGCCCACCACCGAGGCGCCCATCTTCACCGCGTCCCGCAGCAGCGCGAGCCCGTCGGCCCCGGCCGTCCCGGTCAGCAGCCGGGGCATCGCCACCGCCGTCAGCTCCGCGAGCCCGCGCAGCGAGCGCCGGGCCTGCAGCACCGCCTCCAGCGCGCCGAGCCCCCGCTCCTCGCCGACCCGGACGTGCGCGCGGGACGCCGTCGCCCCGTGCCCGAGCTGGAGCAGCGCCGCCTCGGTGGCCCGGCGCTGGACGTCCTCGGGGGCGTACGACACCGGACCGGGCTGCTCGGCGCTCAGTGCCGTGTCGCCGTGGGCGTGCGGTTCGGCGGGGGCGGGCAGCAGCAGATAGCCGCCGAGGTCCACGCGGGAGACGGTGCCGGGCGGCCCCGGAGCCAGGCTGCCGGCGGTGCCGACCGCCTCGATGCGCCCGTCCGACAGCCGTACGTCCACGGTCCGGCCGTCGGTCAGCCGTGCCCCGCACAGCAGGAGCGCGGCCGGGTCGGGACGGCCCGGGGGCTCCGGCGGATTCGGCGGCTGCGGATGGCTGTCGTGCATCGGACTCCAGGCGACGGAACGGACGGGATGGCCGCCGGAAGGCGTGGGGGAGGCGGCTCAAGATCACGCTGAGTAGTCCCGAGCCTAGGGTCGGCGCCTGCGCGGGCCGTGGAGGCCGCATTAGTCGTACCGGCGTGGTCACCCCAGGTCAGCCGCCTGCCGAGGGCCGGTGCCGACGTGGTCCCGGCCTGGTGCCGGAGGGGCGTGAGGGCCGGGAGAGGTGCCCGGGACGGGCGGCCGGATACGGATTTGGGCGAACGGCGGCGGACCGTGTAATGTCTTCCTCGCTCGCCCCAATAGCTCAGTCGGCAGAGCGTCTCCATGGTAAGGAGAAGGTCTACGGTTCGATTCCGTATTGGGGCTCTGATGTGAGAAGTTCCCGTCGCAAGGCGGGAACGGATCTCATCAAAGCGGTGTAGCTCAGTCGGTAGAGCAAGCGGCTCATAATCGCTGTGTCACCGGTTCAAGTCCGGTCACCGCTACACACGGTAGCCGATTGCGGGGTCGGTCCTTCGATCGGCTACTCTTTCCTGCGTTAAACCCATCCGTTCGTCCTAGGAGCACTCACGTGGCTGCCACCGACGTCCGCCCGAAGATCACGCTGGCCTGCGTGGAGTGCAAGGAGCGGAACTACATCACCAAGAAGAACCGGCGTAACAACCCGGACCGTCTTGAGATGAAGAAGCACTGCCCGCGTTGCAATGCGCACACCGCGCACCGCGAGACGCGATAAATCAGGCTCGTACATGAGGCCGCCCCCAGACACACGGGGGGCGGCCTCATGTCGTTTTATCTCACGTGTCGCACCACTCGGACACGCGAGCCGATGCCGCAGCTAGACCAGGAGGTTCCGGGCCATGGCGCTCGACCAGTCCTTCGTGGGGCGTACGTATCCGCCCACCGCGCCCTACGAGGTGGGCCGCGAGAAGATCCGCGAGTTCGCCGAGGCCGTCGGTGAGGCCAACCCGGCGTACACCGACCCGGAAGCCGCCCGCGCGTTCGGTCACCCCGATGTGATCGCGCCGCCGACCTTCGTGTTCTCCATCACCTTCCGCGCCGCCGGACAGGTCGTCCAGGACCCCCAGCTCGGCCTCGACTACAGCCGCGTCGTGCACGGCGACCAGAAGTTCGCCTACCGCCGCCCGGTGCGCGCCGGTGACCGGCTCACCGTCACCTCCACCATCGAGGGCATCAAGTCCCTCGCGGGCAACGACATCCTCGACATCCGGGGCGAGGTGCACGACGAGGCCGGCGAGCACGTCGTGACCGCCTGGACCAAGCTGGTGGCCCGCGCGGCCGAGGAGGGCTGAGCACCGATGACGGCGAACATCGCCTACGACGACGTCGAGGTCGGCACCGAGCTGCCCGCCCGGACCTTCCCCGTGGACCGCGCGGCCCTCGTGCGCTACGCGGGCGCCTCCGGGGACTTCAACCCCATCCACTGGAACGAGCGCTTCGCCAAGGAGGTGGGCCTGCCGGACGTCATCGCGCACGGCATGTTCACCATGGCCGAGGCGATCCGCGTGGTCACCGACTGGACCGGCGACCCGGGCGCGGTCCTGGAGTACGGCGTCCGCTTCACCAAGCCGGTCGTCGTGCCCGACGACGACAAGGGCGCGGAGATCCACGTCTCCGCCAAGGTCGCGGCCAAGCTCGACGACAACACGGTCCGCGTGGACCTCGTCGCCACCAGCGGCGGCCAGAAGGTCCTGGGCATGTCCCGGGCGGTCGTACGGCTGGCCTGACAGGCGGCAGCGCAGTGGGTAAGGGGCGTCCGCCGTGGCGGGCGCCCCTTACCGTTCACCCGGTCTCGTAGTCTGTGCCCGTGCACGTACTCCACGACGCCCCCCTCGCCCCGCTGACCACCTTCCGGCTGGGCGGCCCCGCCACCCGGCTGGTCACCGCCGTCACCGACGCCGAGGTGATCGACGCCGTACGGGAGGCCGACGACAGCGGCACCCCCCTGCTCGTCATCGGCGGCGGCTCCAACCTGGTCATCGGCGACAAGGGCTTCGACGGCACCGCCCTGCGCATCGCCACGCGCGGCCTGGAGCTGCGCGGCACCACCTTGGAGCTGGCCGCGGGCGAGGTCTGGAGCGACGCCGTCGCCCGCACCGTCGAGGCCGGACTCGCCGGGATCGAGTGCCTGGCCGGCATCCCCGGCTCGGCGGGCGCCACCCCGATCCAGAACGTGGGCGCCTACGGCCAGGAGGTCTCCGCCACGATCACCGAGGTCGTCGCCTACGACCGCCGAGCGGGGGAGACGGTCGTGCTGAGCGGCGAGGAGTGCGGCTTCTCCTACCGCCACAGCCGCTTCAAGGCCGACCCCGAGCGCTATGTCGTCCTGCGCGTCCGCTTCGGCCTGGAGGACGCGGACGGGCTGTCCGCGCCGGTCAAGTACGCCGAGACGGCCCGCGCGCTCGGCGTCGAGGTCGGCGACCGGGTGCCGCTGGCCGAGGCCCGCGCGACCGTGCTGAAGCTGCGTGCCGGGAAGGGCATGGTGCTCGACCCCGAGGACCACGACACCTGGTCCGCCGGGTCCTTCTTCACCAACCCGATCCTCACCGAGGAGGAGTTCGCCGCGTTCCACGCGCGCGTGCGCGCCCGCCTCGGCGACGGCGTCGAGCCGCCCGCGTACCCGGCGGGGGAGGGGCACCGGAAGACCTCGGCGGCCTGGCTGATCGACAAGGCGGGCTTCACCAAGGGCTACGGCACCGGCCCCGCCCGCATCTCCACCAAGCACACCCTCGCCCTCACCAACCGCGGCGAGGCCACCACCGAGGACCTGCTCGCCCTGGCCCGCGAGGTCGTCGCCGGGGTCCGCGAGGTCTTCGGCGTCACGCTGGTCAACGAGCCGGTGACGGTGGGCGTCAGCCTCTGACGGCCACCGGGGTCAGTACGCGACCCCGACGCCCTGCTTCACCGTGCCCGCATCGTTGATCACGGCCAGCATGGCGTGTGCCACGTCGGCCCGGCCGATCATGCGGGCCTTGTCGAGCGAACCACCGACCGCCGTGCGGTATCGGCCGGTCAGGGGCCGGTTCAGCAGGCGCGGCGGGCGTACGACGGTCCAGTCGGTGTCGCTGCGCGCCAGTTCCGCCTCCGTCTCTCGCAGGTCGGCGTAGACGTCCTTGTACAGCCCCGACACCAGGGTGCGGAGCGTGCGGTCCAGAAGGGGTTCGCGTGCCGGGAGGGGGCCGATCGGCGCGGCGGTCACCACCAGCAGACGCCGGGTGCCCTCCGTCTCCATGGCGGCCAGGATCGTCCGTGTGAGCCGTGCGGTCACCCCGGCGTCCTTGCGGGTGCGCGCGCCCAGCCCGGACAGGACCGCGTCCCGGCCCACGACGGCGGAGCGCAGGGACTCGGGGTCGGACAGGTCGGCGCGGACCACGTCGAGCCGGTCGTCGGCGACGGTCAGCCGGGCCGGATCACGGACCACCGCGGTGACGTCGTGCCCGGCCTCCAGCGCCTGCCGGACGATCTCGCCACCGATACCGCCGGTGGCACCGAAAACGGTGAGCTTCATGGCTTCTCCTCCTCGGGCATACCTCGGACCACGGGTGGGTGAGTATTCACTCACCCGTGTGCCTTCTAGAGTGGGTAAACACTCACCTGTTCGTCAAGGACGATTGGACGACACATGCAGACGAAGCCGGCCCGCGTCCGCATCCTCGACGCCGCCCACGAGCTGATGCTCACCGTCGGCCTCGCCCGCGCCACCACCAAGGAGATCGCCAAGGCGGCCGGCTGCTCCGAGGCGGCCCTCTACAAGCACTTCGACAGCAAGGAGGACCTGTTCGTCCAGGTCCTCCACGAGCGGCTGCCGGGCCTCACCCCGCTGCTGTCCGGCCTCACGGCCGCACCCGGCCAGGGCACCCTGGAGCAGAACCTCACCGGCATCGCCCGCGAAGCCGCCCTCTTCTACGAGCAGAGCTTCCCGATCGCCGCGTCCCTCTATGCCGAGCAGCAGCTCAAACGCCGCCACGACGACGCCCTGCGCACCCTCGGCACCGGCCCCCATGTGCCCATCGAGGGCCTGGACGCCTATCTGCGGGCCGAACAGTCCCTCGGCCGCGTGCGCCCCGACGCCGACACCTACGCCGCCGCCCTGCTCCTGCTCGGCGCCTGCGTCCAGCGCGCCTTCGCCTACGACGCGAGCCCCGACGGCACCCGGCCGCCCGTGGACGACTTCGCCGCCCGCATGGTCCGCACCGTGCTGACCGGCATCGCCGTCTGAGCCCGTACGGGCGCCCCGGGCCGCCGGGCGGCTCTCAGCCGGCCGGGCGCGTCAGCCAGTCGTCGACGCCCGCGAGCAGCTGCTCCTTCTTCGGCTCCGGAGCCGCCGAGGCGCGCACCGACTGGCGGGCCAGTTCGGCCAGCTCCGCGTCCGTGAACGCGTGGTGGTGGCGGGCGATCTCGTACTGGGCGGCCAGCCGGGAGCCGAAGAGGAGGGGGTCGTCGGCGCCCAGCGCCATCGGCACGCCCGCCTCGAAGAGCGTGCGCAGCGGGACGTCCTCCGGCTTCTCGTAGACCCCGAGCGCCACGTTCGAGGCCGGACAGACCTCGCAGGTGATGCCCCGGTCCGCCAGCCGCTTCAGCAGCCGCGGGTCCTCCGCCGCGCGCACGCCGTGCCCGATCCGGGAGGCGTCCAGGTCGTCCAGGCAGTCCCGCACCGAGGCCGGTCCGGTCAGCTCACCGCCGTGCGGAGCCGCGAGCAGGCCGCCCTCGCGGGCGATGTGGAAAGCCCGGTCGAAGTCACGGGCCATCCCCCGCCGCTCGTCGTTGGAGAGCCCGAAGCCGACCACGCCCCGGTCCGCGTACCGCACCGCCAGGCGGGCCAGCGTGCGCGCGTCCAGCGGGTGCTTCATCCGGTTCGCGGCCACCAGCACCCGCATCCCGAGCCCGGTGTCGCGGGAGGTGGTCTCCACCGCGTCCAGGATGACTTCGAGGGCCGGGATCAGACCGCCCAGGCGGGGGGCGTACGAGGTCGGGTCCACCTGGATCTCCAGCCAGCCCGAGCCGTCCTTCAGGTCCTCCTCGGCGGCCTCCCTGACCAGCCGCTGGATGTCCTCCGGCTCGCGCAGGCACGAGCGGGCCGCGTCGTACAGCCGCTGGAAGCGGAACCAGCCGCGCTCGTCCGTCGCCCGCAGTCTCGGCGGCTCCCCGCTGGTCAGCGCCTCCGTCAGCGCGTCGGGCAGGCGGACGCCGTACTTGTCGGCCAGTTCGAGGACGGTTTCCGGCCGCATCGACCCGGTGAAGTGCAGATGAAGATGGGCCTTCGGCAGCTCAGAGACATCACGTACACGCTCCATCCCCAGATCCTGCCGCACACGTGCGTCACACCGGTAGCGGGTTCCCCTTTAGTGGGCTTGCTCGCACACGGAAGCGGGCGCGACCCCTCGTACAGGAGATCGCGCCCGCTTCGGAGGAGGAACCTCAGTCCCGCGCCTCCGCCAGCAGCTTCTGCAGCCGGCTCACGCCCTCGACCAGGTCCTCGTCGCCGAGCGCGTACGACAGCCGCAGATAGCCCGGGGTGCCGAACGCCTCGCCCGGGACCACCGCGACCTCGGCCTCGTCCAGGATCAGCGCGGCCAGCTCGGCCGAGTCCTTCGGGCGCCGGCCCCGGATCTCCTTGCCGAGCAGCGCCTTGACCGACGGGTAGACGTAGAAGGCGCCCTCGGGCTCCGGGCAGACCACGCCGTCGATCTCGTTGAGCATCCGCACGATCGTCCTGCGGCGCCGGTCGAAGGCCTCGCGCATCTCCGCCACGGCCTCCAGATCGCCGGAGACGGCGGCGAGCGCGGCCGCCTGGGCCACGTTGGAGACGTTCGACGTGGCGTGCGACTGGAGGTTGGTCGCGGCCTTGATCACGTCCTTCGGGCCGATCACCCAGCCCACCCGCCAGCCGGTCATGGCGTACGTCTTGGCGACACCGTTGA
Source organism: Streptomyces sp. NPDC026659 (assembly GCF_040638245.1). NCBI lineage: Bacteria > Bacillati > Actinomycetota > Actinomycetes > Kitasatosporales > Streptomycetaceae > Streptomyces > Streptomyces sp. NPDC026659. The sequence continues at coordinate 750,021 of NZ_JBEZXY010000002.1, read as the reverse complement.
CCACGATGCACTTGTCGCGCAGCTCGGGCAGGATCGCCGGGAGCGAGGTGAACGTCGCGTCGCCGTAGACCAGGTGCTCGTAGATCTCGTCGGTCAGCACCCACAGGCCGTGCTCGACGGCCCAGCGGCCGATCGCCTCGGCCTCGGCCTCGCTGTAGACCGCGCCGGTCGGGTTGGACGGGGAGACGAAGAGGACGACCTTGGTCTTCTCCGTGCGCGCGGCCTCCAGCTGCTCGACGGTGACGCGGTAGCCCGTCGTCTCGTCGGCCACGACCTCCACCGGGACACCGCCCGCGAGGCGGATCGACTCCGGGTAGGTCGTCCAGTACGGCGCCGGGACGATGACCTCGTCGCCCGGGTCGAGGATCGCGGCGAACGCCTCGTAGATGGCCTGCTTGCCGCCGTTGGTCACGAGGATCTGGGACGCGTCGACCTCGTAGCCGGAGTCGCGCAGCGTCTTCGCGGCGATGGCGGTCTTCAGCTCGGGCAGGCCACCCGCCGGGGTGTAGCGGTGGAACCGGGGGTTCCGGCACGCCTCGACGGCCGCCTCGACGATGTAGCCCGGGGTCGGGAAGTCGGGCTCACCGGCGCCGAAGCCGATCACCGGACGCCCGGCGGCCTTGAGGGCCTTGGCCTTGGCGTCCACGGCGAGGGTGGCGGACTCGGAGATCGCGCCGACTCGGGCGGAGACCCGGCGCTCGGTGGGAGGGTTTGCAGCGCTCATGGGGCCCATCGTTCCAGACCCGAAACGCCCCGGGTACACGGGTTTCACAGACTGAACGGCAACAGGGCCCCGGCAGAACCGGTGTCCGAATCCGGGCCCCGGCCAGGACGATCACCGCTGCGCGGTACCCGGTCAGGCACTTTCTGTTCGACGCCGGGCCCGGGACCACGTACACTCACACCTCGTTGGCCTCCAGCGGCCTCGCACAGCCGGTGCACAACGGGCACTCGGCCGGATGCGGTACGTTGGGGAACACACAAAGGGTCGTAGCTCAATTGGTAGAGCACCGGTCTCCAAAACCGGCGGTTGGGGGTTCAAGTCCCTCCGGCCCTGCTACACACACCGCCAGGATGTGTGCGCTTGTACGTACTGCAATGCACCGCCGTGCGGCTCAGAACCGGGCGCGGCACGGTCACGACCCGGGATCAGGTGAGGACGCATGACGGACGCCGTGGGCTCCATCGACACGCCTGATGCTCAGGACGAGCTGCAGAAGAAGCCCCGTAAGGGCGGCAAGCGCGCCAAGAAGGGCCCGCTGAAGCGCCTCGCGATCTTCTACCGCCAGATCATCGCGGAACTCCGCAAGGTCGTCTGGCCGACGCGCAACCAGCTGACGTCCTACACCACTGTGGTGATCGTCTTTGTTGTCGTCATGATCGCCCTGGTGACCGTGATTGACTATGGGCTCAACCACGCGGCCAAGTACGTTTTCGGCTGAGCCAAAAGCGAAGGGCGCCGTGGTACCGGCGCCCGTTTTCGCATGTTCCACCCCTATGTATCCAGGAAGAAGCAGCCATCGTGTCTGACCCGAACCTGAACGACGACGCCATCGAGCCCAGCGGGCAGGCTGCCGAGACGGTCGACGACGAGCTCGACATCGTCGAGGGCGCGGACGAGCGGGACGAGTTCGAGGCTGCCGAGGAAGAGGCGGGCGAGCCGGCCGAAGAGGCCGCTGTGCACGTCGAGGACGACGAGGACGACGCCGAAGCGGTCGTCGAGGTCGCTGAGGACGCCGAGGGCATCGTCGAGGTCGAGGAAGAGACCGAGCCCGTCGACCCGGTCGTCGCGCTCCGCGAGGAGCTGCGCACCCTCCCCGGCGAGTGGTACGTCATCCACACCTACGCCGGTTACGAGAACCGCGTGAAGACCAACCTGGAGCAGCGCGCCGTCTCGCTGAACGTCGAGGACTACATCTTCCAGGCCGAGGTGCCGCAGGAAGAGGTCGTCCAGATCAAGAACGGCGACCGCAAGACGATCAAGCAGAACAAGCTGCCGGGTTACGTCCTGGTCCGCATGGACCTGACCAACGAGTCCTGGGGCGTCGTCCGCAACACCCCGGGTGTCACCGGCTTCGTCGGCAACGCCTACGACCCGTACCCGCTGACCCTGGACGAGATCGTCAAGATGCTCGCCCCGGAGGCCGAGGAGAAGGCCGCCCGCGAAGCCGCCGAGGCCGAGGGCAAGCCCGCTCCGCAGCGCAAGGTCGAGGTCCAGGTGCTGGACTTCGAGGTCGGCGACTCGGTCACCGTCACCGACGGCCCCTTCGCCACCCTCCAGGCCACGATCAACGAGATCAACGCCGACTCGAAGAAGGTCAAGGGCCTCGTCGAGATCTTCGGCCGCGAGACCCCGGTCGAGCTCAGCTTCGACCAGATCCAGAAGAACTAGCACTCGCCGGTTCCCGCTGGGCACACGCTTCCGGACAGGTCAGACAGGCTCTTCGCAGCCCGTCTGACCTGCTCGGTTTTCAGCCGCGCATCTATACCCGTTATCGTTGTGCGGTATGCCTGCATCCGGGTGGTTCCCCGGAAGCGGGCAGGACCCGAATCGAAAGGACCCGGAGAGCTATGCCTCCCAAGAAGAAGAAGGTCACGGGGCTTATCAAGCTCCAGATCAACGCCGGTGCGGCGAACCCGGCCCCGCCGGTCGGCCCCGCGCTCGGTCAGCACGGCGTCAACATCATGGAGTTCTGCAAGGCCTACAACGCCGCGACCGAGTCGCAGCGTGGCTGGGTCATCCCGGTGGAGATCACGGTCTACGAGGACCGCTCCTTCACCTTCGTGACCAAGACGCCGCCGGCCGCCAAGATGATCCTCAAGGCCGCGGGTGTCGAGAAGGGCTCCGGCGAGCCGCACAAGACCAAGGTCGCCAAGATCACCGAGGCGCAGGTCCGCGAGATCGCCACGACCAAGATGCCCGACCTCAACGCCAACGACCTCGACGCCGCGTCGAAGATCATCGCCGGCACCGCCCGCTCCATGGGCATCACGGTCGAGGGCTGAACACCCCCTTGTAGTCATGCGGCCGTAGCCGGTCGCACGTGGCAGGGCCTGCTCGGCCCGTACCACGACTCCTTTCCCAGAACACACCAGGAGCAGTTGTGAGCAAGCGCAGCAAGGCTCTCCGCGCTGCGGACGCCAAGATCGACCGGGAGAAGCTGTACGCCCCGCTCGAGGCCGTCCGTCTCGCCAAGGAGACCTCCACGTCCAAGTTCGACGGCACCGTCGAGGTCGCCTTCCGTCTGGGTGTCGACCCGCGCAAGGCCGACCAGATGGTCCGTGGCACCGTGAACCTTCCGCACGGCACCGGTAAGACCGCCCGGGTCCTGGTCTTCGCGACCGGCGACCGTGCCGAGGCCGCGCGTGCCGCGGGCGCCGACATCGTCGGCTCCGACGAGCTGATCGACGAGATCTCCAAGGGCAACCGCCTGAACGAGTTCGACGCCGTCGTCGCCACCCCGGACCTCATGGGCAAGGTCGGCCGCCTCGGCCGCGTCCTCGGCCCGCGTGGTCTGATGCCGAACCCGAAGACCGGCACCGTGACCCCGGACGTGGCCAAGGCCGTGACCGAGATCAAGGGCGGCAAGATCGAGTTCCGCGTCGACAAGCACTCGAACCTGCACTTCATCATCGGCAAGGCGTCGTTCGACGACACGAAGCTGGTGGAGAACTACGGCGCGGCCCTGGAGGAGATCCTCCGTCTGAAGCCGTCCGCCGCCAAGGGTCGCTACATCAAGAAGGCCGCCATCAGCACCACGATGGGCCCCGGCATTCCGGTCGACTCGAACCGCACCCGTAACCTCCTCGTCGAGGAGGACCCGGCCGCCGTCTGAGCCCTCGGCTCATGAGGCAGCCGCGTCGGTGACGCGTCAGCAGGGCGGACCCCGCACCCGAGAGGTGGCGGGGTCCGTCCTTTTTCTGTGCGCGCTGTCAGCGGCCCGCGCTACGGTGCGAACACGACAAGGCAGCAAGGGGTGGGGAAACACATGCAGAGCACGACCGTCCGCCGTACGGCCCTCGCGGCCGCCGTCGCCGCCGCGCTGTCCGGGGTGGCCGCCTGCGGCGCCCAGGACGACGGGAAGGGCGGGAAGGGCGGCAACGCGGCCCAGGAAGTCGTACCGGTGAGCCCCATCGCGGCGCTCCGCTCGGCGGACCGGTCGACCGAGCAGGCCGAGTCCGTGAAGGTGCGCTCCACCATGAGCCTCGGCAAGCTCATGGAGACCTCGGCCGACGGCTCCCTCGCGTGGAACGGCGGCCTGCGCGGTGAGATGACCATCACCTACACCGGCGGAGACATGGCCGAGCTGATGCGCAAGGCCGGCTCCGCCTCCTCCCAGGCCCGCTATCTGCCGGATGCCTTCTACGCGAAGATGAGCGGCGCCTTCGTCAAGCAGTACGGCGGCAGGCACTGGCTCAGGTACGGCTACGCCGACATCGCCAAGCTGGGCGGCCGGGGCGCGACCGCGTACCTCCAGGACCAGGTCCGCCACAGCTCCCCGAACCAGTCGGTGAAGCTGCTGCTCGCCTCCGGTGACGTGAAGAAGGTCGGCGAGGAGACGGTGGACGGCGTCGCCACGACGCACTACTCCGGTGCCGTGGACATCGCCGCCCTGGCCGGGAAGAACAGCGGACTCACGGCCGCGCAACTGTCCGATCTCAAGAGCGAGCTGACCCAGGCCGGCATCACCACCGAGACCGTCGACATCTGGATGAACGACAAGAATCTGCTGGTCAAGAAGGTCGAGAAGGCCAAGTCGGCGAACGGCGAGATGGTCAGCACCACCCACTTCAGCGACTACGGCGTCAAGGTCACCACCGAGGCGCCCCCGGCGAGCGACACCAGGGACTTCAAGGACCTGGTGAAGTCCCTGCCGTCCGGCAGCGGCCTCCCTTCCTGAGGGTCCAGGTCCTGAGGCTCCAGGGCCTCCGGAGGGTCCGGAGGGCACCGATTTGCTCGGCGGTGCCCCGGTCCCGTACTCTCTCGGAGAAGCCAAAGACCGCTGGTCGTTGCCGTGCGCTGTAATGAGCGCTCGGTGGCCGAAGGACCTACTGAAAAGTGGGCGACCCGCGCAGGTGATTGTGGAAGAACTCCCGGAGCAGACGCGCTCACGCGTGTGCGGCCGGTCGAGTCCGCCCCGAGCGCCTGCGCCGGGGCGTTTCGTTTTACAAGTCCTCCTTCGGGTCCGCGCGGTCAGAATCACCCGGAAGGAGGCCGAGGCTCTATGGCGACGCCCGACAAGGCTGCCGCGGTTGCCGAGCTGACGGACAAGTTCCGCAGCTCCAACGCCGCCGTGCTGACCGAGTACCGCGGTCTCACCGTGGCGCAGCTCAAGACGCTGCGCCGGTCGCTCGGTGAGAACGCCCAGTACGCCGTGGTGAAGAACACGCTGACCAAGATTGCGGCCAACGAGGCCGGGATCACGCTGGACGACCAGCTCTTCGCTGGTCCGACGGCCGTCGCCTTCGTCACCGGTGACCCGGTGGAGTCGGCGAAGGGTCTGCGTGACTTCGCCAAGGACAACCCGAATCTCGTCATCAAGGGCGGTGTCCTTGATGGCAAGGCGATGTCCGCCGACGAGATCAAGAAGCTTGCGGACCTCGAGTCCCGCGAGGTTCTGCTCAGCAAGCTGGCCGGTGCCTTCAAGGGCAAGCAGTCTCAGGCTGCTCAGCTCTTCCAGGCGCTGCCGTCGAAGCTCGTCCGCACCGTGGACGCCCTTCGCGCCAAGCAGGCCGAGCAGGGCGGTGCCGAGTAATTCGGCTCGCTTTCTGATCCTGGCCGCCTGACGCGGCCAGGGTCGCAGCGGGCCGAAAGTACGCCCGCCTCACCCAGTACATCCGGCACCTGCCGAATTAGTGGAAGGACCGCCATCATGGCGAAGCTCACCCAGGACGAGCTGCTGGCCCAGTTCGAGGAGATGACCCTCATCGAGCTCTCCGAGTTCGTGAAGGCCTTCGAGGACAAGTTCGACGTCACCGCCGCCGCTGCCGTCGCCGTCGCCGGCCCGGCCGGCCCGGCCGCCGCCGCTGAGGCCGTCGAGGAGCAGGACGAGTTCGACGTCGTCCTCACCGGCGCCGGCGAGAAGAAGATCCAGGTCATCAAGGTCGTGCGCGAGCTGACCTCCCTGGGTCTGAAGGAGGCCAAGGACCTCGTCGACGGCACCCCGAAGCCGGTCCTCGAGAAGGTCACCAAGGAGGCCGCGGAGAAGGCTGCCGAGTCCCTCAAGGCCGCCGGCGCCTCCGTCGAGGTCAAGTAAGACCTCACGGGGTTCAGCGAACCTCATAGCGCTCTGATTGCGGCCCGAGAGGGTCTGTAACGCGAACGCACCGAAGAGCGATCATCCATCCGGGTGGTCGCTCTTCGGCGTGTCCGGAGGGGGACCACGGTTGCCTTGCACTCGTGGTGGCGGGGGGTATGGTGATCATCGTCGTGTCTCCGGACGGCCTCGTTCCGGCTGGGGGGCCTTGACGAACCGCACGCAGCGCGCAATTCTCAGGACGCGTCGTCACAACGATCCGAATCCGAGGCATGGATCGACGGCGAAGAGGGCAGTATCAACGTGCGTTGAGGGCAGCATGCCGAGGGCGTCGAAGACGAGGGCGTTGAGAAAGACGAAGGGTCTCCGAAACCCGCACTGGACATCAGTGTGCCAAGTGGCTACACTGACCCTTTGCGCTGCCTGTTAGCTGTCCCCTGCCCGTCACCAGGGGTCTGCCCTCACCCGAGCACTGACGGCCGAACTTCCCTGACCTGGGGTTTTCCGTCTTCGCGCTGGGAGAGGGGCCGGTACGCGCGTAGTGAGTCCGAGCCCTCGGAAGGACCCCCTCTTGGCCGCCTCGCGCACTGCCTCGACCGCGAATACGAACAACGGCGCCAGCACCGCCCCGCTGCGCATCTCTTTTGCAAAGATCAAGGAGCCCCTCGAGGTTCCGAACCTTCTCGCGCTCCAGACCGAGAGCTTCGACTGGCTGCTCGGCAACGACGCCTGGAAGGCTCGCGTCGAGAAGGCTCTCGAGAACGGTCAGGACGTCCCCACCAAGTCCGGTCTGGAGGAGATCTTCGAGGAGATCTCCCCGATCGAGGACTTCTCCGGGTCGATGTCGCTGACGTTCCGCGACCACCGCTTCGAGCCGCCGAAGAACTCCATCGACGAGTGCAAGGACCGCGACTTCACGTACGCCGCTCCGCTCTTCGTCACCGCTGAGTTCACCAACAACGAGACCGGCGAGATCAAGTCCCAGACGGTCTTCATGGGCGACTTCCCGCTCATGACGAACAAGGGCACCTTCGTCATCAACGGCACCGAGCGTGTCGTGGTGTCCCAGCTGGTCCGTTCCCCCGGTGTCTACTTCGACTCCTCCATCGACAAGACGTCCGACAAGGACATCTACTCCGCCAAGATCATCCCGTCCCGGGGTGCCTGGCTGGAGATGGAGATCGACAAGCGCGACATGGTCGGTGTCCGCATCGACCGCAAGCGCAAGCAGTCGGTCACCGTCCTGCTCAAGGCGCTCGGCTGGACCACCGAGCAGATCCTCGAGGAGTTCGGCGAGTACGAGTCGATGCGCGCCACCCTGGAGAAGGACCACACCCAGGGCCAGGACGACGCGCTGCTCGACATCTACCGCAAGCTGCGTCCGGGCGAGCCGCCCACGCGCGAGGCCGCGCAGACGCTGCTCGAGAACCTGTACTTCAACCCCAAGCGCTACGACCTGGCCAAGGTCGGCCGCTACAAGGTCAACAAGAAGCTGGGTGCGGACGCTCCGCTGGACGCGGGTGTCCTGACCGTCGAGGACGTCATCTCGACGATCAAGTACCTGGTGAAGCTGCACGCGGGCGAGACCGAGACGGTCGGCGACAGCGGCCAGTCGATCGTCGTCGAGACCGACGACATCGACCACTTCGGCAACCGCCGCCTGCGCAGCGTCGGCGAGCTGATCCAGAACCAGGTCCGTACGGGTCTCGCCCGTATGGAGCGTGTCGTGCGCGAGCGCATGACCACCCAGGACGTCGAGGCGATCACGCCGCAGACCCTGATCAACATCCGGCCGGTCGTCGCCTCCATCAAGGAGTTCTTCGGCACCAGCCAGCTGTCGCAGTTCATGGACCAGAACAACCCGCTGTCGGGTCTCACCCACAAGCGCCGTCTGTCGGCGCTTGGTCCGGGTGGTCTCTCCCGTGAGCGGGCCGGCTTCGAGGTCCGTGACGTGCACCCCTCGCACTACGGCCGCATGTGCCCGATCGAGACGCCCGAAGGCCCGAACATCGGTCTGATCGGCTCGCTCGCCTCCTACGGCCGGGTCAACGCGTTCGGTTTCGTCGAGACGCCGTACCGCAAGGTCGTCGACGGCCAGGTCACCGACGAGGTGGACTACCTGACCGCCGACGAGGAGGACCGCTTCGTCATCGCGCAGGCCAACGCCACGCTCAACGACGACATGCGCTTCGAGGAGTCCCGCGTCCTGGTCCGCCGTCGTGGCGGCGAGGTCGACTACGTCCCCGGTGACGAGGTCGACTACATGGACGTCTCGCCGCGCCAGATGGTGTCGGTCGCGACCGCCATGATCCCGTTCCTCGAGCACGACGACGCCAACCGTGCCCTCATGGGCGCGAACATGATGCGTCAGGCCGTGCCGCTCATCAAGAGCGAGGCCCCGCTCGTCGGCACCGGCATGGAGTACCGCTCCGCCGTCGACGCCGGTGACGTGGTCAAGGCCGAGAAGGCGGGTGTGGTCCAGGAGGTCTCCGCGGACTACGTCACCACCGCCAACGACGACGGCACGTACATCACGTACCGCCTGCACAAGTTCTCGCGCTCCAACCAGGGCACCTCGGTCAACCAGAAGGTCATCGTCAACGAGGGCGACCGGATCATCGAGGGCCAGGTCCTGGCCGACGGTCCGGCCACCGAGAACGGCGAGATGGCCCTGGGCAAGAACCTGCTCGTGGCGTTCATGCCGTGGGAGGGTCACAACTACGAGGACGCGATCATCCTGTCGCAGCGCCTCGTGCAGGACGACGTCCTCTCCTCGATCCACATCGAGGAGCACGAGGTCGACGCCCGTGACACCAAGCTCGGCCCCGAGGAGATCACCCGGGACATCCCGAACGTCTCCGAGGAGGTCCTGGCGGACCTGGACGAGCGCGGCATCATCCGCATCGGCGCCGAGGTCACCGCGGGCGACATCCTCGTCGGCAAGGTCACGCCCAAGGGTGAGACCGAGCTGACCCCCGAGGAGCGTCTGCTCCGCGCGATCTTCGGTGAGAAGGCCCGTGAGGTCCGCGACACCTCGCTCAAGGTGCCGCACGGCGAGACCGGCAAGATCATCGGTGTCCGCGTCTTCGACCGCGAAGAGGGCGACGAGCTGCCGCCGGGCGTGAACCAGCTGGTCCGCGTCTACGTCGCGCAGAAGCGCAAGATCACCGACGGTGACAAGCTCGCCGGCCGTCACGGCAACAAGGGTGTCATCTCCAAGATCAACCCGATCGAGGACATGCCGTTCCTCGAGGACGGCACCCCGGTCGACATCATCCTCAACCCGCTGGGTGTCCCGTCCCGAATGAACCCGGGACAGGTCCTGGAGATCCACCTCGGCTGGCTCGCCAGCCGCGGCTGGGACGTCTCCGGCCTCGCGGAGGAGTGGGCTCAGCGTCTGCAGGCCATCGGCGCCGACCAGGTCGAGCCCGGTACCAACGTCGCCACCCCGGTCTTCGACGGTGCCCGTGAGGACGAGCTTGCGGGTCTGCTGCAGCACACCATCCCGAACCGCGACGGCGAGCGCATGGTGCTCCCGACCGGTAAGGCGCAGCTGTTCGACGGCCGCAGCGGTGAGCCGTTCCCGGACCCGATCTCGGTCGGCTACATGTACATCCTCAAGCTGCACCACCTGGTCGACGACAAGCTGCACGCCCGCTCGACCGGTCCGTACTCGATGATCACCCAGCAGCCGCTGGGTGGTAAGGCTCAGTTCGGTGGCCAGCGCTTCGGTGAGATGGAGGTGTGGGCGCTCGAGGCTTACGGTGCCGCCTACGCCCTCCAGGAACTGCTGACCATCAAGTCCGACGACGTCACCGGCCGCGTGAAGGTCTACGAGGCCATCGTCAAGGGCGAGAACATCCCCGAGCCCGGCATCCCCGAGTCCTTCAAGGTGCTCATCAAGGAGATGCAGTCCCTGTGCCTCAACGTGGAGGTGCTGTCCTCGGACGGCATGTCCATCGAGATGCGCGACACCGACGAGGACGTCTTCCGCGCTGCGGAGGAGCTCGGTATCGACCTGTCCCGGCGCGAGCCGAGCAGCGTCGAAGAGGTCTGACGGGAGTCCGGTACGGGGGCTCGGTCTCACAAGGACCAAGCCCCCGGCCGGCCCCAGGACCCCCGTTTCAGACCCCATGACTCACAACCCTGAGAGGGATTGACGCATAGTGCTCGACGTCAACTTCTTCGACGAGCTCCGGATCGGTCTGGCCACCGCTGACGACATCCGTCAGTGGAGCCACGGCGAGGTCAAGAAGCCGGAGACCATCAACTACCGCACGCTCAAGCCCGAAAAGGACGGACTCTTCTGCGAGAAGATCTTCGGTCCGACCCGGGACTGGGAGTGCTACTGCGGCAAGTACAAGCGCGTCCGCTTCAAGGGCATCATCTGTGAGCGCTGTGGCGTCGAGGTCACGCGCGCCAAGGTGCGCCGTGAGCGGATGGGCCACATCGAGCTCGCCGCTCCCGTCACCCACATCTGGTACTTCAAGGGCGTTCCGTCGCGCCTTGGCTACCTGCTCGACCTCGCTCCGAAGGACCTCGAGAAGGTCATCTACTTCGCCGCGTACATGATCACGTACGTCGACGAGGAGCGCCGTCAGCGCGACCTGCCCTCGCTGGAGGCCCATGTCTCCGTCGAGCGTCAGCAGATCGAGAACCGCCGCGACTCCGACCTGGAGGCCCGCGCCAAGAAGCTCGAGACCGACCTGGCCGAGCTGGAGGCCGAGGGCGCCAAGGCGGACGTGCGCCGCAAGGTGCGCGAGGGTGCCGAGCGTGAGATGAAGCAGCTGCGCGACCGCGCGCAGCGCGAGATCGACCGTCTCGACGAGGTGTGGAACCGCTTCAAGAACCTCAAGGTCCAGGACCTCGAGGGCGACGAGCTGCTCTACCGCGAGCTGCGTGACCGCTTCGGCACGTACTTCGACGGCTCGATGGGTGCCGCGGCGCTGCAGAAGCGCCTGGAGTCCTTCGACCTCGAGGAGGAGGCCGAGCGTCTCCGCGAGATCATCCGCACCGGCAAGGGCCAGAAGAAGACCCGTGCGCTCAAGCGCCTCAAGGTCGTCTCCGCGTTCCTGCAGACCAGCAACAGCCCCAAGGGCATGGTGCTCGACTGCGTGCCGGTCATCCCGCCGGACCTGCGTCCGATGGTGCAGCTGGACGGTGGCCGCTTCGCGACCTCCGACCTGAACGACCTGTACCGCCGTGTGATCAACCGCAACAACCGTCTGAAGCGCCTGCTCGACCTGGGCGCTCCGGAGATCATCGTCAACAACGAGAAGCGCATGCTTCAGGAGGCTGTTGACGCCCTCTTCGACAACGGTCGTCGTGGTCGCCCGGTCACCGGTCCCGGTAACCGCCCGCTGAAGTCCCTCAGCGACATGCTGAAGGGCAAGCAGGGTCGTTTCCGTCAGAACCTGCTCGGCAAGCGAGTCGACTACTCGGCGCGTTCCGTCATCGTCGTCGGCCCGCAGCTGAAGCTGCACCAGTGTGGTCTGCCCAAGGCCATGGCGCTGGAGCTCTTCAAGCCGTTCGTGATGAAGCGCCTGGTCGACCTGAACCACGCGCAGAACATCAAGAGCGCCAAGCGCATGGTGGAGCGCGGCCGCACGGTCGTGTACGACGTCCTCGAAGAGGTCATCGCCGAGCACCCGGTTCTGCTGAACCGTGCTCCCACCCTGCACCGCCTCGGCATCCAGGCCTTCGAGCCGCAGCTGGTCGAGGGCAAGGCCATCCAGATCCACCCGCTCGTCTGCACCGCGTTCAACGCGGACTTCGACGGTGACCAGATGGCCGTGCACCTGCCGCTCTCCGCGGAGGCGCAGGCCGAGGCCCGCATCCTGATGCTGTCCTCGAACAACATCCTCAAGCCCGCCGACGGCCGTCCGGTGACGATGCCGACCCAGGACATGGTCCTCGGTCTGTTCTTCCTCACCACCGACGGTGAACTGCGTGACACCAAGGGCGAGGGCCGCGCGTTCGGCTCCACGGCCGAGGCGATCATGGCGTTCGACGCCGGCGAGCTGGCCCTGCAGTCGCCGGTCGACATCCGCTTCCCGGTGGGCACCATCCCGCCGCGTGGCTGGACGCCGCCGGCGCGCGAGGAGGGCGAGCCCGAGTGGCAGCAGGGGGACTCGTTCCGTCTGCGCACCACCCTGGGCCGCGCGCTCTTCAACGAGCTGCTGCCCGAGGACTACCCGTTCGTCGACTACTCGGTGGGCAAGAAGCAGCTCTCCGAGATCGTCAACGACCTGGCCGAGCGCTACCCCAAGGTCATCGTGGCGGCGACGCTCGACAACCTGAAGGCGGCGGGCTTCTACTGGGCGACCCGTTCCGGTGTCACCGTGGCCATCTCCGACGTCGTCGTTCCCGAGGCGAAGAAGGAGATCGTCAAGGGCTACGAGGCGCAGGACGAGAAGGTCCAGAAGCAGTACGAGCGCGGTCTCATCACCAAGGAAGAGCGCACTCAGGAGCTCATCAACATCTGGACCAAGGCGACCAACGAGGTTGCCGAGGCGATGAACGCGAACTTCCCCAAGACGAACCCCATCTTCATGATGGTTGACTCGGGTGCCCGAGGAAACATGATGCAGATGCGGCAGATCGCCGGTATGCGTGGTCTGGTGTCGAACGCCAAGAACGAGACCATCCCGCGTCCGATCAAGGCGTCCTTCCGTGAGGGCCTGTCCGTGCTGGAGTACTTCATCTCCACGCACGGTGCCCGTAAGGGTCTGGCGGACACCGCCCTGCGTACCGCCGACTCGGGTTACCTGACCCGTCGTCTGGTGGACGTCTCGCAGGACGTCATCATCCGCGAGGAGGACTGCGGCACCGAGCGCGGTCTGAAGCTGCGGATCGCCAACCGCGGCGCCGACGGTGTGCTGCGCAAGGCCGACGACGTCGAGACCAGCGTCTACGCCCGGATGCTCGCCGAGGACGTCGTCATCGACGGCAAGGTGATCGCGCCGGCCAACGTGGACCTCGGCGATGTCCTCATCGACCAGCTGGTGGCCCACGGTGTCGAGGAGGTCAAGACCCGCTCGATCCTGACCTGCGAGTCCGCCGTCGGCACCTGCGCCATGTGCTACGGCCGCTCGCTGGCCACCGGCAAGCTGGTCGACATCGGTGAGGCGGTCGGCATCATCGCCGCCCAGTCCATCGGTGAGCCCGGTACCCAGCTGACGATGCGTACCTTCCACACCGGTGGTGTGGCCGGTGACGACATCACCCAGGGTCTGCCCCGTGTCGTCGAGCTCTTCGAGGCTCGTACGCCGAAGGGTGTCGCCCCGATCTCCGAGGCCAACGGCCGCGTGCGGATCGAGGAGACCGAGAAGACCAAGAAGATCGTCGTCACCCCGGACGACGGCAGCGACGAGACGGCGTTCCCGATCTCGAAGCGTGCCAAGGTCCTGGTGACCGAGGGCGAGCACGTCGAGGTGGGCCAGCAGCTCACCATGGGTGCCACCAACCCGCACGACGTGCTGCGCATCCTGGGTCAGCGTGCCGTCCAGGTCCACCTGGTCGGCGAGGTCCAGAAGGTCTACAACTCGCAGGGCGTGTCGATCCACGACAAGCACATCGAGATCATCATCCGGCAGATGCTCCGCCGTGTGACGATCATCGAGTCGGGCGACGCCGAGCTGCTGCCCGGCGAGCTGGTCGAGCGGTCGAAGTTCGAGACCGAGAACCGTCGTGTGGTCCAGGAGGGCGGTCACCCGGCCTCCGGTCGTCCGCAGCTGATGGGTATCACCAAGGCCTCGCTGGCGACGGAGTCCTGGCTGTCGGCCGCCTCCTTCCAGGAGACGACCCGAGTGCTGACGGACGCGGCGATCAACGCCAAGTCCGACAGCCTCATCGGCCTCAAGGAGAACGTCATCATCGGTAAGCTCATCCCGGCCGGTACGGGTCTGTCCCGCTACCGCAACATCCGGGTCGAGCCGACCGAGGAGGCCAAGGCCGCGATGTACTCGGCCGTCGGCTACGACGACATCGACTACTCGCCGTTCGGCGCCGGCTCCGGCCAGGCCGTGCCGCTGGAGGACTACGACTACGGTCCGTACAACCAGTAAGCGAGCAGTTTGAAGGGCGGCATCCTCTGCGGGGGGTGCCGCCCTTCGGCGTTGTCCGGGTGATGTCCGTGTCCGGGCGTTTCCGCCCGGGAAGGGGCGATCGGGCGCATCATGGAGAGACTCCGGCCGGGGGTTTCGGGAGGTGCTCCGTGTCGTATCCGTCGTGGTGGGAGGGGAACGGCCGTCTGCCGGGACCGGTCCCGGGCGGTGGTCCGTCGTTCCTGCTGGCCTCGCACGCCGACCGGGAGCGCACCGTGGACGTGCTGCGCGCCGGGTACGGCGAGGGACGGCTGGACAAGGGGGAGTTCGACCGGCGGGTGGAGCGGGCCTACGCGGCCCGTACGGTGGGTGAACTGGCGCTGGTGGTGGCCGACCTGCCCCATGGCCCCGCATCGCAGCAGACGGGCTTCGGGCCCGTTCCGCCGGCCTTTCTGCCGCACCCGCGGCCGCGGACCAACGGCAAGGCGGTCGGCGCCGCCGTCTGCGGGTTGCTGTGCCTGCTGACCGCCGGGCTCACCGGCATCCCGGCGATCGTGCTGGGACACACCGCGCGCGGTGAGATTCGGCACACCGGCGAGGACGGCGACGGGCTGGCGCTGATCGGGATCGTGCTCGGCTGGCTGTCGACGGCCGGCTGGACCGTGTTCTGGGCGCTGCTCATCGTGGCGGCCGCCACCGGTTCGTGAGATCCGTCGGCGTCCACGCGTGTCCGGCATGTGAAACCTGCGGCCGTCCGTAGCCCGGGGACTTGACATGCCCTGTCCGCCGGGTGCGGGTGCGCCGCATTTGTTTTGACCGAAGTCCGTGCGGTAGGTACGCTCATACCTTGTGCCTGGGGTGTGCCCTGGCTCTCGTGCGTGCCTTCGACCGCGCGGCGAGCCGTCACCGGCCATCGCAATCCGCGCCCTTCCCCCTTTGCGGCGGGAGGCAGCCGGATTCGACACACCCGACCGCGTGGGTCGGCGAAGTTCCAGGTTAGCTTCACCATTCGGCACACAGAAACCGGAGAAGTAGTGCCTACGATCCAGCAGCTGGTCCGGAAGGGCCGGCAGGACAAGGTCGAGAAGAACAAGACGCCCGCACTCGAGGGTTCCCCTCAGCGTCGCGGCGTCTGCACGCGCGTGTTCACGACCACCCCGAAGAAGCCGAACTCGGCCCTGCGTAAGGTCGCGCGTGTGCGTCTGACCAGTGGCATCGAGGTCACGGCCTACATTCCGGGTGAGGGACACAACCTGCAGGAGCACTCCATCGTGCTCGTGCGCGGCGGCCGTGTGAAGGACCTGCCGGGTGTTCGCTACAAGATCATCCGCGGTTCGCTCGACACCCAGGGTGTCAAGAACCGCAAGCAGGCCCGCAGCCGCTACGGCGCCAAGAAGGAGAAGTAAGAATGCCTCGTAAGGGCCCCGCCCCGAAGCGCCCGGTCATCATCGACCCGGTCTACGGTTCTCCTCTGGTGACCTCCCTCATCAACAAGGTGCTGCTGAACGGCAAGCGCTCCACCGCCGAGCGCATCGTCTACGGCGCCATGGAGGGTCTGCGTGAGAAGACGGGCAACGACCCGGTCATCACGCTGAAGCGCGCGCTGGAGAACATCAAGCCGACCCTTGAGGTCAAGTCCCGCCGCGTCGGCGGTGCGACGTACCAGGTGCCGATCGAGGTCAAGCCCGGTCGCGCCAACACGCTCGCGCTGCGCTGGCTCGTCGGTTACTCCCGCGCCCGTCGCGAGAAGACGATGACCGAGCGTCTGCTCAACGAGCTTCTCGACGCTTCGAACGGCCTCGGTGCGGCCGTCAAGAAGCGCGAGGACACGCACAAGATGGCCGAGTCCAACAAGGCCTTCGCGCACTACCGCTGGTAGTCGCTACCCACATCGAGACCGAGAGAAGACTGAAGCCTTATGGCTACCACTTCACTTGACCTGGCCAAGGTGCGCAACATCGGCATCATGGCTCACATCGACGCGGGCAAGACGACGACGACCGAGCGGATCCTGTTCTACACCGGTGTGTCGTACAAGATCGGTGAGGTCCACGACGGCGCCGCCACGATGGACTGGATGGAGCAGGAGCAGGAGCGTGGCATCACGATCACGTCTGCTGCCACCACCTGCCACTGGCCCCTCGAGGGCAACGACTACACCATCAACATCATCGACACCCCGGGTCACGTCGACTTCACCGTCGAGGTGGAGCGCTCCCTGCGCGTGCTCGACGGTGCCGTGACGGTGTTCGACGGTGTCGCCGGTGTCGAGCCGCAGTCCGAGACGGTGTGGCGTCAGGCCGACCGTTACGGCGTGCCGCGCATCTGCTTCGTCAACAAGCTGGACCGTACCGGCGCCGAGTTCCACCGCTGCGTGGACATGATCAAGGACCGCCTCGGCGCCGTCCCGATCGTCATGCAGCTCCCGATCGGTGCCGAGATGGACTTCCAGGGCGTTGTGGACCTCGTCCGCATGAAGGCGCTCGTGTGGTCCGCCGAGGCGGCCAAGGGCGAGATGTACGACGTCGTCGACATCCCGGCCACGCACACCGAGGCCGCCGAGGAGTGGCGCGGCAAGCTGGTCGAGACCGTCGCGGAGAACGACGACGAGATCATGGAGCTGTTCCTGGAGGGCCAGGAGCCCACCGAGGAGCAGCTGTACGCCGCGATCCGTCGCATCACCATCGCGTCCGGCAAGTCCGACGGCACCACCGTCACCCCGGTGTTCTGCGGTACCGCGTTCAAGAACAAGGGCGTTCAGCCCCTGCTCGACGCGGTCGTGCGCTACCTGCCGACCCCGCTCGACGTCGAGGCCATCGAGGGCCACGACGTCAAGGACCCCGAGGTCGTCGTCAAGCGCAAGCCGTCCGAGGACGAGCCGCTGTCCGCCCTCGCGTTCAAGATCATGAGCGACCCGCACCTGGGCAAGCTCACCTTCGTCCGGGTCTACTCGGGCCGCCTGGAGTCCGGCACCTCGGTGCTGAACTCCGTCAAGGGCAAGAAGGAGCGCATCGGCAAGATCTACCGCATGCACGCCAACAAGCGTGAGGAGATCGAGTCGGTGGGCGCCGGTGACATCGTCGCCGTCATGGGCCTGAAGCAGACCACCACCGGTGAGACGCTGTCCGACGACAAGAACCCGGTCATCCTGGAGTCCATGGACTTCCCGGCGCCGGTCATTCAGGTCGCCATCGAGCCCAAGTCCAAGGGTGACCAGGAGAAGCTGGGTGTCGCCATCCAGCGTCTCGCGGAGGAGGACCCCTCCTTCCAGGTCCACTCGGACGAGGAGACCGGCCAGACCATCATCGGTGGTATGGGCGAGCTGCACCTCGAGGTGCTGGTCGACCGTATGCGCCGTGAGTTCAAGGTCGAGGCCAACGTCGGCAAGCCGCAGGTCGCGTACCGCGAGACGATCCGCAAGGCCGTCGAGCGACTCGACTACACGCACAAGAAGCAGACCGGTGGTACCGGTCAGTTCGCCAAGGTGCAGATCGCGATCGAGCCGATCGAGAGTGGCGACACCTCGTACGAGTTCGTGAACAAGGTCACCGGTGGCCGCATCCCGAAGGAGTACATCCCTTCGGTGGACGCCGGTGCGCAGGAGGCCATGCAGTTCGGCATCCTGGCCGGCTACGAGATGACTGGCGTCCGCGTCATCCTTCTCGACGGTGGCTACCACGAGGTCGACTCCTCCGAGCTCGCCTTCAAGATCGCCGGTTCGCAGGCCTTCAAGGAGGCCGCGCGCAAGGCTTCGCCCGTGCTCCTGGAGCCGATGATGGCCGTTGAGGTCACCACGCCCGAGGACTACATGGGTGAGGTCATCGGCGACATCAACTCCCGCCGTGGCCAGATCCAGGCCATGGAGGAGCGGGCCGGTGCCCGCGTCGTGAAGGGCCTCGTGCCCCTCTCGGAGATGTTCGGCTACGTCGGAGACCTCCGCAGCAAGACCTCGGGTCGCGCAAGCTACTCGATGCAGTTCGACTCCTACGCCGAGGTTCCGCGGAACGTCGCCGAGGAGATCATCGCGAAGGCCAAGGGCGAGTAACGCACCCCGTTTACACGCTTTAGGCTTGACACCGACCGCCGGGGTCGGACCACTCGGAAACACCCCGGCGGGCGGCATCCCAGCAAAGATCACCTGGCGCCGATGAGTAAGGCGTACCAGAACCACTCCACAGGAGGACCCAGTGGCGAAGGCGAAGTTCGAGCGGACTAAGCCGCACGTCAACATCGGCACCATCGGTCACATCGACCACGGTAAGACGACCCTCACGGCCGCCATTACCAAGGTGCTGCACGACGCGTACCCGGACCTCAACGAGGCCACCGCGTTCGACAACATCGACAAGGCGCCCGAAGAGCGTCAGCGCGGTATCACCATCTCCATCGCGCACGTCGAGTACCAGACCGATGCGCGTCACTACGCCCACGTCGACTGCCCCGGTCACGCGGACTACATCAAGAACATGATCACCGGTGCCGCGCAGATGGACGGCGCGATCCTCGTGGTCGCCGCCACCGACGGCCCGATGCCGCAGACCAAGGAGCACGTGCTCCTGGCCCGCCAGGTCGGCGTTCCGTACATCGTCGTCGCCCTGAACAAGGCCGACATGGTGGACGACGAGGAGATCCTGGAGCTCGTCGAGCTCGAGGTCCGTGAGCTCCTCTCCGAGTACGAGTTCCCGGGCGACGACGTTCCGGTCGTCAAGGTCTCCGCGCTCAAGGCCCTCGAGGGTGACCCCGAGTGGACCGAGTCGGTTCTCGAGCTGATGAAGGCCGTCGACGAGGCCATCCCGCAGCCCGAGCGTGACGTCGACAAGCCGTTCCTGATGCCGATCGAGGACGTCTTCACGATCACCGGTCGTGGCACCGTCGTCACCGGTCGTATCGAGCGTGGTGTCCTCAAGGTCAACGAGACCGTCGACATCATCGGCATCAAGACCGAGAAGACCACCACCACGGTCACCGGCATCGAGATGTTCCGCAAGCTGCTCGACGAGGGCCAGGCCGGTGAGAACGTCGGTCTGCTGCTCCGCGGCATCAAGCGCGAGGACGTCGAGCGCGGCCAGGTCATCATCAAGCCCGGTTCGGTCACCCCGCACACCGAGTTCGAGGCCCAGGCCTACATCCTGTCCAAGGACGAGGGTGGCCGCCACACGCCGTTCTTCAACAACTACCGTCCGCAGTTCTACTTCCGCACGACGGACGTGACCGGCGTGGTGACCCTCCCCGAGGGCACCGAGATGGTCATGCCGGGTGACAACACCGAGATGTCGGTGCAGCTCATCCAGCCCATCGCCATGGAAGAGGGCCTGAAGTTCGCCATCCGTGAGGGTGGCCGCACGGTGGGCGCCGGCCAGGTCACCAAGATCACGAAGTAAGTTCCCTTGCTTCGAGGTCACTGACTGACCTTCGAGAGGCCCGTACGACTCCGGTCGTACGGGCCTCTTTGCCGTACCCGCGCAGACGTCAACCCGGCTCTCGACAACCCACCGTGACGAAGACCGGCGTCCGTCGGTTGGGGGTGTGGGACGGCGGATCGGAGGGTGGACGGTGGACGGACCTGGTATTTCTCTCGCACCTGGCGGTGCCGGCGGTTCCTCGGGTGGGGGCACGCTGTTGGCTTCCTCGCCCGCTCAGCAGCGTTCGGCGGCGCGGGCGCTCCAGGACGGCCTGGAGCCGGACACCCGGGCGGCCGGGGCGTGGGCGGACGACGAGACCGGCGCCGCCGTGAAAGCGTTCGGCGCCCGGGACGGCGACGGCTGGCTCACCTCGACGGCCCTGCGTACGGCACACACGACCTGGGGTGCGCAGGTGCGGAACCTGCTGGACCGCCTTGCCGCGGAGAAGGACGCGCTGGGCGGCACGATCACGGTGTTGACGGCAGCCGACCTGGACGTCGGTACGGACGTACGGCGCGTGTCGGCGCTGGACCGGTACTGAGCGGGGGCGGGCCGGGATGCCGACGTACCACGAGATCATGACCGCCGACCTCGCCGCGCTCACCGGCGCGGCCGAGCGCTGGGACGGCATGGCGGCGGAGTTCGCCAAGCAGGAGAAGGCGTACCGGCGGCAGGTGTACGGCATCACGCTCGCCCCCGCCTGGTCCGGCATGAGCGCGGAGGCGGCGCACGGCCGCTTCGGCGCCACCCTGCGGGAGTTCGAGTCCGCGCAGAAGGAGGCGAAGGCGATCGCGTCTCTCCTGCGGGACGCGTACGCGCAGTTCACGGAGCTGCGGGGGCGGTTGAGCGGGGTGCGTCGTGAGGTGGCGGCGGCGGGGCTGCGGGTGTCGGACCAGGGGGTGGTGACGGCGGACGGCTCCGACGACTCGGCCGTACGGTCCTGGCAGGACCGCATCGACCACGCCGTACGGGCGGTGTCGGACGCGGACGAGGGGGTGCGGCTGGCGCTGACCGCTGCGGTGGACGGCGGTTCGGACCGGGGCTTCAACGGTTCGGCGCGGGGAGATGTCGAGCAGTACGAGGCACTGGCCGCGGAGGGCCCGCTGGAGCGGCTGAGCCGGGGCGGGCGGCTCACCCCGGCTGAACTCGCCGAACTGCGGCGGGCGTTCCGCGACAACGCGGGCGACGAGACCTTCTCCCGCATGATCCTGGACGACCTGGGCCCTGCGGGCACCGTCCGCCTCACGAACGAGCTGAACGACCTCCTCCACGGCCCCCGGGGCGTTCCCGGCCTCTCCCCGACGTACAGCGCCCTCGAATCCGGTCTGGCCGACAGCCTGGCTACGGCGACCCGCGACACCGGCTCGGCCTGGTACCGCCACTGGCGCGCCGGTATGCGACGGGCAGGGGTACAGCGCCGGGCCACCGACGCGCAGGGCGAGCGCCTGGACAAGGCACTCGGCTACCAGTCCCTGGTCACCCTCATGCGCGCGGGCCACGGCTACTCCCCGCGCATGCTGGAGAACCTGACCGACGACCTGATCGCCGCCGAGCGGCGCCGTCCCGGGATCTGGCAGACGAGGGGGGAGTACGCGGGGGCTCGCTCGGGCTGGTTCGCCAACGACCCGGTGGACGGCGCGCTGGGTCTGATGAGCCGCGACCCCGCGACCGCGGCCCACTACCTCTCCTCGGACGCCCACATGCGGTACCTGGTGAAGGAACGGGACTGGTCGGTGACGCTGCGGGAGGGGAGGGGCGGCACCTGGACACCGGGCCCGGACGCGGACGACCGGGCCGGCTTCGGGGCGGCGCTCCAGGCAGGGGCGACGGGGGTCTCCCCGGCGGGCGGCCGCTACGTCCCGCACGGCCCCCAGAACGAAGCGGTGCTCCGCTCCGCCCTCCACCACCTCTCCGACCAGGGCGACGACTTCCCGCCGTCCCTGCGCCGCCCCATGGCGAACGTTCTGGTGAACCACGGTTCGACCGTGCACGCGTCGATGAGCGAGATCGACATCTCCCGCTCGCCGCTGCGGCAGGACGAGCTCTTCGAGGTGACGAAGCAGGTCTCCAAGGACCGGGGTGCCTACGGCGTCCTGAACGGCGGCCTCAACCAAGCGATGGTCTCCGGAATCCACACCCCCCACTCCCCGTCCCCCGAACCCCTCCTCCGCGCCGGCCGCACGGTCGGCTTCCTGGAAGAGGCCCGCGTGCAGGCTCAGGGGGACCCGAAGACGGCGACCTTTGAAACCAAGCCGTTGTTCGACAGGGTGATTGGTTATATCCCTGTGGCGAGTGCGGATGTGCAGGAGGGGTTTGATTATGTTACGGGGAAGTGGTTGGAGGATGAGCAGGAGAGGCTGGATGAAAAGCAGGCTGCTGGCAACGTCAAGGAATATTCGCGTAGGAATCAGCAGTTGATGGCTTTGGCTGGCGAGTGGTCCAAGGTGCACAAGGTGGACGAGGATTCCCGCTTTGATCCGCAGGTCGAGATCAGCCGGTCCAGCCAAGAAGGCATCGTCCATGCCACCGGAGTGTCCGGAGTAGTCAAGTGAATGTGCGCCGGATTTGTGCCTTCTTGGCTTGTGCTTTGATGACGGCAGGCTGTGCATCGCCGGATCGTGGCAGGGTCCCAGGGGTGATTTGTGGGGTGCGCGTCGATCCTGGACTCACTCGGCTCATTGTGAAGCCGGGAAGTGGTTGGCGTGAGTACAACCGAGTGGATCGGGCGCAGGCGGTCACCGCTCCTTGCTCGGTGCTCGCGGGGAAAAAGGTGATCCTCGACCTCCGATTCTCGTGGAGATCGACGGCGACAGATTTGATGTATCTCGCAAAGAGCACGGGGAATGTATCCGGAGTTGCGGCGCCGCGCGCTGTCGATTTCCGTTACAAGACAATCGTCGGAACCGACGGCGCCATTTCCCAAACCCCCTGCAGAACCAAAAGCGGGAACTACTTCACCCTCACCCTCCAGCTCCCCCAGATCAAGCTCACGGATCAGACCCACCGCAAGGACATCGAGAAGTTCATGCGGGCCTACTTTCCGGCGACCGTCAGGACTCTGGGCTGCGCTGGATGACGGCGCGAGTCACTCGTGACCCACGAGAGGTGCAAGACCGCTTCAAGGCGGGGCAAAGATTCCCAAGGCGGCGCATTGTTTGACCATCGCATGAATGTTCGGCCGCCGTTTCGTGATGCAGGCGTCCCTACACTCTGCGAGCCATCCAGCGATCTTGGCCCGTGCGGCAAGCCATACGGGCTTTCTCGTGCTGCCCTCTCCTCCGCAAGGACACCCATGCGCCTCCCGTCCCGTGCCGTCACGCTGCTCGCCGTAGCGGCGCTTCCCCTGGCCGCTCTGACGGCGTGCTCCTCCGGCTCGGCCTCCGACGGCGGTACGAGCGCCAAGGTGGCCAAGGCCAAGGACCCCAACGCCGGCCTGCTGACCGGTGCGCAGCTGAAGAAGGCGCTGGCTCCGGCCTCGTATTTCCCGGCGGGATTCGCGGTCGACGCCTCCGCGAGCCGGGACACCGGTGACACCTACACGCCGCCGTCCGCCAAGCCCATCGCCAAGCCCGAGTGCGACCTCCTCGGCGGCACCAGCTGGATCGAACTCACCGGCATCGGCGGAGTGTCGTTCGCCCAGAACTCCTACGTCAGCAAGAACACGTCCGAGGAGCTCGACCAGGAGATCGACGTCTACCGCGGCACCACCGCGGCCGACGTGCTGAAGGCCCTGCCGAAGGTCGTCGCCGCCTGCCCCTCCTACACGGACACCGATTCCCACAGCAAGGTCAAGATCGCCGGGGCGTCCACGGCCGGTCTCGGCGACGAGGCCTACACCATCACCCTCACCAGCGACGCCTGGGAGAGCGGGACCACGCTCATCGCCGCCCGGAAGGGCACCGCCGTCGTGACCGTGCTGTCCACGGCGGGGAGCGACAACGGGGTCGCGAACGCGAAGAAGCTCACGGACAAGGTCCTCTCCTCGCTGAAGGGCACGGACGCCGCGAAGGGCTAGTCCGGACGGTCCGACCGACGGAAACGGAAGGGGCCAGTGGGCGTGAAGCCCACTGGCCCCTTCCGGTGTCCGTGCTCAGCGCGCGCGGGACCGGTCCTCCAGCCAGGGCTCGTCGGCCGGGCACTCCCGCCGCAGCCGGGCCCGGCTCAGCCACAGGCGGCGGCGGGAGCGGAAACAGCGGCCGGTGCCGGGCGGCGCGGGCAGGTCGAGATCCCAGCGCTGCCGCTGCCCGGGGAGCCGATGGGGGTCAGCGTTGGGGGTCCCGGGTTCTGAGGACCGCGAGGGTGTAGGCCACGCGGAGGTCCAGGCGCTGGGGCTTGAAGTGGTAGGTCTTGCTGATGCCTCGGTAGTCCAGGGCCGTACCGATGCCCGGGACGCGCCAGCGGGTCCGGGCCGGGTGGCCGAAGGTGGCGTCGTCCGGTGAGCCCTCGAAGTACGAGTAGACCATCAGGCAGAGGACGAGCAGGAACCAGACCGGGGCGGTGGTGACGTAGGCGAGCCACGCGTACCAGGTGCCTTCCCTCCCCGTGACCTGCTGGGACGAGGTGTGGAGGTGGGCGGTCCAGCGGGCGCGGCGCGGCCACGGCATGAGGCGGCCGGTCCGGCGGGTGATCCGCGCCAGCGGCACCCCCTCTGCCGTGAACACGTCGTGGACATCGGGTGCCACGGGCTGGACGGAACAGAGCGGAGCGTCGTCCGGGCCCCTGTGTATCCAGAACGGCGCGGGTGACGGGTGGCTCCCGCGGTGGGTGGAACGCGGGGTGAAGATCTGGGCGAGCGGAGGTTGATCGGGGCGGCCGGTGCCCGGCAGCCGGATGGTGGCGGCCATCTCGGCGTCCGGCGGCAGATGCCCTGTTGATGGCCCGGACACCGGAACGGGGTTGTTCACGGAGACCAGGAACGTGTGCGGTGCGTAGTTGTCCACGGTGTCATCCAAACGGGTTGGCGCTCGCGAGGCGGCCGAGGGTCTGACCCGCCTTCTCGCGCGCCTGATCGATCTTCTCGTGGATCTTCTCGGAACCGTACTGAACGTCCTCGTTCGAGAGGCGAACGGCCTCCTTGTACAGGTCCTTCGTGCCGGTCACCGCTTCGTAGCCCCGCGCTGTCCAGGACCGGGGGTCGATGTAGTGGTCGACGACCTTGCCGGTCTCGTCGACGATCGGCCGGACCGAGTCCGCGAGCGCGGGAATGCGACGCAGCGGGGTCTTCTCGATCAGCTGGGGCATCAGCTTCTGGAAGCCCTTGTCCGTCAGCTTCGTGCCGGCCTTGTACAGGACGCGATCGCCGAGCTCCTTGGCCAGAGCCACGTGGAAGCGGTCCTTCAGGGTGTCCGCGGTGATGTGGATCGCCTGCGCCTTGCGGCCCAGGGCGCCCACGTTGCGCATCACCCATTTCTCGGTGTCCGTACCGAACTTCGCGGTGCCCCCGACGTGGTCGATGATGTCGCCGGCGCGCTTCCACGAGTCGGCCGCCTTGGCGCCGAAGTCGAGCAGGTTCATGGGGATCTTGACGCCGGTCAGGGCCCCCTTGGCGATCTTCCCCCCGCGCAGCAGATCGCCGAACGGGACGAAGCCGACGAGGTCCAGGCCGATGTCCAGCGCGTTGCCCTTCTTCGATCCGGCCGCCCAGCCGACGCCGTGGAAGGCGAGGGCGCCGCCGTTGAGCACCATGCCGATGGCCTCGAAGGCGATGGCGCCGACGACCGTCTCGGACGTGATGACGGCGAGGACGTCGCACGCGGCGCTGGCGTAGCCGAGCCAGTCGCCGATCTCGTAGATCGTGTCCGCGTGCTTCTGGACCCACTTCCAGAGATCGCCGGCGAGCTTCTCGATCTCGTCGCCGATGCTCGACAGCAGGTCGCCGAGCTTGTCGAGGAGGGACGCGTCCGGGGCGATCTCCGCGGCCCTGCGGAGCATCGACGCGGCTGCCGCGGCCGCAGCGTCGTGGTCGGCGAGCAGGCGCTGGGCCTTCTTGAGGATGTCGTCCAGGTCGGCCCGGGCGTCGTGCACCCGCTTCGTCGCGTGGTTCAGCCGCTGTTGTGCGTCATGCAGTTCCTCCTCCGTGTCGAAGGTCTTGCCGGCCAGCCCCAGATCGGGGTTGCCCTGCGCGGCCTTCAGCGCCTTGCGGGCCGCGGCGGCCTCGCTCTCGTAGCGGCGCGCGAGGGACTGGAACTCGCGCAGCCGCGTGTCCCAGCCGTGCAGTGCGTGTGCGGCGTCGGTCAGGGAGGTGTGGCCCTCGGCCAGGTACTTCGGCAGGCTGCCGACCTGCTTCGCGAAGGCCGAGGCCGCCTCGCCCGCCCAGGCGCCGTTCGACCTGCCCAGCCGCGTCAGCGTGGTGTGCGCGTCGTGGAGCCGCTTGCCCACCCCGGTGAGGGAGGTGACCAGGCGCTCCACCGAGGCGGGGACGCCGGGCGCGGGGTCGAAGCCGAGAGCTTCGTACGTCTGTGTGCTCACGGGGGTGATCTCCGGTGCCGTTCTCGGGTGCTTCAGTAGGCGGTGAAGGGGGAGGAGGGGGCCGCGGTGCCGTGCACGGGCCCGGCGGGCTCGCCGAAGGTGACGGTGTCGGCGATGTCCGCGAGGACCGCCTGGTAGTGGAAGAGGTCCTGTACGTCGGCGGTGCTCAGGCAGAGGAGCAGCAGCCGGTTCTCCGAGGGGAAGGGCAACCAGACCTCGATCCGGATGTGGAACTGCTCCAGCTGCTCCTCGTCGGGCAGCTCCCACACCGAGCGTGCCCCGGCGACGTGGACGACCCCGGGACCGGCCGGCAGCGTGATCAGCTGGACCTCGCTCTCCCCGCCGCCCTGGGCCAGGACCTCGGAGATGCCCGCCGCGGTGAGATGGGGGTCGGGATTCTCCAGCTCTCTCATGCTCACGGTGAGGGTGGCTCGGCTGATCCGCTCGGGCGGCTCGGTGCCGTCCGCGCTGCCACCGATGGGAAAGACCCCGATCGCGTGGTAGACGGCACCGCCCTCGACGAGGATCTGCGCACCGGCTGTCTGGATCACCCGGGTGAGCAGGCGCAGGGGCTCCAGGTCTTCCCGCTCGCCCCAGTAGTCGTGGGCGAACTCCCGCAGGCGCTCACCGTGTGTTTCCTCGTCGTCCCCGAGGCCGAGGGGCATCTCGTGGAACTCGGGCCCGACCTCGAAGCGGAACGCGGGCGGGGTGGTCTCCTCGGACAGGGGCGCCGTCATCGTCCCCCGGCCTTCACGGACCGGACCTTGGCGGCGACCTCGTCCTCCAGGTGCTGGAAGAGGCGTCCCGACTGCGCGACCTTCTCCGCGACGCCGCCCGTGGCCTCGGCTATCAGCTTGATGCCGTGACCCCACTTGTCCTGGAAGTCGTCGCAGGCGTCCTCCAACTCGGCGGAACCGGCCCCTCTCGGCCCGATGTCCTCCAGTTGCCGCATCGCGGACCGCATGTTCTCGGCGCACTCGCCGAGATCTCCGACGAGCCGGGCCAGTGCCTCGAACTCGGCCCTGCAGAAGCTCGCCATCCGTGTTCCGCCCCCATGGATCCGTCCATCAATGATGTGCACATCACAACATATGGACGACGCGGCGGCTGACCCGTGTTTGACCTGCGTCACTCTCGGGGTAATCTCTTCCGCTCGATTGGCCAGGGGCGGGGGCCATGTGGCAGACTGTCCGAGTTGCTCGGTCGAGTGTTGATGCTGCGCGCCTCCCGCCGGGAGGACCGGAAGCGAGTCCCACAGTACTCGTCAACCCCTGCGGGTTGGACGTACGGGAATCTTCCGGGAAGTGTAGGTGCGGCACCGGCCAGGCGCTCGGTGGGCCTTCCGCCCCCGGTCTGCGGTTCCGGACGGGCCGTGTGCATTCCCGAAGGGATGTTCCGTATAGGGACATTTCTGTCAGCGGGAGCGCGACACGCCCGACCGCGTGGGTCGGAGAGAAGGCATCGGAAACCACCGGGTTCCAGAGCGTTGAAGAGACAGGACTACTGAGTAGCCATGGCGGGACAGAAGATCCGCATCCGGCTCAAGGCCTACGACCACGAGGTCATCGACTCCTCGGCGAAGAAGATCGTCGAGACGGTGACCCGCACTGGTGCGTCGGTCGCGGGCCCGGTGCCGCTGCCCACTGAGAAGAACGTGTACTGCGTCATCAAGTCGCCGCACAAGTACAAGGACTCGCGCGAGCACTTCGAGATGCGCACGCACAAGCGCCTGATCGACATTCTCGACCCGACCCCCAAGACCGTTGACTCTCTGATGCGACTCGACCTTCCGGCCGGTGTCGACATCGAGATCAAGCTCTAGGGATCGGTGATCTGAGAATGGCTAAGCAGATCAAGGGCATCCTGGGCGAGAAGCTCGGCATGACGCAGGTGTGGGACGAGAACAACCGTGTTGTTCCGGTCACCGTCGTCAAGGCCGGTCCGAACGTTGTGACCCAGGTCCGCACGAACGACGTCGACGGCTACGAGTCGGTCCAGATCGCCTTCGGCGAGATCGACCCGCGCAAGGTGAACAAGCCCCTCAAGGGCCACTTCGCCAAGGCCGACGTAACCCCGCGCCGCCACCTGGTGGAGATCCGTACCTCCGACGCCAGCGAGTACACGCTGGGCCAGGAGATCACTGCCGAGGTCTTCGAGTCGGGCGTCAAGGTCGACGTCACCGCGAAGAGCAAGGGCAAGGGCTTCGCCGGTGTCATGAAGCGCCACAACTTCAAGGGTGGCAAGGCGTCCCACGGTGCCCACCGTGTGCACCGCATGCCCGGTTCCATCGGTGGCTGTGCCACCCCCGGCCGTGTCTTCAAGGGCATGCGCATGGCGGGTCGCATGGGCAACGAGCGGGTCACCACCCAGAACCTGACCGTTCACGCCGTTGACGCGGAGAAGGGCCTGCTCCTCATCAAGGGCGCGGTTCCTGGTCCGAACGGCGGCCTCGTCCTGGTCCGCACCGCGGCCAAGGGGGCCTGAGGACTATGAGCACCATTGACATCCTGTCGCCCTCCGGCGACAACGCCGGGACCGTCGAGCTCCCGGCCGAGATCTTCGACGTCGAGAAGATCAGCATTCCGCTGCTTCACCAGGTCGTCGTCGCGCAGCTGGCCGCGGCCCGTCAGGGCACGCACAAGGTCAAGAGCCGTGGCGAGGTCCGTGGTGGCGGTAGGAAGCCTTACCGCCAGAAGGGCACCGGCCGCGCGCGCCAGGGTTCGACCCGTGCGCCGCAGTTCGCCGGTGGTGGCGTCGTCCACGGCCCCACGCCGCGTGACTACTCGCAGCGGACCCCGAAGAAGATGAAGGCCGCGGCCCTGCGCCACGCCCTCACCGACCGGGCCCGCAACGCTCGCATCCACGTCGTCACCGGCGTGGTCGAGGGTGCGACTCCCTCCACCAAGGCCGCGAAGAGCTTCCTCGGCAAGATCAGCGAGCGCAAGAACGTGCTCCTGGTCATCGAGCGCTCCGACGAGGCCGCGCTGCTTTCCGCGCGCAACCTGCCCCAGGTCCACATCCTGGAGCCGGGCCAGCTGAACACGTACGACGTTCTCGTCTCGGACGACGTGGTCTTCACCCAGGCCGCGTTCGAGTCCTTCGTGTCTGGCCCCAAGGCCGCTGACACCGAAGGGAGCGAAGCCTGATGGCTACGCGTCACCCGAGCATCGCCTCGAAGGCCGCCAAGGCCGCCAAGGCCGCGCGCGTCGCCAAGGCGAAGCGCCACGCCACCGAGGGCAAGAACACGGTCGAGACCCCGCTGAGCAAGTCGTACACGGACCCCCGTGACGTCCTGCTGAAGCCGGTCGTCTCGGAGAAGAGCTACTCGCTCATCGACGAGAACAAGTACACGTTCATCGTCGACCCGAACGCCAACAAGACCCAGATCAAGCAGGCCGTCCAGGCGGTCTTCGACGTCAAGGTCACCGGGGTCAACACGATCAACCGCCAGGGCAAGCGCAAGCGCACGAAGACCGGCTTCGGTCAGCGTGCCGCCACCAAGCGCGCGATCGTGACCCTCGCCGAGGGCGACCGTATCGACATCTTCGGCGGTCCGACCGCCTAAGGGCGGTCTGGATCGTCCGATATCGGACGAGGACTGAGAAATGGGAATCCGCAAGTACAAGCCGACTACGCCGGGCCGTCGTGGCGCCAGCGTCGCCGACTTCGTCGAGGTCACGCGGTCCACGCCGGAGAAGTCGCTGGTCCGCCCGCTGCACAGCAAGGGCGGCCGTAACAACGCCGGTCGTGTGACCGTTCGCCACCAGGGTGGCGGACACAAGCGCGCCTACCGAGTGATCGACTTCCGTCGTCACGACAAGGACGGCGTGCCGGCGAAGGTCGCGCACATCGAGTACGACCCCAACCGCACCGCGCGCATCGCGCTGCTGCACTACGCCGACGGCGAGAAGCGCTACATCCTCGCCCCGCGCAACCTGCAGCAGGGTGACCGCGTCGAGAACGGTCCCGGGGCCGACATCAAGCCGGGCAACAACCTGGCCATCCGCAACATCCCGGTCGGTACCACGATCCACGCGATCGAGCTCCGTCCCGGTGGCGGTGCCAAGTTCGCCCGTTCCGCTGGTGCCTCCGTGCAGCTGCTGGCGAAGGAGGGCTCCATGGCCCACCTCCGCATGCCCTCCGGTGAGATCCGCCTGGTCGACGTGCGCTGCCGCGCCACCGTCGGCGAGGTCGGCAACGCCGAGCAGAGCAACATCAACTGGGGTAAGGCCGGCCGTAAGCGGTGGCTGGGCGTTCGCCCGACCGTCCGTGGTGTGGTCATGAACCCGGTTGACCACCCGCACGGTGGTGGTGAGGGCCGGACCTCCGGTGGTCGCCACCCTGTGTCCCCGTGGGGCAAGAAGGAAGGCCGTACTCGTTCGCCCAAGAAGGCGTCGAACAAGTACATCGTCCGCCGCCGCAAGACGAACAAGAAGCGCTAAGGACGGGTTGAGATGCCTCGTAGCCTGAAGAAGGGGCCCTTCGTCGACGACCACCTGATCAAGAAGGTGGACGCCCAGAACGAAGCCGGCACCAAGAACGTCATCAAGACCTGGTCCCGCCGCTCGATGATCATCCCGGCGATGCTCGGACACACCCTCGCGGTGCACAACGGCAAGACCCACATCCCGGTGTTCGTCACCGAGTCGATGGTCGGCCACAAGCTCGGCGAGTTCTCGCCGACCCGCACCTTCCGGGGCCACGTCAAGGACGACCGGAAGTCGAAGCGCCGCTAGTAGCGGATCGCATTCAGACACGTAAGTAACTGAGAGGGACAACCATGGAAGCCAGGGCCCAGGCGCGGTACATCCGCGTTACGCCCATGAAGGCCCGCCGCGTGGTGGACCTTATCCGTGGCATGGATGCCACGGAGGCTCAGGCTGTTCTGCGATTCGCTCCGCAGGCAGCCTCCGTGCCGGTCGGCAAGGTGCTCGACAGCGCCATCGCCAACGCCGCGCACAACTACGACCACACCGACGCCGACAGCCTCTACATCTCCGAGGCGTACGTCGACGAGGGCCCGACCCTGAAGCGGTTCCGGCCGCGTGCCCAGGGCCGTGCCTACCGGATCCGCAAGCGGACCAGCCACATCACCGTGGTCGTCAGCAGCAAGGAAGGAACCCGGTAATGGGCCAGAAGGTTAACCCGCATGGGTTCCGGCTCGGTGTCACGACCGACTTCAAGTCGCGTTGGTACGCCGACAAGCTGTACAAGGACTACGTCAAGGAAGACGTCGCCATCCGTCGGATGATGACGTCCGGCATGGAGCGCGCCGGCATCTCGAAGGTTGAGATCGAGCGCACCCGTGACCGCGTGCGTGTGGACATCCACACCGCTCGTCCGGGCATCGTCATCGGCCGCCGTGGCGCCGAGGCCGACCGCATCCGCGGTGACCTCGAGAAGCTCACGGGCAAGCAGGTCCAGCTGAACATCCTCGAGGTCAAGAACCCCGAGACCGACGCTCAGCTGGTTGCCCAGGCCGTCGCCGAGCAGCTCTCCTCCCGCGTCTCCTTCCGTCGGGCCATGCGTAAGAGCATGCAGTCCGCCATGAAGGCCGGCGCCAAGGGCATCAAGATCCAGTGCGGTGGCCGCCTCGGTGGCGCCGAGATGTCCCGCTCGGAGTTCTACCGCGAGGGCCGTGTGCCCCTGCACACGCTCCGCGCGAACGTGGACTACGGCTTCTTCGAGGCCAAGACGACCTTCGGCCGCATCGGCGTGAAGGTCTGGATCTACAAGGGCGACGTCAAGAACATCGCCGAGGTCCGCGCCGAGAACGCTGCGGCCCGTGCGGGTAACCGCCCGGCCCGTGGTGGCGCCGACCGCCCGGCCCGTGGTGGCCGCGGTGGCGAGCGTGGCGGTCGCGGTCGTAAGCCGCAGCAGGCTGCCGGCGCCGAGGCCCCCAAGGCCGAGGCTCCCGCCGCCGCCGCTCCGGCTGAGAGCACCGGAACGGAGGCCTGACCGACATGCTGATCCCCCGTAGGGTCAAGCACCGCAAGCAGCACCACCCGAAGCGCCGTGGTCAGGCCAAGGGCGGTACGCAGGTCGCGTTCGGCGAGTACGGCATTCAGGCCCTCACGCCGGCGTACGTGACCAACCGCCAGATCGAGGCGGCCCGTATCGCGATGACCCGCCACATCAAGCGTGGCGGCAAGGTCTGGATCAACATCTACCCGGACCGTCCGCTCACGAAGAAGCCTGCCGAGACCCGCATGGGTTCCGGTAAGGGTTCTCCGGAGTGGTGGATCGCGAACGTGCACCCGGGCCGGGTCATGTTCGAGCTGTCCTACCCCAACGAGAAGATTGCGCGTGAGGCCCTCACTCGTGCGGCTCACAAGCTGCCGATGAAGTGCCGGATCGTCAAGCGCGAGGCAGGTGAAGCGTGATGTCGGCCGGTACCAAGGCGTCCGAGCTGCGCGAGCTGGGCAACGAGGAGCTTCTTGCGAAGCTCCGCGAGGCCAAGGAAGAGCTGTTCAACCTCCGCTTCCAGGCGGCGACTGGTCAGCTCGAGAACCACGGCCGTCTGAAGGCGGTCCGCAAGGACATCGCGCGGATCTACACCCTGATGCGCGAGCGTGAGCTGGGCATCGAAACGGTGGAGAACGCCTGATGAGCGAGAAGAACGTGACTGAGAACGCAGAGGCCCGCGGCTTCCGCAAGACCCGTGAGGGTCTCGTCGTCAGCGACAAGATGGACAAGACCGTCGTCGTCGCCGTCGAGGACCGCGTGAAGCACGCGCTGTACGGCAAGGTCATCCGCCGTACGAACAAGCTCAAGGCGCACGACGAGCAGAACGCCGCGGGTGTCGGCGACCGTGTCCTCCTCATGGAGACCCGGCCGCTGTCCGCGACGAAGCGCTGGCGCGTCGTCGAGATCCTCGAGAAGGCCAAGTAATTCCCGCGAGGGAGTTGCTGAAGCAAGGTATTCCTGCGGGGTAAATCCGCAGGTCGTTCCGCCAGGCTCGGTCGGGGTCCTTCACCGGACCCCGGCCGGGAACCGGCAGACAAACAGGAGATAGACGTGATCCAGCAGGAGTCGCGACTGCGTGTCGCCGACAACACTGGTGCGAAGGAAATCCTTTGCATCCGTGTGCTCGGTGGCTCCGGTCGCCGCTACGCGGGCATCGGTGACGTCATCGTCGCCACCGTCAAGGACGCGATCCCCGGCGGCAACGTGAAGAAGGGTGACGTCGTCAAGGCGGTCATCGTTCGCACCGTCAAGGAGCGCCGCCGTCCGGACGGCTCGTACATCCGCTTCGACGAGAACGCCGCCGTCATTCTGAAGAACGACGGCGACCCTCGCGGCACCCGTATCTTCGGCCCTGTCGGCCGTGAGCTGCGCGAGAAGAAGTTCATGAAGATCATCTCGCTCGCGCCGGAGGTGCTGTAAGCATGAAGATCAAGAAGGGCGACCTGGTCCAGGTCATCACCGGTAAGGACAAGGGCAAGCAGGGCAAGGTCATTGCCGCTTACCCGCGCGACGAGCGCGTCCTGGTCGAGGGTGTCAACCGGGTCAAGAAGCACACCAAGGCCGGCCCGACCGCCAGCGGCTCCCAGGCCGGCGGCATCGTGACCACCGAGGCCCCCATCCACGTGTCCAACGTTCAGCTGGTCGTGGAGAAGGACGGCAACAAGGTCGTCACGCGCGTCGGTTACCGCTTCGACGACGAGGGCAACAAGATCCGCGTTGCCAAGCGGACGGGTGAGGACATCTGATGACTACCACCACTCCGCGTCTGAAGCAGAAGTACCGCGAGGAGATCGCGGGCAAGCTGCGTGACGAGTTCAAGTACGAGAACGTCATGCAGATCCCCGGCCTCGTCAAGATCGTGGTCAACATGGGTGTCGGCGACGCCGCCCGTGACTCGAAGCTCATGGACGGTGCCGTCCGTGACCTGACCACCATCACCGGTCAGAAGCCGGCCATCACCAAGGCCCGCAAGTCCATCGCGCAGTTCAAGCTGCGCGAGGGTCAGCCGATCGGTGCCCACGTCACGCTCCGTGGCGACCGCATGTGGGAGTTCCTGGACCGCACCCTGTCGCTCGCGCTCCCGCGCATCCGCGACTTCCGTGGTCTGTCCCCCAAGCAGTTCGACGGCCGTGGCAACTACACCTTCGGTCTCACGGAGCAGGTCATGTTCCACGAGATCGACCAGGACAAGATCGACCGTACCCGGGGTATGGACATCACCGTGGTCACCACGGCGACCAACGACGCTGAGGGCCGCGCGCTCCTTCGTCACCTCGGCTTCCCGTTCAAGGAGGCGTGAGCGAGATGGCGAAGAAGGCTCTTATTGCCAAGGCTGCTCGCAAGCCCAAGTTCGGTGTGCGTGGCTACACGCGCTGCCAGCGCTGCGGCCGTCCGCACTCCGTGTACCGCAAGTTCGGCCTCTGCCGCGTGTGCCTTCGTGAGATGGCTCACCGTGGCGAGCTGCCGGGCGTGACCAAGAGCTCCTGGTAATCCCCTAATTCGGGATTCCTGAAGCTCTCGGTAAGCATCTGGGTCGACAGAGGCCCTTCCCCGCATGCCGTAGGCTAGCGGGGTTGGGCGTCTGTCGCCCGTACGACTTACTACGCCGTAGGTCCACCGCGCCGCACCCGCCCCGTCTCGGATCGGGGAGAGGGATGGCGCACCAGGAAACCCCGGCGAGAGAGGCCGAAGGCCAATTCATGACCATGACTGATCCGATCGCAGACATGCTTACGCGTCTGCGTAACGCGAACTCGGCATACCACGACTCCGTGACGATGCCGGCGTCGAAGATCAAGTCTCACATCGCGGAGATCCTCCAGCAGGAGGGCTTCATCACCGGCTGGAAGACCGAGGACGCCGAGGTTGGCAAGAACCTCGTCCTCGAGCTGAAGTTCGGTCCGAACCGTGAGCGCTCCATCGCGGGCATCAAGCGGATCTCGAAGCCCGGTCTCCGGGTCTACGCGAAGTCCACCAACCTGCCCAAGGTGCTGGGTGGCCTCGGCGTGGCGATCATCTCCACGTCGCACGGGCTCCTCACCGACAAGCAGGCCGGCAAGAAGGGCGTAGGCGGAGAAGTTCTCGCCTACGTCTGGTAACGGAAGGGAACGGAGGAAACAGCTATGTCGCGTATTGGCAAGCTCCCCATCACGGTTCCCGCCGGCGTGGACGTCACCATCGACGGCCGTACGGTCAAGGTCAAGGGCCCCAAGGGCGAACTGACCCACACCGTCGTGGCGCCGATCGACATCGCCAAGGGTGAGGACGGCGTTCTGAACGTCACCCGCCCCAACGACGAGCGTCAGAACAAGGCCCTGCACGGCCTGTCCCGCACGCTGGTGGCGAACATGATCACCGGCGTGACCCAGGGTTACGTGAAGAAGCTCGAGATCAGCGGTGTCGGTTACCGAGTGACCGCCAAGGGTTCGAACCTCGAGTTCGCGCTCGGCTACAGCCACCCGATCGTCGTCGAGGCCCCCGAGGGCATCTCCTTCAAGGTCGAGGCCCCCACCCGGTTCTCGGTCGAGGGCATCGACAAGCAGAAGGTCGGCGAGGTTGCGGCCAACATCCGCAAGCTGCGCAAGCCCGACCCGTACAAGGCCAAGGGCGTCAAGTACGAGGGCGAAGTCATCCGCCGCAAGGTCGGAAAGGCGGGTAAGTAAGCCATGGCATACGGACAGAAGATCCTCAAGGGCGACGCCTACAAGCGCGCCGCGATCAAGCGCCGCCACATCCGGATCCGTAAGCACATCTCGGGTACGGCTGAGCGTCCGCGTCTCGTCGTGACGCGCTCGAACCGCCACATCGTGGCCCAGGTCATCGACGACATCAAGGGTCACACCCTGGCGTCGGCGTCGACCCTGGACGCCTCGATCCGCGGTGGCGAGAGCGACAAGTCCACGCAGGCCAAGTCCGTCGGCGCCCTGGTCGCCGAGCGGGCCAAGGCCGCCGGTGTCGAGGCTGTCGTATTCGACCGTGGTGGCAACCAGTACGCCGGGCGCATCGCCGCCCTGGCGGACGCCGCCCGCGAAGCCGGACTCAAGTTCTGAGTCCCCGTCGCGCAGCGACTTGTGTCACTGCGTAGCTAGCGGAAAACAGAGAGAGGTAATTCCAATGGCTGGACCCCAGCGCCGCGGTGGCGGTGCCGGTGGCGGCGAGCGGCGGGACCGGAAGGGCCGTGACGGCGGCGCAGCTGCCGCCGAGAAGACCGCGTACGTTGAGCGCGTTGTCGCGATCAACCGCGTCGCCAAGGTTGTGAAGGGTGGTCGTCGCTTCAGCTTCACCGCGCTGGTCGTGGTGGGCGACGGTGACGGCACCGTGGGTGTCGGTTACGGCAAGGCCAAGGAGGTGCCGGCCGCCATCGCCAAGGGTGTTGAGGAGGCCAAGAAGCACTTCTTCAAGGTCCCCCGTATCCAGGGCACCATCCCGCACCCCATCCAGGGTGAGAAGGCTGCCGGCGTCGTCCTGCTCAAGCCCGCGTCCCCCGGTACCGGTGTTATCGCCGGTGGCCCGGTGCGTGCCGTGCTCGAGTGCGCCGGTATCCACGACATCCTGTCGAAGTCCCTGGGCTCCGACAACGCGATCAACATCGTGCACGCCACCGTGGCGGCCCTCAAGGGCCTGCAGCGTCCCGAGGAGGTCGCGGCCCGCCGCGGTCTGCCGCTCGAGGACGTCGCCCCCGCGGCTCTGCTGCGTGCGCGTGCCGGGGCTGGTGCGTAATGGCGCAGCTCAAGATCACGCAGGTTAAGTCGTACATCGGCAGCAAGCAGAACCACCGTGACACCCTGCGTTCCCTTGGTCTCAAGGGCATCAACACGCAGGTCGTCAAGGAGGACCGCCCCGAGTTCCGCGGCATGGTGCACACCGTCCGCCACCTCGTGACGGTTGAGGAGGTCGACTGATCATGGCGGAGAACAACCCGCTCAAGATCCACAACCTCCGTCCCGCCCCGGGCGCCAAGACCGCCAAGACCCGTGTGGGTCGTGGTGAGGCGTCGAAGGGTAAGACGGCCGGTCGTGGTACCAAGGGTACGAAGGCCCGTTACCAGGTTCCGGAGCGCTTCGAGGGTGGCCAGATGCCCCTCCACATGCGTCTTCCGAAGCTGAAGGGCTTCAAGAACCCGTTCAAGACCGAGTTCCAGGTCGTGAACCTCGACAAGCTGGCCTCGCTCTACCCCGAGGGTGGCGAGGTCACCGTCGAGGGTCTGGTGGCCAAGGGTGCCGTTCGCAAGAACAGCCTCGTCAAGGTCCTCGGCCAGGGCGAGATCTCCGTGGCGCTGCAGGTGACGGTGGACGCCGTCTCCGACTCCGCCAAGGAGAAGATCACCGCCGCCGGCGGTACGGTCACCGAGCTGGTCTGAGTCCCTCAGGTCTCTCGATGACATAGACGATCCCGACCGGGGATACCTCACAATGAGGTATCCCCGGTTGGTCGTTCCTAGGGGGGCAGTGTCGCCGGTAAGGTGGCCTGCACTGTTCTTTTTCGTATTCGTCGAACCTCTAGACCGTCACCCTTGACGCAGTTGCGCGGGGGTCGCAGGAGGCACCGTGCTCACCGCGTTCGCCCGGGCGTTCAGGACGCCCGACCTGCGCAAGAAGCTGCTCTTCACGCTGGGCATCATCGTGGTCTACCGGGTCGGTACCCACATCCCGATCCCCGGCGTCAATTACAAGGCCGTCCAGACCTGCGTGACCGAGGCGTCCGGCAATCAGGGCCTCTTCGGACTGGTCAACATGTTCAGCGGCGGCGCGCTGCTGCAGATCACGATCTTCGCTCTCGGCATCATGCCGTACATCACGGCGAGCATCATTCTTCAGCTGCTCACCGTGGTGATTCCGCGTCTGGAAGCCCTCAAGAAGGAGGGGCAGTCCGGCACGGCGAAGATCACGCAGTACACGCGTTATCTGACCGTGGCGCTCGCCATCCTCCAGGGCACCGGCCTGGTCGCCACCGCCCGCACCGGCGCGCTGTTCAACGGCTGCACCGCCGCCGGGAGCATCGTCCCGGACCAGTCGATCTTCATCACGATCACCATGGTGATCTGCATGACCGCCGGTACCTGTGTCGTCATGTGGCTCGGTGAGCTGATCACCGACCGCGGTATCGGCAACGGCATGTCGATCCTGATGTTCATCTCGATCGCCGCGACCTTCCCGTCCGCGCTGTGGGCCATCAAGAAGCAGGGCACCCTGGCCGACGGCTGGATCGAGTTCGGCACCGTCATCCTGGTCGGCCTGGTCATGGTCGCGCTCGTCGTCTTCGTGGAGCAGGCCCAGCGCCGTATCCCGGTGCAGTACGCGAAGCGCATGATCGGTCGCCGGTCCTACGGCGGCACCTCGACGTACATCCCGCTCAAGGTGAACCAGGCCGGTGTCATCCCGGTCATCTTCGCCTCGTCGCTGCTCTACATCCC
Organism: Streptomyces sp. NPDC026659; assembly: GCF_040638245.1. Lineage (NCBI taxonomy): Bacteria > Bacillati > Actinomycetota > Actinomycetes > Kitasatosporales > Streptomycetaceae > Streptomyces > Streptomyces sp. NPDC026659. The sequence goes on along the minus strand of NZ_JBEZXY010000002.1, from coordinate 711,470 downwards.
GGCCCTGGTCGCGCAGTTCGCGGGCGGGAACTCGGGCTGGAAGCAGTGGGTGACGGCGAACCTCACCAAGGGCGACCACCCGGTCTACATCACGCTCTACTTCCTGTTGATCGTGTTCTTCGCGTTCTTCTACGTGGCCATCTCGTTCAACCCCGAGGAAGTCGCGGACAACATGAAGAAGTATGGTGGCTTCATCCCGGGCATCCGGGCTGGCCGACCGACCGCTGAGTACCTGAGTTACGTGCTCAACCGGATCACCTGGCCGGGTTCGCTGTATCTGGGTCTGATCGCTCTTGTGCCGACGATGGCGTTGGCCGGCTTCGGGGCAAGCCAGAACTTCCCGTTCGGCGGGACCAGCATCCTCATCATCGTGGGTGTCGGCCTGGAGACCGTGAAGCAGATCGAGAGCCAGCTCCAGCAGCGCAATTACGAAGGGTTCCTCCGCTGATGCGTATCGTCCTCGTCGGGCCGCCCGGTGCCGGTAAGGGAACGCAAGCCGTCCGCCTCGCCGAGACTCTGTCCGTCCCGCACATCTCCACGGGCGACCTGTTCCGCGCCAACATCAGCCGGCAGACGGAGCTGGGCAAACTCGCGAAGTCCTTCATGGACGCCGGAAACCTCGTACCCGACGAGGTCACGATCGCGATGGCCAAGGACCGCATGGAGCAGCCGGACGCCGAGGGCGGCTTCCTGCTCGACGGCTTCCCGCGCAACGTCTCGCAGGCCGAGGCGCTGGACGAGCTGCTGCGCGGCGAGGGCATCAAGCTCGACGCGGTGCTGGACCTGGAGGTCCCGGAGGACGAGGTCGTCAAGCGGATCGCCGGCCGGCGCATCTGCCGCAACGACTCCTCGCACGTCTTCCACGTGACGTACAGCCCGTCGAAGCAGGAGAACGTCTGCGACGTCTGCGGCGGCGAGCTGTACCAGCGCGACGACGACTCCGAGGAGACGGTCCGTACGCGGCTGGAGGTCTACCACACGCAGACCGAGCCGATCATCGACTACTACCGGTCCCAGGGCCTGGTCGTGACGATCTCCTCGCTCGGTCCGGTGGACGAGATCACCGAGCGCGCGCTGGCCGCCCTCAAGAGCGAGCAGAGCGAGAACGAGTAACAAGCGGTACCTCCGGCCGCGGTGTCCCTCAAGGGCGCCGCGGCCGTAGTGTTGTGTCCCTAACCCCAGCCGATGAGTGACGGAGAGCGCAGGCCCCCCATGGTGCAGATCAAGACCCCCGAGCAGATCGCCAAGATGCGTGCGGCGGGGCTGGTCGTCGCCGCGATCCACGCGGCCACCCGTGAGGCGGCGGTGCCCGGCGCCACCACGCGCGACCTGGACCAGGTCGCCCGCAAGGTGCTCGACGAGCACGGCGCCAAGTCGAACTTCCTGGGCTACGGCGGCTTCCCCGCGACGATCTGCACCTCGGCCAACGAGGTCGTCGTCCACGGCATCCCCTCCGACGACGTCGTCCTCAAGGACGGCGACATCATCTCCATCGACTGCGGCGCGATCGTCGACGGCTGGCACGGCGACGCGGCGTACACGGCGTTCGTCGGTTCCGGGCACGCGCCCGAGCTGATCGAGCTGTCCCGGGTCACCGAGGAGTCGATGTGGGCGGGCATCGCGGCGATGAAGCAGGGCAACCGGCTGGTGGACATCTCCCGTGCCATCGAGACGTACATCCGCCGGCAGCCGAAGCCGGGTGGCGGGCGGTACGGGATCATCGAGGACTACGGCGGTCACGGCATCGGGACCGAGATGCACATGGACCCGCATCTGCTGAACTACGTCGAGCGGCGGCGGGGGAAGGGGCCGAAGCTGGTGCCGGGGTTCTGCCTCGCCATCGAGCCGATGGTTTCTCTGGGGACGCCGCGTACGGAGGTTCTCTCCGACGACTGGACGGTCATCACGACGGATGGCACGTGGTCCTCGCACTGGGAGCACTCTGTCGCGCTTACGGCCGAGGGGCCGTTGGTGCTCACGGCGCCTGACGGGGGTAAGGCGAAGCTTGCCGAGTACGGCGTGACCGCTGCGCCGGATCCGCTGGCCTAGGGGGCGGGCGCCGTCGTCGGCTGCGGGTGGTGCCGCTGTGCCCACCCGTTCCGCCCTGCGGAACGACTGCCCACAGCGACAGCGGCGAGCCCCCCCCACAGGCATAGTGGTGGGCCCCGGTGTGCATGATGATCTGTTGGGCAGGGCAGACTTCTGCGATTCGTGTTTTTCGGGTGCGCTGACGTAGACTGACTCGTCGGCTCTCGTGCACCCGCATGTCCTCATGCGCTCGCAGCCCGCCCTTCGGGGTAAGTGAGAGAGTCGATCAAGGTAGTCGATTCGAAGGGCGAAGCGTGGCCAAGAAGCAAGGTGCCATCGAGATCGAGGGCACTGTCGTCGAGTCTCTTCCGAACGCCATGTTCAGGGTCGAGCTCCAGAACGGCCACCAGGTTCTGGCACACATCAGCGGCAAGATGCGTATGCACTACATCCGCATCCTCCCTGACGACCGGGTCGTGGTGGAGCTGTCTCCGTACGACCTGACGCGTGGCCGGATCGTCTACCGCTACAAGTAGATCTTGCCCGCATCCCGGCAGCCGCCGGGGTGATGGCACTGACCCGGAGAACCTCACCCATGAAGGTCAAGCCGAGCGTCAAGAAGATCTGCGACAAGTGCAGGGTGATCCGCCGTCACGGCCGGGTCATGGTCATCTGCGAGAACCCGCGCCACAAGCAGCGCCAGGGCTGACGCACGACCGATCCCTCTGCACCGCAGAGATTCGCGCGACGCATAGCTGAATATGTTCATACGCAGAGCCCGAGCCATCCAGCTCGACACCCTCGGTTCGGAGGCCGAGGACCCGGTTCGTACCTAGTACGGCGGCCGGGGACCGGTTCTGTGGAAGACCTCCGAAGATCACCAGGAGCCATTGAATGGCACGCGTTTCCGGTGTTGACATCCCGCGCGAAAAGCGCGTGGAGGTCGCCCTCACCTACGTGTTCGGCATCGGCCGGACCCTGTCCCAGGAGACGCTGGCTGCGACCGGCGTCGACCCGAACACCCGCGTCCGCGACCTGAGCGAAGAGCAGCTCGTCGCGATCCGCGAGTACGTGGACGCCAACATCAAGACCGAGGGTGACCTCCGTCGCGAGATCCAGGCCGACATCCGCCGCAAGGTCGAGATCGGCTGCTACCAGGGTCTCCGTCACCGTCGTGGTCTGCCCGTCCGCGGTCAGCGCACCAGCACCAACGCCCGCACCCGCAAGGGCCCGCGTCGCGCCATCGCCGGCAAGAAGAAGCCGGGCAAGAAGTAGTCCTCAGCGGACAACGCTTCATCAGCGGTCTTCGCTGTAGGACCGACCACCTCCCCGTAGGAGTTTTAGATGCCCCCCAAGGGTCGTCAGGGCGCTGCCAAGAAGGTGCGCCGCAAGGAAAAGAAGAACGTCGCTCACGGCCACGCGCACATCAAGAGCACGTTCAACAACACGATCGTCTCCATCACGGACCCGTCGGGCAACGTGATCTCCTGGGCCTCCGCCGGCCACGTCGGCTTCAAGGGCTCCCGGAAGTCCACGCCGTTCGCCGCGCAGATGGCTGCCGAGTCGGCTGCCCGTCGCGCCCAGGAGCACGGCATGCGCAAGGTCGACGTGTTCGTGAAGGGCCCGGGTTCCGGTCGTGAGACCGCGATCCGCTCCCTGCAGGCCACGGGCCTTGAGGTCGGCTCCATCCAGGACGTCACCCCGACCCCGCACAACGGCTGCCGCCCGCCGAAGCGCCGCCGCGTCTGACGCACGGCTGCTTCTGCAGAGCTTTGGTTCCGGGCGGTACGGCACTGTAAAAGGGCCGTGCCGCCCGTACCCTTGCAGTACAAGTCGGGCGTCAAATAGTGGGCGCCCCTGACTGAAGGATCACAACATGCTGATCGCTCAGCGTCCCTCGCTGACCGAAGAGGTCGTCGACGAGTTCCGCTCCCGGTTCGTGATCGAGCCGCTGGAGCCGGGCTTCGGCTACACCCTCGGCAACTCCCTCCGCCGCACCCTCCTGTCGTCCATCCCCGGCGCCGCTGTCACCAGCATCCGCGTCGACGGCGTCCTGCACGAGTTCACCACCGTGCCGGGTGTCAAGGAAGACGTCACGGACATGATCCTCAACATCAAGCAGCTGGTCGTCTCCTCGGAGCACGACGAGCCGGTCGTGATGTACCTGCGCAAGCAGGGCCCGGGTCTGGTCACCGCCGCCGACATCGCGCCCCCGGCCGGTGTCGAGGTGCACAACCCCGACCTCGTCCTCGCCACGCTCAACGGCAAGGGCAAGCTGGAGATGGAGCTGACCGTCGAGCGCGGTCGCGGCTACGTCTCCGCCGTGCAGAACAAGCAGGTGGGCCAGGAGATCGGCCGTATCCCGGTCGACTCCATCTACTCGCCGGTTCTCAAGGTCACGTACAAGGTCGAGGCCACGCGTGTCGAGCAGCGCACCGACTTCGACAAGCTGATCGTCGACGTCGAGACCAAGCAGGCCATGCGCCCGCGCGACGCCATGGCGTCCGCCGGTAAGACCCTGGTCGAGCTGTTCGGTCTCGCCCGCGAGCTGAACATCGACGCCGAGGGCATCGACATGGGCCCGTCCCCCACGGACGCCGCCCTTGCCGCCGACCTGGCGCTGCCGATCGAGGAGCTCGAGCTCACCGTTCGGTCGTACAACTGCCTCAAGCGCGAGGGCATCCACTCCGTGGGTGAGCTCGTCGCCCGCTCCGAGGCCGACCTCCTCGACATTCGCAACTTCGGTGCGAAGTCCATCGACGAGGTCAAGGCGAAGCTGGCGGGTATGGGCCTTGCGCTCAAGGACTCGCCTCCCGGCTTCGACCCGACCGCCGCCGCCGACGCGTTCGGTGCGGACGACGACGCGGACGCCGGGTTCGTCGAGACCGAGCAGTACTGAGCGCTCCGCGGGGAGGCCGTACTGCGTCTGCGGGCCGGTTGTGGCTGGTCGCGCAGTTCCCCGCGCCCCTTCCGAGCGGGCCCCTTCGGGGCCTGCTCGGATCTTCGACGAGCAACCGCTCGCTCGGATACTGACTTCGGTACCTGACACGGCCGGGGCAGACACCTAGGAGAAACACCATGCCGAAGCCTGCCAAGGGCGCCCGTCTGGGCGGCAGTGCCGCGCACGAGAAGCTGCTGCTCGCGAACCTCGCGAAGAGCCTCTTCGAGCACGGCCGCATCACCACCACCGAGGCCAAGGCCCGCCGCCTGCGCCCGTACGCCGAGCGTCTGGTCACCAAGGCGAAGAAGGGTGACCTTCACAACCGCCGCCAGGTGCTCCAGGTCATCACGGACAAGGGCGTCGTCCACACGCTCTTCACCGAGATCGCCCCGCGCTACGAGAACCGCCCCGGTGGTTACACCCGCATCACCAAGATCGGTAACCGCCGTGGCGACAACGCGCCCATGGCCGTCATCGAGCTGGTCGAGGCCCTGACCGTCGCCCAGCAGGCGACCGGTGAGGCCGAGGCCGCCACCAAGCGTGCGGTCAAGGAGGCCGAGGAGGCCAAGGTCGAGCAGACCGAGGCCGTCGAGGCCCCCGCCGAGGAGTCCAAGGACGCCTGAGGCACTGCCTGACGCGTGAGAACGGGTCCGCCCTCCGGGGCGGGCCCGTTCTCTTGTTTTTCCATGGGCGGCGCCCTGAGAGGATTTCCCTGTGAGTGACGAAGCACAGCCCGGCCATGTCCGTATCCGCCTCGACCTGTCGTACGACGGCACCGACTTCCACGGCTGGGCCAAGCAGGCCGGCGGGAGGCGGACCGTGCAGGGGGAGATCGAGGACGCCCTCAGGACGGTCACGCGGTCGAAGGAGACGTACGAGCTGACCGTGGCCGGGCGCACGGACGCCGGGGTGCACGCGCGCGGCCAGGTCGCGCACGTCGACCTGCCCGAGGACGTGTGGGCCGAGCACCGGGAGAAGCTGCTGAAGCGGCTCGCCGGGCGGCTGTCCAAGGACGTACGGGTGTGGAGCCTGACCGAGGCGCCCCCCGGGTTCAACGCGCGCTTCTCGGCGGTCTGGCGGCGCTACGCCTACCGCGTCACCGACAACCCCGGCGGTGTCGACCCGCTGCTGCGCAACCATGTGCTGTGGCACGACTGGCCGCTCGACGTGGACGCCATGAACGAGGCCGCGCGCGTGCTGCTCGGCGAGCACGACTTCGCCGCGTACTGCAAGCGGCGCGAGGGCGCGACGACCATCCGGACGCTCCAGGAGCTGAGCCTCACGCGCGGTGCGGACGGGGTCATTACGGCGACGGTCCGCGCGGACGCGTTCTGCCACAACATGGTCCGCTCGCTGATCGGCGCGCTGCTGTTCGTCGGCGACGGGCACCGGGGACCGGAGTGGCCGGGCAAGGTACTGGCGGCCGGGGTGCGGGACTCGGCCGTGCATGTCGTACGGCCGCACGGGCTGACCCTGGAGGAGGTCGGCTACCCGGCCGACGACCTGCTGGCCGCCCGGAACAAGGAGGCCCGGAACCGCCGCTCGCTGCCGTCGACGGGGTGCTGCTGAGCCACGGGAGGCGGCGCGGGGGCCCGGGGGAGCCCCCTCGCGGCTACTTGGCGGCGGCCGACGCCTGGGCCTCGCCGCGGCGCAGGAGCTGGCGGAAGGTGAACTGCGCCAGGTCGTTGCCCGCCGAGAACACCTTGTTGTCCTTGAGGGTGACGTCCTTGCCGTTGGTGAAGCCCGCGGTGGTGAAGTAGGCGTACCGGCCGAGGGTGTTGGTCGTGGTGCGGCAGATCGCCGACTCGCAGAAGGGTTTGACGCCCTTGCCGGACAGCGAGGAGATGATGCTCTTCGTGTCGGTCTGGCCCTTGAAGGCGGTGGCCTCGGCCGCGGTGTCGAAGACGGCCACGCCCGCGGTGACCGCGACGCCGTCGTCGACGTAGCTGACCCGCATCAGACGGGTGCACTTGTTCGCGGTGAGGAGCTTCGGCAGGGTGCCGCGCGCGCCGGAGGCGCAGTTCTTCGTGTCGGCGGTGGCGCCCTTCTTGTACACCGTCTCGCCCATGGTGAGCTGGGTGCCCGGGAACAGGGTCTCGGGGCTGAGCGCGGCGGTGTCCTTCTTGGCGCTGGAGATGAAGTCCTTCGGGTCCAGCGGGGGCGGCGCGCTGGTCGGCTCGAAGGACGGCGCCGTGGCGGTGCCCGGCAGCGAGGCGCTCGGGGGCAGGGCGGAGGGGCCGCCGGCGGTGTCGTCGTCGCCCGCGTTGACGACGGCCATCGCGACGGCCGTGCCTATCGCGGCCGTGGCCAGGGCGCCGCCGACGATGAGCAGCACCTTGCGGCGCTTGCTCCGGTTCTCGGACTGGTCCGCGAGTGCGGCCCAGTCGGGAGACCCGTCGCCGCTCTTGGCGCTCCACGGCTGTTCGGATTGAGGTGTCCAGGGATCCCACTGATTCTGGGAGCCCCCCTGCCCGTAACTCATGGGGCGCATCTTAGAGGGGCCCCGAGGGTGCCGGTACGCCCGAGGGGACGGGCGCGGGAGGCGATACGGGGACCTTCCGCGCAGGGGGGAACATCTCGGCGCGCCGGGTTTTGGTTCCGGCGCGTTTTGACCCGTCCGGGGGTGCCCCGGTAGGCTGGCTCCTCGTTGTGTATTGGCTTGCTCATTCTCACGGGACGGGCCCTTACACCGGTCCACCGGGCCGATGACCAGCGATCTGCACGCGGTTGCGTCACCGCAGTGCGATCGAGGCTGTCGTGATCGTTTCGGTGACCTGTTCAGGACCATTCACTCGAAGCGAAGGCTACGAACCGTGCGTACGTACAGCCCCAAGCCCGGCGATGTGACGCGCCAGTGGCACGTCATCGACGCTCAGGACATCGTCCTGGGCCGCCTGGCCACCACCGCCGCCTCCCTGCTGCGCGGCAAGCACAAGCCGATCTACGCGCCGCACGTCGACACCGGTGACTTCGTCGTCATCATCAACGCCGACAAGGTGCACCTGTCCGGCAACAAGCGGACCCAGAAGATGGCGTACCGCCACTCCGGTTACCCGGGTGGTCTGCGCTCGGTCCGTTACGACGAGCTGCTCGACAAGAACCCCGAGAAGGCCATCGAGAAGGCCGTCAAGGGCATGCTCCCCAAGAACACCCTCGGCCGTCAGATGCTCTCGAAGCTGAAGGTCTACAAGGGCGACCAGCACCCGCACGCTGCCCAGCAGCCGGTGCCGTTCGAGATCACCCAGGTCGCGCAGTAATTCCGGCCGCCCCCTAAGACTGAACAGAATCTGAGGAGAATCGTGGCCGAGACCACTGCCGAGCAGCCGCTCGAAGAGACCGAGCTCGTCGACATCGAGAGCTACACCACCGAGACCGAGCTCCCCGTCGAGGGTGAGTACACCTCGGAGTCCGTCGCGTCCCGCTTCGGTGAGCCCCAGCCGGCCGCCGGCCTGGGCCGTCGGAAGAACGCCATCGCCCGCGTCCGGATCGTTCCGGGCACCGGCAAGTGGAAGATCAACGGTCGCACCCTCGAGGACTACTTCCCGAACAAGGTGCACCAGCAGGAAGTCAACGAGCCCTTCAAGGTGCTCGAGCTCGAGGGCCGCTACGACGTCATCGCCCGCATCGCGGGTGGCGGTGTCTCCGGCCAGGCCGGTGCGCTCCGTCTCGGTGTCGCCCGTGCGCTGAACGAGGCCGACGTGGACAACAACCGCGGCGCCCTCAAGAAGGCCGGCTTCCTCAAGCGCGACGACCGTGCGGTCGAGCGCAAGAAGGCCGGTCTGAAGAAGGCCCGTAAGGCCCCGCAGTACAGCAAGCGCTAAACAGCGGCGCTTCGCGCGTACTCCGAACGCCCCGACGGCACGCCTGTGTGCCGCCGGGGCGTTCGTTTATCTCCGTCAAGGGCGTATAACGACACAAGACGCTCAAAGGCTTGTGCGATTGGATGCTCTGGCACATGCCATGATTCCTCGCAGCAGTTGCGCTTCTTCAGGAGGACAAGTGGGACGACTCTTCGGCACCGACGGCGTGCGTGGCGTCGCCAACGCGGACCTGACGGCCGAGATGGCGCTCGGCCTGTCCGTCGCGGCGGCGCATGTGCTGGCCGAGGCGGGTACTTTCGCGGGCCATCGGCCGAAGGCGGTGGTCGGCCGCGACCCGCGGGCGTCCGGGGAGTTCCTGGAGGCGGCCGTGGTGGCCGGTCTGGCCAGTGCGGGCGTGGACGTGCTGTGTGTGGGCGTGCTGCCGACGCCCGCCGTGGCGCATCTGACCGGCGCGCTCGGCGCGGACCTCGGCGTGATGCTCTCCGCGAGCCACAACGCCATGCCGGACAACGGCGTCAAGTTCTTCGCGCGCGGCGGTCACAAGCTGGCCGACGACCTGGAGGACCGTATCGAGGCGGTCTACGATTCCCACCGCCACGGTGAGCCCTGGGAGCGGCCCACCGGTGCCGGGGTCGGCCGGGTGCGCACGTACGACGAGGGCTTCGAGACCTATGTCGCGCATCTGCTGTCGGTGCTGCCGAACCGCCTCGACGGACTGAAGATCGTCCTGGACGAGGCGCACGGCGCGGCCGCCGGTGTCTCCCCGGCCGCGTTCGCGCGGGCCGGTGCGACGGTCGTCACGATCGGCGCCGAGCCGGACGGCCTGAACATCAACGACGGCTGCGGCTCGACCCACCTGGGCCCGCTGAAGGCCGCCGTGATCGAGCACGGCGCCGACTTCGGCATCGCGCACGACGGCGACGCCGACCGCTGCCTGGCCGTGGACCACACCGGCGAGGAGGTGGACGGCGACCAGATCCTGTCCGTGCTCGCGCTGGCCATGCGCGAGCGCTCGGAGCTGCGCTCGGACACCGTGGTCGCGACCGTCATGTCGAACCTGGGCTTCAAGCTGGCCATGGAGCGGGCGGGCATCCGGCTGGTGCAGACGGGGGTCGGCGACCGCTATGTGCTGGAGGAAATGAAGCAGCACGGCTACGCGCTGGGCGGCGAGCAGTCCGGGCACGTCATCATCCTGGACCACGCGACCACCGGCGACGGCACGCTGACCGGTCTGCTCCTTGCCGCGCGGGTCGCCGAGACCGGGCGCGGGCTGCGTGAGCTGGCCTCCGTCATGGAGCGGCTGCCGCAGATCCTGATCAACGTCCCGGACGTCGACAAGTCCCGGGTCCAGACCTCGGCCGACCTCGCGGCGGCCGTCGGCGAGGCCGAGCGCGAGCTGGGCGAGACCGGCCGGGTGCTGCTGCGCCCCTCCGGCACCGAGCCGCTGGTCCGTGTGATGGTCGAGGCCGCCGACATCGACCAGGCCCGCTCGGTGGCGGGACGGCTGGCCGATGCCGTGAAGTCGGCGCTGGGTTAACTCGTGCTGCCCTTCCTGGCCCAGTACCACTTCTGGGCCAGGAGGGTCAGGACGCCCGCGAGCACGATGCCGAGCAGGTTCAGCAGGAGCTGTTCGCTGGAGCCGACGGTCTGGTTCGTGTCGCCGTAGGCCAGGGCGACGGCCGCGTTGGCGGCTGCCGGGACCGTCGTCACCGAGATGGCGACGCCGACCAGGGCACCCGACTTGGCCGAGGTCAGCGAGAGGGTGCCGGCGGCGCCCGCGAGCAGTGCGACCACGAACGAGAACGCGTCCGGCGCGTAGACGAACGCGGTGTTCGGGCGGTCGCCCTCCAGCTGCGCCTCACTGAACAGCCCGGCCGCGTCCATGAGGACGGCGAAACCGGCCGTCAGCGCCATCGCGGCGGCGAAGCCGACCAGCAGGGCGATGAGCGAGCGGGCCGCGAGCCGGGGCTTGCGCCGCACCAGAGCGGTGCTGATGCCCGCCAGTGGCCCGAACTCCGGCCCCACCGCCATCGCCCCCACGATCAGCACCGCGTTGTCCAGGACGACACCGCAGGCCGCGATCATCGTGGCGATGGCGAGGAACGCGACATAGGTGACCGAGAGGGTGGACTCCTCGTGGGTCTCCTCGACCAGGTGCTCCCACAGCACGGCGTCCGCCGCCTCGCCGGGTGCCTCCTCCTCGGCCCGGTCGGCCCGACGGGACAGCGACAGGTCGATGTCCTCCACGGCGATGGAGCCGTCGTCGTCGATGCCGAGCCGCTGGAGACCGGAGAGCAGCTCGTCGCCCGCCTCCCGTGCGACGTCGCACATCACCACGTCCCCTGCCGGGTTCCTGGCGGCACCGGGCAGCACCACCAGATGGGTGGTGCCGACGGTGTCCTCGATCAGACGTACGGCGTCGTCCGTGCGGTCGGGCGGGGTGATCAGGCGCAGATGCAGCATGGCGCCCATCCAACCGGAGCCGCTACAGCTTGCGCAGGCGGAGTCTCTGGACCGTGTGGTCGGGGCCCTTGCGCAGGACGAGGCCGGCGCGGCCGCGGGTGGGGGCGATGTTCTCGACGAGGTTCGGCTTGTTGATCGTGCGCCACAGGCCGCGCGCGTAGTCCATGGCCTCCTCCTCGGAGACCTGGGTGTACTTGCGGAAGTACGAGTCCGGGTCCTGGAAGGCGGTCTGGCGGAGCTTCTTGAAGCGGTTGAGGTACCAGCGCTCGATGTCCTCGGCGCTCGCGTCGACGTACACGCTGAAGTCGAAGTAGTCCGCGAGACCGACGCGGGTGCGGCCGTCCTTGCCGGGCAGGGCGGGCTGGAGGACGTTCAGGCCCTCGACGATCAGGATGTCCGGGCGACGGACCGTGAGCCTCTCGTCGGGGACGATGTCGTAGATCAGGTGGGAGTAGACGGGGGCGGTCACCTCGTCCTTGCCGGCCTTGATGTCGGCGACGAAGCGGGTCAGGGCGCGGCGGTCGTAGGACTCCGGGAAGCCCTTCCTGGACATCAGGCCGCGCGCCTGGAGCTCCTTGGTCGGGAGCAGGAAGCCGTCCGTGGTGACCAGCTCGACGCGGGGGTGCTCGGGCCAGCGGGACAGCAGGGCCTGGAGGAGACGGGCCACGGTGGACTTGCCGACCGCGACGGAGCCCGCGACGCCTATCACGAAGGGCGTCCCGGACTGGGAGCCCTTCTCGCCGAGAAAGGTGTTCAGCGCCCCCCTGAGGCCGTCGGTGGCGCCGACGTAGAGATTCAGCAGGCGCGAGAGCGGCAGATAGATGTCCCGCACCTCGTCGAGGTCGATCACATCGCCCAGCCCGCGCAGCTTCTCCACCTCCTCGGCGGTGAGCGGCAGCGGCGTCTTGTCGCGCAGGGCGCTCCATTCGGCACGGGTGAGGTCGACATAGGGAGTCGCCTCCGGCCGGTGCCGGTGGGCGCTCCTCGGGAACTCGGAGACCGGTGAGATCACATTCCATTGTTAACGGAGTTTGAACGGGGCAGGGAGGTGGGGTCGGTCACGTCGGGCGGATGAAGGGTGTGAGCGTCCTGTGTGGCAGGGTCGAAGGTTGTCCGGAGACGGCAGGGCAACCGTTCCTCCTGCCTGGCTGTCATGTGAGCGTGAGTTCGCACAGCACGGACGCAGAGACTGGTACTGAAACGGTGGATGGATGACCCTGAGGGATGACACGGCGGTGGCCGAAAAGACCGACGAGCGAAGCGCTGAGGAGACCGCCACCGCAGATGTCCGGGTGTCCCAGGCGCCCTCGGCACAGAAGGAGGCCGCCCCCGCCCGCCGCAAGGGGCGGCTGGCCGCGCTGGACGGGCTGCGGTTCCTGGCCGCGGTCGCGGTGGTGGTCTTCCACTTCACCGGCCAGGTCCCGGCGACCATGGAGCACATCTGGGGGCGCCCGTACCAGGCGGTCTTCCCCGACTCGCACCGCTATCTGGCCTACGGCCGGCTCGGTGTCGACCTGTTCTTCCTCATCAGTGGCTTCGTCATCTGCATGAGCGCGTGGGGCCGGTCCCCGCGGGACTTCTTCATATCCCGCGTCACCCGGCTCTACCCGATGTACTGGATCGGCGTGCTGGTGTCGGCGGCCGTCATCTACCTGTTCCACTCCCCGGTGGGGAACCCCAACCCGCGGGTGCTCTTCGCCAACCTCACGATGCTTCAGAAGCCGCTGGGCGTGCCCAACCTGGACGCGGTGTACTGGACGCTCTGGCCCGAGCTCTGCTTCTACCTGACCTTCTCGATCGTGGTGTGGATGGGCCTGACCTACACCCGGGTGGCGGTCTTCTGCGGCATCTGGACGGTCGCCGCGGTGCTCGCGCCGGCCGCTCACCTTCCCCTGATGACGGTCCTGGTCAACCCGACCTCCGCGCCGTACTTCATCGCGGGCATGGCCTTCTACCTGATGTACCGGTTCCGTCCGACCCCGCTGCTGTGGGGGATCGTCCTCATGTCGTGGCTGCTGGCGATGCACTTCGTCCTGACCCCGCACGGCGGCCGCCTCAACTGGGCCACCTGGCACCCGTGGCGGGGCTGGCTGGTGCTGGCGATCTCGGGCTGCTTCGCGCTGATCGCCGCCATCGCGCTCGGCTGGACCAGCCGCATCCAGTGGCGGTGGCTGAGCGTCGCGGGCACGCTGACCTTCCCGCTGTACCTGCTGCACGACGTGATCGGCCTGACCATCGTCCACCACTTCGGCGACCGGATCGACCCCCGTGTCCTGGTCGTGTCGACGGTGGCCGGACTGGTCGTGCTGTCCTACGTGGTGCACCGGCTCGTCGAGCGCCCGATCGCGCTGTACATGCGGCGCTGGCTGAACAGCGCCTCCTTCGGTCTGGAGGCACCTGCCACGCGCCGGGGCTGAACACTCCGACGCCGGGCACGGAGGCGCACCGCGGACGGATTGCCGTCCACGCGGTGCGCCTCCGCCTTGTGGCGGACGAGGAGCCCTCGCGGAGATCACATGATCGTCACGGTCCGGAGCCGGATGGTCATCGGATGATCATCTGTGGGGTATCTGTGATTAAAGTGCGAGGCAACTGTGCGTAAAGCGCAGGCCATTGCCGCGGGTTCCTTCCGCAGGCCCGAAGAGAGAGTCCCCACGTGAGTACCACTGCCGCCCGCCGTGCCGGTCTCGTCGCTGCTTCCGCCGCCCTCGCTCTGCTCGCCACCGCCTGTGGCGGCTCCGACGACGGGGCCAAGGGTGCGGAGGGCAAGGGAGACTCGACCGCCTCCGCCTCCGCCTCCGCCTCCGTGGCCGCCGCTCCGGTGGCCAAGCCGCTGACCGCCGCCGAGCTGGAGAAGGCCGCGCTGGCCCAGGCGGACGTCAAGAAGGGCAAGGTCCCCGCCAAGCTCGCGGCGACGGACGACATCGCCAAGGAGCGGGTCAAGGCGGACAACGCGGCCTGCCTGCCGCTGGCCTACGCCCAGGCCGGTGTGGCGCAGGGTGAGCCCGTGGCGACGGTCAAGCGGTCCTGGATGGGCGACGCGAAGCCGCCGGTCGCCGGTGCCAAGATCGAGGACGCGCTGGTGGCCTCGCTCGACAAGGAGAAGATGGTGGTCAACCTCGCCTCCTACAAGGACGGTGGCGCCGAGGAGGCGCTGAAGGGCCTGACCGCGGCCGCCGGGAAGTGCGCCGGCGGCTTCACGGCCACCGTGGACGGTGAGAAGGCCACGTACACCAAGGCCGCCGTCGCCCGCGCGCCGCAGGGTGGCGACGAGGGTGCCGCGATCACCCTGACCCTGGACGCCGGGGACGGTGTGAAGGCTCCGGTCAAGCTCGTCGCCCTCCGCAAGGGCGCCACGCTCGCGACCTTCAGTGTCATGAACTTCGCCTCCGCGGCCACGGGCAAGGACTTCACGGTCCCGGCCGACGCGATCGCGGCACAGATGGGCAAGCTGGGCTGAATCGCCCCCTCGGTGTTCCCGCCGGTGCTTCGTGCACCGGTGGGAATTTCCGAATTCGGGCACAGAGAGCCCGTTTTTGACAGCTGACGGACCGTAGGCTGCCGCGCATGTGCGGAATCGTGGGTTACGTGGGAGCGCGTTCGGCGCTCGAAGTCGTGATGGCGGGTCTGAAGCGGCTGGAGTACCGGGGGTACGACTCCGCCGGGGTCGCGGTGCTCGCGGACGGGGGACTGGCGTCGGCCAAGAAGGCCGGGAAGCTGGTCAACCTGGAGAAGGAGCTGGCCGAACGGCCGCTTCCGGCCGGGACGACCGGCATCGGGCACACCCGGTGGGCGACGCACGGCGGCCCGACGGACGCCAACGCGCACCCGCACCTGGACAACGCGGGCCGGGTGGCCGTCGTGCACAACGGCATCATCGAGAACTTCGCGGCGCTGCGGGCCGAACTCGCCGAGCGCGGGCACGAACTGGCCTCCGAGACCGACACCGAGGTCGTCGCGCACCTGCTGGCCGAGGAGTACTCCGCGACCGCCGACCTCGCCGAGGCGATGCGGCTGGTGTGCCGCCGTCTGGAGGGCGCCTTCACGCTGGTCGCCGTGCACGCCGACGCCCCGGACGTGGTCGTCGGCGCGCGCCGCAACTCCCCGCTGGTGGTGGGCGTCGGGGACGGCGAGGCGTTCCTCGCCTCCGACGTCGCCGCGTTCATCGCGCACACCCGGGACGCCATCGAGCTGGGCCAGGACCAGGTCGTCGAACTGCGCCGCGAGGGCGTGACGGTGACCGGCTTCGACGGCTCCCCGGCCGAGGTCCGCGCCTTCCACGTCGACTGGGACGTCTCGGCCGCCGAGAAGGGCGGCTACGACTACTTCATGCTCAAGGAGATCGCCGAGCAGCCGAAGGCCGTCGCCGACACGCTGCTGGGCCGCGTCGACCCGTCCGGCTCGCTCACCCTGGACGAGGTGCGCATCGACGCGGCCGAGCTGCGCGAGGTCGACAAGGTCGTCATCGTCGCCTGCGGTACGGCCTTCCACGCGGGCCTGATCGCCAAGTACGCCATCGAGCACTGGACCCGCATCCCCTGCGAGGTCGAGCTGGCGAGCGAGTTCCGCTACCGCGACCCGATCCTGGACGGCCGCTCCCTGGTCATCGCGATCTCCCAGTCCGGCGAGACCATGGACACGCTGATGGCGCTCCGGCACGCCCGCGAGCAGGGCTCCAAGGTGCTGGCCATCTGCAACACCAACGGCTCCACCATCCCGCGCGAGTCGGACGCGGTGCTCTACACGCACGCCGGTCCCGAGGTCGCCGTCGCCTCCACCAAGGCGTTCCTGACCCAGCTGGTCGCCTGCTACCTCGTCGCCCTCTATCTGGGCCAGGTGCGCGGCACCAAGTGGGGCGACGAGATCCGCGCGGTCGTACGCGACCTGTCCCGGATCTCCGGCGAGGTGGAGCGGGTCCTCGAAACCATGGAGCCAGTACGGGAGTTGGCCCGCTCCCTGGCGGACCACGACACGGTCCTCTTCCTCGGCCGCCATGTGGGCTACCCGGTCGCCCTCGAAGGCGCCCTCAAGCTCAAGGAACTCGCCTACATGCACGCCGAGGGTTTCGCGGCGGGCGAGCTGAAGCACGGTCCGATCGCGCTGATCGAGAAGGACCTCCCGGTGGTCGTGGTCGTACCCTCACCGCGCGGCCGCTCCGTCCTGCACGACAAGATCGTCTCCAACATCCAGGAGATCCGCGCCCGGGGCGCCCGCACCATCGTCATCGCCGACGAGGACGACGACGCGGTGGTCCCGTACGCCGACCACCTCATCCGCGTCCCGGCCACGCCCACCCTGCTCCAGCCCCTGGTCGCCACGGTCCCGCTCCAGGTCTTCGCCTGCGAACTGGCCGCCGCCCGCGGCAACGAGGTCGACCAGCCGAGGAACCTCGCGAAGTCGGTGACGGTGGAATAGTCCGGCAGAAACGCCCCTTAGGCTCCTCGCATGGGCATTGTCGGGGTCGGGATCGATGTGGCCGAGATCGAGCGGTTCCGGGCGGCTCTGCAGCGCACGCCCGGGCTTGCCGACCGGCTGTTCGTGGCGGGGGAGTTGCTGCTGCCGGGCGGTGAGCGGCGCGGGATCGCCTCCCTGGCGGCGCGGTTCGCGGCCAAGGAGGCGCTGGCCAAGGCGCTGGGCGCGCCGTCCGGGCTGCTCTGGGTGGACGCCGAGGTGTACGTCGAGGACAGCGGGCAGCCTCGGCTGCGGGTCAAGGGCACGGTGGCCGCCCGCGCGGCCGAGCTGGGCGTCAGGTCCTGGCACGTCTCCCTCAGCCACGACGCGGGTGTCGCCTCGGCCGTGGTCATCGCCGAGAACTGATCCACCCGGGTGCGCGGGGCCGCGCTCGCGGGGCAGACTCGAAGACATGCGTACGGCGTACAGCGTGGAAACGGTACGGGCGGCCGAGCGGGCCCTGATGGCACGGCTGCCCGAGGGCACCCTCATGCAGCGGGCGGCGGCCGGTCTCGCCGCGGCCTCGGCGGAGTTCCTGGGGCGGCTGCGCGGCAGCCGGGTGGTGCTGCTCGTCGGCAGCGGCGACAACGGCGGCGACGCGCTGTACGCCGGGGCCCGGCTGGCCCGGCGCGGCGCGGGCGTCACCGCCGTACTCCTCTCACCCGACCGGGCGCACACGGGCGGACTCCAGGCGCTGCGAAGGGCGGGGGGCGGCGTCGTCACAGACCCCGGGGACGCCGTCAAGGCCGTCGAGCGGGCCGGTCTCGTCCTCGACGGCATCGTCGGCATCGGCGGCAAGGGCGGGCTGCGCCCCGACGCCCGGCGGCTGGTGGAGGCCGCCGAGCGGGCGCGGGCCGGGATCGTCGCCGTCGACCTGCCCAGCGGGGTGGACGCGGACACCGGTGAGGTGCGCGGCGCGGCCGTGCGCGCCGATCTGACGGTCACCTTCGGGGCGTACAAGCCGGGCCTGCTGATCGACCCCGGGCACGAGTACGCGGGAGCGGTCCGCCTCGTCGGGATCGGGCTCGAACTGCCGCCGGAACCGGCCGTGGAGGCCCTGCAGCACGCGGACGTGGCCCGGCTGCTGCCGGTGCCCTCGGCGGAGAGCGACAAGTACCGGCGCGGGGTGCTCGGCGTCGCCGCCGGGTCCGCGCGCTACCCCGGCGCGGCCGTGCTCGCCGTCTCCGGCGCGCTGCGCGGGGGCGCGGGCGCCGTGCGGTACGTCGGACCGGCCGGGGACGCGGTGATCGCCCGGTTCCCCGAGACGCTCGTCTCCGACCAGGGCCCCGACCACGCGGGCCGCGTGCAGGCATGGGTGACCGGACCCGGCGCCGGGGACGACGCGGCCACCGTCGCCAAGGTGCTCGGCGCGGACGTACCGGTCCTGCTGGACGCCGACGGACTCCGGCTCGCGGACCGGGACGCGGTACGCGGGCGGAGCGCACCGACCCTGATGACCCCTCACGCGGGCGAGGCCGCCGCCCTGCTGGGCGTACGCCGCGAGGAGGTCGAGGCGAACCGGCTCGCCTCGGTGCGCGAACTGGCGGCCGTCTACCGGGCGACGGTCCTGCTCAAGGGCTCGACCACACTGATCGCCGCTCCCGACGGCGGCCCGGTCCGCGTCAACCCCACCGGCACCGCCTGGCTCGCCACCGCCGGCAGCGGCGACGTCCTCTCCGGACTCACCGGCTCGCTGCTCGCGTCCGGCCTTTCCCCGCTGGACGCGGGCAGCGTGGGCGCCTATCTGCATGGCCTCGCCGGGCGGTTCGCCTCGCGGGGCGCGCCGATCGCCGCCATGGACATCTCCGACCGGCTGCCGGAGGCGTGGCGGGACGTACGGCGGGAGCTTGACCGGGACTGAGCCCCATCGGCATGGGTGGGCATCCGGGGGACGCGCACCCGGGACAGGACCGCCGAGGAGTGCTTCCGGGGGCCGGGCGGTGCCTCTGAGAGACTGGGGGCGCCATGAACGAGACAGCAGCTGTGCCGACGGCGCCCCTGCGCGCCCGCGCCGAGATCGATCTGGGTGCCCTGCGCGCCAACGTACGGGCACTCCGCGCCCGGTTGAAGGGCGCGGCCCTGATGGCCGTCGTCAAGTCGGACGCGTACGGCCACGGCGCGGTGCCCTGCGCCCGCGCGGCCCTCGCGGCCGGGGCGACCTGGCTGGGCACCGCCACGCCCGAGGAGGCCCTCGCGCTGCGCGCGGCCGGGCTGCCGGGTCGGATCATGTGCTGGCTCTGGGTGCCCGGCGGCCCCTGGCGCCAGGCGATCGAGGCCGACCTCGACGTGTCGGTCAGCGGGATGTGGGCCCTGCGCGAGGTCACCGAGGCCGCCCGCGCGGCGGGCCGTACCGCCCGTGTGCAGCTCAAGGCCGACACCGGCCTCGGCCGCAACGGCTGCCAGCCCGCCGACTGGCCCGAACTGGTCGCCGAGGCGCTGAAGGCCGAGTCCGCCGGGCTGATCAAGGTCACCGGGCTGTGGTCCCACTTCGCCTGCGCCGACGAGCCGGGCCACCCCTCCATCACCGCCCAGCTCGACCGCTTCCGCGAGATGACCGCGTACGCCGAGGAGCAGGGCCTGCGCCCCGAGGTGCGGCACATCGCCAACTCCCCGGCCACGCTGACCCTTCCGGAGAGCCACTTCGACCTGGTGCGCACCGGCATCGCGATGTACGGCGTCTCGCCGAGCCCGGAGATCGGCACCCCGGCCGACTTCGGACTGCGCCCGGTGATGAGGCTGCGCGCCTCGCTGGCCCTGGTCAAGCGGGTGCCCGGCGGCCACGGCATCAGCTACGGCCACCACTACACGACCCCCGGCGAGACGACCCTCGGCCTCGTCCCGGTCGGCTACGCGGACGGCATTCCCCGGCACGCCTCGGGCACCGGCCCCGTGCTGGTCGAGGGCAAGTGGCGCACTGTCGCGGGCCGGGTCGCGATGGACCAGTTCGTGGTCGACCTCGGCGGCGACGAGCCCGAGCCGGGCACGGACGCGGTGCTGTTCGGCCCCGGCGACGCGGGCGAGCCCACCGCCGAGGACTGGGCACAGGCGTGCGGCACGATCGCGTACGAGATCGTCACCCGCATCGGCACCCGTGTGCCCCGCGTGCACCTGAACGGGGAAGAAGGGGAATAACCACCCTGCCGGGCCGGGCAGTTGAGCCCCGTGGCGCCCTGGGTGAGTCCTGTCCCCCTTTTTTCGTTTTTACGAACATGAGTACGGCGAAGATCTGAGCACGGCGGTACGGCGAGGAGGAGCGGTACGTGAGCGAGAGCAGTGCGGAGGGCGTGGCCGGGGCCGTCGCCGCGGTCTCCGCCGCCGGGGAGGCGGCGGGGAGCTGGCGCCGGGCGACCGGTCTCGCCGGGGCCGCGATAGGCGTCCTCGCCGCGGGCGCCGCCGCCGGGGTGGCCATCGAGCGCATGACGGTCGGACGCGGGATGCGCCGCAAGGCCCAGCTCGCCCTGGACTCGGCGGGCCCCTACGGCACCCTGCGCGGAACCCCCGGCAAGGCCATGGCGGACGACGGCACGGAGCTGTACTACGAGGTCGACGACATCGAGCCCGACCCCGGTCCGAACGTCTCCCCGCGCCGCCGCAGGCTCTTCGGCCGCAAGGCCCCCGCCCCCGTGACCGTCGTCTTCTGCCACGGCTACTGCCTCGGCCAGGACTCCTGGCACTTCCAGCGGGCCGCCCTGCGCGGCGTCGTCCGCACCGTCCACTGGGACCAGCGCAGCCACGGCCGCTCCGGGCGGGGTGTGGCCCAGACTCGTGACGGCGTGCCCGTCACCATCGACCAGCTCGGCCGCGACCTGAAGGCGGTGCTCGACGCGGCCGTGCCCGAGGGTCCGATCGTGCTGGTCGGCCACTCCATGGGCGGCATGACGGTGATGGCGCTCGCCGCACAGTTCCCGGAGCTGATCCGGGACCGCGTCGTCGCCACCGCGTTCGTCGGGACCTCCTCCGGGCGGCTCGGCGAGGTCAACTTCGGCCTCCCGCTGGCCGGGGTCAACGCGGTGCGCCGCGTCCTGCCGGGCGTGCTGAAGGCGCTCGGACAGCAGGCGGAGCTGGTGGAGAAGGGGCGCCGGGCCACCGCCGAGTTGTTCGCCGGGGTGATCAAGCGGTACTCGTTCGCGGGGCGGGACATCGACCCGGCCATCGCGCGGTTCGCGGAGCGGATGATCGAGTCCACGCCGATCGACGTGGTCGCCGAGTTCTACCCGGCCTTCACCGACCACGACAAGACCGAGGCGCTGGCCGCCTTCCGGGACATCCCGGTGCTCGTGCTCGCCGGGGTACGGGACCTGGTGACGCCGAGCGAGCACAGCGAGGCGATGGCGGACCTGCTGCCGGAGGCCGAGCTGGTGCTCGTGCCGGACGCCGGGCACCTGGTGATGCTGGAGCATCCGGAGGTCGTCACCGACCGGCTCGCGGACCTGCTCACCCGCGCGGGAGCGGTACCGGCAGGGGCTACCGTAAGTGCCTATGGAAGAGGCAGCAGCACCGCACAGCCCGGCTGAGATCCGGCTCACCGTCACCTCCCCCGAGCAGATGCGCCGGCTCGGCCTCCACCTGGCCGGGCTGCTGCGCGCGGGCGATCTCGTGATGCTCAGCGGGGAGCTGGGCGCGGGCAAGACCACGCTGACCCGAGGGCTCGGCGAGGGGCTCGGGGTGCGCGGCGCGGTCACCTCGCCGACCTTCGTGATCGCGCGGGTCCACCCCTCCCTGGTGGACGGGCCGCCACTGGTCCACGTCGACGCCTACCGCCTCGCCGGCGGCCTCGACGAGATGGAGGACCTCGACCTCGACGTGTCGCTGCCCGAGTCGGTGATCGTCGTGGAGTGGGGCGAGGGCAAGGTCGAGGAGCTGACCGACGACCGCCTGGAGGTCCTGATCGACCGCGCGGTCGGGGACACCACCGACGAGGTACGGCACGTGACGGTGACCGGGCTCGGCAAGCGGTGGGCGGAGACCGACCTGGGCGCGCTGGAGGGCTGAGGCGCCGAGGGGTGCCGAAGGGCGGGGCCGCCGCGGAGTGGGGCCGAGGGGTGGGCCCGCGTCCATATCCCGACATGCTGTCGGGATCGTATTGCGCGGGACGTACCGGGCGTGGTCACATGGTAGCCAGCCCGTGGTTAGGCATACCTAAGCACACCCGCCCCCGCAGCTCAGGAGGCGCCATGTCCGCTCCACGTCCCACGGCCCGGCCCGAGCGGGCCGGACACGCCCCGGTGACCCCGCAGGTGTCGATGCGCGACCTGCTGGCCTCGTGCGCGGCGGCGAAAGCGGTCTCCACCCCGCCTCCCGCCCCGGACCCGGCCGAACACACCCCGGACCACCGCGAGGCGGCCTGACCCCGCCGGGGTCAGCGGATCACCACCACCGGCACGCCGATCGTCGCGAACCGCCACATGGCGTCGCCGTCCGGCCGGGTCTCACGGATGCCGCCGGTCTTCACCGAGCCGGAGTCCGTCTGCGCCGGATCGTCGTCGGTGGCCGCGCTGAAGCCGATCGTCACGCCGTTCCGCGTGGCGAAGCGGACCACGTGCTCGACGAGCACCCCGTCGGTGCCCGGGACCTGCTTGGAGCGCGAGGTCACCCAGTACGCACCGAGGCGCGGGTCCACCTGTCCGGGGCGTACCCGGAAGGTGCGCTGTACGCGCTCGTGGTCGTCCACCAGCCAGACCCGGTCGTCGTCCACCGAGTACACGACCCGCTCCCCCTTGCCGGAGTCGCGCGGCAGCGCGGTCGGGTGGCGGCTGTCGCGCGGGGCCTTGGCGGCGGGGGAGGGGGAGGCGTTCGCCTTGACGCGGCCCATGCCCGGGGGGACGGTGGCCTGCGCCTGCCAGGCGAGGAGGGCGACGGTGCCGAGGGCGGCCGCGGTGAGGCCGGCCACGATTCCCGAGCTGGTGCCTGCCACGTGGGACCGCCTTCGCCTCGTGCCCATATGTCGTACTTCGTGCAGACCGTAGCAGCCGGTGACCGTCCGTCCGGGGCGGGCGTGCGCGAGCCGCGGGCGCCGTAGGCTGTTCGCGTGCTCTTGCTCGCTCTGGATACCGCCACCCCCGCCGTCACCGTCGCGCTGCACGACGGCGAGGGCGTCGTCGCCTCGTCCGGTCAGGTGGACGCGCGCCGCCACGGGGAGCTGCTGCTGCCCGCCGTCGACCGCGTGCTCGCCGCCGCCGGGGTCAAGCTCGACGCCGTCACCGGCATCGTCGTCGGCACGGGACCCGGCCCCTACACGGGCCTGCGCGTCGGTCTGATGACCGCCGACACCTTCGGCCTCGCGCTCGGCGTCCCCGTGTACGGCGTGTGCACCCTGGACGGCCTCGCCTACGCCGCCGACATCGAGAAGGGCCCCTTCGTGGTGGCCACCGACGCGCGGCGCAAGGAGGTCTACTGGGCGACGTACGCCGACTCGCGCACCCGGCTCACCGGCCCCGCCGTGGACCGCCCCGCCGACATCGCGGAACGGGTCGCGGGCCTGCCCGCCGTCGGCGCGGGCGCGCTGCTCTACCCGGACACCTTCCCCCAGGTCCACGAGCCGGAGCACGTCTCCGCCGCCGCGCTCGCCTCCCTGGCCGCCGAGAGGCTGGCGGCGGGCGAGGAACTGGAGGAGCCCCGGCCGCTGTATCTGCGCCGCCCCGACGCGCAGGTGCCGAAGAACTACAAGGTGGTCACGCCGAAGTGACCGCCGAACTGCGCGAGATGCGCTGGTGGGACATCGACCGGGTCCTGGAGCTGGAGAAGGACCTGTTCCCCGAGGACGCCTGGTCGCGGGGCATGTTCTGGTCCGAGCTGGCCCACTCCCGGGGCCCGGAGGCGACCCGGCGCTATCTCGTCGCCTCGGCGCCGGACGGCCGGATCGTCGGGTACGCGGGCCTCGCGGCCTCCGGCGACCTCGGCGACGTGCAGACCATCGCCGTCGCCCGCGACCAGCAGGGCACCGGTCTCGGCGCCCGGCTGCTGACCGAGCTGCTGCGGGCCGCGACCACCTTCGAGTGCGCCGAGGTGATGCTGGAGTGCCGGGTGGACAACACCCGCGCCCAGAAGCTCTACGAGCGCTTCGGCTTCGCCCCCATCGGCTTCCGGCGCGGCTACTACCAGCCGGGCAACGTGGACGCCCTGGTGATGCGCCTGACCGACCCCTCTTCCTCCCTGGAAGACGTACAAGGAACCGAGACCAATGGCTGACGAACCTCTCGTCCTCGGCATCGAGACCTCCTGCGACGAGACCGGCGTCGGCATCGTCCGCGGCACGACCCTGCTCGCGGACGCCGTCGCCTCCAGCGTCGACGAGCACGCCCGCTTCGGCGGTGTCGTCCCCGAGGTCGCCTCGCGCGCCCATCTGGAGGCGATGGTCCCGACCATCGACCGCGCGTTGAAGGAGGCGGGCATCAGCGCCCGCGACCTCGACGGCATCGCCGTCACCGCGGGCCCCGGCCTCGCGGGCGCCCTCCTGGTCGGCGTCTCGGCCGCCAAGGCGTACGCCTACGCCCTCGGCAAGCCGCTCTACGGCGTCAACCACCTCGCCTCCCACATCTGTGTGGACCAGCTGGAGCACGGCCCGCTGCCCGAGCCGACCATGGCCCTGCTGGTCTCCGGCGGCCACTCCTCGCTGCTGCTGTCCTCGGACATCACCTCCGACGTACGGCCGATGGGCGCCACCATCGACGACGCGGCGGGCGAGGCATTCGACAAGATCGCCCGCGTGCTGAACCTGGGCTTCCCCGGCGGCCCGGTCATCGACCGCTACGCCCGCGAGGGCGACCCGAAGGCCATCGCCTTCCCGCGCGGTCTGAGCGGTCCCCGCGACCCCGCCTACGACTTCTCCTTCTCCGGCCTCAAGACCGCCGTGGCCCGCTGGATCGAGGCCAAGCGCGCGGCCGGCGAGGAGGTGCCCGTCCGTGACGTGGCCGCCTCCTTCCAGGAGGCCGTGGTGGACGTGCTGACCCGCAAGGCCGTGCGTGCCTGCAAGGACGAGGGCGTCGACCACCTGATGATCGGCGGCGGTGTCGCGGCCAACTCCCGGCTGCGGGCGCTCGCCCAGGAGCGCTGCGAGGCGGCCGGCATCCGGCTCCGCGTGCCGCGCCCCAAGCTGTGCACGGACAACGGCGCGATGGTCGCCGCGCTCGGCGCCGAGATGGTCGCCCGCAACCGGGCCGCCTCCGACTGGGACCTCTCCGCCGACTCCTCCCTGCCGGTCACCGACCCGCATGTGCCGGGCAACGGGCACGACCACGACCACGACCACGTCCACGAGGTCAGCAAGGAGAACCTGTACTCGTGAGCGTCACCCTGATGTGGGAGGCGCGGGCCGCCGAGGGCCGGGGCGCCGACCTGCTCGCCTGGGCCCGCGCCCAGGAGCTGTCCGCCCCGCCGCTGCGCCGGGAGACCTTCCGGGCACCGGGGGAGCGGGTGCTGGTTCTCACCTGGTGGGACGCGGCGTACGACGCGGACGTGCCGGAACTGCCCGATCCGGACGCGGGGTTGGTGTCGCGGCCGGTGCACCGGTGGCGGTTCGAGCCGGTGGAGGACTGAGCCGGAAACTGTCCTTCGGACAGGGCTGGCGCTCGGTGGCGATCTTTGGCTATGATCATCACAGAGCGAACGGGCCGGAACAACTCCGGTCAGAACGCCAGGCGTTGGTGGTCCAAGGAAAGACGCCCCGCTTCCTGCGGGGAAATGCAGGTGCAAGGCCTGCCCGGCGCTCAGATCAGAAGGCGCCCCGGTTTCGACCGGGGCGCCTTCGCCGTTCCCGGCTCACCCGGCGGGGGTCACCACGGTGTCGCAGCGCAGTACGCGCTCCGGGCCCGCCACGCGCACCGGACCCGTCAGCGTCACACGGTCGGTGTGCCGCACCTCGGCACTCGACGGGCCCAACCGCAGCTCCAGCGCCCCCGGTTCGACGATCCGGGCGCCCGCGCGGCCGGTGAAGGACGCCAGGTCGGCGTGGAAACGGAAGCTCACACGGGCCGCCTCGCCCGGCTCCAACTCCAGCCGCCGGTAACCGATCAGCCGCACATCGGGCCGCGTCACCGAGGCCACCGGGTCGTGCAGATAGAGCTGCACCACCTCCGCGCCCGCCCGCTCCCCGGTGTTGCGCACGGTCAGCGAGAGGTCGTACGCCCCGTCCGTGCCGATCTCGACGGGCTCCGTTCCGCTGAACTCCCCCCAGGCGAACGAGGTGTACGACAGTCCATGCCCGAAGGGGAAGAGCGGGGTCGGGTCCAGGGCGCTGACCTCGCCCGCGAGGCCGAGCGGCGGCTGGAGGTAGGTCCAGGGCTGGCCGCCGGGGTCGCGGGGCACGCTCAGCGGGAGGCGGCCGGAGGGGTTGACCCGGCCCGAGAGCACTCCGGCTACCGCCGTGCCGCCCTCCTCGCCGGGAAAGAACGCCTGGACGGCCGCGCCGAGTTGGCCTTCCCAACGGCCCAGCGCGTACGGGCGGCCGGTCAGCAGGACCAGGACGACCGGGGTGCCGGTGGCCACCAGCGCGTCCAGCAACCCGGCCTGTACGCCCGGGAGTTCCAGGTCGGCCACATCGCACCCCTCGCCCGAGGTGCCCCGCCCGAACAGGCCCGCCCGGTCGCCGAGCACCGCCACGCACACGTCGGCGTCGGCTGCCAGGGCCGCGGCTTCCGCGAACCCGGAGGTGTCCGGGTCCGAGACGCCGCAGCCTTCGGCGAACTTGACCTCCATGTCCGGGAGTTCGGTGCGCAGGGACTCCAGGACCGTCGGGATCCCGATGCCGAGCGGCACGTCCGGGTGGTGGGGGAGGACATGGGAGGGGAAGGAGTAGCAGCCGAGCATCGCGAGCGGGTCGGCGGCGCGCGGGCCCACCACCGCGATCCGGGCGCCGGGGGAGAGCGGCAGCAGCCCGGCGGGGTTGGCGAGCAGGATCACCGACTCCTCCGCCAGGCGGCGGGCCAGGGCGCGGTTTCCGGGCGGGTCCAGATCCACCGGGCCCTCGTTCTCGGTCCCCGGGGTGAAGTCCTCGTCCAGCAGAGCCAGTTCGCACTTCTGGAGCAGCACGCGGCGGGCCGCGCGGTCCACCAGGGACTCGGGCACGTCCCCGGCCCGTACCGCCGCGACCAGGTCCGCGCCGTAGCAGTCCACGGTGGGCAGTTCGACGTCGATCCCGGCGGCCAGTGCGAGATGGGCCGCCCGGGTCTTCGTGGCGGCCACCCGGTGCAGGGTGCGCAGGAAGCCGACGGCGAAGTAGTCGGCGACCACCGTGCCGGTGAAGCCCCACTCCTCGCGCAGCAGCCCGGTCAGCAGCTCCGGGTCGGCCGAGGCCGGGACGCCGTCGGTCTCGGTGTACGCGGCCATCACCGACCGCGCGCCGCCCTCGCGCAGCGCCAGCTCGAAGGGCGGCAGGACGACGTCCGCCAGCTCGCGGACACCGGCCCGCACCGGCGCCAGATTGCGGGCGCCCGCCGAACCCGCGTACCCGGCGAAGTGCTTCAGCGTGGCGACCACCCCGGCCGACTCCAGGCCCCGTACATAGGCGGCGCCGACCGTGCCGACCAGGTACGGGTCCTCGCCGATGGTCTCCTCCACCCGGCCCCAGCGCAGATCGCGCGCCACGTCCAGGACCGGGGCGAGACCCTGATGGACGCCCACCGAGCGCAGGTCGGCGCCGATCCTGCGGCCCATCTCCGCCACCAGCTCCGGGTCGAAGGAGGCGCCCCAGGCGGGCGGGACCGGGTAGGCGGTCGCGCCCCAGGCGGTGAAGCCGGCCAGGCACTCCTCGTGGGCGAGCGCGGGGATGCCGAAGCGGCCCGCGGCGGCGATACGGCGCTGGGCGGCGGCGAGCGCACGGGCACCCGCCGCCGCGTCCACGGGGGCGGTGCCGAAGGAGCGCGTCAACTGGCCGAGGCCGTGCGCGATCAGCTCGTCCCAGTCCGCCACCCGGCTCATCTCGCCCTGGAGCGGGGCGACTTCACCGCCCTCCGCGTCCGCGCCCACCCACACGCCGTACAGCTGGGCCGTCTTCTCCTCCAGGGTCATCCGGGACAGCAGGTCGGCGACGCGGTCGGCGGCGGGCAGGGCGGGGTCGCGCCAGGGGGCGGTGGTCATGGAACTCCTGTCGGGGGTGTCGTACGAGAGCGGACGCGAGCGGGGTGGGGTCACTTGCCGCCGACGCCCATCAGGCCGCCGACCAGGGCGCGCCGGGCCACCAGGTAGACGGCGAACACCGGGATGCCGGAGAGGACGACCGAGGCGAGCAGTGCGGGGATGTTCACGCCGAACTGGCTGACGTAGGTGAACAGGCCCAGGGTGAGGACGCGGGGGCCGTCGGACTGGGTGAAGATCAGAGGGAAGAGGAAGCCGTTCCAGGCCTGGAGCGCCGCGTAGACGACGACGGTGCCGATGCCTCCCTTGGCGAGGGGGATGACCAGCTGGAACAGCATCCGCGCCGGGGAGGCGCCGTCCAGGGCCATCGCCTCGTACAGCTCCTCGGAGATGTCCCGCAGGGTGCCGGTGAGGACAAGGACCGACACCGGCATCGCGAAGGCGGCGGTGGGGAGAATGACCGCGAGCAGGCTGTCGTACAGGTTCAGCTTGGCGATCATCAGGTAGAGCGGGACCACCACGGCCTGCGCGGGGATGGCCACGCCGAGCAGGAACAGCCGGAAGGCGGCGCCGGACCAGAAGCCGCGGGTGCGTACGGCCACGTACGCCAGTGGCACGCACAGGACCAGGACGATGCCCACGACGGCGGCCGCCACCAGCGCGGTGTTGGCGAGGAAGTGGCCGAAGCCGCTGTGCAGGACGGTGTCGTAGTTGGCCAGGGTGGGGTGGCGCGGTGGGCGCAGGGCGTTGTGGCCCAGGGCCTCGTCCTGACCGGTCAGGGAGAGCGAGATCATCGCGTAGACCGGGACGATGACGACGGCCAGCCAGATCACCGAGCCGAGTCCGGCGAGCGGGTCGGCGCGGCGGGTCCAGGGGCGGCGCGGCGGCCGGGGCGGCTTCACGGCAGCGGGGGACTTCACCGGCGGGGTGAGGGTGTCGGGGGCCACGGCGTCACATTCCTTCGCGGGTGCTGCGCATGGCGCCGAAGCCGGACAGCCGGATCAGCAGCAGGGAGAGCGCGGTGGCGGCCACGACGAGGAAGGTCGCGACGGCGCTGGCGTATCCGAAGTCGTAGCTCTTGAAGCCCGCTTCGTACATCAGGTACGGCAGGATCGCGGTGTCCGTGCCGGGGCCGCCCTGGGTGAGGATGAGGACGGTCTCGAAGTAGGTCAGCGAGCCGACGATCATCAGCACGCCCGAGGTCGTCGCCGTGTTGCGCAGTTGGGGCAGCGTGATGGAGACGAACCGGCGCAGGCGTCCGGCGCCGTCGATCGCGGCGGCCTGGTAGAGCACGTCGGGGATCTGGCGTGCTCCGCCCTGGTAGATCATCGTGTGGAAGGGGATGAACTGCCAGCCGCCGACGAAGACGAGCGCGAGGAACGCGCCGGAGGTCGTGCCGAGCGTGTCGCCGCGCACGATGCCGAAGTTGGGGTCGAGCAGGGCGTAGAAGAGCAGCGAGATCGCCGTCGAGGACAGCAGGAACGGCACGAAGAAGACGGCCGAGAGGATCGCCCGGTTGCGCTGGCGTCCGGCCGCCCAGACGCCCAGGAGCAGGGAGGCGACCGTCTGGAAGGCCCAACTGGCCACCGTCAGCAGGGCGGTGGCGGTCAGGGACTGGGTGAGCCGGTCGTCCGTCATCAGCTTGTGCCAGTTGGCCAGACCGGCCGGGCGCGGGTCGCCCAGGCCGTTCCAGGTGGTGAAGGACAGGCAGAACGCGAGGACCATGGGCAGCAGGGCGAAGAAGCCGAAGAAGAGCACGGCGGGGAGGGCCCAGGAGGGGTGAGGGCGTCCAGCTCTGGCAGCCAACCCAGCGGTTTTACCGCTCACTTCAGCTCCTTGAGCGCCGACACGAACCGCTCCGGCGACGACTTGCCGACGAACAGCTTGTTGACCTCGGTGAGCATCGGGGTCGAGGCGTTCGGGTCGACCGCCTGGTCCCAACTGAGCGTGAAAGCGGGGGCGTTCTGGACCATGCGGTACTGGAAGCGGGCGAACTCCGGGTTGGGGGAGGCGTCCAGCAGCTTGGCCGCGTTGGAGGTGGCCGGGATGTCACCGTTGGCGATCAGGTCCCTGGCGTAGCGCTCGGAGGCGCAGTCGCGGAGGAAGGCGAGGGCCGCGTCCTTGTTGCTCGTACGGGCGTTGACGGACCAGTAGTTGGTGGGATTGCCGACCACGTTGCGGATGTCGCCCGCGCCGCCTTCGAACTCCGGGAACGGGCACCAGCCCAGGTCCTTCTTCGCGAAGTCGGGGAACTTGCCGAGCTGGGTGGAGTACTCCCACGACCCCATCAGATGCATGGCGGCCTTGCCCTTGGCGAAGGCCGCCGGCGCACCGCCGTTGGTGTACGCGACCGAGCTGAAGCCCTTGCCGAAGGCGCCGTCGTCGATGAGGTCCCGCACGGTCCGGGCGGCCTTGAGGACGGCGGGGTCGCCCCATCCCGCCGAGTCGCCGTTCTTGATCCGGTCGAAGACCTTGGGGCCGCCGATGCGGTCCACGAGGTACTCCAGCCACATGAGTTCGGGCCAGATGTCGGCGCCGCCGAGGGCGAAGGGGGTGATCCCGGCCTTCTTCAACTTCGCGTTGGTGTCCAGGAGTTGGTCCCAGGTGGCGGGCGCCTTCAGGCCGTGCTCGGTGAACAGGCGCTTGTTGTAGAAGAGGATCACCGGCTGCATTCCGCGCATGGGGATGCCGTACGCGCGGCCGCCGAGCGCGCCCGCGGCGAGGACGGAGGGCAGGAAGCCGTCCTTGAGGACCGGGTCGGAGGCGATGGTGCCGGTGAGGTCGAGGAGCTGGTGGGCCTCCTCGTACGCCTTGATGGAGCCGCCGCCCCAGTTGAAGAACACGTCGGGGGCGTTCGGCGAGCCCATCGCGGTGCGGAGCTTGGCGGGGTACTCCGCGCCGGGCACCTTCTCCAGTCGGACTCTGCCCTTGGTCGTGCGGGCGGCGGCCGAGGCGTTGAACCGCGAGACCGCCGCGGACTGCACCTTCGCCGCGTCGTCGCCGTACACGAACGCCGTGAGCGTGCCGTCCGCGCCGGAGCCGCCGCCGGAACCGCAGGCGGTGAGCCCGGCGGCGGCCCCGGCCGCGGCTCCGGCGGCGAGGAACCAGCGCCTGCTGTAGGTCTCCATGAACGGGCACCCCTCACGGATCGTTTCGCGGATGGCTCCGCGAGTGTCTTCGAATGTTTCGAAATTGAACTCGAATGTTCCGGGAACGTAAGACGCCCGAGGGAGCCCGTCAAGAGGTCGCGCAGAGATACGATCGCGGCCATGAAGCCGACGAAGAACGGAACGGCGCAGAGCGCCACGCTCGCCGAGATCGCCCGGGAGGCCGGGGTGTCGGCTCCGACTGTTTCGAAGGTGCTCAACGGGCGGGCCGACGTCGCCGCCGCCACCCGGGCCCGGGTCGAGGAGCTGCTGCGCGCCCACGGCTACCGCCGCAGACGGGCCGAGGCCACCCGCTCGCCGCTGATCGACCTGGTCTTCCACGAGCTGGAGAGCGCCTGGGCGATGGAGGTCATCCGGGGCGTGGAGAACGTGGCCCGGGAGGCGGGCCTGAGCGTGGTGCTCTCCGAGAGCGCCGGGCGGCTCACCCCCGGCCGCACCTGGGCCGACCAGGTCGCGGGCCGCCGCCCGCACGGCGTGATCCTGGTCCTGTCGGACCTCGACGACGCCCAGCGCGCCCTGCTGACCAGCCGCCGCGTCCCCTTCGTGGTCCTCGACCCGGCGGGCGACCCGGGGGCCGACGTGCCCTCCATCGGCGCCACCAACTGGCAGGGGGGTCTGGCCGCCACCCGGCATCTGATCGACCTCGGCCACACCCGGATCGGCGCGATCAGCGGGCCCTCCCGCATGATGTGCAGCCGCGCCCGCCTCGACGGCTACCGGGCCGCGCTGGAGACCGCGGGCCTGCCCGTCGACCCGGCCCTGGTCAAGGCCGGCGACTTCCACCACGACTCCGGCCGCCGCCTCGGTCTGGAACTCCTGCGCGCCCCCGACCGCCCCACCGCCGTCTTCGCCGGCAACGACCTCCAGGCCCTCGGCCTCTACGAAGCCGCCCGCGAACTCGGCCTCCGCGTCCCCGAGGACCTCAGCGTCGTCGGCTTCGACGACCTCCCCGTCGCCCGCTGGGTCGGCCCCCCGCTCACCACCGTCCGCCAGCCCCTGACCGAAATGGCCGAGGCCGCCGCCCGCCTGGTCCTCGACCTCGGCCGCACGGACTCCCCCTCCGCCTCCACCCGCGTGGAACTGGCGACGAGCCTGGTGGTGCGATCGAGCACGGGGGCGCCGCCTGCGTGAACACCGCCCGCGTGAGTGCCGCTACGCCGCCGGATGCCCGATCAGCATCGTCGGTGCGCCAGCCACCCGCGTGAGGAACACGGTCGCGGAGTTCGGCCCCTGCGGCTTCACCTTGCGGCGGAGTTCCTCCGGTTCGACCGCCGAGCCGCGCTTCTTGACGGTGAGGGTGCCGACCTGGCGTTCGCGGAGGAGGGCCTTCAACTTCTTGAGGTTGAAGGGGAGTTGGTCGGTGATCTCGTAGGCGGTGGCGTAGGGGGTGGGGCGCAGGGTGTCGGAGGTGATGTAGGCGATGGTCTCGTCCAGGAGGCCGCCGGACAGGTCCTCGGCGACCTCGGCGACCAGATGGGCGCGGATGACGGCGCCGTCGGGCTCGTAGAGGTAGCGGCCGACCGGGCGGACCGCCGGGTCGGGCAGGCCGCGGCCGAGCAGGGTGCGGGGGCCCGGGAGCAGGGTGGCGCGGACGCCGCCCGGGGCGCCGGTGCCGAACCACAGCACCGCCTCCTTCACGTCCCCGCCGTCCGAGATCCACTCGGCCTCGGCCTCGGCGGGCACCGCCTCGTGCGGGATGCCGGGGGCGATCTTCAGCGCGGCGCGCGGGGCCGTACGGGCCGCCGCGACCGCCCAGGACAGGGGCGGGGAGTACGCCTCCGGGTCGAAGATGCGGCCCCGGCCGCCGCGCCGCGCCGGGTCCACGAACACCGCGTCGTACCCGGCCGTGTCCACCTCGGTGACGTCCGCCTCGCGCACCTCGATCAGGTCGTCGAGGCCCAGCGCCTCCGCGTTCGCCCGGGCCACCGCCGCCGTCAGCGGGTCGCGGTCCACGGCCAGGACCCGGATGCCCGCGCGGGCCAGCGCGATCGCGTCGCCGCCGATCCCGCAGCACAGGTCGGCCACCGAGGTCACCCCGAGCGCCCGCATCCGCTCCGCGCGGTACGCCGCCACGCTGGTCCGGGTCGACTGCTCGACCCCGTTCGGCGTGAAGTACATCCGCTCCGCGTCCCCGGCCCCGAACTTGGCCGCCGCCCGCTGCCGCAGCCGGGCCTGCCCCAGCGCGGCCGACACCAGTTCGACGGGGTGGGTGCGGCGCAGCCGGGTCGCGACGGCGAGTTCGTCGGCCGGCGCGGTGCCGCGCACCTCGTCGAGCAGGGCCCGGCCCTCGTCGGTGCGCAGGGCGTGGAACGCGGGGAGGGGAGAGAGCTGGTCGTTCACCGGCTCATTGTGGGCCAGTCGGTGGACCGTACGCCTCCGGCGGCGGTGTCGGGCCGGTCACGGGGCTCCGGCCTGCCAGGATCCGGCACCATGCGAGCCGTCGTACAAAACGATAAAATTCGGGCGCGGTTGCGCTCGACCGCCCTGCGCTGCGGCGTCGCCGCACTGACCACCGCCGCCGTCCTCACCGGCTGCGCGGGCCCCGGCGACAGCGCCGCCCCGCACCACGCCCCGGCCGGACGGGGCGGCCCCGCCAAGGCCCCGGACGCGGCCGCCGCCCGCGCCGCCGAGCAGCAGCGCATGGCCGCCGCCACCCGCAAATGGGGCCTGAACGAGGTCCCCCTCACCCCGCCCGCGCCCCCCGCGACCAAGCCGGAGATCACCGCCCGCGCCGGTTTCGAGGTCGACCACCAGGACGACTGGGACCTCCCCCCGGTCTTCACCACCATCCCCACCCAGCAGAAGATCGTCTTCCTCACCATCGACGACGGCGCCGAGAAGGACCCCAGATTCCTGGAGATGATGCGGGAACTGAAGCTCCCGTACACCGCCTTCCTCAGCAACTACCTCGTCAAGGACGACTACGGCTACTTCCGCAAGATGCAGTCGTACGGCAACTCCCTCGAGAACCACACCCTGACCCACCCCTATCTCCCCGGCCTCTCCTACGAGCAGCAGCGCCACGAGATCTGCGGGATGCAGGACATCATGGAGAAGCAGTTCGGCAAGCGCCCCACCGTCCTGCGCCCGCCCTACGGCGACTACAACCAGGACACCCTGCGCGCCGCCAGGTCCTGCGGCATCAAGTACGCGCCGATCTGGAACGAAGAGGTCTACGTCGACCACTGGGAGTACCGCGAGGACGACCAGCGACTGCGCCGGGGCGACATCGTCCTCACCCACTTCCGGGGCCCCGACGAGTGGAACGGCACCATGGTCGACGACATGCGCCGCTTCCTGAACAAGATCACGGCCGAGGGCTACGCGGTCGCCCGCCTGGAGGACTACCTGTGAGCCACAGGGGGCGGGGACGGGTGCGGCGGGCGTTGGGACGTCCGGCGAGGGGCGGAGGCGACGGCGGGACCGGTGGCGGGACCGGTGGCGGGATCGGTGGCGGGATCAGGATCGGGACTGGGGTCGGAGTCGGGGGCGCACGCGCCGCACTGTGCGCCGTACTCGCCACCGCCGCCCTCCTGACCGGCTGCGCCCAGTCCGTCGACCCCATCGAACGCCTCGGCAAGAAGGCCGCCGAGGGAGTCCACCGCCCGGTCGTACGCGCCGACCGCGCCTACCGCCACTGGGGCCTCCCCGCCCCCCTCGCCACGGCCCCGCACCACGCCGCACGCCCCCTCGCGTCCCGCGGAACTCCCCTGCCCCGGGCCGTGGACCACGTCCCCACCACCGACAAGGTCGTCTTCCTCACCTATGACGACGGTGTCGGCCAGGACCCCCGCCTGGCCACCCTGATCCGCGAACTCCGCCTCCCGGTCACCGTCTTCGCCGCCGCCCACCAGACGGCCCTGCGCAGGGCGGGCGCGACGGTCGAGCGCCGGGCCCCCCGCCGGGGAACCCTCCCCGGCCTCCCCTACACCCGTCAGCGCGCCGTCCTCTGCGCCCACCCCGCGGCCCGCCTTCTCCGCCCCCGCCTCGGCACGTACGACCACACCACCCTCCGCGCCGCCGCCCACTGCGGCATCACGGCGGTCGTCCTCTGGCGGGCGACGGTCACGTCAACGGGCCTGGCCTACACGAGGGGCGCCCACACACTCCTCCCGGGCGACATCGTCAGAGTGGGCCCGGCGCGGGGCACGGCGACGGCGCTGGGGGAGCGGACGGCGAGGCTGTTGCGGAGGGTGCAGGAACGGGGGCTGACGGTGGGTCGCCTGGAGGACTACCTGTAGAAACGATTCGGCCCGGGCAACTGTCAGCCCGTCTCGGCCCGGGTAACTGTCAGCCCGTCCGGCGTTTGAGGACGAGGCCCGTTCAGGGCCGAAGCAGGGGCGTGGGGGTGCAACCCCCACACAGGCCGAGCCAACTCCCCGCACCCCCGATCGCCGACGCGCCGCACGGCAATTGGCACTCCGCTTGACCGAGTGCTAACCCCGGTCATAGTCTCGGCTCTGGCACTCGGCAGCAGAGAGTGCCAACAAAGCGACGGGCAGGTCCGGCACCCGCGACGACGGATCCACCTGGTCGCCACCTCAGACAGTCAACCCCGTGTGATCTCAGAAGGGGGAGGTCGGATCGTGACGACCGCCAGCTCCAAGGTTGCCATCAAGCCGCTCGAGGACCGCATCGTGGTCCAGCCGCTGGATGCCGAGCAGACCACGGCCTCTGGCCTGGTCATCCCGGACACCGCGAAGGAGAAGCCCCAGGAGGGCGCCGTCCTCGCCGTGGGTCCCGGCCGCTTCGAGAACGGCGAGCGCCTGCCGCTCGACGTCAAGGTCGGCGACATCGTGCTGTACAGCAAGTACGGCGGCACCGAGGTGAAGTACAACGGCGACGAGTACCTCGTCCTCTCGGCTCGCGACGTTCTCGCGATCATCGAGAAGTAGTTCACCCCGAAGCATCTGCTTCACCACTGCGCCCCTGGCCCCCGCTACCGAGAGGAAGCCGGGCGGCCGGGGGCGCGGTCACATCCACCCAGATTTTCGAGAGGGCTACCGCTGTCATGGCGAAGACTCTGAAGTTCGACGAGGACGCCCGTCGCGCCCTTGAGCGCGGCGTCAACAAGCTGGCCGACACGGTGAAGGTGACGATCGGCCCCCGGGGTCGCAACGTCGTCATCGACAAGAAGTTCGGCGCGCCCACCATCACCAACGACGGTGTCACGATCGCCCGTGAGGTCGAGATCGAGGACCCGTTCGAGAACCTCGGCGCCCAGCTGGTGAAGGAGGTGGCGACCAAGACCAACGACATCGCGGGTGACGGCACCACCACCGCCACCGTGCTCGCCCAGGCGCTCGTCCGCGAGGGCCTGAAGAACGTCGCCGCCGGTGCCTCCCCGGCCTCCCTGAAGAAGGGCATCGACGCCGCCGTCAAGGCCATCTCCGAGGACCTGCACGCCGCGGCCCGTCCGATCGACGAGAAGTCGGACATCGCCGCCGTCGCCGCGCTGTCGGCGCAGGACGACCAGGTCGGCGAGCTGATCGCCGAGGCCATGGACAAGGTCGGCAAGGACGGTGTCATCACCGTCGAGGAGTCCAACACCTTCGGTCTGGAGCTGGACTTCACCGAGGGCATGGCCTTCGACAAGGGCTACCTGTCCCCGTACTTCGTCACCGACCAGGAGCGTATGGAGGCCGTCCTCGACGACCCGTACATCCTGATCAACCAGGGCAAGATCTCCTCGATCACTGAGCTGCTCCCGCTGCTCGAGAAGATCATCCAGACCAACGCCTCCCGGCCGCTGCTGATCATCGCCGAGGACGTCGAGGGCGAGGCCCTGTCGACCCTGGTGGTCAACAAGATCCGCGGCACCTTCAACGCCGTCGCGGTGAAGGCCCCCGGCTTCGGCGACCGCCGCAAGGCGATGCTGCAGGACATGGCCGTCCTCACCGGCGCCACCGTCATCTCCGAGGAGGTCGGCCTCAAGCTCGACCAGGCCGGTCTGGACGTGCTGGGCTCCGCCCGCCGCGTGACCGTCACCAAGGACGACACGACGATCGTCGAGGGCGCCGGCAAGTCCGAGGACGTCCAGGGCCGCGTCAACCAGATCAAGGCCGAGATCGAGAACACGGACTCCGACTGGGACCGCGAGAAGCTCCAGGAGCGCCTCGCGAAGCTGGCCGGCGGCGTGTGCGTGATCAAGGTCGGCGCCGCCACCGAGGTGGAGCTGAAGGAGAAGAAGCACCGCCTGGAGGACGCCATCTCCGCGACCCGCGCCGCGGTCGAGGAGGGCATCGTCTCCGGTGGTGGCTCCGCTCTGGTGCACGCCTCCAAGGTCCTCGACGGCAACCTCGGCAAGACCGGCGACGAGGCCACCGGTGTCTCGGTCGTCCGCAACGCCGTGGTCGAGCCCCTGCGCTGGATCGGCGAGAACGCCGGCCAGGAGGGCTACGTCATCGTCTCCAAGGTCAAGGACATGGAGAAGGGCCAGGGCTACAACGCCGCCACCGGCGAGTACGGCGACCTGATCAAGGCCGGCGTCATCGACCCGGTCAAGGTCACCCGCTCCGCCCTGGAGAACGCCGCCTCCATCGCCGCCCTCCTCCTGACGACCGAGACCCTGGTCGTCGAGAAGAAGGAAGAGGAAGAGGCCTCCGCCGGTCACGGCCACGGCCACGGTCACTCCCACTGACCCGACCTCACCTCACGACCGAGGCCCG
Organism: Streptomyces sp. NPDC026659; assembly: GCF_040638245.1. NCBI lineage: Bacteria > Bacillati > Actinomycetota > Actinomycetes > Kitasatosporales > Streptomycetaceae > Streptomyces > Streptomyces sp. NPDC026659. Next base: position 673,861 of record NZ_JBEZXY010000002.1, on the reverse strand, counting down.
GCATCCCCACGGGGGTGCCGGGCCTCGGCGCTGTGCGGCCGCTCCTGATACGTCGTCGACATCGAGATCGCTGACATCGAATCGACGGCGCCCCGTTTTCACCACGAGAGCGTGGCAAGTCTGAGGCCAGGGGCTATCCATGATTCGACCCAGGCATTTCGTGGAGGCGGGTGGATATCAGGCTGTTCAGTGACGAAATCGCTGATGACGTGGACGTCCTGCCTCATCAGGCACTGCTCACCTATGCAGCCTTGATCCAGCCGCGCGGTTCCTGGCCTGCCACGCGCCGGCCTCCTGGGCTGATCCCATCGGCTACGCGACCGTCGTTGAGGCCGCCGTCGCGCCCGAGGGCCGGCGTGGCGGGGTCAGACCGCTCACCGCTTCAACGGGCAGAACGACACGTTCGCGCGCCTGGCCGGGGCCGTCGGCCGCAGCCAGGACATGGCCGGTGAGCGGGGAGCCGGGGCCGAGCACGCCAAGTGAGGGGGCGGAGTGGTACGCGAACGCCCCCCCCTCACCGACGAGGCTCCTCGGTGCCCCCGGCGTTCACTGCGGTCCGTACTTCCGCCCCGTCCGCGCGCTGAGCGTCCCCAGCAGCCCGCGCGGGGCCACCTTCGCCAGGCCCATCAGGGTCTTGTAGCGGGGGTCGGGGATGGAGAGGGTCTTGCCGCGGGAGAGGTCGTCGAGGCCCTCGGCGACGACCTTGTCGGCGTCGAGCCACATCCAGCCGGGGATGTTGTCGGTGCCCATGCCGGCGCGCTCGTGGAACTCGGTGCGGACGAAGCCGGGGCACAGGGCCATCAGCCGGACGCCGGTGCCCGCGAGGTCCTTCGCCGCGCCCTGGGTGAACTGCACGACCCACGCCTTCGAGGCGCCGTACGTGCCGCGCGGGACGAAGGCCGCCACCGAGGCGACGTTGACCACGCCGCCCCGCCCCCGCTCGCGCATCGCCTCCGTCGCGGCCGAGGTCAGCCGCAGTACCGCCTCGCAGTGGACCTTGAGCATCCGCAGCTCGTCGGCCATGGAGACGTCGAGATAGCGGCCCTTGTTGCCGAAGCCGGCGTTGTTGACCAGCAGGTCGATGGGGTTGCGGCGGTCGGCGAGGCGCTCGGCGACGGTCTCGATGCCCTTGTCGTCCGCCAGGTCGGCGGTGAGCACCTCCGCCTCGATGCCGTGCCGGTCGTGCAACTCGGTCGCCTGTTCCCGCAGCCGCGCGGTGTCGCGCGCCACCAGGACGAGGTCATGCCCGTCAGCCGCCAGCCGCCGCGCGAATGCGGCGCCGATCCCCGCGGTCGATCCCGTAATCAGAGCCGTTGTCATGGCCCAAGGGTAGTGACCCGGGCCGGGCCGTACCCCGTCGGTGACGTGGCCTCAGTCCGCCTGTTCCGTGAGGTACTTGTGCAGCCGCGCCCGCGTCTCGGTGTGCAGCGCGTCGATCGCCGGGAGCAGCCGGGGCAGCAGCTCGCGCTCCGTGGTGACCGCGCGGAACTGCATCGCCGCCGTCACCCCGTGCTCCGGCCGGTGCACGATCTCCACCGCGTCGCCCGCCCGGATCTCGCCCGGCTCGATCACCCGGAGGTAGGCACCGGTCGCGGCCTTCCGGGTGAATCTCTTCACCCAGCCCCGTTCGTCCAGATGGCCCTGGAACGTACGGCACGGGATACGCCCCGAGGTGACCTCCAGAACCAACTCCGCGCCGATCCGCCACCGCTCGCCGATGACCGCCCCGGACACCTCGACGCCGTCCAGGGTCAAGTTTTCCCCGAAGGAGCCATTGGCCAAAGGTCGGCCCAGTTCCCGTTCCCACTCGTCCAGATCCTCGCGCGCGAAGGCGTACACCGCCTGGTCGTCGCCGCCGTGATGGCGCAAGTCGCACACCGCGTCCCCGGCAAGACCGCTCCCGCCGACCCCCTTCGGGCCCGGGGCCGTCACCCGCACCGGTCCGTCGACGGGCCGCTTGTCGATGCCCGTCAGACCCTGCGCCTGGTCCGTGTACGGCACCGCCGTGGGGTGCCCGAGATTGACGGAAAGAAGCTTCATGAGCGCACGGTACGTGACCGTCTCCCAAAGCGTCGACGCGATATTGGGCATCTCTCCCAAGCGAGGCTTATGCTCAAAGGGTGATCGAGGCCCGTCATCTCCGCGTCCTGCGCGCCGTCGCCACGACCGGCTCCTTCTCGGCGGCCGGCCGCGAACTGGGCTGCACCCAGCCCGCCGTGAGCCAGCAGATGAAGGCGCTCGAAGCCTCGGTCGGCACCCCGCTGCTCGTGCGCGGCGGCCGCGAGATGCGGCTGACCCAGGCCGGAGAAGCCCTGGTCAGGCACGCCTCCGGCATCCTCGCCGGGCTCACCGCCGCCGAGGAGGAGGTCGCCGCCATCGCGGGCCTCAGGGCGGGCCGGGTCCGGCTCGTCTCCTTCCCGAGCGGCAGTTCCGCCCTGGTCCCCACCGCCCTGGCCGCCCTGCGCGCCGCCCACCCCGGCACCCGGGTCTCCCTGGAGGAGGCGGAACCCCCGAAGTCCGTCGAGCTGCTGCGCGAGGGCGACTGCGATCTGGCCCTCGCCTTCCGCTACGCGGGCGCGGCCGCCGAGGAGTGGGACGACCTGGTCGTACGGCGCCTGCTGACGGACCGCCTGGTCGCCCTCGTCCCCGAGCGCCACCGGCTCGCCCGCGCCGACTCCGTCGCCATCGGGGAACTGGCCGGTGAACCCTGGATCGCGGGCTGCCCCCGCTGCCGCGGCCAGCTGGTGCAGGTCTGCGAGGGCGCGGGCTTCACCCCGCGCATCGACTTCGCCACCGACGACTACCCGGCGGTGATCGGCCTGGTCGGCGCCGGTCTCGGGGTCGCGGTGCTGCCGCAGCTCGCCGTGGATTCGGTACGGCCCCGGGGCGTGCGCGTGGTCCGCCTGGAACCGGCGGTACGACGCGAGATCGTCGCCCTCACCCTCCCCGACCTGGCCCAGGTCCCGGCGGTGGCGGCGACTCTGGAGCAACTGGCGCGGGCGGCCGAGGGTTTGGGGCGACAGGGGTAGGCGCGCGGGAGCGCGAGGGGGGCTACGAAGGGGCGCGCGTGGGCGCACCCAGGGGGGAAGCGTCTGGAGAAACGTTCCTTCATGTATGGGGAGTGGCACTCCCGCCGGTGGTCGACGCCGACACCAGGCGGTTGCGTGCCCGCCCCATCAGCTCCTCGCGCTCGTCCTCGGTGAGGCCGCCCCACACGCCGTACGGCTCCCGTACCGCCAGGGCGTGTGCCGCACATTCGGCCCGGACCGGGCACCTCATGCAGACCTCCTTGGCCGAGTTCTCACGAGCGCTCCGAGCCGCCCCGCGCTCGCCCTCCGGGTGGAAGAAGAGCGAGCTGTCCACGCCGCGGCAGGCTGCGAGCAGCTGCCAGTCCCACAGGTCCGCGTTCGGTCCGGGAAGGCGGGAGAAATCTGCCATTACGTGACCCCTTGTAGCCGTTCTGGGCGGATACGGTGCCTTCGACCGTACATCTCCGGTCTAAGGAGATGAAAATATGACTCATTGCGAATCTAGCTCTAGACACCGTGAAATGGGAGCAAAAACGTCTAAATGGGGCATGGGTTGTGATGAAACGGCGAGGGTCCGTCGGCCATGTCTCGTCCGTGTCGGCCCCCTCACGTAGAGTGCCGAAGACAGCGTGTGGCCCCGTAACTCTTTCGAGTGACCGTCGTTGAGAGTGCGGAGGCGGTTGAAAACACAAGTGCTCGGGCAGGCGTCCGAGACGGTCGACCGCACAGGTGACGATTCCGTACCAGCCTGGAGGCTCAAGGTGACGCGCATCAGCTGCGGAGGGCGGTCATGACATCCGTCCTCGTCTGCGACGACTCCCCGCTTGCCCGAGAGGCGCTCCGCCGCGCGGTCGCGACCGTGCCCGGCGTCGAGCGCGTGACGACGGCTGCCAACGGCGAGGAAGTCCTCCGCCGCTGGGGTGCCGACCGCTCCGACCTCATTCTCATGGATGTCCGCATGCCCGGCCTGGGCGGTGTCGAGACCGTACGTCGGCTGCTGTCCGCCGACCCGGGCGCGCGGATCATCATGCTCACCGTCGCCGAGGACCTCGACGGCGTGGCGCTCGCGGTCGCGGCCGGGGCGCGGGGCTATCTGCACAAGGACGCCTCGCGCGCCGAACTGCGGGCCACCGTGACCCAGGCTCTCGCCGACCCGACCTGGCGACTGGCTCCGCGCCGGCTGCGCTCGGCCGAGATGGGCGCCGCGCCCACGCTCACCGCGCGTGAGATCCAGGTGCTGGAGGGCATGAGTCACGGCCGCTCCAACGCCGAGATCGGCCGCGAGCTGTTCCTCTCCGAGGACACCGTCAAGACCCACGCCCGGCGCCTGTTCAAGAAGCTCGGCGCCTCCGACCGCGCCCACGCGGTGGCGCTCGGCTTCCGCTGGGGTCTGGTCCGCTAGGACATGCTCGGCGGCGGTGCCCGGGCCGCCATCCGTCGCTCCCCGCCCGCGCGTTGGCGGGTGGGGCGGGTGGTGGGGGCTCGCGCCCCCGGCTGTCTTCGCGGTCTTCTCGCCTCCGTCTGCGGCGCGGTGCTGTCGGCCGCGTGGCATCGGGGGCTCACGGGGGCTGTCCGAGGGGCTTTCGCTGTGGGCTCGGTCGTGCGATCGGCGTCCGGAGGTGGGCTGTGATGCGGTCACCTGGTGGTGGGCCGTGGCGGGTGGCTGCCGTCGAGAAGCGCGGGCGTGCACGTGACGGTGCGCGTCGGCGGTGCTCGGGGGCGGTGGTGGGACGTGGCGCCGGGCCATGTGGTGCGGCGCCCCGTGATGGCTGGCCGCGTCAGGTCTTGGCGTGTGGGGTTTCGGTCCATGGTGGCTGGCCACATGGGGCCGTGGCACATGGGATCTCGACACACGCAGTCTGGCCCTATGGGGCCTCGGGGCCTAGTGCCCCGGCGCGTGGGGTCGGGCCGCACAGTTTTTGGCCACATGGGGTCGTGGCACGTGGAGTCTGGGCACATGGAGCTTCGGCCCGTGGGGTTCGGGCGCATGAGGCCCTGGCACACAGGGTCTCGGCACATGGAGTCCGGGCACGTGGTGACTTGGCACATAGGGTCTCCGCACGTGGAGTCCGGGCACACGGTGGCTGGCCACATGGCGCCCGCCCACACACCCCGAACCCCCCACCCGTACCCCCACTCCACCCACCCCCGAAGGTGCCCGCTGCTCGTTTCCGTGGGGATGCCGCATCCTTGAGGTGTGGAGTCTCTCGGGGAGTCGGTCAAGCGGAAGGGGAGGGTGCGGCGGATGAATGCTGCGGGCGCACCTGCTCATAACGCTTCGGTGCACAACCACGAACGCGATGCGACGGACCGGACGGCCGCAAGGCACCATGGACCGATGCGCGACGAGGAGGCGAGCACGGCTCACGGGGCGATCGGCGCCCTGGTGCACCGTGCCGTCGACGGGGACGAGCAGGCCACGCACGATCTGCTCGCGCACGTCCACCCCCTCGCCCTGCGCTACTGCCGTACGCGTCTGTCCCGGCTGCCCGGCGACGCGCGGCACTTCGTCGAGGACCTCGCACAGGAGGTCTGCGTCGCGGTGCTGCTCGCCCTGCCGCGCTACCGCGACACCGGCCGCCCCTTCGAGGCGTTCGTCTTCGCCATCGCCTCGCACAAGGTCGCCGACCTCCAGCGCGCCGCGATGCGGCACCCGGGTTCCACGGCCGTCCCCTCGGACGAGATGCCCGAGCGCCCCGACGACTCCCTCGGCCCCGAGGAACGCGCGCTGCTCAACAGCGACGCGGCCTGGGCCAAGAAGCTGCTGGCCAACCTCCCGGAGAACCAGCGCGAACTGTTGCTGCTGCGCATCGCCGTCGGCTTGACCGCGGAGGAGACGGGGCAGATGTTGGGAATGTCACCAGGAGCGGTACGGGTGGCGCAGCACCGCGCGCTGAGCAGGCTGCGCGCGCTGGCCGAGCAGTAGCCCGTACGCCGCCCCGTGACACTCCGCCGACGCCGGGCACGACCGGCCGGTGCGGAGCGAAAAGCGGTGGTGGGACGGCCGTGACGGCCGCCCGCGCAGGCCGGGTGCGAACCCGTGCGTGAACGCCCGCGCCACCGTTTCCGTACGAAAATACGAAGCCCGCGGTGCCCCCACAGCGTGGAATTTGCTGGCGACGCTTCCCGTTAGCATGGACATCCGCACCGATCAAGGCCATTTGGGGAAGGTGTCATGACTGCCAACGTCGACGGAGTGCCCGGTAAATTCGCGACACTCGGGCTGACCTACGACGACGTGCTGCTGCTCCCGGGCGCGTCGGACATGGCGCCCGAGGACATCGACACCGCCTCGTACGTCTCCCGCAATGTGCGTGTCAACATCCCGTTGCTGTCCGCCGCCATGGACAAGGTGACCGAATCCCGCATGGCGATCGCGATGGCCCGCCAGGGCGGTGTCGGCGTGCTGCACCGCAACCTGTCGATCGAGGGCCAGGCCAACCAGGTCGACCTGGTGAAGCGGTCCGAGTCCGGCATGGTCACCGACCCGATCACCATCCACCCGGAGGCCACGCTCGCCGAGGCCGACGCGCTGTGCGCCAAGTTCCGCATCAGCGGCGTCCCGGTGACCGACGCGGAGAAGAAGCTCCTCGGCATCGTCACCAACCGCGACATGGCCTTCGAGACCGACCGCAGCCGCCGGGTGCACGAGGTCATGACGCCGATGCCGCTGGTGACGGCCAAGGTCGGCATCTCCCGCCCCGAGGCGATGGAGCTGCTGCGCAAGCACAAGATCGAGAAGCTGCCGCTGGTCGACGACCGCGGTGTGCTCAAGGGTCTGATCACGGTCAAGGACTTCGTCAAGGCCGAGCAGTACCCGAACGCGGCCAAGGACTCCGAGGGCCGGCTGCTGGTCGGCGCGGCGGTCGGCGTGGCCGGTGACTCCTTCGAGCGCGCCCAGGCGCTGATCGAGGCCGGGGCCGACTTCATCGTCGTGGACACCGCGCACGGTCACTCCCGTCTGGTCGGCGACATGATCGCCAAGATCAAGTCGAACTCCTCCGGCGTCGACGTCATCGGCGGCAACATCGCCACCCGTGACGGCGCCAAGTCGCTGGTCGACGCGGGCGCCGACGGCGTGAAGGTCGGTGTCGGCCCGGGTTCGATCTGCACCACCCGCGTGGTCGCCGGTGTCGGCGTCCCGCAGGTCACCGCGATCTACGAGGCCGCGCTGGCCGCCAAGGAGGCCGGTGTCCCGGTCATCGGCGACGGTGGCCTGCAGTACTCCGGCGACATCGCCAAGGCTCTCGTCGCGGGCGCCGACACGGTGATGCTCGGCTCGCTGCTCGCGGGCTGCGCGGAGTCCCCGGGTGAGCTGCTGTTCATCAACGGCAAGCAGTTCAAGTCGTACCGCGGCATGGGCTCGCTCGGCGCGATGCAGACGCGCGGCGACCGCAAGTCGTTCTCCAAGGACCGCTACTTCCAGGAGGGCGTCGCCTCCGACGAGCAGCTGATCCCCGAGGGCATCGAGGGCCAGGTGCCCTACCGCGGCCCGCTGTCCTCCGTGGTCCACCAGCTGGTCGGCGGTCTGCGCCAGTCGATGTTCTACGTCGGCGGCAGCACCGTGCCCGAGCTGCAGGAGCGCGGCCGGTTCGTCCGGATCACCTCGGCGGGCCTCAAGGAGAGCCACCCGCACGACATCCAGATGACGGTCGAGGCGCCGAACTACAGCAGCCGCGGCTGACCAGCGTCCACGCGAAGCACCTGACAAGGGCGGTCCCGGTTCGACCGGGGCCGCCCTTGTCATGGGCGTCGGGGATACTGGAGGAGCCGAAACGCAAGAGGAAAGGCATGACGTGACTGAGATCGAGATCGGGCGCGGCAAGCGCGGCCGCCGGGCGTACGCCTTCGACGACATCGCCGTCGTCCCCAGCCGCCGCACGCGAGACCCGAAGGAGGTCTCGATCGCGTGGCAGATCGACGCCTACCGTTTCGAGCTGCCGTTCCTGGCCGCTCCCATGGACTCGGTGGTCTCCCCGGCCACCGCGATCCGCATCGGTGAGCTGGGCGGCCTCGGCGTCCTGAACCTGGAGGGTCTGTGGACCCGCCACGAGGACCCGCAGGCGCTGCTCGACGAGATCACCGAGCTCCCCGACGACCTGGCCACCCGCCGCCTCCAGGAGATCTACGCGGCTCCCATCAAGGAGGAGCTGATCGGCCAGCGCATCAAGGAGGTGCGCGACTCCGGTGTGGTCACGGCGGCGGCGCTCTCCCCGCAGCGCACGGCCCAGTTCTCCAAGGCGGTCGTCGACGCGGGCGTGGACATCTTCGTCATCCGGGGTACGACGGTCTCCGCGGAGCACGTGTCGTCCTCGCACGAGCCGCTGAACCTGAAGCAGTTCATCTACGAGCTGGACGTCCCGGTGATCGTCGGCGGCTGCGCGACGTACACCGCCGCGCTGCACCTGATGCGCACCGGCGCGGCCGGTGTGCTGGTCGGCTTCGGCGGCGGCGCCGCGCACACCACGCGCAACGTGCTCGGCATCCAGGTCCCGATGGCGACGGCGGTCGCCGACGTGGCGGCGGCCCGCCGTGACTACATGGACGAGTCCGGCGGCCGGTACGTGCACGTGATCGCGGACGGCGGTGTCGGCTGGTCCGGCGACCTGCCCAAGGCGATCGCCTGCGGCGCCGACGCGGTCATGATGGGCTCCCCGCTGGCCCGCGCCACCGACGCGCCCGGCCGCGGCCACCACTGGGGCATGGAGGCGGTGAACGAGGAGCTGCCGCGCGGCAAGAAGGTCGACCTCGGCACCGTCGGCACCCTGGAGGAGGTCCTCACCGGCCCCTCCCACACCCCCGACGGCTCGATGAACTTCTTCGGCGCCCTGCGCCGCGCGATGGCCACCACCGGCTACAGCGAACTGAAGGAGTTCCAGCGCGTCGAGGTCACGGTGGCGGACAGCCAGCACCGCCGCTGACACGCTCCCCTGAGCTGCGGAAAGGGCCCGGCCTGCGGAGGCCGGGCCCTTTCGCGTACCCGGGCGGGTGGGGCGCGCGTTGCGCCGGGGGGCGCATGGTTGCGTTCGGGGCGAATGCGCGGGGAACGGCCTGTACGAGCCGATAGTGTCCGTTTCCGGCGCCCCAGTTGTCTGGGACGCCCCCTTCCAAGGACACGATCCGGACCCCGGCCCTCGGGGCCCGGCCCGATTCCAGCGGACCGCCTACCGGGCTAATGGGCGGCGTCGTGGAAGGGGGTCGTCCATGGGACGTCACCGCAAGCCCACTCGCTGGGAACGGACCCGTCTGTGGATGGTGAAGTGCCGGAGGAGGTGGATCTTGCGGATTTTCGGATGGTGAGCGGCCGCCCCTACAACAACTAGGGGCGGACACTCCGCGAACCATCCCGGAGCCTGCCGCAGCAGCCACTGCGGTGGGCTCCACCTGGGTTCTACCGTAGCGGCGCGTGCCGTGGCTTGCCACCAACCTCGGGTGCCCCCGATCCCGCGCGCCCCCCTTCACAACCGGTGCGCCGCCCCCGTCGGAGTGACCCCCCTCGTGTCCAGCAGGAGCTGTGCCTTCACCGACAGGCCCTGGAGGTCGTACGTGCGGTGGGGCTGGAGGAGGATCGTGAGGTCGGCGGTGGCGGTGGCTTCGTAGAGGGAGTCGGCGCGGGGGACGGGGCGGTCCAGGAGGGTCCAGGAGGGGACCAGCGGGTCGTGGTAGCTGACGGAGGCGCCGAGTTCCAGCAGGCGCAGGGCGATCTCGTGCGCGGGGGTGTTCTGCTGGTCGGCGAGGTCGGCCTTGTAGGTGACGCCGAGCAGGAGCACGCGTGCGCCCCGGGCGGACTTGCCGTGCTCGTTGAGGAGAGCGGCGGCGCGCTGGACGACGTAGCCGGGCATGCGGCTGTTGACCTGCTGGGCCAGTTCCACCATGCGCAGCCCCCGGCTCGCGTGGCCGGTGAGGTCCTGCGGGACGGAGTGGCCGCCGACGCCGGGCCCCGGCCTGAACGCCTGGAAGCCGAACGGCTTGGTCTCCGCGCAGCGCACGACGTCCCACAGGTCGATGCCCAGCTCGTGGCAGAGGACGGCCATCTCGTTGACGAGCGCGATGTTGACGTGCCGGAAGTTGGTCTCCAGGAGCTGGACGGTCTCCGCCTCGCGCAGTCCGCGCGCGCGGACGACCTTGTCGGTGAGCCGTCCGTAGAAGGCGGCGGCCGATTCGGTGCAGGCGGGGGTGAGGCCGCCGATGACCCGGGGGGCGCCGGCGGGGGTGCGCTCGCGGTTGCCGGGATCCACCCGACTGGGTGAATAGGCGAGGTGGAAGTCGCGGCCGGCGCGCAGTCCGGAGCCGTGTTCCAGCAGGGGGCGCAGGACGTTCTCGGTGGTCCCGGGGAGGACGGGCGACTCCAGGACGACCGTGGTGTGCGGGCGCAGCTGTCCGGCCAGGGCGCGGGCGGCGGCCTCGACCTGGCCGAGGTCGGGGGAGCCGTCGGCGCCGCGCGGGGTCGGCGCGCAGATGACGGCGGTGCGGACGCGGCCGAGCTGGGCGGGGTCGGTGCCGGGGCGGAAGCCGGTGGAGCGCATCCGGCGCAGCTCGGCGGGGCTGAGCGGGCCCGGCTCGGGACCGGTGGCGTACCCGACGGTCGGGATGCCTGCGGCGACGGCGGCCTGGGCCAGCGGCAGGCCGTAGGGGCCGAGTCCGATGACGGCGAGGTCTGCGGGCATGGCGGGGGCCGTCCTTCGCGATAGCCGACGTGGAACAGGTGCGCAAGCGGTGTGGACCGGCTGAGCGAGCGCACGGTCAGACTAGGTACAAATATGACCGTTATGTGTGATTGTGTTCGTGTGTCTTCCGTGTCATGCGAGGGATACGGGGGAGTTGTCCACAGGGCGGAAGTCCGTGGTGGCTGAAGCCGCACGGGGCGGTCAGAATTTGGGCATGAGGAGGGGGTGAACCGGGCTTCGCCCACCGGGTGCGGCCGACGCGAGCGGGTTCTGCGAGGAGCGGGAGGCAGCGGTGAGGACAGCGAGTCTTGATCCGGCGCAGCGCGCCGAGGCACTGGCGGAGATGGCGGAGCGCGAGCTGGACGTGCTGGTCGTCGGCGGCGGCATCGTGGGCGCCGGGACCGCACTGGACGCCGCCACACGCGGGCTGTCCACCGGCATCGTCGAGGCCCGGGACTGGGCCTCCGGCACCTCCAGCCGGTCCAGCAAACTGATACACGGCGGACTGCGCTATCTGGAGATGCTCGACTTCCCCCTCGTCCGCGAGGCGCTGAAGGAGCGCGGCCTGCTGCTGGAACGGCTCGCCCCGCACCTGGTCAAGCCGGTGCCCTTCCTCTACCCGCTCCAGCACCGCGGCTGGGAGCGGCTGTACGCGGGCACGGGCGTCGCGCTGTACGACGTGATGTCGATGGCCCGGGGACACGGCCGGGGTCTGCCCATGCACCGCCACCTCAGCCGCAGCCGCGCCCTGCGCGTCGCCCCCTGTCTGCGCAAGGACGCCCTGGTCGGCGCCCTCCAGTACTACGACGCGGAGGTGGACGACGCCCGCTTCGTGGCCACCCTCGTGCGCACGGCGGTGTCCTACGGCGCGAAGGCGGCCAACCGCGCCCGGGTGACCGGGTTCCTGCGCGAGGGCGAGCGGGTCGTCGGGGTCACGGTGGAGGACGTGGAGGGCGGCGGGGAGTACGAGATCCGCGCCCGCCAGGTCGTCAACGCGACCGGGGTGTGGACCGACGACACCCAGGCGCTGGTGGGGGAGCGCGGCCAGTTCCACGTCAAGGCGTCCAAGGGCATCCATCTGGTCGTGCCCCGGGACCGCATCCACTCCAGCACCGGTCTGATCCTGCGCACCGAGAAGTCCGTCCTGTTCGTCATCCCCTGGGGCAGGCACTGGATCGTCGGCACCACCGACACCGCCTGGGACCTCGACAAGGCCCACCCGGCCGCCTCCAGCGCGGACATCGACTACCTCCTGGAGCACGTCAACTCGGTACTCGCGGTGCCGCTCACCCGGGACGACGTCGAGGGCGTCTACGCCGGGCTGCGGCCGCTGCTGGCCGGCGAGTCCGAGGCCACCAGCAAGCTCTCGCGCGAACACACCGTGGCGCACCCGGTGCCGGGGCTCGTGGTCGTCGCGGGCGGCAAGTACACGACGTACCGGGTGATGGCCGAGGACGCCGTCGACGCCGCCGTGCACGGTCTGGACCGGCGGGTGGCCGAGTCGGTCACCGAGGAGATCCCGCTGCTCGGCGCCGAGGGCTACCCGGCGATGTGGAACGCCCGCGAACGCATAGCCGCCCGCTCCGGACTGCACGTGGCCCGCGTCGAGCACCTGCTCAACCGGTACGGCTCCCTGACCGACCAGCTGCTCGACCTCATAGCCGCCGACCCGAGCCTCGGCGAGCCGCTGCGGCACGCGGACGACTATCTGCGCGCCGAGATCGTCTACGCCGCCTCGCACGAGGGCGCCCGGCACCTGGACGACGTGCTCACCCGTCGCACCCGCATCTCCATCGAGACCTTCGACCGGGGCACCCGCAGTGCCCGCGAGGCCGCCGAGCTGATGGCGCCGGTGCTCGGCTGGGACCAGGACCAGATCGACCGCGAGGTCGAGCACTACGAGAAGCGGGTCGAGGCCGAGCGTGAGTCCCAGCGCCAGCCGGACGACCTCACGGCGGACGCGGCGCGGCTGGGGGCGCCGGACATCGTTCCGCTGTAGATCCGTGCCGCTGTAGATCCGGGGCCCGGGGAGTGCGTCACCGGGTTCCGGCACCGGACCCGGGCCCCGGCACCGGACCCGGGTTCCGGTGCCGGGTGGCGGGTTCACTCGAACGAGTGGCCGATTCCGGGATCTCGGGCCGGAACCCGGACGTTCTACCAGGTGCGGGGGCAGAACTCGGCGGCGAGCAGGGCCGGTTCGAGCCGGTGGTCTGCCATCGCGTCCGTGTTCACGCGGAAGGTGAGCACATGGCCGCCGTCGGCCGTGGCGGCCGTGCGCACATAGCTTCCGCTGATCCGTCCGTTGTGTCCCCAGACGGTGACCCCGCACGGAAGCCGGGTCGGATACAGGCCCATGCCGTACTCGCCCTGTGCGGCACGGGTGTCCTTCATCTCGCGCAGCCAGTGCGGGGTGAGCAGCTCGCCGTCCAGCAGGGCCGCGTAGAAGCGGTCCAGGTCGTCGAGCGTGGTCACCAGCTCGCCCGCCGCGCCGGCCACGCGCGGGTCGAGTTCGGTGACGTCGGAGCCGTCGGCCGCGAAGGCGTGGCCGTGCGGTGCGGGAAGCGACCGGCGTGAGCCGGGGAAGGAGGTGCCCGCGAGACCCAGCGGGGCGATGATCCTGCGCTGTGCCTCGGCGGCGTAGGAGTGGCCGGTGACCTGGCGGATCACCATGCCGAGCAGGACGTAATTGGTGCTGGAGTAGGAGTAGTGGCCCCGGGGGGCCGGAGGGAGGGTGAGTGCGAGACCGACGGCCTGAGGCGGCGTCAAAGGCACTGCGCCGGCGGTGACCTGGGTGAAGTCGGGCAGTCCGCTGGTGTGGGTGAGCAGCTGACGCAGGGTGATGCGGCGGCCGTCCGGCGGTGAGCCGGAACCGGAATCGGAGCCGGAGCCGGAGCGGGACCGGGAGCGGGGCCCGGCGGTCCGGGCCGGTCGCAGCAGGCCCGGCAGATGCCGGTCCACGGTGTCGTCCAGCGACAGCCGGTGCTCGGCGGCCAGTTGCAGCACGACCACCGCGACGAACGTCTTGGTGATGCTCCCGGCCCGGAAGTGGTCGGTGCGGGCGATGCCCGGGCCGGTGTCGGCGTAGCGGGAGACACGCCCGGGCCCGGTGCGGATCCGGTCCAGCAGGGCGGCGGCCGGGGCCCCGCCCTCGGTGACCAGCCGGGGCAGCACCGCGTCCGTGGACCCGGCCGTGGTGGCGGTGCCGGACGTGTCGGGTGACAGGGCGGGAGAAAGGAGCAGCGCCGCCACGAGAAGCGGTATGGACAGGACTGTCCGAAGCGTCGGCATGTGTGTCTCCTCCCTCGCCGGGGGGCCATCATCCCGGCAACTGGAACATCTGGTTCAGGGGGCCTCCGGATACGGGGGCCGGGCATGCGAACAAGGGGCCCCCAGGGCGTCGGCCACTTGTCGGGTGAGGGACAATGGAGGCTCTGTCAGGGCGGGTTGCATGAGGGGACGCATGTCGGAGGCGGAGCGGGCGGGGTCATCCCGTCAGGAGACTCGTCAGGGCAAGAACGAGCGTCGTCTTCTCGCCGGGCGGTACCGGCTGGGGGATGTACTCGGCCGGGGCGGCATGGGCACGGTGTGGCGTGCCGAGGACGAGACCCTGGGCAGGACGGTCGCCGTCAAGGAGCTGCGGTTCCCGTCGAGCATCGACGAGGAGGAGAAGCGGCGCCTGATCACGCGCACCCTGCGCGAGGCCAAGGCGATCGCCCGTATCCGCAACAACAGCGCGGTCACGGTCTTCGACGTGGTCGACGAGGACGACCGGCCGTGGATCGTCATGGAGTTGGTCGAGGGCAAGTCCCTGGCCGAGGTCATCCGTGAGGACGGCCTGCTGGAGCCCCGGCGCGCCGCCGAGGTCGGCCTCGCCATCCTGGACGTGCTGCGCTCGGCGCATCGCGAGGGCATCCTGCACCGTGACGTGAAGCCGTCCAACGTGCTGATCGCCGACGACGGCCGGGTGGTGCTCACCGACTTCGGCATCGCGCAGGTCGAGGGCGACCCGTCCATCACCTCCACCGGCATGCTCGTCGGCGCGCCCTCCTACATCTCGCCGGAGCGCGCCCGGGGCCACAAGCCCGGCCCGGCGGCGGACCTCTGGTCGCTGGGCGGTCTGCTGTACGCGGCGGTCGAGGGCACCCCGCCGTACGACAAGGGTTCGGCCATCGCCACCCTCACCGCCGTGATGACCGAGCCCCTGGACGAGCCCAAGAACGCGGGCCCGCTGAGGGACGTCATCTACGGCCTGCTCACCAAGGACCCGGCCCAGCGGCTCGACGACGCCGGTGCCCGCGCGCTGCTCGACGACGTGATCAGCACGCCGGAGCCGCAGGTCCTGGAGCCCACGCGGGTCGTGCCGCTCCCGGTGCAGCCCGGCCCCGAGGAGAAGCGGGGCGAGGACGCGTCGGAGAAGCTGCGCGGGGCGCTGCGCTCGGTCCGCAAGGCGGCCGGAGCGGGTGCCACGGGCGTCGCGGGTGCGAAGACCGCCGGTCCGGGCGGTGCGTCCGGCACGGGTGCGCCGAAGACCACGACGGCGTCCGGACCGGCGTCCCAGGGTGCGGCGGGGGGCTCCGACTCCGTCGGCAACAAGCCAAGTTCGGGCTGGCCCGTCATGCCGCCGCCGGACCTCGACCTGCCGCCGCGCCCGGTGCCGAAGGCCCCGTTGACCGACGTCGTGCCCAAGCGCACGCTGGTGATCATCGCGGTGGTGGTCGCCCTCGCGGTGATCGGCACCGTCCTCGCCGTCGCCCTCAGCGGTGGCGACGAGGGAGACAAGGGCGACGGCTCCAAGGCGGCCCCCTCGTCCTCGGCCTCGGTCAAGCGGGACGACCACGACGGCAAGGGCAAGAACGGCGGTGCCGGGACCGACGGCGGTTCCTCGGAGGGCGCCGCGAACGGCACTGCGGCGAGCGCGGGGACGGCCTCGTCCGGGTCGGGCCCGTCCGGCTCGGACGGCTCCTCGGGCTCCGGGAAGGGCGGCGCCGCGCCGGTCGTCTCGACCCACAAGGCAGCCCAGGGCTACTCCATCGGCCTGCCCCAGGGCTGGTCGTACGAGTCGTCCTCCGCCGCCGGTGACCGCTACACCGGCCCGGACGGCCAGAAGCTGCTCGTCGGCTGGACCAGCACGCCCAAGGACGACCCGGTCGCCGACTGGAAGAGCCAGGAGCGGTACATGGTCCGCTCCCAGTACACGCGGATCGGCATAGAGAAGGTGGACTACCGCGGCTGGAACACGGCCGACTGGGAGTTCACGTACGTCGACGACGGCACCAAGTACCGTTCCATCGACCGGGGTTTCGTGGTCAACGACCACCTCGGGCAGGCGCTGATGTACACCGCGAAGGCCGACCACTGGGACAGCGCGGTGCGCGAGGGCACGTGGAAGACCCTGACGGCGTCCTTCGAGCCCAACTCGTGACCTGAACGAGCCCGGTTCGGGAGCGCGAGAATCCGTCATCCCCTCAATGCGGGTTGCCTCCGGCACGTATCGTGAGTGGTCGCGGACCGTACGCGGCGGGGTGTACGCGCGGAACGGACCGCCAGGGGAACGATTCTGGGCGACCGTACGGCAGGGGGTGGCGACGTGGACGAATACGCGGGCCGAGTGCTCGCCGACCGCTACCGTCTGCCGTTGCCGCCCTCCGACGAGTACGAGCTGACGGAGACGCGGGCCTTCGACACCTACAGCGGCCAGGAAGTGATGGTCCGCCAGGTGCCGTTGCCCGAGGTCGTCGAGGCCGAGGTGATCGACGCGGAGGGGCTGCCGGACGGGTTCACCGCGCGCGAGCGCGGGCGGCGTCCCTCGGCGGCCCGGGGTGCCACCCGCAGGCCGGCCGACCCCGCCGTGCGACGCGCGCTGGAGGCCGCGCAGGCGGCCGCCCGGATACCGGACCACCCCCGCCTGGACCAGGTCTTCGACGTGTTCGCGGAGGGCGGTTCGCTCTGGATCGTCAGCGAACTGGTGTCCGCACAGTCCCTGTCGGCGCTCCTCGCCGAGCAGCCACTCAACCCCTACCGCGCGGCCGAGGTCGCCTCCGACGTACTGATGGCGCTGCGCGTCCTGCACGCCCACGGCTGGACCCACCGCAACGTCACCGCCCGCACCGTCCTCGTCTGCGACGACGGCCGCGTCCTGCTGACCGGCCTCGCGTCCGGCGCGGCGGAGGAGGCGCTGTGCGGGTACGACCCGGTGCCGGTGGAGGCCGGGGAGGCTCCGCAGGGTCCGCCGCGTCAGACCGGTTCGGGCGGTCGGGGAGCGCAGGCCGGGGGGTCCGGCGGAGGCGGTGCCGGGGTGCCGCTCGCCGCCGGTGCGGGAGGCGCGGGCGCGTTGCCCGTCCGTCCCGGCGCCGATCACGGTGCCGACACCGACCCCGAGGCCGCCCGGCGCGCCGCGATCCAGGCGCGGGCCGCCGCGGCGGGCGGGGAGACCGCGGAGCCCGGAGCCTCCGGACGGCGGGCGCTGGAGAGCGGGGAGGACATCCGCGCGGCCCGTGCCGGTGCCATCGCCGCGTACCGCGCGGGAGCGCGTGCCGCGGCCCGGGTGCACGAGCATCAGGACGGTCACCGCGCCGCCCTGCCGGGGGCGCGTACCCCGGAGCCGGGCGAGACGGACGCCACGGACGCCGGGGCACGGTCCCCGTACCCCGAGCCGCGCCCCGCCGAGCCGTCCGCCTCCGGGCCGTACACCACCGAGTCGCACCGCGCCGCCCCGTACCCGGGGGAGCCGCGCCGTACCGAGCTGCCCGCCGCCGGGCCGCACGCCAACGGGCGGGACGGCTTGCCGCCCGGGTCCATCGCCGACCCCTACGGGGTGGCGGGCAGGCCGTGGCACGGAGCCGTACCCCGCTCGGGGTCCGTACCGCCGCCCGCCGCGGGGGAGCAACGGCGGGCGCCGGGGGAGCCGGTCCCGCCGTCGGGCCTCGACGCGTCCGGTACCGGCGCCGGGCGCGGCAGGCCCGCCATTCCCGGGCCCGGCGGCGAGGCGCCCGGCCCCGGCCAGGCCCGAGCGTCCGGCCACGCCACGCCCGACCACCGCATGTCCGGCAACGGGTCCGCCCGTACGACAGCGTCGCCCCCGTACGGAGCCGCCCACTCCCAGCCACCCGTTCCCGCCCAGTCCACCGCGAACTCCCGCTGGGACACGGCCGGTTCCGCCGGAGGCGCACCGCGCGGGCCCGGCAACGCCATCGCCGCCGAGCGGGCCCGGCAGATGCGGATGAGTGTCGTGGGGGCCGTCACCGAGCGGTGGGCGCCGGAGCAGGCCGGGCCGGTGCACGAGAACTGGCAGCTGGCGGCGCCGGTCGGGCCCGCCACCGATCTGTGGGCGCTCGGGGCGCTGCTGTTCCGGGCCGTGCAGGGGCACGCGCCGTATCCGGAGGAGTCCACGGCCGAGCTGGTGCAGCTGGTGTGCGCCGAGCCGCCCGCCTTCGCGGAGGAGTGCGGGGCACTGCGCCCGGTCGTGGAGTCGCTGCTGCGGCAGGACCCCACCGAGCGGCCGGACGTCGAGGAACTCGCCGGGTGGCTGCGCTCGTTGGTGCGGTCCGCGCCCGAGCCGGACGCCGGTGCCCATGTGGTGCCCGTGCCGCCCGCCGACCCGCGCAGGCTGCCGATAGTGCGGCGGCGCGGCGAGCTGGTGCGACGGCGCCGCAACCGCGCGCCCGCCCGGAATCCGCACGGCAAGCACAAGCGGGGCCGGTCGGAGCCGGAGCGTTCGCCGCGCAGCCTCGGCCGCTTTCTGCTGCTGCTCGTCCTGCTCCTGCTGGCCGGTGCGGTCGCCTACGCGATGCTGTTCCTGCCCAAGCGCGGCGAGGACGGCGCGTCGGGCCGCGACCACGCGGGTACGGCGGGGCGGGCGAGCCCCGAGCCTTCTCGTGAACAGCGGCCAAGTCCCGGTGAGACCAAGGGAGATGGCGAGCCGACCGCGTCCGCGCCCGCCGCCGAGACCCAGACCGGCGGTGTCACGGTGGCCGACGGTTTCACCCTGCGCACGGACCCGGACGGTTTCCGGATCGCCGTCGCCAAGGGCTGGGACCGCACCCCGCGCAACAACAGCGGCCAAGTCGTCTACAGCCATGGCAACTTCGAGCTGATCGTGGTGCCCGGCCGGGACGGTACGGCGTCCTACGGCACCGACCCGATGGCGTACCAGCGGGACAAGGAGCGCGAACTCCAGCCGTACCGCTCCTCCAGCTGGGCCACCGCGACCGGGCTCAGAACCATCGAGGTGGGCGGACGCACCATGGCCGAGGGGCAGTTCACCTGGACCGATGTGAGCGGGCGCGACCTGTACGTGCGCAACATGGCGATGCTGCTGAACGGCCGCTACCACGTCGTCCAGGTCCGGGGCCCGGAGGCGGAGCGGGACGAGGTGACGCGGCTGTACGACCAGGCCACGTCCTCGTACCGCTACACGGGCTGAGCGGCGTACCGCGCAGGCCATTCCCTGAAGCATCGTCATCAGTCGCGCAAAGCGCCTAAACCCCGCGGGGGAGCCGTACTTCGGTTCCCGGCACAGCGCGGAAGCGACAACCGTCACAGTGGTGTCTCCGTAGGACCCCGCCGGTTCCCTGCGGGGCGGCCGGTCCTTAGTCTGACCCTGTCAAGAGCATTGCGGGGCAACGTGAATCAGATGCAGGGTCTGCTCATAGCGGGCCGCTACCGGCTTGCCGATTCCATCGGCAGCGGCGGCATGGGCCGGGTGTGGCGCGCCCACGACGAGGTGCTGCACCGGAAGGTCGCCGTCAAGGAGCTGACCGCCGCGCTCTACGTCTCCGACAGCGAGCAGAGCGTGCTGCTGGCCCGCACCCGTGCCGAGGCCCGCGCCGCCGCGCGCATCAATCACTCCGCCGTCGTCACCGTGCACGACGTGCTGGAGCACGACGGCCGCCCCTGGATCGTGATGGAGCTGGTCGAGGGCGAGTCGCTGGCCGACGCGGTGAAGGAGCGCGGCCGCATCGAGCCGCGCGAGGCCGCGCGCATCGGACTGTGGGTGCTGCGGGCGCTGCGCGCCGCGCACGGGGCGGGGGTGCTGCACCGCGACATCAAGCCCGGCAATGTCCTGCTCGGCCGCGACCGCCGGGTGCTGCTCACCGACTTCGGCATCGCCCAGATCGAGGGCGACGCCACCATCACCCGCACCGGTGAGGTCGTCGGCTCGGTCGACTACCTCGCCCCGGAGCGGGTGCGCGGCCACGACCCGGGCCCGGCGTCCGACCTGTGGGCGCTCGGCGCCACGCTGTACACGGCCGTCGAGGGCCGCTCGCCGTTCCGCCGCACCTCGCCGCTGGCCACCATGCAGGCGGTCGTCGAGGAGCGCGAGGAGCGCCCGGAGCACGCGGGCCCGCTCGGTCCGGTCATCTCCGCCCTGCTCCGCAAGGAACCGGCGATGCGCCCCACTGCCGAGGACACGGAGCGGATGCTCGCCGACGTGGCCGAGGGCCGTGCGACCCGTCCGGCCCAGGTGCCCGTGCAGTCGGGCGTGGGCACGTCGCCCACCGTGCCCACCGGCCTCCCCGGGGTGGCGACGGCGACGAGCCCGACGGCCGCGGTGAACACCCCCGGCGGGCAGGTGCCCGCCGCGCCCCGTACGGGACGGGTGCGGCGCAGGCACCGCAACCGCACGGTCGCGCTCGTCGTCGTCCTCGCGGTCGTGCTCGGCGCGGCCGCCGCCGTCGGCTACCAGAAGTGGGGCGCGTCGAAGCACGAGGCGGCCACGGGTGGCGCCGGCCACGCGCCGGAGCCGACCGGTACCGCCAAGCAGGGCAGCAAGGGAACGAAGGGCGCCAAGGGCACGGTCCCGGCGGACTGGGTGCGTTACGACGACCCGCTGGGCTTCAGCCTCTCCCTGCCCAAGGGCTGGAAGCGCAAGACGTACGAGACGACGCCCCCGAGCGACCTCAAGCAGATCGACTACACCCCCGACGACGGCGTGCACTTCGTCCGCATCGGCATCGACCCCTCCCCGGACTTCGCCGACGCCTACAGCCACCAGGAGGACCTGGAACAGCAGTTGCAGAGGCTGGTCGACTACCGGCGGGTCAGGCTTGAGCAGAACACCTACCGCGACCGCGAGGGCGCGCTCTGGGAGTACACCTGGACCGCGCTGGAGAAGGACCCGCCCTACGTGCCGGGCCCGCGCCATGCCGTCGAGGAGACGTACATCTCGCGGGCGGGCGTGGAATACGCCATCTACATCTCCACTCCCCAGGCGGACTGGGCGGAGACGAACCAGCGGTTCAAGTGGGTCCTCCAGAGCTGGCGGCCCCCTGCGGGCTGACCCCGCAGACCGTCTCGTCTTGGCCGGTCACCGTCACGGAGGGTGTGCGTCCGGTACGGCATGATGGGATCCATGGGGACCGAGGGGCACGACTTCCGTGTGATCGCGGGCCGTTACCGCCTCCGGGCGCGCATCGGACGCGGCGGGATGGGCATCGTCTGGCGGGCCGAGGACGAGGTGCTGGGCCGCTTGGTGGCGGTCAAGGAGATCGTCCAGGACGACTCCGCGCCGGACGGGGACGCCCGGCTGCGGCGCGAGCGGACCTTCCGCGAGGCGCGGGCGGTGGCACAGCTGCACCATCCGCACATCATCGTCGTGCACGACGTGGTCGAGCAGGACGAGCGCCCGTACATCGTCATGGAGTTGGTCGACGGCGGCTCGCTCGCCGACCGGATCGCCGCGGACGGCCCGCTCACCCCCGAGGAGGCCGCCCGGATCGGCGCCGACCTGCTGAGCGCGCTCAGCACCGCGCACGACGCGGGGGTGCTGCACCGGGACATCAAGCCCGCCAACGTCCTCGTCGAGTCGGGCACCGACCGGGCCGTGCTCACCGACTTCGGCATCGCCCGGGTCGCGGGCGCCACCACGCTCACCGAGACCGGCTCCTTCGTCGGCTCGCCCGAATACACCGCGCCCGAGCGGATGTCGGGGCTGCGCAGCGGTCCGGCGGCCGACCTGTGGTCGCTCGGCGCGCTGCTGTGCACGGCGCTCAGCGGCGAGTCGCCGTTCCGCCGGGACTCGCTCGGCGGCATCCTGCACGCCGTCGTCAGCGACGACATCCGGCCGCCCGCCGAGGCCGAGCCGCTGCTGCCGGTCGTCCGGGGCCTGTTGGAGCGCGACCCCGAGCGACGGCTCGGTGCGGCGGACGCCGAACGGATGCTGCGCGCCTACCTGGAGACGGGCCGCACCCCCGCCCCGCCCGGCACCCCGACCCGCACGCCCCGGCTGCTGAACGCGGCCCGTGCCGTCAGATCCGCCGCCCAGCCGGACCGTACGGCCGACACCCCGCACCCGCCGACCGAGCACACCGCGCCCCCGGCCGCCGCCCCCGCCGAGACAGCCCCGGCCGCCCGGTGGCCGGGCCGGGGCGCCCTGGTGGCCGCGCTGCTCGTGGCGGCGGTGGCCGGGGCGGCCGCGTCGGCGGCGGTCCTGCTGGCCCACCAGAACGGCGGCGAACGCGA
Organism: Streptomyces sp. NPDC026659; assembly: GCF_040638245.1. NCBI lineage: Bacteria > Bacillati > Actinomycetota > Actinomycetes > Kitasatosporales > Streptomycetaceae > Streptomyces > Streptomyces sp. NPDC026659. The sequence goes on along the minus strand of NZ_JBEZXY010000002.1, from coordinate 651,705 downwards.
CGGCACCCCCGGCACCACCGCGACCCGCCCGCCCACCGGCAGCCCCAGCCCCTCGGGCACACCCGCGACCCCCACCACCCCGGCCGGTCCCGTCGCGCCCTCCGGCTACCGCACCGCCCGCGACCCGGCAGGGTTCTCCCTCGCCGTGCCGTCGGCCTTCACCCGTGAACGGCAGGGCGAGCGGGTCTTCTACTTCTCCGCCGGGGACGTCTTCCGGCTCGGCGTGAAGGTCGCCCGCCCCGAGACCGGCGGCCCCGCGGCCGTCCTCGACCGGGCCGCCGCCGACGGCGCCGGCACCAACCCCGGCTACCGCGACGGCCGGGTCACCGAGACCACCCGCGCCGGACACCCCGCCGCCCTCTGGGAGTTCACCTGGAACGGCTTCAGCACCGCCGAGGGCGCCCGGCACACCTACGACCTGTGCTGGGAGGAGGACGGCCGGATGTACGACGTGCGGGTGTCGGCGCCGGTCGGCAAGGTGCGCGAGGCGCGGGAGTACTTCGACGTGGCGGTCGGGACGTTCACGGTGACGGCGCGCTGAGCCCGGATCGTCGTCCGGAAACGTCCGACCCTTCGACAAGGGCAGGGTGCGCACGGTACTCATGTGGCATGAGTGAAGACGGTGAACTCGCGCCCGGTGAAAGGCTGATCGGCGGACGCTACCGGCTCGTCGCCCGTATCGGCTCCGGCCCGACCGGCACCGTCTGGCGCGCGCGGGACGAGCGGGACGGGGGCGAGGTCGCCGTCAAGGAGCCCTCGCTGCCCGGGAGTCCGGCCGACGACGAGGAGAGCGCCCGGATCGCGCACCGGCTCCACCGCGAGGCGCGTGCCGCGGCCCGGGTGCGGCATCCCGGCGCGCTGACGCCGCGCGAGGTGCTCACCGAGGACGGAATCCCCTGGATCGTCATGGAGTTGGTCGAGGGCGAGTCGCTGAGCGAGGTCGTCCGGCGGGGCCCGCTGCCGCCCGCCGAGGCCGCCCGGGTCGGGCTCGCCGTGCTCGCCGCGCTGCGGGCCGCGCACGCGGTCGGCATCGTGCACCGGGACATCAAGCCCGCCAACGTGCTTGTCGAGTCCGGCACCGGACGGGTCCTCGTCACCGACTTCGGCATCGGGGACGGCCACACCGAGGCGGCCCCGGCCGGTTTCGTCGCCCCGGAACACGCCTCGGGTCCCGGCGCGGGCCCCGCCTCCGACCTGTGGTCCCTCGGCGCCCTGCTCGCCCTGGCGGTCGAGGGCGGCGACCCCGGCCTGCTCGCCCCGCTCCTGGACCGCCTGCGCTCCCCCTCCCCGGCGGCGCGTCCGACGGCGGACGAGGTGGCGGCGGCGCTGGAGGCGTGCCGGGCGGGCGGGTCCGATGCGGTCGCCGGTGCCAGTGGTGCCGCCGCCACCGTGCTCGGGGACCGCCCCGCCGCTCCCACGCCTGCCGAATCCGTGCCCGCCCTCGTTTCCGACGCGGCCCGCTGATCCGCGCCGACAACGCCCTGATCAGCGCGTTTGTCGCCAGTGATCACTGGCGCGATGTGTGCGGCTGGTGAAAGGGCATTACCGACGGGTACACAAAGCGTCCGGCCCGGCATACCCTGCGGCTCATGACGGACTCGCAGGCCCCGGAAACCACCGGCACCAACCCGCTCGCCCCGGCCCCCGAAGGCGTCCGCACCGCCGCCGACGTGGTCACCCCGGAGCTGGTGGCCCAGCTGACCAAGGGCGTGACCGGCTCGGGCCGTACCGCCAACCACAGCCCCTTCACCGGCGAGAAGCTGGCCGATCTGCCCGAGTCCACGCCCGAGGACGTGCTCAAGGCGTTCCAGGCGGCCCGCGCGGCGCAGGCGGTCTGGGAGCGGGTCCCGGTGCGCGAGCGCGCGGCGGTGCTGCTCCGCTTCCACGATCTGCTCCTGGAGCGTCAGTCCGAGGTGCTCGACCTCGTCCAGCTGGAGACCGGCAAGGCCCGGCTGCACGCGCACGAGGAGGTGCAGGCCGTCGCCGTCGCGGCCCGCCACTACGGCCGCAGGGCACCCGCGTACCTCCGTCCGAAGCGGCACACCGGTGCCGTTCCCGTGCTGACCAAGGTCACCGAACTCCGGCAGCCGCGTGGGGTGGTGGGGCAGATCGCGCCCTGGAACTACCCGCTGGAGCTGTCGGTCGGCGACGCGCTGCCCGCCTTCGTCGCGGGCAATGCGGTCGTGATGAAGCCCGACACCGAGACCTGTCTGACCGCCCTGTGGGCCCGTGACTTGCTCGTCGAGGCCGGTCTCCCCGCCGAGGTCTTCCAGGTCGTGCTAGGCGAAGGCCCGGTCGTGGGGCCCGAGTTGGTCAAGCACGCCGACTACGTCTCCTTCACCGGCTCCACCCGCACCGGTCGCGAGGTCGCCCAGGGTGCCGCCGCCCGCCTGGTCGGCGTCTCCCTCGAACTCGGCGGCAAGAACGCCATGCTGGTCCTGGAGGACGCCGACATCGAGAAGGCCGCCGCCGGAGCCGTCCGCGCCTGCTTCTCCTCGGCGGGCCAACTCTGCATCTCCATCGAGCGGTTGTACGTCCACGAGTCCATCGCCGACGCCTTCCTCGACCGCTTCGCCGCCCGCACCCGCGCCCTGCGCCTCGGCAACTCCCTCGCCTACGGTGCCGACATGGGCTCCCTCGCCGGGGAGCGCCAGCTCAAGGCCGTCGAACGCCACGTCCAGGACGCCGTCGCCAAGGGCGCGAAGGTGCTCGCGGGCGGGGTCGCGCGGCCGGACGCCGGGCCGTACTTCTTCGAGCCCACCGTGCTCGACGGCGTCGAGGACACCATGGCCGTCTGCGAGGAGGAGACCTTCGGACCGGTCGTCTCCGTCTACCGCTTCCGCACCGACGACGAGGCGGTCGAGCGCGCCAACGCCACGCCGTACGGCCTCAACGCCTCGGTGTGGACCGAGAGCGCCCGCCGGGGCCGCGACGTCGCCGCCCGGCTGCGCACCGGCACCGTCAACGTCAACGAGGGTTACGCCCCGGCCTACGGCAGCGCCCAGTCCCCGATGGGCGGCATGAAGGACTCGGGCCTCGGTCGCCGCCATGGCTCCGAGGGCATCCTCAAGTACACCGAGGCCCAGACGGTCGCCCAGCAGCGGCTGCTCCCCATGGCCCCCTCGCTCGGCATGGACGACGCCGCCTACGCCGCCTTCATGAGCCGCAGCCTGAAGCTGATGAAGGCGTTCCGCTTCCGCTGATCCCCACCCGCCCCGCCGTACCACCACCGTTCTCGACGAGGAGAGCACGTGTCGCAGGAGAAGACTGTCCAGACCCGGAACGAGGAAGGGCGCGACGACGGTCGCGACGACGGTTACGACTACGACGTGCTCGTGGTCGGCTCCGGCTTCGGCGGTTCGGTGACCGCCCTGCGCCTGACCGAGAAGGGGTACCGCGTCGGCGTCCTCGAAGCCGGCCGCCGCTTCACCCGCGACACCCTCCCCAGGAACTCCTGGGACCTGCGCAACTACCTCTGGGCCCCCAGGCTGGGCCTCTACGGCATCCAGCGCATCCATCTGCTCGGCAACGTCATGGTGCTGGCCGGCGCGGGCGTCGGCGGCGGCTCGCTGAACTACGCAAACACCCTCTACGTGCCCCCAAAGGCGTTCTTCGACGACCCCCAGTGGCGGGACATCACCGACTGGCAGGAGGAGCTGAAGCCGTACTACGACCAGGCGAAACGGATGCTGGGCGTCCGGCTGAACCCGACCGTGACGCCCTCCGACACGCATCTCAAGGCCGCCGCCGCGCGGATGGGCGTGGGCGACAGCTTCCACATGGCGCCGGTCGGCGTGTTCTTCGGCGACGGCGAGGACGCCGACGGCACCGCGAAGGCGCGGCCGGGGGAGAAGGCCGCGGACCCGTACTTCGGCGGCGCGGGCCCCGAGCGCCGGGCCTGCACCGAGTGCGGCGAGTGCATGACCGGCTGCCGCCACGGCGCCAAGAACACCCTCAACGAGAACTATCTGTACCTCGCGGAGAAGGCGGGCGCGATCGTCCACCCGCTCACCACGGTCGTCTCGGTCACCGACGACTCGCGCGGCGGCTACGCCGTCGCCACCCTGCCCACCGACCGCAGGCGCACCGGCGCGGGGCGGCTCTTCACCGCCCGCCGCGTCGTCCTCGCGGCCGGGACCTACGGCACCCAGACCCTGCTGCACCGCATGAAGGCGGGCCGCCAACTGCCGTACCTCTCCAGCCGGTTGGGCGACCTCACCCGCACCAACTCCGAGGCCCTGGTCGGCGCCCAGACCGACGACCGCCGCTACCGCAAGGCGCACGGCGCGGACAAGGTCGACTTCACGCGCGGGGTGGCCATCACGTCCTCCGTCCACCCGGACGAGAACACCCACATCGAGCCGGTGCGCTACGGCAGGGGCTCCAACTCGATGGGCGGCCTCACCATCCTCCAGGTGCCCTACGCCGAGGGCTCCTCGCGCGTCCTCGGCTGGCTCGCGCACGCGGTCCGGCACCCGGTGCAGCTGGCCCGGTCGGTCTCCAACCGGCGCTGGTCGGAGCGGACCATCATCGGCCTGGTGATGCAGTCCCTGGACAACTCGCTCACCACCTATCTGAAGCCCGGCGGCGTCGGCAAGGGCCTGCTCACCGCCCGGCAGGGGCACGGCGCCCCGAACCCGACCCAGATCAGGGCCGCCACCGAGGCCGCCTCCGCGCTCGCCGCCGAGATCAACGGCTTCCCGGGCAGCAACGTGGGCGAGCTGATGGGCACCCCGCTCACCGCGCACTTCCTCGGCGGCTGCCCCATCGGGGACTCCCCGGAGACCGGTGTGATCGACCCGTACCACCGGCTCTACGGCCACCCCGGCATCTCCGTGGTCGACGGCGCCGCCGTCTCCGCGAACCTGGGCGTCAATCCGTCGCTGACCATCACCGCACAGGCCGAGCGGGCCATGTCGTACTGGCCGAACAAGGGGGAGACGGACCCGCGCCCGGCACCGGGGGTGGTCTACGCGCGGCTGAAGCCGGTGGCGCCGCGCAGTCCGGCGGTCCCGGCGGAGGCGTTCGGGGCGCTGAGGCTGCCGCTGCTCAAGGTGCCGACGGTGCCGAAGCGGGACTGAGGCCGGGATACCGGGGCTGAGGCCGTCCAGGGCCCGGACATGCCACGAGGGACCTGTGTCCCCCTCCGAACGCAGGTCCCTCGACGCTTACCGTTTTCTTGATCCGGCAGCTGGTTCGATCGGTGAGGGCCCGGAAGGGTTGCGCCACCTCACAGGTATTTCCTGTGTGGCGTCGGTCACATCGGGAGGGGGTGCTGTAGGTGTGGTGTCCGCCGGTCGGCTCCGGGCGTCCCCGGAGCCGACCGTTTCTCTTGGGTGACCGGGCTGCTGTCCCCTGCCGTCCGATCACTTCCGGAGCGAGGTCCCACGGCGCACGGCACGACCCGTACGCCTCATCGCTCCGGCTATCCACGCGTGGTTCTGTCGGGCCCGCCCCTGGCTGGCACGGACACCGGGATCAACGAAGCGGCGCGCGCGGCGGTCACGCGCCGTACGGGTGAGAGCGGCACCGAACTCAGATACGACCCTTGACACGCGCGCGCCGCACACGCTCAGACGCGGCCCCGGCACAGCTCAAGGAGCGTCATCGCGAGCGCGGTGCCGGGCTTGCCGAGGGCGTCGCGGTAGCGGCCGAGGATCTCCATCTCGCGCGACAGGCTCACCCGGCGCCCGCCGGAGGAGATGCGCGCCTCCTGGACGACGGCGGAGACAGCCATGCGCTCCTGGACGAGGCCGAGGATGCGGTCGTCCAGCGCGTCGATGCGCTCACGGGCGTCGGCGATGGTCTCTTCGGCGGTGACGGCGTTCTCTTCGGCGGTGACGGTGGTCATGTTCGGGGCTCCTGGAAGAAGGGCGGCGACCCTGCGGTGACAGAACCCGGAAAACGACAGGCGCCCCGGGCCTTGTCGGCCCGGGGCGCCTGGTAAGTGCTTGGCGTTGGCTCAAGCAGCACGACCATGGCGACCGGCGGGCCGGTTGCCATAGGTAAAGAAGAAGGTCGTCTGCGTGAACATGCGGTCAGTATGCCACGGCCGCTCCGGGCCCGGCCCCGGTTTCGCCCGGGCCGCCCGGCGCACGGGGAAGGGGGCCCCGGCCCACCCCGTTAGAATCGGTCATACAGACCCCCGCCCACCCGCCGGAAGGCACCCCGTGTCATCAGCGACCCAGTCTGCCGCCGCCCCCGACACCGTCCTGGTCGTCGACTTCGGTGCGCAGTACGCCCAGCTCATCGCCCGTCGCGTCCGCGAGGCGCGGGTCTACAGCGAGATCGTGCCCAGCACCATGCCGGTCGCCGAGATGCTCGCCAAGAACCCCGCGGCGATCATCCTCTCCGGAGGCCCCTCCTCGGTCTACGAGGAGAACGCCCCGCAGCTCGACCGCGCCCTGTTCGAGGCCGGCGTCCCCGTCTTCGGCATGTGCTACGGCTTCCAGCTGATGGCGCAGACCCTCGGCGGCACCGTCGACAACACCGGCTCCCGCGAGTACGGCCGTACCGACCTGCACGTCTCCAAGTCCGGCTCCACCCTCTTCGAGGGCACCCCGGACGAGCAGCACGTGTGGATGTCCCACGGTGACGCCTGCTCCGCCGCCCCGGAGGGCTTCGCCGTCACCGCCTCCACGGACGTGGTCCCGGTCGCCGCCTTCGAGAACGACGAGAAGCGGCTCTACGGCGTCCAGTACCACCCCGAGGTCATGCACTCCACGCACGGCCAGCAGGTCCTGGAGCACTTCCTGTACCGGGGCGCGGGCCTGACCCCGTCCTGGACCACGGGCAACGTGATCGAGGAGCAGGTCGCCGCGATCCGCGAGCAGGTCGGCGACAGGCGCGCCATCTGCGGTCTGTCCGGCGGCGTGGACTCCGCCGTCGCCGCGGCGCTCGTCGCGCGCGCCATCGGCGACCAGCTGACCTGCGTCTACGTCGACCACGGCCTGATGCGCAAGGGCGAGACCGAGCAGGTCGAGAAGGACTTCGTGGCCGCGACCGGCGTCAAGCTGGTCGTCGTTGACGCCGAGGAGCGCTTCCTCACCGCCCTCGCCGGGGTCTCGGACCCCGAGGAGAAGCGGAAGATCATCGGCCGCGAGTTCATCCGCGTCTTCGAGCAGGCCCAGGCCGAGATCATCGCCGACGAGGGCCCGGCCGTGGAGTTCCTGGTCCAGGGCACCCTGTACCCGGACGTGGTCGAGTCCGGCGGCGGCACCGGCACCGCCAACATCAAGTCGCACCACAATGTCGGCGGCCTCCCCGAGGACCTCGAGTTCCAGCTGATCGAGCCGCTGCGCAAGCTGTTCAAGGACGAGGTCCGCATGGTGGGCCAGGAGCTGGGCCTGCCGGAGGAGATCGTCCAGCGCCAGCCCTTCCCGGGCCCCGGCCTCGGCATCCGCATCGTCGGCGAGGTCACCAAGGAGCGCCTGGACCTGCTCCGCGACGCCGACGCCATCGCCCGCGAGGAGCTGACGGCGGCCGGTCTCGACCGCGAGATCTGGCAGTGCCCGGTGGTCCTGCTCGCGGACGTCCGCTCGGTCGGCGTCCAGGGCGACGGCCGCACCTACGGCCACCCGATCGTGCTGCGCCCGGTCTCCTCCGAGGACGCCATGACCGCCGACTGGTCGCGCCTGCCGTACGACGTGCTGGCGAAGATCTCCACCCGGATCACCAACGAGGTCCGCGACGTCAACCGTGTCGTCGTCGACGTGACCTCCAAGCCGCCGGGCACCATCGAGTGGGAGTGACCCCGGCGCCGGTGCTCTGACCGGTCCCGCGAGAGGTGGAACGGCTCCGGCTGTTCCACCTCTTTTGGCAGGTTCCTTTTGGTGGGCGCCGCGTGACGGTACGTTCCGGTCCGTAAAGCACCCCAGCGCTGGAGGACCCATGCAGCGGCCCACCCCTCCCTCGCCCATGCCCACCGACCGGCTGCGGTTCGCGATGCCGCCCATGCACGAGTCGCTGGAGGACGAACGCCGCCACCGCAAGGAACGCCTCGCGGGCGCCCTGCGGCTCTTCGGGCGGGCGGGGTTCGAGGACGGGGTGTCCGGGCACATCACCGCGCGCGACCCCGAACACAGCGACTGCTTCTGGGTCAATCCGTTCGGGATGCCCTTCAAGCACGTCACCGTGAGCGACCTCGTCCTCGTCAACCAGGACGGCCAGGTCGTCGAGGGCCGCTACCACGTGAACCAGGCCGCCTTCACCGTCCACGCCCAGGTGCACGCCGCCCGCCCCGACGTGGTCGCCGTCGCCCACTGCCACTCCGTGCACGGCCGCGCCCTCGCCGCCCTCGGCGACCTCGTCGACCCCCTCACCCAGGAGAGCTGCGCCTTCTACGAGGACATCGCGCTCTACGACGCCTACAGCGGCGTCACCGTCGACGCCGAGGAGGGCCGCCGCATCGCGACCGCGCTCGGCTCCCGCAAGGCGCTGGTCCTGCGCAACCACGGGCTGCTCACGGTCGGGGACTCGGTGGACGCCGCCGCCTGGTGGTTCATGTCCCTGGAACGCTCCTGCCAGGTCCAGCTGACCGCCCGCGCCGCCGGACGCCCCGTCCTCATCGACCACAAACTCGCCGTCGCCACCCGGGAACAGCTCGGCGGCGACCTGGTGGCCTGGATCAACTACCAGCCGCTGTGGCAGGACATCAGCCGGAGCGAACCGGATCTGCTGAGCTGAGGGGGACCGTACGGGGGCGTGCAGGGGCGTGCGGGGTCGCGCGGCGTCAACACGGCGCCCCGCGCTTCACCCGCCACGACCCGGACCGGCTGCGACCGGCGTCCCGAGGTAGGGCACAATTCGCTTTGATCACAGGGGAGTTGTGTTGGGGCCGAAGTGTGCGCTGTGGGCGACTTCGGCCGGGTCCGGACTCGCGGGGAAGGCGGTCGGAGGTTGTGGCGGTACAGGAGGCGAGACGGGGCGCGTCGGTGGACGCCGACGGCGTCCACACGGGCGGCTGCACGTGCGGCGACTGCCCGCACGGCGCGCGCGAGGGACACCGGCGCGCGGTCGCCGCGTTCCTGCGCCGCCGTGACGAGTTCGCGGCCGGTCACGGCCTGCCCCAGGCGGTGGCCCACTCGGCCTCGGCGTCCCGGCAGTGGGTGTCCGCCGAGCTGACCCAGCGCGCGGAGACCATCGCCGAGCGCGGCCGCGCGGAGGGCGAGGCCTGGCTGGCCGGACTGTGGACGCGCACCGTGTGCGTGGCGTGGGGCGCCGTCGTCGTCCTGCTCCTCGCGCAGGCGCTCACCGCGATCGGCGCGGGCTGGAGCAACGCCCGCACCGCCGGTCTGCTCGCCGCCGTGGTCGTCGCGGGCGCGCTGACCACCGCCTCCTGGTTCCACCGGAGGCGCGGCGGGGTGCTCGCGCCGGTGATCGGCGAGGACAACCGCATGTCCACCTCCCGCACCGTCGCCGCCTCCTGGGTGCTCTTCGTCGCCTACGCCGTCCTGCTCCTGGCCGGCCGTCTGGCCGCCGCCTCCGACCCCGCAGAACGCGACGCCCTGATCGCGGGCCTCGACCTCGCGCGCGGCGTGGGCGTGGTGACCGTGCTCGCCGTGGTCTGCAGCATCGCCGTCCTGGTCCGCCGGGTGGTCGGACTGCGCGTCCTCGGCCAGCGGCTCCAGAAGGTCTCCGCGCACCGGCCGCGCGCCGCCGATCTGCTGACCGACGACGCGGGGCAGGGTGCCTTCGCCGACATCCAGTACGTCGTGATCAGCGCCGTCGCCCTCCTCTTCGCCGCCGTCCGTCTGGGCCGCCGCCCCGACCAGCTGCCCGACCTGCCCTGGGGCCTCGCGGTCGTGGTGCTGATCTCCGCCGCCACCTACCTCGCGGGCAAGTACGCGGAGGGCGGCCGCCCGGTGATCCTCTCCGTCGTCCGCTCCCGCGAACCCGGCGACCTGGACGGCCCGATCCGCCCCGGGGACGACATCGAGATCCGCGGCAGCGGCTTCGTCCCGCCCGGCGCGCAGGGCGCCGACCGGCTCGCCCGTCTGGTCGTGCGCATCGGCGTGGTCGACGTCCACGTGCCCCTGGTCCCGGTCCCCGGCGGCTTCCGCAACCCGACGGACAGCGTCCTCACCGTCCCCGTACCGGCCGAGGTGGAGCCCGGCCCGGTCGAGGTCCAGGTGGTGACGGCGGCCGGGGTGGGTACGAACCGGTACCCGGTAGAGGTCGTCGACTGAGTCTTCCGTTCTCCGTCCGCCCTCTGCCGTCCTCTCCGCCGTCCGTGCGGTGTGCCGGTGCCCCCCCCGAAAACCGGAAAAACCGCCGGGGGAGGATTGAACCGGCCCCGTTCGTCATACGTATCGTCCTGTTGAGGGGTCCGGCACGGCGAGCGAGAGGCAGCTGGCAGTGATGACTCACGGTATGCGTATGGACACGCACACCTCCCGACTGGACGGCGGCCACACCTGGCGGGAGACCGCCGTCCGCTTCTCTCTCCTCCCGCTCCGGGTCTTCCTCGGCGTCACCTTCGTCTACGCCGGGCTGGACAAGCTCACCGACAGCGCCTTCCTGAAGTCCGGCGGCGCGGGCTCCATCGGGGACACGATGCGCTCGGCCCGCGACTCCGCCGCCGTCCCCGCTCTCATCGACCTGGCCCTGCACAACCCGGTCGGCTTCGGCTACGCCATCGCCTTCGGTGAGTTGGCCGTCGGCATCGGCATCCTCGTCGGCCTCTTCGGCCGCCTGGCCGCCCTCGGCGGCGCCCTCATCTCCCTCAGCCTCTGGCTGACGGTGAGCTGGGCCGCCACCCCGTACTACTACGGCAACGACCTCCCCTACCTGATGGCCTGGCTGCCACTGATCCTGGCCGGAACGCCCTACCTGTCCCTGGACGCCCTGCTGCATGCCCGTCGGCGGCGGGGAATGGGCGGCTACCGGTAACTGACGGTGTGACAGCAGGGGAAGCGGAGGCTTGTACACTGCTCCGCTCCACCCCGACTGGAGGTCACCCGAGTGGTTCCCGCACGGATACTTGCCGGTGCTCCATTGGCTCTGGTGATCCTCGCCCTGTCGGGCTGCTCCTCCTGGGGATGCACCGACACGACGGCGGAGCGCGGCAAGGCCGGCGTCAAGGTGCGGATCGTGGACCCGTACGGGCAGTCCGACGGCGCCACCGCCGAGGTCGTCGACTGGCGCCGCAACCCCAACCCGCAGGCGCGCCACAAGGGTGACGAGATCAACTTCCACTACCGCTTCGACCATGTCCACTCGTATTCCGGCCCTGTGGTGGACGCCTGCGCGGTCGACAACAAGCGCAAGGCGCTGGGCTGCCAGACGATCTACTCCCCCGACGGGTCCCCACCGGGCGCCCCCGTCACAGGCGACGGCTGGCTCTATGCCGAGCACCCCGAGCAGGTCACCGGGGTACTGCTGATCCCCAACGACCAGTCCTACGACCGGCGAACCTGTGACCAGGACCCCAAGGACGGCGGCGGCCCGCATCCCCCGAAACCGGCGGAAGAGGGCGACCAGTTGTAAGCCGACGGGGTGGTCAAGCGGCTCAGTAGGATCCGCCGCATGTTCTGGATAAGACGGCGTGCACGCGACGCCGAGCCGCCCTCGGACCGCCTGCCCGACCTCGAGTTCCTGGCCCTGGTGCAGGCGAGTCTTGAGGAATACGCGCCCGGCGTGACACAGGGCACCGAGCTCAAGGGCAACTCGCTGATCAGCCCGAACGGATGGGCGGTGGCCGTGGCGCCACCCCATCACGGGGGCGGGCACCACTACGACCTCGTCGCGCTTCCGGACGTGAGTGTCCAACCGGACGTGCCCTGCTTCCCGGACTGTGTCGTGGCGATGGCCGGGGATCACCGGCGGGCGGCCGACAGTTGGGTGGAGACAGCCGGTGCCTGCCTGCTCGAACTCCTCGACCGGCGCGAGCGCTTCGCAGATCACGCGGGCCCCGGCCACGAGCGCGGCGTTCCCGGCCTGCACTCGATCACCTCCGGCGCGGTCGGCCTCGGGCTCGACACCGCCGAGAACCGTCGCCTGCAGACAGCGCTGATCGACGCGAACGTCCTCCACCGCATCGCCGACTCCATGACCGCAGACCTGGAATCGCCGTTCTTCAACGGGGTCAAGGTCTTCTACGGCGGGAGACCGGGCGCGATGCAGGCCGAGGTCCGCATCAACGGTGAGCGCCACGAGGCCGCCTCCGCCGCGATGGCCGCGCTGGGCCTCCCCGAACCCACAGTCTTCACGACCGTTCGCTACTACGCGCTCCTGCTGCCGGTTCCGGCCGACGGCGGGGAGCCGGCCTACCCCGCGACCAGCCTTGGCCTCGCCCCGGCCGCGCATCCCCACGGTGCGGTCTGCGGCTGCGGCGGTCACCTGGACCCCGAGCAACCCGGCTTCGCCTTCCCCCTGCCCCATCTGCTCGCTGAGCTTTCCGACGAGGAACGTGCCCGGCGCGTCAGGGCCGACACCGGGGCGATCATCATCGCGGACGGAATCGGCAACTTCCTCAAGGTGCGCCTGCCGGTCCGGCTCGAGGACGGACGCACCGTGGTCTACCACGTCTGGGTCTACCTCCACGCTGCGGTGATCAACGAGTTCACCGAGAGGGTCCACGAGGACAGGCTGTCCGGACACCGCTTCGAGGGCCTGCTGTGCAACGCTGTCGGCCCGTGGGGCGAGGAACTCCTGCGAGCGCCCGTCGTCCTCGGGGGCCAGCGAGTCAACGACGACGGATCGATCCGCATCCCCGAAGTCCTCGAGTCCAGCCACCCGCTGCTGAGCAAGGTGCTGGGGGAATCCTGGCCGGCGGAGTTCGTACTCGACGATCGTGATCCCCGCATGCACGCGTGCTGACCCTCCAGCTCTGGGTTCATCGGCGCTCGCCGGTGGGCGGCGATGAATGGCGGGGCGTCCGTCGCCATCCACCGCTGCCCCGTCCACCTGAGGCTCTACCCGTCCTCCGTCGCCCCGCGCTGCCTGCGTATCGCTCGGGCCACCGCGCCCGTCACGCCAGCCAGGAGCAGGGCGCCCGCGGTGATCGGGAGGGCGGTGAACCAGGGGATGTGCCAGAGGTTCTGGGCGTCGCCGATGTAGAGGGCGGCCACGGTGGCGAAGGCGAGGCCGGCGAGCAGGCGGCCGGGCTGGAATTCACGGCGTGGCACGGCTGACCACCACCTGTCCTACGCCGACTTCGAGGCCGATCGTCAGTGTTCCGGTGTTCTTCGCGCCTATGGCCGGGGCCAACGTCAGCTTCTTGTGCCTGCCCGGCTCCACGTCGATGTCCTTTCCGTTGTCGTAGGGCAACCGGATGTCGCCCACGCCGAGGTCGATCTTGATGGCGGCGGCCGTGTCCGCCGGGACGATCAGTCTGAGTCGGCCCGCGCCCACCTCGGCGTGGGTGGTCACGGTCTGCCCCTTCGCCGGGTGTACGCGGCTCAGATCGAGGGTGGCGGCGCCGGTCCCGAGGTCGTACGTGGGGCGGACGTCCGCCGCGGTGGCCGGCTGCCAGGAGGTCCGGGTCCACTGGGACTTGATGTCCCGGGGGAGAGCGGTGACCCCGGCCAGCAGGACCGCCGTGAGGATCGCCAGGAACGTCGTACCGGCTCCCGTGCGCCCGAGGAACGAGCTGAGGGCCATCCCCAGGCCGAACACCGCGAGCGCGCAGGCCAGACCGAGCTGGAGGCTCGTGCCCGGTGGCCGTGTGTGCCAGGTCTGTCCGACGGCCAGGACGCCCGCCAGCAGGGCGAGCAGGAACACCCGGCCGCCTATGCGGCGCGGGCCGCGCGGTCTCGGGGCGCGGGTGCCGGTGTCGGTGGGGTCTCCGGTGCCGGTGCTCGCCGGGCGCGTGGCGGTGCCGTGCGGCCACGGGGCGGCCATTCTCACGTCGAGGATCGAGGTCACGTCGCGCTGCTGGGAGTCGCCGGGTCCCCACAGATAGCCGGTGCCGCCGACATGGGTGCCGTCCTTGACGATCGGGTCGCGCCACCAGGAGGGGAAGTACGTCGCGATCGGCGGTGCCTGTGCCTCCGGCGGGGCGTCGGCGGCGGCCTGCGCGGCTATGGGGCTGGAGCGCGGGCGGGAACTCGGGGAGCTGGGGGAGGCGGGGGCGGGTTCCGATGTGCTCCGGTGCCGGGACCAGTACCCGGCACCGGCGAGGAGCAGGGAGAGGACCACCGCGAAGGTCAGCGCCCCGGTGTTCCGCAGCGTGGTCAGGACCACCCCGCAGCCGACCAGGGCGAACAGCACCGCGGCCAGCGCCTGGCCGTCGACCCGGCCGGTGAGCAGCTTGCGGACCTCGTTCTCCTCCTCGTCGTCCTGCGGCACGAGGAGCCAGGCGAAGCCGTAGAAGATCAGGCCGATGCCGCCGGTCGCGGCCAGCACGGCGAGGGTGATGCGGTAGATCACCGGGTCCATGTCCGTCTGCCGGCCCAGTCCCGCGCACACGCCCGCGATCATCTTGTGTCTGCGGTCGCGCCGGAGGGGACGGGAGGCGGGGGAGGCGGGAGGCGTCCCGTCCCCACCAGGAGCGCCTGGGGCGCCGGGAGTGCCCGACGTGCCGGGTGCCCCGGACGCGTCGGATGCTCCGGCCGTGCCCGTGACTCCGGGAGCGTCCGTCGCGCCGGTCCCGCCTGCCCCGTCCGTCCTGCCGGTTGCGCCGGTCCCGCCCGTTTCGCCGGTCCCGCCGATTCCGCCTGTCGTGTCCGCCATACCGGTGCCCGAGCCCGGGCGCGGGCCGGAGCCAGGTCCCGGACCCGTCGCTGCGTGCTCGTGATCCGTCATGCGTCCATCGTGACGGTTCGGGCGCCCGACCGGCAGTCGGATCAACCCTGGCCGAACCCTGAAATCGGCCCTGAGGCGGAACCGGGGGCATGTTCGAATCGCCGGTTCCGTCGCGGCCCGGGGTGCCCGGACCGGTATCGGGGAAACCCCGGCCGAAGATCAGGGGAGTCTCGGGGGCCGACCCTGATGACCCGCTGCCACGGCCGTGTGACCATCGATGTCATGCCGGAAGCCGCAGCACTGCCCCTCGAAGACCCGCGGCCGCCGCGCAAGCTCTACCGCAGCGGTGACGGCCGCTGGCTCGGTGGAGTGGCGCGGGGCCTCGCCGGGCACCTCGGGCTGCCCGTGGTGTGGGTGCGGCTGGCCTTCGTCGGCCTGTTCATGGCCAATGGGCTGGGCGCGCTGCTGTACGCCGCGTTCTGGTTCTTCGTTCCGCTCGGCGTCGGCGGCGTGGGCGACCACAAGCCGCCCTCGCTCGTCGGCACCGAGACCTCGCCGGACGGCCGCCGCAGACTCGTGGCCCGCAAGCCGGACAAGGGCCAGATGGTCGCCCTGCTGCTCATGGTCATCGTGTCGATGGTCTTCGTGGGCAGCGTCAACGTGACCAACACGGCGAAGGCGTACCTCGTGCCGACGGTCCTGGTCGCGGCCGGTGTCGCCCTGGTCTGGCGGCAGGCGGACAACGCCCGCCGGGCCCGCTGGGTCGAGGTCGGCAGCAGGCGGCGCACCCTCACCCTGCTCCGGGCGGGCGTCGGCGTGCTGCTGGTCACGGCCGGAGTGTCCGCCATCTTCGTCATGCAGGGCTCGGCGGCCCATCTGGGCGCGGTGCTCCAGGCGGCGCTCGCCGTCTTCGTGGGCATCACGCTGCTCGCCGGTCCCTATCTCGTCCGGGTCACCCAGGACCTCTCCGCCGAGCGCCTGATGCGCATCAGGGCCCAGGAGCGTGCCGAGGTCGCCGCCCACGTCCACGACTCCGTGCTGCACACCCTGACCCTGATCCAGCGCAACGCCGACAACGCGGGCGAGGTGCGCCGCCTGGCCCGCGCCCAGGAGCGCGACCTGCGCACCTGGTTGTACAAACCCGAGGGCACGGGCAAGGACGAGGCCGACGAGCCGGACACGGTTGCGGAGGCGGTCCGGCGCAGCGCGGCCGAGGTCGAGGACAAGCACGGCGTGCCCATAGAGGTGGTCGTGGTGGGCGACTGCCCGCTGGACGAGAGGACGGCCGCGCAGATGCAGGCCGCGCGCGAGGCGATGGTGAACGCCGCCAAGTACGGTGGCGACGGCGGTCCCGTGCAGGTGTACGCGGAGGTCGAGGGGAGGACTGTGTTCGTGTCCGTCCGCGACCGGGGTCCCGGGTTCGACATCGACTCGATACCCGCCGACCGCATGGGCGTCAGAGAATCGATCATCGGCCGGATGGAGCGGAACGGCGGCACGGCCCGGCTGCGGTCGGTGCCGGGCGGCGGCACGGAGGTCGAGCTGGAGATGGAGAGGGCGGAGAAGACGGCATGAGCGACGCGACCGAGGCGAACGGCACGACGGGGGCGGCGGAGGTGGCCGGTCCCGGGGGCGACGCCGGGAGCGGCGCGGGCGGCCGCCAGGTGCGGGTGGTGCTCGTGGACGACCACCGCATGTTCCGTACAGGTGTCCAGGCGGAGATCGGGCAGACCGAGCGGACCGGGGTCGAGGTGGTCGGCGAGGCCGCGGACGTCGACCAGGCGGTCACGGTGATCACCGCGACGCGCCCCGAGGTGGTCCTGCTCGACGTCCATCTGCCCGGTGGCGGCGGGGTGGAGGTGCTGCGCCGCAGCGCCTCCCTGATGGCGGACCCCGAGCGGCCGGTGCGGTTCCTCGCGCTGTCCGTGTCGGACGCGGCGGAGGACGTGATCGGGGTGATCCGGGGCGGCGCCCGGGGCTATGTCACCAAGACCATCACCGGCAGCGACCTCATCGACTCGATCTTCCGGGTCCAGGAGGGCGACGCGGTCTTCTCCCCGCGCCTGGCCGGGTTCGTCCTGGACGCCTTCGCGTCCACCGACGCCCCGCCGGTTGACGAGGACATGGACCGCCTCACTCAGCGGGAACGGGAGGTGCTGCGCCTGATCGCCCGGGGCTATGCCTACAAGGAGATCGGCAAGCAGCTGTTCATCTCGGTGAAGACGGTCGAGTCCCACGTCTCGGCGGTCCTGCGCAAGCTCCAGCTGTCCAACCGCCACGAGCTGACCCGCTGGGCGACGGCACGTCGCCTGGTCTGACCGCAGCCGTGAAGACCGTCTGTGAGACCGGGGCCGGGGGCCGGTGGAGACGCGGCAGCGCGCGGGCTTTCGGGCTGTCCCGTGCGCGTGTCGGCGCCTCACACGACCCGCGTCGCCCCCGCGAACGGCATCTGGCTGATCGGGGCCACGCGGACCGGGGCCGAGGGGTTCGGGGCGTGGATCATCCGGCCGTTGCCGATGTAGAGGCCGACGTGGCTGACGCCTGAGTAGAAGAACACCAGGTCACCGGGGCGGAGCTGGGAGCGCGAGACGCGCCGTCCGGCGTTGATCTGGGCGTAGGTGGTGCGGGGGAGGGAGACGCCCGCGGAGCGGTAGGCGGCCTGGATCAGGCCCGAGCAGTCGAAGGCGTTGGGGCCGGTGGCGCCCCAGACGTAGGGGCTGCCGAGCTTGCGGTAGGCGTAGGCGACGGCAGCGGCGGCGCGGGAGTTGGAGGCGACGGCCGGGGCGCCGGTCGCCTTCGCCGCCCGGTTTCCGGCCGTACCGCCGGCGGGCGTGTGCGCGCGGACCGGCCGGGTGGCCGTGACGGCCGCCCGGCCGGCGTGGGCCGGTGCGGTGCCGGTGGCCTTCTCCCGCTCGCGGGGGGTGAGCCGGTCGAGGAGCCGCCGGGCCTCGGTCAGCTTCGTGGTGACGGTCCTCTTCTGCCGCTTCGCCTCCGCCTGGCGGCCCCGCAGCGACTTCAGCTCGACGCGGGCGGCGCCGCGCAGCCTCTCGATCTCGCGCAGCTGGGTGCGTACCCGGGTGACGGCACCGGCCTGCTGGTCGCCGACGCGCTCGGCGAGCGCGGCTCCGTCCAGGTACCGGTCGGGGTCGCTGGAGAGGGCGAGCTGCCAGGTCGGGGCGATGGTGCCGTCGCGGTACTGCGCGGCCGCGTAGGTGCCGAGCGCGTCGCGGGCGGTGTTCAGCCGGGCCTGCTCGCGGGCGGTCTCGTCGTACAGCGAGTTGAGCCGCCGCTGTGCCGTGTCCGCCTTCTCCTTGGCGCCGTTGTACTTCTCGGTGGCGCTCTCCGCCTCCCGGTACAGCGTGTCCACTCTGGTCCTGACCTGCGCCGGGGTGAGCTGGGGCTCGGCATGTCCGACTCCCTCGAAGGCTGTCGCGGTCGCCGCCCCCGCGAGGGCGAGGGTCGCGGCCGTGCGGGCGGTGTTGCCACCCAGCGAGCGATGTCGGGGCCTCCGGTGCGTTGCCACCTGGACCGTCACGTCCTTCCCTGGACTCGTACGGCCGAGGACCCGTACGACTCGAGCGGCCGGTGTCCGACGGCCGCGCCCGCACAGGGGAGACGGGCCGCCGCCGGACGTTCCTCGGCGGTGGTGTCCGGCTGCCGCCCCTGGTCCGGGCGGCGTGGGGAGCCGGTCACCTGGGGGAGGACGCTAGGCGGCTGTGTGACAGCTTGGTAACGGGTGTGTGGAATTGTTCGCGACGGTCCATATAGAGACCGTTTACGAACGGGTCGCCTAAGCGGAAGCATCGCCTTCGCGCGGGCTGGTGACCGATGAGCGCATTGCGGACACGTGAGGCAGGAGAGGTGCTACGGCGCACCCCCGCTAGGCTCCTGAACATGGACGTACTCATCCATCTCTTCGTCGGCCTGCACATCATCGGCATCGCCGCGCTGCTCGGCGGTTTCCTCACCCAGATGAAGGCGATGGGCCGGGGCACCGCCCGCTTCGTCCCGGGCATGCTGCACGGCGCGTTCACCATGCTGGTCACCGGCGTGATCCTGGTCGGCCTCAACGAGGCGCAGGGCCACCACGTCAACTCCATCAAGATCGGCATCAAGCTGGCCCTGCTGATCGTGATCCTCGGCCTGGTCTACGTGAAGCGTGACGAGGAGGCGGTCGACAAGGGCTCCTTCGCCCTGGTCGGCGCGCTGACCACGGCGAACATCTTCATCGCCGTGCTGTGGACGTGACCCCGGGCTCCTCTGGGCCGCCGTCCTGACCCCGGGCTCCGGACCGCGCCGCGAACACCGCGCCCGCGGCGGCCGCGAGCCACACCGCGAACGACACCCACACCAGCACCCGGCCCGGCACGCGCAGCCAGTCGATGCCCACGGCGGCCGCGACCGCCAGTGTCGTCGCCCCCGTCATCCCCATCGAGAAGACCGTCGCCCAGCGCCCGAGGCCGTACCGCGGCCGCGGGCGCGCCAGTTCCGCCACCAGCAGGACGGCGTACCAGGCCAGGTCGAGGACGAGTAGGGCGACCGTCACATCGCGCAGGACGCCGCTGTCGTCCACGTTCCACAGGTACAGCCGCGAGCTGTCGGCCGAGATCAGCCGGGCCCCGGCCAGCGCCGAGACGGACAGCGCGCCGCCCGCGATCCAGTGGTCGCCGGGGCCCCGCGTCAGCTCGCGCGGGTCGAAGCGCGGCACGGCGAGGCCATAGAGCAGCAGCCCCACCCCGAACAGCACCAGTGCGGTGTGGGCGAGCCACGCCACCGCCTCGGTTCCGGCGAGCGTGGCCGCCAGCACCGCAAGCGCCTGTGTGGCGACACAACACAGGAACACCGCCCCGGGCATGCGATGCCCCCAGTGCCGTACGACGACGTAGAGCAGCACCGGCCAGCACAGCGCGGCCAGGGCCAGCAGCGCCTCGGCCAGGACGGGCACGCCGAGCAGCGCGAAGCGGGTGCCGAGCATGGCCGTCGCGGCCACGGCGGTGAGCGCGCCCGGGGTACGGGCCTCGGTCAGCCACCGCTCCCGCTGCCGGGCCAGCCGTACGGCGAAGTCGGCGCCCAGCGCGAGCCAGCCGACGCAGGCCAGGGCCAGGAAGATCAGGGACACCGTCTCGGCGCCGGCCAGGTGCAGGCCGATCGAGACGACGGCGGTCGCCATCACGGCGGTACCCGCCGCCGGAGGACGTTCCCACCACCACGCGCGCAGACCTGGGATGCCGGACATGAGGCGATGCTAGGGAGCCGTGCTGCTCCGGACCGCAGGGCACGCGCGCGGGGGGCTCGAAAGGACGCGCACGCGGAGCGTCGCGTCCGGCCCGGCGGCGCCGACGTGGGCCGCATCACCTCCGGACCCGCCCGACCAGGCCATACACCGCTCCACCGAGATCAACTCCCCGGAATTCCGACCGGGTTCCCCCGGGTGGCGACCGGTTGTCGGTGGGGCGCCCTAGACTCGTAGAGCGATGAGCAGCCTCTTTGACGACAGCTTCCTGGCGGACCTCCAGGCCCCGCACGGCCACGAGGAACAGCCCCCACCGCCCGAGGACGAACACGCTCCGGAGCCGCTTCCGGACGATCTGTTCGGCGGGAAGTTCGACCTGCCGCCGGACCGCGACGCGCACTACCGCGACGGCGCCCCGCGCCCCGCGATCGACGCGGCGGCCCTCCTGGACGGGCTGAACGAGAACCAGCGTGCCGCGGTCGTGCACGCGGGCTCCCCGCTGCTCATCGTCGCGGGCGCCGGGTCCGGCAAGACGCGCGTGCTCACCCACCGCATCGCCCACCTCCTGGCCGAGCGCCATGTGCACCCGGGGCAGATCCTCGCGATCACCTTCACCAACAAGGCCGCGGGCGAGATGAAGGAGCGCGTCGAGCAGCTCGTCGGCCCGCGCGCGAACGCGATGTGGGTCATGACCTTCCACAGCGCCTGCGTCCGCATCCTGCGCCGCGAGTCGAAGAAGCTGGGCTTCACCTCGTCGTTCTCGATCTACGACGCGGCCGACAGCAAGCGACTGATGGCCCTGGTCTGCCGCGACCTGGACCTCGACCCCAAGCGCTTCCCGCCCAAGTCCTTCAGCGCCAAGATCAGCAACCTCAAGAACGAGCTGATCGACGAGGAGGACTTCGCCGCCCAGGCCACCGACGGTTTCGAGAAGACCCTCGCCCAGGCCTACGCGCTCTACCAGTCGCGGCTGCGTGAGGCCAACGCGCTCGACTTCGACGACCTGATCATGACGACGGTCAATCTGCTGCGCGCCTTCCCGGACGTGGCCGAGCACTACCGCCGCCGCTTCCGGCACGTCATGGTCGACGAGTACCAGGACACCAACCACGCGCAGTACGCCCTGGTCCGCGAGCTGGTCGGCACCGGCGCGCACGATGAGGACGTTCCCCCGGGCGAGGCCGACCTGCCGCCCGCCGAGCTGTGTGTCGTGGGTGACGCGGACCAGTCGATCTACGCCTTCCGCGGCGCGACCATCCGCAACATCCTCCAGTTCGAGGAGGACTACCCGAACGCGACGACGATCCTGCTGGAGCAGAACTACCGCTCCACGCAGACCATCCTCTCCGCCGCCAACGCGGTCATCGAGCGCAACGAGTCGCGCCGCCCGAAGAACCTGTGGACCAACGCGGGCCAGGGCGCGGGCATCGTCGGCTATGTCGCGGACACCGAGCACGACGAGGCCCAGTTCGTCGCCGAGGAGATAGACCGTCTCACCGACGCCGGCGACGCCAAGGCCGGGGACGTGGCGGTGTTCTACCGCACCAACGCCCAGTCCCGTGTCTTCGAGGAGATCTTCATCCGCGTCGGCCTGCCCTACAAGGTCGTCGGCGGTGTCCGCTTCTACGAGCGCAAGGAGGTCCGGGACGTCCTGGCCTACCTGCGCGTCCTCGCCAACCCCGAGGACTCGGTGCCGATGCGCCGCATCCTCAACGTGCCCAAGCGGGGCATCGGCGAGCGTGCCGAGGCGATGATCGACGCCCTCGCCCAGCGCGAGAAGATCAGCTTCCCGCAGGCGCTGAAGCGGGTGGACGAGGCGTACGGCATGGCCGCGCGCTCCACCAACGCGGTCAAGCGGTTCAACGCGCTGATGGAGGACCTGCACACGATCGTGGAGTCCGGCGCCGGACCGGCCACCGTCCTGGAGGCCGTCCTCGAACGCACCGGATATCTGGCCGAGTTGCAGGCGTCCACCGACCCGCAGGACGAGACCCGCATCGAGAACCTCCAGGAACTCGCCGCCGTGGCCCTGGAGTTCGAGCAGGAGCGTGAGGAGAGCGAGGACCAGGGCACCCTGGCCGACTTCCTGGAGAAGGTCGCCCTCGTCGCGGACTCCGACCAGATCCCGGACGAGGAGGACGGCGACGGCGTCATCACGCTGATGACCCTGCATACCGCCAAGGGCCTGGAGTTCCCGGTCGTCTTCCTCACCGGCATGGAGGACGGCGTGTTCCCGCACATGCGCGCCCTCAACCAGACCAAGGAGCTGGAGGAGGAACGGCGCCTGGCGTACGTCGGCATCACGCGCGCCCGCGAGCGGCTGTACCTCACCCGCGCGTCGATGCGCAGCGCCTGGGGCCAGCCCTCGTACAACCCGCCGTCCCGCTTCCTGGACGAGATCCCGGCCACCCACATGGAGTGGAAGCGGACAGGTGCGGCGGCCGCGCCGCCGTCCTCCCGGGCGGGTTCGATCGCTTCCTCGCTCTCCTCGTCCCGCTCGCGTTCGTCGGCGGCGGGCGCGTCCGGGTTCGCCACGCGGCGGGCCTCGGAGAAGCCGGTGGTGTCGCTGGCGGTCGGAGACCGGGTCACGCACGACCAGTTCGGGCTCGGCACGGTCGTCGCGGTGGCCGGTGCAGGGGACAAGGCGCAGGCCACGATCGACTTCGGCGGCGGCAACGCCAAGCGACTGCTGCTGCGGTACGCGCCGGTCGAGAAGCTGTAGCCGGGCGGGAGTCGTGGACGAGTCAGCCCCCACCGGAAAGGCAGGGGCTGATTTCGGCTTCGGAGACGATCAGGTCGGGTCGAGCCCGTGGCTGCGCAGCCAGGGCAGCGGGTCGATCGCCGCGCCGCCGCCCGGACGCACCTCGAAGTGCAGATGCGGACCGGTGGAGTTGCCCGAGTTGCCGGAGAAGGCGACCGGGTCGCCGGCCTTGACGGCCGTACCGCTGGCGACGCGGTAGCTGGACAGGTGGCAGTACCAGGTCTCGGTGCCGTCCTTGGCCGTGATGATCATCATGTTGCCGTAGGCGCTGTTCCACTTGGTGGAGACGACGCCGTCGGTGGCCGCCATCACGCTCGTGCCATAGGCGACGGGGAAGTCGATGCCGGTGTGGACGGACATCCAGTTCACACCCGCCTGGCCGTAGTAGGCGCTGAGGCCCTTCTGGGCCACCGGGAGCAGGAACTTGGGGCGCAGCCGCTCCTTGAGCGCGGCCTCGGCGGCGGCCTTCCGCTTCTCCTCCGCCTTCTGTGCCTTGAGGTCGATGCGCTCCTGGGTACGGCTCGCCCGGTCGGTGAAGTCGTCGACCCCGGCGGAGAGCGTCTTGAGCCGGCTGTCCAGTTCGCTGTTGGCGACGGACGGCTGCACCGTGTGCGCGTCCGAGGCGGTGGCGCTGGTCTCCTGGGCGTCGTCGGTGAGGTTGCCCACCGAGGCGGCGGCGATCCCGGCCACGCCCATCACACAGACCGAGGGCACCGCGACCGTCAGCAGGGCCGAGCGCTTGGCGGGCGAACGGCGCCGGGAGCGGTTCGCCGCGCGGCCGCCCGCACGGGGTGCCGGTACGGTCTCCTCCTGGTCCTCCAGGAGGTCGGGCACGACGGGGAGTTCGCCGGTGGAGTCCGGCTCCTCATCGGGCAGCGCCGTCTCGCCGAACTCCTCGATCGCGGCGGCGTCGCCGTAGGGGGAGTGCGGGTCGTCGTCCAGGTGCTCGAAGGCGGCGGTCTGGTCGTACGGCGCGTGGTCCTGCGCCTCGTACGGCACCGCGTCCTGCGGGTCGTACGGCGCCGGATGCTCTTGGTGTTCCTGGTGCACGGAGGCAGCGCCGTCGGAGTTCCACTGCGTGGCGTCGTAGGCGCCGGTGTCGTAGGTCTGGGCGTTCCAGTCCCATTGCTGGGCCGGGTCGTGGCCCGCCGCGCCGTCGGTCTGGAGCCACGCGTTCGCGTCCCACTGCCCACTGACGTCGTGCCCGGTTGCCTGCGCGGGGACCTGCCAGGCGGTGGTCTCGTAGGCGCCCGTGTCGGCGACGGCGTGGTGCTGGGTGGCGTACGGGTCGTGCTCGTAGCCGGTCTGCCAGGCGGTGGTGTCGTACCCGCCGGTCTGCGCGCCGCCCGTCTGGACGCCGTAGTACGCGTCGAAGGCTCCGGTCTGGCCCGTGCCCACCGCGAAACCAGTGGCGTCGTAGCCGCTGTAGGTGGTGAGGTCGTCGTACGGGACTTCCGGTGCTCCGTACGGCGCGTAGTGCGCGGTGGAGGCGTCGGAAGCCGGGGCCGGGGAGGTCATGGTCCCCGACGGGTGACGGTCGTTCACCAACTTCTCTTTCGCCTCGACAACAGGGGCTGCCAGAGCAGTGCGGCGACTGTACCCGGCGGTACACGGGCGCCACAATCTTCGGCCGGTTTCGCGGCGACGGGAAACGGGCATTCAGCCGTGTTTCGGGGGTCGCGGACGCGAGTTTGGCTTTGTGTTCGAAGAATGTTCGATGGTGAGTGACGTTGTGTCACCTGTGCGCGGCCTGTGTTGCGGGTGTTTCGAGCGTCGGCAGGGGTGGCCCGGTGCGGGGTCTGTCTGTGTGACGCGCGTTCACAGGGCGGTCAGCCACTCCGTGTACCAGGCGCGGAAGCCGGGGTGCGAGGGGACGAACCCGGCCCAGTCCGGGTCGAAGAGCCAGATCTCCCTGGTGTGCGGGCCGTTCAGGACGAGCCGGAGGAACATTCCGCAGCCCAGCTCGGCCAGCAGGAGAGTTCCCCTGGTCAGCGTGGAGTCACTGGTCCCGATGCGGCCGGGCGCGGGCTCCGCGAGCGGGAACGGAGCGGCGAGACGCCCCGGCTGCCGGTCCTCCGCCCACTCGCCGTCCACCGCCCAGTCGTCGACGGCTTCGGGGCGGGGAGTGGTCAGGGGCATCAGGCCGTGGGCCGGACCGGCGGGGCCGTCGCCCACCTCCGCGACGAAGGAGCGGTACTCCGGCGGCAGTGCGATGCCGTGGACGGTCTCGAAGGAACGGATCTCCTGCTCGGGAAGCGGGGGCCTGAGTTCGTAACGGTGCGTGTTCGCCCCGAAGCGTTCCTCGGACCGGTCGCGTGCCGCCGCGCCTCTCGCAGCCGTGCCCGTACGGCGGCTCTGTCCCAGGTCTCCATGGCGGTGACCGTAACAATGCGGGCGTTCTGCCGCCCGGGCGTTTCCCGGGCCGCCGGGTCAGGCCACCGTGAGACCGCCCGGCTGCCGCTTCGTGGCGGACTCGGTGTCCAGGGCGTCCCGTATCCCGGCGGCCACGGCGGGGTGGACGGGGAGGGCGAGGTGACCGATGCCCGTGACGCGGACGTTGACGGCGTCCAGGTCGGGGTGCTCGACGCAGGCCGCCTCCAGGGGGTCCATCACGGAGTCCAGGTCGCTCCAGAAGCTCACGAACCGCGTGCGGCAGCCGGGCGCCGGGCGGGCCAGCTCCTCGATGACGGCGGAGTCCGGGCGCATCTGCCGGACGATGGGGTGCGCGTTGGCCAGCGGTATCGCGCGGGTACCGGCGTGCGGGGTGCCGAGGGTGACGAGGGTGCGGACCCGCAGGTCACCGCCGAGACACTGCACGTAGTAGCGCGCGATCAGGCCGCCCAGGCTGTGGCCCACGATGTCGATCCGCCGGCTGCCGGTGCGCTCGCAGATCTCCTCCACATGGCGGGCGAGCAGCTCGGCGGCCGTGCGGATGTCGCAGGTCAGCGGCGAGTAATTGAGCGATTCGACGCGCTGGCGGCCGTGCTGCGCGAGGCTGCGGCGCAGGAGCACGAACACCGAGCGGTTGTCGATGAAGCCGTGCAGCAGGATGACCGGAGGGCCCTCCGGGACGGGGAGCCGGGCCGCGCCGTCCGGCGGCGGGAGGGCCGCCTGGCGCCGCTCCTGGGTGAGTCCGGTCGGGTACAGCAGCACGTGTCCCGCCAGGATCGCGGCCTCCAGTGCGGTGGCCTTGAGCAGCGTGACGGACAGAGAGGCCAGTCTGCCGGGCCAGAAACGGCGGCAGATCGGGAGGAAGAGCGGAAATACTCCGGTGACCTTCATTGGCCGACCTCCTGTCGGCGCGCGGGAGGCGTCTCTGTCTCCCGCACACCCTCATGTCCCATCATGTGATTTCCCCCTCCCCGTCGGTCGTAAAACTGCCGGTTGCGGGATCCTGGGGATAACGTTCGTTCACTTCGCGACGGTGGCGGAACGTGCCAGAGATGCGGTACTTGTCGGTATGACGGAAGCGGCCGCTTCCGGTGGCTCGATGGAGGCAGTGATGGGTGTGGCAGCCGGTCCGATCCGCGTGGTGGTGGCCAAGCCGGGGCTCGACGGCCATGATCGCGGGGCCAAGGTCATCGCGCGCGCCTTGCGCGACGCCGGTATGGAGGTCATCTACACCGGTCTCCACCAGACACCGGAGCAGATCGTCACCACCGCGATCCAGGAGGACGCCGACGCCATCGGCCTGTCGATCCTCTCGGGCGCCCACAACACGCTCTTCGCCGCCGTCATCGACCTCCTCAAGGAGCGCGACGCCGAGGACATCCTCGTCTTCGGCGGCGGCATCATCCCGGAGGAGGACATCCCCCCGCTGCGCGAGAAGGGTGTCGCGGCGATCTTCACGCCGGGCGCGACGACCGGAGCGATCGTGGAGTGGGTGCGGGAGAACGTACGGCAGCCCGCGGCTTCCGGCGGCTGACACCTCCTTCTCCCCTTACTCAGGCACATTCGGGTTACTCAGGCGCTTTCGGGTATCAGCTCCTCCGCCATCGCCGTGCGCAGCCGCAGGGTGGTGGCGAGCCGCTGGAACGCCTCCGCCCAGTAGCCCCCGGCGCCCGGCCGGCCGTCCTCGCGTTCCTCGGGGCGGGCCAGCAGGGCGTCAAGGCGGGCGGTCTCCGCCGGGTCGAGGCAGCGTTCGGCCAGGCCCATCACACCGCTGAAGCTCCATGGGTAACTGCCCGCGTCCCGGGCGATGTCGAGCGCGTCCACCACCGCGCCGCCGAGCGGCGGCGCCCACGGCACCGCGCACGCGCCGAGCAGCTGGAACGCCTCCGACAGACCGTGCCGGGCGATGAACCCGGCCACCCACTCGGCGCGTTCGGCCGCCCCCAGGGTGGCCAGCAGCCTCGTCCGGTCCGCGAGGGACACGGCACCGGGGCCACCGGCCTCCGGCGCGGCGGGCGCCCCGAGCAGTGCCCTCGCCCACTCCGCGTCCCGCTGCCGCACCGCCGCCCGGCACCAGGCGGCGTGCAGCTCCTCCTGCCAGCCGTCGGCGACGGGCAGCGCCACGATCCCCTCCGGGGTACGGCCACCGAGCCGCGCGGACCACACCCCCAGCGGGGTCGCCTCTACCAACTGGCCCAGCCACCAGGACCGTTCACCCCTTCCCTTGGGTGCCCTGACCGCCATGCCGTCCCGTTCCATGCCCGCGTCGCAGACGTGCGGCGCCTCCACGGCGACGGTGGGCTCCGTGCCCGTGTGGTCGAGGGCCACGCAGGTCAGGGCGCGCTCCGCCATCCGCGCGGCGAGTGCCGAGCCGGGGAGGGCCGACAGCAACTCGGCCGCCGTGGCGCGCACATTGCGGCTGCGGTCGGCCAACGCCCGCTCCAGGAAAGGTTCGTCGTCCGCCGACAGGTTCGCGCGCAAGGAGTCGAGGAACATCAGGCGGTCCTCGGCGTGCTCCGTCGGCCAGGTGGATTCAAGCAACTCCCTTGCCTCCGAGGGGATGTGAGACCGCACGGCCGTCAGTACGGCGACCCGCTCGGCGAACAGGCCCTCCTGCCAGAGCTGTCGTACGGCCTCGCTGTCCCCGGGGTCGGGCAGGGCCGAGCCCCCGGGGGCCGCGCGGCGGGCGAACCGCCAGTCCGGGTTCAGCCGGGCCAGCCACAGGGCTCTCGGGCCCGCGAACTCCAGTGCCGCCGGGCGCAGATCGGTCCTGCCCCGGGCCGCGTCGAGCAGGGCGGGCAGGAGGTGCGGGGGTGGCGCGTAGCCGTGCGCGTTGGCCGCCGCGAGCCACTGGGGGAGGAGCTCGGTGAGGTCGGGGGCGCTGCCGCGCCGGGTGCCCGCGCCGGAACGATCGGCGAGGAGCGCCGTGAGTCTGCGGGCGGCGCGGCTGGGGAGGGGCGGGCGTGGGTCTTCGGGGGCGGGTTCCGGGCGGGGTGCGGAGGGCCCGGCACGTAGTCCGGCTCGGCGTCGGACGGTCGCCATGGCGGCGGCGTCGAGCAGGGCCAGGGGCGCCTGGCGTCCCTCGTTGTTCGTGGGGGCGGGGCGGCGGTCGGTGCCGAGCAGGGCGGTGGTGAGGAGGTCGTCCCAGGAAGGTGCGGTGGTGGCCGTCGTCTCGTGCATCAGGGTTCCCTTCCGTGCGGGCGGGGTCAGTGCAGCGTCACCGGGGCGCCGGGGTGTGCGGGCCAGGCCGTGAGGGGGGTGAAGCCTCGGTGGCCCAGCTCGCCGAAGACGGTGAGGGGAGTGCCGCCGGAGAGGGCGATCAGCCGCCAGAGGCCGGGGCGGGCGAGGAACGCCGAGGTCAGGGGGAGGGCCGCGTCGGCTGCCGGGTCGGTCTTCGAGTCCCCTTCCGCGTCGGCCAGTTGCCAGGTGCCCGGGCGCTCGCCCGGCGCCGGTACGACGCCCTCCAGGGTCACGGGGACCGTGTCGAGCCAGGGGTCCTCGCGCAGGGCGTCGCCGTAGTGGGCCATCGCCCGCGCCGTGGACAGTCCCTCCGGGCGGGTGGCGGCCGGGGCGGGCGGGGCGTACCGCTCGCCCAGCGCGGTGCGGAGCTGTCCCGCGCCCGGGAATGCGGTCAGGTCCGCCTCCAGGATGTGGCCGACCGGGAGGGACAGCTCGGGGGCGCGCCCGGCGGCGCCGTAGGAGAGGACCAGCCGGGTGTGGCCGGAATCGGTGCCGTGCAGCCATATGCGGCGGACCGTCAGCTTCGGGTCGGCCGTGTCGTACTGGGCGAGGACCAGCCAGCTGTCGCGCAGCGGTGGGCCGTCGGCGGAGGCGGGCAGACCGATCCGGGAGCGGACCGTGGCCGCGAGGGCGTCCGGCAGCCGGTCGCGGCGCAGCCAGCCCTGGGCGAGGAGGTGCAGCAGCGCGCACTCCTCCAGGAGCCGGGCGGGCCAACCCGGTCCGGAGGCGGGTATCGCACCCAACTCCCTTGCCTTCGCGGCGAGTCCGGGTGCCTGTGCGTCGACCATACGGGCGGCCGTCTCGTCCCACCACGCGTACCCCGTCTGCTCGGCCGAGGCCAGGCCGCCGCGCAGCAGGTCCGCGAGGCGTTGCTCCAACTCGGTCACGCCCGCTGTCACCCGCTGCTCCCGGCGCTCCGCTCGGCGCCGGGCCGCCTCGGGGTCGGCCGGGCCGCCCGATGCCGGCTTCTCCTCTTCTCTCTCCTTCGCCGTCCGTTCCTCCGTGCGCTCGTCGAGTCCGCTTCCCGTTCTGCGCGACGCGGCGTCAGGTGCCAGGGCAGACACCCGATCCGCAGGCCGGCGCACCCCCTGCTGAGTCATGCCAACGACGGTAGGTCCCGCCACTGACAATCGGCCCGGCCGAGTTGTCCACAGGCCGTTGTCCACAGGCCGGAGCGGTTGTCAGTGGCGTGCTGCATGGTGGATCCAGCTCGCCGACCGGCCGAGCCGAAGGGGGCCTCAGCCATGTCTGCGTCCAGGGGAACGACCGCCGAACCGACTGCCGAAACCACCGCCGTGCCGCCTGTCGCACCGCGCCGCGACCAGGCGTCCCAGGTGTTGCGTCCGCACGCCGAGGACGCCTTCGCGGCCGAACTCGCCGCGCTGGCCGCCCACGACGACCGTCCGCGCCCGGCCCGCTGGAAGCTGTCGCCCTGGGCCGTCGCCACCTATCTGCTCGGCGGCACGCTGCCCGACGGCACGGTCATAACCCCCAAGTACGTCGGCCCGCGCCGCATGGTCGAGGTCGCCGTCACCACCCTCGCCACCGACCGCGCCCTGCTCCTGCTCGGCGTTCCCGGCACCGCCAAGACCTGGGTGTCGGAGCACCTGGCCGCCGCCGTCAGCGGCGACTCGACCCTGCTGGTGCAGGGCACGGCGGGCACGCCGGAGGAGGCGATCCGCTACGGCTGGAACTACGCCCGGCTGCTCGCCCACGGCCCCAGCCGCGAGGCGCTCGTGCCGAGCCCGGTCATGCGCGCCATGTCCGAGGGCAGGACGGCCCGCGTCGAGGAGCTGACCCGCATCCCGGCCGACGTCCAGGACAGCCTGATCACGATCCTCTCCGAGAAGACCCTGCCGATCCCGGAACTGGGGGAGGAGGTCCAGGCCGTCCGGGGGTTCAACCTCATCGCCACCGCCAACGACCGCGACCGGGGTGTGAACGACCTCTCCAGTGCGCTGCGCCGCCGTTTCAACACGGTCGTGCTGCCGCTGCCGGAGACCGCCGAGGCCGAGGTGGACATCGTCACGCGCCGGGTCGAGCAGATCGGCCGCTCGCTGGATCTGCCGGCCGTGCCCGACGGCCTGGACGAGATCCGCCGCGTCGTCACCGTCTTCCGCGAGCTGCGCGAGGGCGTCACCGACGACGGCAGGACCAGGCTCAAGTCGCCGAGCGGCACCCTGTCGACGGCCGAGGCGATCTCCGTCGTCACCAGCGGCCTCGCCCTGTCGGCCCACTTCGGCGACGGCGTGCTGCGCGCCGGGGACGTGGCCGCGGGCATCCTCGGCGCCGTCGTCCGCGATCCGGCGGCCGACCGGGTCATCTGGCAGGAGTACCTGGAGACGGTCGTGCGCGAGCGTGACGGCTGGACCGACTTCTACCGGGCCTGCCGCGAGGTGGGCGCGTGAACGCGGCGCGCGGCGGGGTGTTCACGTCCGGGCCGCTGCTGCTGGGGGTACGGCATCACGGGCCCGGTTCCGCGCGTGCCGTCCGGACGGCACTGGACGCGGCCCGGCCCGCCGTCGTCCTGATCGAGGGGCCGCCCGAGGCCGACCCGCTGATCCCGCTCGCCGCCGACCCCGGCCTGCGACCACCGGTCGCGCTGCTCGCCCACGCCGTGGACGAGCCCGGGCGCTCGGCGTTCTGGCCGCTGGCCGAGTTCAGCCCGGAGTGGGTGGCGATCCGGTGGGCTGTCGAGCGGGGCATGCCGGTTCGGTTCATCGACTTGCCGGCCGCGCACACCCTGGCGGGGGTGGGGGAGCCGGAAGGCGGGGCGGGGCGCGAGGTCGAGCCGGGTACCGGGCCCCGTGCCGAGCCCGGTGCTGATCTCGGGCCTCCCGAGGGCGCGCGCCTCGATCCGCTTGCCGTGCTCGCCGACGCCGCCGGGTACGACGACCCCGAGCGCTGGTGGGAGGACGTGATCGAGCACCGGGGCGGTGAAGCGGGCGATCCCTTCGCGCCGTTCGCCGCGCTGGAGGAGGCGATGGGGGCGTTGCGTGAGCGGTACGGGGATGCGGGGCACGCAGGTGACCAGGCGCGGGAGGCGTACATGCGACTCCAACTGCGAGCGGCACGGCGGGAGTTCGGGGACGCGGTGGCGGTGGTGTGCGGGGCGTGGCACGTGCCCGCGCTGCGGGACAAGGTCACCGTCGCCGCCGACCGGGCACTGCTGAAGGGGCTGCCCAGGACCAAGGCCGAGCTGACCTGGGTGCCCTGGACACACCGCCGTCTCTCGCGCTTCAGCGGCTACGGGGCGGGGATCGACTCGCCGGGCTGGTACGCCCATCTGTTCCGGGTGCCGGACCGGCCGGTCGAGCGGTGGCTGACCAAGGTGGCGGGGCTGCTGCGGGAGGAGGACCGGATCGTGTCCCCCGCACACGTCATCGAGGCGGTCCGGCTGGCCGAGACCCTCGCCGTACTGCGCGGCCGCCCGCTGCCCGGGCTCGGCGAGACCACCGACGCCGTACGCGCGGTGATGTGCGACGGCTCGGACGTGCCGCTGTCCCTGGTGTACGACCGGCTGGTGGTCGGGGACGTGCTCGGGGAGGTACCGGAGTCGGCGCCCGCCGTGCCGTTGCAGCGGGACCTCGCCCGGGAGCAGCGCCGACTGCGGCTCAAGCCGGAGACGGCGGAGCGGGAGTTGGAGCTGGACCTGCGCAAGGACACCGACGCCGCGCGCGGCAGGCTCCTGCACCGGCTGCGGCTGCTCGGCGTCGGCTGGGGCGAACCCACCACGTCACGGGGGAGCACGGGCACCTTCCGGGAGACCTGGCGGCTGCGCTGGGAGCCCGAGTTGTCGGTGAAGGCGGCCGAGGCGGGTGTGTGGGGCACCACCGTCCTCGGCGCCGCGACGGCCAAGGCGGAGTCGGACGCGCTCTCGGCCCGCGCCCTCGCCGAGGTCACCGCGTTGGCCGAACAGTGCCTGCTCGCCGGGCTGCCGGACGCCCTCCCCGTGGTCATGCGGGTGCTGACCGACCGCGCGGCCCTCGACTGCGACGTGAGCCACCTCGCCCAGGCCCTCCCCGCGCTGGTCCGCTCCCTCCGCTACGGCGACGTACGCGGCACCGACACCGACGCGCTCGCCGACGTGGCCACCGGCCTGGCCGACCGCGTCTTCGTCGGCCTCCCCGCGGCCTGCGCCGGGCTGGACGCGGACGCGGCGCACGAGATGCGGGGGCATGTGGACGCGGTGCACGGGGCGGTCGCGTTGCTGTCCGAGACGCGGGGCGGGGGCGACGGTGCCGGGAGGATGCCCGATGCCGAGCGTCCCCAGCGCGCCGACCACCCGGGACGTGCCGACCACCCGGGACACACTGGGCACCCCCAACACCCTGGTCCCCCGACGCCCGACCACCCCCCACACCCGGACCGTCCACACCACCCCGCCCTCCGCGACCGCTGGCGGTCCGTCCTCCGCTCCCTCGCGCTCCGCGACGCCGTTCCCGGTGAGATCCGGGGTCGGGCCGTTCGGCTGCTGCTCGATGACGGGGCGTTGGCGGGTGGGGAGGCGGCGCGGCTGATGGGGCTGGCGCTGTCGCCGGGGACGCCGCCCGGGGACGCGGCCGTGTGGGTCGAGGGGTTTGTCGGGGGAGGCGGGGGCGGGTTGCTGCTCGTGCACGACGAGCGGTTGCTCGCGCTGGTCGACGGGTGGCTGACCTCGGTGCCGGACGACGCGTTCACGGACGTGCTGCCGTTGCTGCGGCGGACCTTCTCCGCGTACGAACCCGGAGTGCGCCGGACCCTGGGCGAGTTGGTCCGGCGGGGCCCGGACGGCGCCGCCGCACCAACGGCCGGCGCGACGGTGCCGCACGGCTTCGCCGCCGAGCCGGACCGGGGGCGCGCGGACGCCGTGGCGCCGGTGCTGCGGCTGCTGCTCGGCCTGGAGGACGAACGGACCGTGTCGGTGGACGGCAACACGCTTGCGGAGGTGGGCGGATGACCACGGGGACGACCGGTGCGGCACATCGCGACGCCGACGCCGAGGCCGAGCGGTTGCGGCGCTGGCGGCTGGTGCTCGGCGGGGACCAGGCCGACGGCACCAGATGCGCGCTCGCGGGCCGGGACGCGGCGATGGACGGCGCGCTGACCGCGCTGTACGGAAAGCAGGACCGGGGCGGCAAAGGTGCTGCGGGGCGGGAGCGTTCGGCGGGGCTCGGGGGTTCGGTGCCGTCGGTGGCGCGCTGGCTGGGGGACATCCGCACGTACTTCCCCTCCTCCGTCGTGCAGGTCATGCAGCGCGACGCCATCGACCGGCTCGGGCTCGCCGCGCTGCTGCTGGAGCCGGAGATGCTGGAGGCGGTGGAGGCGGATGTGCACCTGGTCGGCACGCTCCTGTCGTTGCACCAGGCCATGCCGGAGACGACGAGGGAGACGGCTCGGGCGGTCGTGCGGAAGGTGGTCGAGGATCTGGAGAAGCGGCTGGCGTCCCGTACCCGGGCGACCCTCACCGGCGCGCTCGACCGCAGCGCGCGGACCGCCAGACCGCGTCACCGGGACATCGACTGGAACCGCACGATCGCGGCCAATCTCAAGCACTACCTGCCCGAACACCGCACGGTGGTGCCGGAGCGGCTCGTCGGACACGGGCGGGCGGCGCGGTCGGTGAGGAAGGAGGTCGTCCTCTGCGTCGACCAGTCGGGGTCGATGGCCGCGTCGGTCGTGTACGCGTCCGTGTTCGGCGCGGTGCTCGCCTCCATGCGGTCGGTCGGCACGCGCCTGGTCGTCTTCGACACCTCGGTCGTGGACCTCACCGACCAGCTGGACGACCCGGTGGACGTCCTCTTCGGCACCCGGCTCGGCGGGGGCACCGACATCAACAGGGCGCTGGCGTACTGCCAGTCGCGGATCGCCCGGCCGTCCGAGACGGTCGTGGTGCTGATCAGCGACCTGTACGAGGGCGGCATACGCGACGAGATGCTGAAGCGGGTCGCCGCGATGAAGGCGTCCGGGGTCCGGTTCGTGACCCTGCTCGCGCTCTCGGACGAGGGCACGCCCGCCTACGACCGCGAGCACGCGGCAGCCCTGGCCGCCCTCGGCGTCCCCGCCTTCGCCTGCACCCCCGACCACTTCCCGGAGGTGATGGCAGCGGCTCTGGAGAAGCGCCCCGTCCCGCTCCCGAACCCGTCCTGACCTGTGGCAACACCCCATCACAGCCAAGCCTCCGGCCGGGGTTCCGGCACCGAGTGTCACGCGGCTCGGCATCATGTGACAGGTATCACCGCCCGGGTGTGACCCGCGATTTACGGGGCTCCCGTCAGCAGAGATAACCTGCGAGGCGGACATGCCGCGCACCCGGACACCGTGTGCGCCCCTTTAGTGACAAGCGGACGTCACGTTGCCCTTCGCGGCACGCCCACGCATCCAACGAACCGCGAGATCACTGATAGGGACGGAAGCGCGTGGACCTGTTCGAGTACCAGGCGAGGGACCTCTTCGCCAAGCACGATGTACCGGTGCTGGCCGGTGAAGTCATCGACACGCCTGAGGCGGCGCGCGAGATCACCGAGCGTCTGGGCGGCAAGTCCGTCGTCAAGGCGCAGGTGAAGGTCGGTGGTCGTGGCAAGGCCGGCGGCGTCAAGCTCGCCGCCACCCCGGACGAGGCCGTCGCCCGCGCGACGGACATCCTCGGCATGGACATCAAGGGCCACACGGTCCACAAGGTGATGATCGCCGAGACCGCTCCGGAGATCGTCGAGGAGTACTACGTCTCCTACCTCCTCGACCGTGCGAACCGCACCTTCCTCGCCATCGCCTCCGTCGAGGGCGGCATGGACATCG
Source organism: Streptomyces sp. NPDC026659 (assembly GCF_040638245.1). Lineage (NCBI taxonomy): Bacteria > Bacillati > Actinomycetota > Actinomycetes > Kitasatosporales > Streptomycetaceae > Streptomyces > Streptomyces sp. NPDC026659. The sequence continues at coordinate 616,618 of NZ_JBEZXY010000002.1, read as the reverse complement.
AGGAGGTGGCCGCCACCCGCCCGGAGGCCGTCGCCAAGATCGCGATCGACGCCATCGACGGTGTGGACGAGGCCAAGGCCCGCGAGATCGTCGAGGCCGCCAAGTTCCCGGCCGAGGTCGCGGACAAGGTCGTCAACGTCCTCATCAAGCTGTGGGACACCTTCATCAAGTCGGACGCCCTCCTCGTCGAGGTCAACCCGCTCGCGAAGGTCGCCTCCGGTGACGTCCTCGCCCTCGACGGCAAGGTGTCGCTCGACGAGAACGCCGAGTTCCGTCACCCCGAGTACGAAGAGCTGCACGACAAGGACGCGGCCAACCCGCTCGAGGCGGCCGCCAAGGCCAAGGGCCTCAACTACGTCAAGCTCGACGGCGAGGTCGGCATCATCGGCAACGGCGCGGGTCTCGTCATGAGCACCCTGGACGTCGTCGCGTACGCCGGTGAGAACCACGGCGACGTGAAGCCCGCCAACTTCCTGGACATCGGCGGTGGCGCCTCCGCCCAGGTCATGGCGAACGGCCTGGAGATCATCCTGGGCGACCCGGACGTCAAGTCCGTGTTCGTCAACGTCTTCGGCGGCATCACCGCCTGCGACGAGGTCGCCAACGGCATCGTCCAGGCGCTGCAGCTCCTGGAGGACCGCGGCGAGAAGGTCGAGAAGCCGCTCGTCGTCCGCCTCGACGGCAACAACGCCGAGCTGGGCCGCAAGATCCTCACCGACGCCAACCACCCGCTGGTGCAGCGCGTCGACACCATGGACGGCGCGGCCGACAAGGCCGCCGAGCTGGCCCACGCCGCCAAGTAAGCACTCAGGACGAGGACACAACACACCATGGCTATCTGGCTCAACAAGGACAGCAAGGTCATCGTCCAGGGCATGACCGGTGCCACCGGCATGAAGCACACCAAGCTCATGCTCGGCGACGGCACCGAGGTCGTGGGCGGCGTGAACCCGCGCAAGGCGGGGCAGACCGTGGACTTCGACGGCACCGAGGTACCCGTGTTCGGCACGGTCGCCGAGGCCATCGAGAAGACCGGCGCGAACGTCTCGGTCATCTTCGTGCCCGAGAAGTTCACTAAGGACGCGGTCGTCGAGGCGATCGACGCCGAGATCCCGCTGGCCGTCGTGATCACCGAGGGCATCGCCGTGCACGACACGGCCGCCTTCTGGGCGTACGCCGGCAAGAAGGGCAACAAGACCCGCATCATCGGCCCGAACTGCCCCGGCATCATCACGCCGGGCCAGTCGAACGTCGGCATCATCCCGGGCGACATCACGAAGCCGGGCCGCATCGGCCTGGTCTCGAAGTCCGGCACGCTGACGTACCAGATGATGTACGAGCTGCGTGACATCGGCTTCTCGACCGCCGTCGGCATCGGTGGCGACCCGATCATCGGCACCACGCACATCGACGCCCTGGCCGCGTTCCAGGACGACCCCGACACCGACCTGATCGTGATGATCGGTGAGATCGGTGGCGACGCCGAGGAGCGCGCGGCCGCGTTCATCAAGGAGAACGTGACCAAGCCGGTCGTCGGCTACGTCGCGGGCTTCACCGCGCCCGAGGGCAAGACCATGGGCCACGCCGGCGCCATCGTCTCCGGTTCGTCCGGCACCGCCCAGGCGAAGAAGGAGGCCCTGGAGGCCGCGGGCGTCAAGGTCGGCAAGACCCCGACCGAGACCGCCAAGCTGGCGCGGGAGATCCTCTCCGCCTGATCGCCTGATCGCCTGATCGCCTGATCGCCTGATCGCCTGATCGCCTGATCGGCCGATCGGCCGGTCATCGGCACACCGGTGGGCCCGGTCCCTTCTCGTGGGGGACCGGGCCCACCGGCGTTCCCGCAGGTCAACCGGGCCCGCGTCACCAGGCCCGCGTCATCCGAACCGCGTCACCCGGCCCGCGTCACCCGGTCGTGTCACCCCGGCTCCGGCGCCAGCCGCTGCGGCCCGTTGGCCTGTTCCCGGTGCAGCTTGGCGCGCAGATTCTGCTCCGTCTTCGACAGCGGGCCCATGGCCGGGGCAACGGGCACACCGCGTACCGCCTGGGCGGGGGCGATGGGGGCCTCGTAGTGCGTCGGGGCCGAGCGCAGGGTCAGCCCCGTCGCGCCGATGATGGCGACGGTGAAGGCGATGGCGGCGCGCGTCCAGAAGACGTTGCGGCGCTCGCCGACGGTGCGGACGGTGGTGGGGGCGTCCGCGCGCAGCCGTTCCGTGGAGGCCAGTTCGGTCAGCCGCCGGTGCAGCGCGGCGGGGTCGGCCAGTTCCGGGACGCACGCGGCGACGGCCTCGCGGGCGCGGGTCAGCCGCCCCGCCGCGGCCGGGGTGCTGGCCTCCGTCTCGGCGGCCAGCTCGGGGAGGTCCAGGCCGACGCCGTCGTAGAGGACGAGGGTGCGCCGGTACGACGGCGGGAGGCTCAGCAGCGCGTCCAGCAGGGCGCGGTCGGCCGGGTCGGCGGGCGGGGGCTCGGGGGTGCGGTAGCGGGGGCGGAAGCGGTGCCAGGGGGAGACGGCGTACTCGTACGCGGTCGCCCGCACCCAGCCGCCGGGGTCGCGGTCCCGGGCCACCTCGGGCCAGCGCTGCCAGGCGAGCTGGAAGGCGCGCTCGACGGCCTCGCGGGCCAGTTCGCGGCGGCCGGTGAGGAGGTAGGCCTGGCGGACGAGCGCGGGGGCACAGAACGCGTACAGCGCATCGAACGCCTGATCGGGTGTCAGGGGCGGCGGCTCGGGGCTTCTCGGTGGGGGAGGGCCCGCGGGGGACGCCTGACCCGCCGTCGGCTCGGCGAGGTCGGCCAGGTCGGCGAGCAGGCGGGCGTACGCCTCGTGGCGCGGGCCGCTCGGAGTGCTCCGGCCGCGTTCCCAGGCGCGTACGGTCGCCCGGCTGACGCCGAGTCGCCTGGCGACCTGAGCCTGTGTCAGTGCGCGGCTCTCGCGCAGGCGTCGGCGTTCGTCCGGTGGTGGCAGCGGACCGGCGTAAGTCTGCGTCACGGCTCACCCCTCTGCGTGAAAAAGCACATAAACACATCTTGGGCGACACTTCGGAGGTTCGCCTGTTACGCCGGGAAAGCGCGTGTCGTTGGGAGCATGTCGACGTGATCCTGCCGACCGATCGCCCCTCGGCGTCCCTGCCGTCGTCCCTGTCGTCGTCCCTGCGAACCCGGTTGCGCGACCGTTCACCCGGCCTGGGCGCGAGCCTCGCGGGCGGCGCGCTCGCGGCCGGGCTCGGACTCGCCGCGTGTGCCGCGCTGGTGATGGTGCTGTGGGTCAGCTCGCCGTATCCCGACAGCGGTCCGGGCGGCGCCCTGCACGTCGCCGCCGCGCTCTGGCTGCTGGCCCACGGCGCCGAACTCCTGCGCGCGGACACGCTCTCCGGTGCCCCGCAGCCGGTGGGCCTCACCCCGTTGCTGCTGCTCGCGCTGCCGGTGTGGCTGCTGCACCGGGCGGCGCGGGACGCGGTGGACGCACCCGATGCCTCCGCTGTCTCCGCTGTCTCCGGTGCCCCGGGCATCCCGGACGGACCCGCCAGGTCCGGCACCACCGGCACCATCGGCACCACCGGCTCGTCCGGCACCCCCGACACCCCACCCCCCGTCCCCGCCCGCACCGCGTGGACCGGCGTCGTCCTCGGCTACCTCGGCGTCGCCACGGCCGTCGCCCTCTACGGCTCCGGCGGTGAACTCCGCCTGTCCTGGCCCTGGGTGACGGCCTGTCTCCCACCGGTCGCCGCCGCTGCCGCCGCGTCCGGGGTCTGGTCGGCGTACGGCAGACCGCTCGGCCCGCTGCCGGGGCCCGTGCGGGGCCTGTGCGCAGGGGCCGAGGCGCGGGCCCGGCTGCGTACGGCCCTGCGCGCGGCCGTGGCCGGTGCGGCCGTGCTGACCGGCGGCGGGGCGCTGCTGCTCGGCGTCTCGCTGGTGGGGCACGGCGACGCGGCGCGGGTGTCCTTCACCCAGCTCACGGAGGGCTGGACCGGCCGGTCCACCGTGCTGCTGCTCGCGGTCTCGCTGATCCCCAACGCGGCCGTGTGGGCGGCCTCCTACGCCCTCGGCCCCGGCTTCACCCTCGGTTCCGGCCACCTGGTGCATCCGCTGCTCTCCGACCCGGCGCCGCTCCTGCCCCCGTTCCCGCTCCTGGCCGCCGTGCCCGACCCGGGCCCGGGTACCCCGCTGAACTGGGCGGCGGCCGCGGTGCCCGTGGCCGCCGGGGTGACCGTCGGCTGGTTCGTGGCCCGCGGGGCCACCCGGCGCGGAGAAGCGGCCACGCGCTGGCCGGCCCTGCACACCACCGGGGTACTCGCGCTCGCGGCCCTGCTCTGCGCGGGCACGCTGGCCCTGCTCGCCGCGCTGTCGGGCGGCCCGCTGGGCGTCGGCGCGCTGGCCGACTTCGGCCCGGTGTGGTGGCTGACGGGGCCCGCGGCGGGCCTGTGGGTCCTGGTCACGGGGCTGCCGGTGGCCTGGACGGTACGGGCCTGGCGGCTGCGCGGCACCCGGAAGCGGGGCGAGGCCGTCGCTCGGGCGGAAGACCCGCAGCGGCCGCTCGCCGGGTCACGGGAGGCGGCCATCGCACAGCCGCCGCAGCAGCCCGAGCCCCCCGCCGAGGAGCTGTACGACTTCCTCGACGCGGACGCCCCCTTCGCCTCGGACTGGTCCGACGCCCTCACCGGCGCGAGCCCGAAGCCTCCGCCCGAGCCCCGGACCGAGTAGCCCGGCTCAGCTCCTGCCCGACCCCAGAACGCCCCGCAGCTCCTTCGGCAGGTGGGTGTCGCAGGACTGCCTCGCCTGGCCCGTCAGGGCGTCGTTCACGCACGTGTAGTAGTCGCGGTAGACGATTTTGACGGCGAAGAGCGAGGCGGTCAGGCAGAGGGCCAGGGCCGCGGCGATCATGCCGCCGATCGCGGCCGTCGCCTGGGGGCGGCCGCTCGGGGGCGGCTGCGCGGCGGCGGGGGCGTCCGGGTCCGGGGTGCGGGGCTTGGCGCGCAGGGAGCTGCCGCCCCAGTACAGGGCGAGGGCGCCCAGGAGCAGCGAGACGTACGACCAGCCCAGGAGCACGAAGAAGACGGCCCACATGCCGGCCAGGAGCGCGTAGCGCGCGCGGCGCTGGGCCGGGTCGTTCAGGTCCCAGCGCTTCTTGTCCTGTCCGTCGCCGGGCCGCTCGGGACCGCTGCCGGGGCGCTCGCCGAAGCCGCCCGGGGCGCGGCCGGGCTGCCGGTCGCTCCACTGGCTGCCCCAGGGCGAGTGCTGCCCCTGGCCGGAACCCTGGGGACGGCCGCCCCACGGCGACCCCTGCCCCTCGCCGGAATCCGATCCCTCCGGGTGACGGGGGCGCCACGGCTGGTCGGGGCTGCCCTCGGGCGGGGGCGCGAACGGGTTGTCGTCCTGCCGGCCGTCGCCCCGGTCACCGCCGTCGCCGCCCGTCGGCGCCTCGGGCGGCGTGGAGGGCCGCTCCCGCAGCAACGTGAAGCCGCGCTCGGGCAGCACGGATCCGCGCTCGCCTCCCAGGTCCGGACGCGGCGGGAACGTGAGGAGTCGCGGGCTGCGATCGGGCATCAAAGGAGCGTCTTCCCCTAGGTCATGACGTGGGCCACTGCTGAAGGCCGTGACGGCTGTCCGGCGTGAGCTTCCGTCCCGTGAACGCACCGCGCCACCACGGCGTTCCCGAGCCGGTCCGGTGCGAACGCTACCTTCCGGCCACGCCCCCGTCCCGTGGGGGCCGTCCGGAGTGCCGGTATCGTTGCTGGCGACCGGCCGCTTCGTAGACTTCCCCGTATCCGGGGGCGCGAAGCATTCGTACGACCGCACAAACGCGACCGTACGGTCCGGCCGGACACATCGCCGTCCCGAGAACCGTCCCGAGAAAGGGCCCCATCGTGGCCGCCACCCCCGCCGGTCCAGCGGCCAAGCGCCTGGTCGTGCTGGTCTCCGGCTCCGGAACCAACCTCCAGGCCCTGCTGGACGAGATCGAGCGCGTCGGAGCGGAGGCGTACGGCGCCCGGGTCGTCGCCGTCGGGGCCGACCGCGACGGCATCGAGGGACTGGCCCGCGCCGAGCGCGCCGGGCTGCCCACCTTCGTGTGCCGGGTGAAGGACCACGGGAGCCGTGCGGAGTGGGACGCGGCGCTGGCCGAGGCGGTCGCCGCCTTCGAGCCCGACCTCGTGATCTCCGCCGGGTTCATGAAGATCGTCGGCAAGGAGTTCCTGACCCGGTTCGGCGGGCGGTTCGTCAACACCCACCCGGCGCTGCTGCCGAGCTTTCCCGGGGCCCACGGTGTGCGCGACGCGCTCGCGTACGGCGCCAAGGTCACCGGCTGCACCGTCCACTTCGTCGACGACGGCGTCGACACCGGGCCGATCATCGCGCAGGGCGTGGTCGAGGTCCGGGACGAGGACGACGAGAGCGCTCTGCACGAGCGCATCAAGGACGTCGAGCGAAGGCTGCTCGTCGAGGTCGTGGGCCGGCTCGCCCGCCACGGCCATCGCATTGAGGGACGAAAGGTAGTTATCCAGTGACCGCCACCGCCGAGAGCACCAAGCGGCCCCTTCGCCGGGCGCTCGTCAGCGTCTACGACAAGACCGGCCTCGAAGACCTCGCGCGCGGACTGCACGAGGCCGGTGTGGAGCTGGTCTCCACCGGCTCCACGGCGGCCCGCATCGCCGCCGCGGGCGTCCCCGTCACCAAGGTGGAGGAGCTGACCGGCTTCCCCGAGTGCCTGGACGGCCGGGTCAAGACCCTGCACCCCAAGGTGCACGCGGGCATCCTCGCCGACCTGCGCCTGGACTCCCACCGCGAGCAGCTGGACGAGCTGGGCGTCGCGCCGTTCGACCTCGTCGTCGTCAACCTCTACCCGTTCCGGGAGACGGTCGCCTCCGGCGCCTCGCCCGACGAGTGCGTGGAGCAGATCGACATCGGCGGCCCCTCGATGGTCCGCGCCGCCGCCAAGAACCACCCGTCCGTGGCCGTGGTCACCAGCCCCGAGCGGTACGCCGACGTGCTCGCCGCCGCGCAGGAGGGCGGCTTCGACCTCGCCGCCCGCAAGCGCCTGGCCGCCGAGGCGTTCCGCCACACCGCCGCCTACGACGTGGCCGTGGCCGACTGGTTCGCCACCGAGTACGCCCCGGTGGACGACTCCCCGTTCCCCGACTTCCTCGGCGCCACCTGGGACCGCGCGCACACCCTGCGCTACGGCGAGAACCCGCACCAGCCCGCCGCGCTGTACGTCGAGCCGGGCGCCGAGGGGCTCGCGCAGGCCGAGCAGCTGCACGGCAAGGAGATGTCGTACAACAACTACACGGACACGGACGCCGCACGCCGTGCCGCGTACGACCACGACGAGCCCTGTGTCGCGATCATCAAGCACGCCAACCCGTGCGGCATCGCGGTCGGCGCGGACGTGGCCGAGGCGCACCGCAAGGCGCACGCCTGCGACCCGCTGTCCGCGTTCGGCGGGGTCATCGCGGTGAACCGGCCGGTCAGCAAGGAGCTGGCCGAGCAGGTCGCGGAGATCTTCACCGAGGTCATCGTGGCGCCGGACTACGAGGAGGGCGCGCTTGAGGCCCTGACGCGGAAGAAGAACATCCGCGTGCTGAAGGCCCCGCACGCCCCTGCCTCCCGGGTCGAGGTCAAGCCGATCGACGGCGGTGTACTGGTCCAGGAGACCGACCGGCTCCAGGCCGACGGCGACGACCCGGCGAACTGGACCCTGGCCAGCGGTGAGGCGCTCTCCGCCGAGGAACTGGCCGAGCTGGCCTTCGCCTGGCGGGCCTGCCGCGCGGTGAAGTCCAACGCGATCCTGCTCGCCAAGGGCGGCGCCTCGGTCGGCGTCGGCATGGGCCAGGTCAACCGCGTCGACTCCTGCAAGCTGGCGGTCGAGCGGGCGGGCGAGGAGCGGGCGCGCGGCGCCTTCGCGGCCTCCGACGCGTTCTTCCCCTTCCCCGACGGGCCCGAGATCCTGATCGGCGCCGGGGTCCGCGCGATCGTGCAGCCCGGCGGCTCGATCCGCGACGAGCAGGTCGTGGAGGCCGCGAAGAAGGCGGGCGTGACGATGTACTTCACCGGGACGCGCCACTTCTTCCACTGAGTTCCGCCGAGCGGGCATACGCCGAGGGCCGTGTCCCACCCGATCCGGGTGGGACACGGCCCTCGGCCGTGAGCTGTGTGCTCAGTCCTGTGCTCAGTCCTTGTGCACGACCAGGGTGGTCGCGACCTTGTCGTGCCAGCCCTGCTGGCGGCCCGAGTTGTCCCAGAAGGGGGACAGGTAGACGAGGATCTGGCCGAGGCCGCAGCTGACGTAGCCCGCGGCGGTCGGGATGATCCAGCGCAGGAAGGACTTGAGCAGACCGGGCTTCTGGCCGGTGTCGGCCCGCACGACGCGGATGCCGACGGCCAGCTTGCCGAGGGTCGCGCCGACCAGGCCGACCATCAGCCACTCGTAGAGCAGGGTCGCGAGGCCGAACAGGAGCGCGATGGGAAGAATCTTGCTCATCATTCCCGTGCTGGCGTCGTTCATGCAGGTGTCGTACGTGGTCGAGGCCGGGTCGCAGTCCTGGACCGAGTTGGCGAAGCTCGCGATGCCGGCGCTCACCAGGATGATGTAGATCACGAACATGATCGCGAAGTCGATCGCGCGGGCGCCGAAGCGGCGGCCCATCGAGGCGAGCCGGGGGCCGGGGCCGCCGGGCTGGCCGAAACCGGGCTGCTGCGGGTAGCCGTAGCCCGGCTGGGGCGGCATGCCGGCGTCCTGCGGGTAGCCGTACTGCGGCGGCACGCCCTGCGGGGCCTGGGGGTAGCCGGGCTGCTGCGGCTGGCCGTAGCCCTGCTGGGGGTCCTGGGGCTGGCCGTACGGGTTGTTGGGCGAGCCGAAACTCATGGCTGGATTTCCTCCGTTGACCTTGCGGGGACGACGCGGAAGGCACGGAGGAATGACACGTTATGAGCGGTTAGCCCCCCACCGGACCGCGGCTTGTGCGCCATTCATCGTTGTGGAGGCGCAAGATCTTGTCCACCTAGATTCGCTATGTGTTGTGCAAGTGCAACATCAACGATCATCAGCGGACATCCCGGGGCGTGCGGGACGTGCGGGACGCCACTCCGCGAAGGGCCACCCGGATTGGAACCCGGGGCCCGTCATCCGGGAGGATGGGGGTATGACCGCCCAGATTCTCGATGGCAAGGCCACCGCAGCCGCGATCAAGTCCGATCTGACCGCCCGCGTGGCGGCGCTGAAGGAGAAGGGAATCACGCCCGGCCTCGGAACCGTCCTGGTCGGGGAGGACCCCGGCAGCCAGAAGTACGTCGCGGGCAAGCACCGCGACTGCGCGCAGGTCGGCATCGCCTCCATCCAGCGTGAACTGCCCGCCACCGCCACCCAGGAGGAGATCGAGGCGGTCGTCCGCGAGCTGAACGAGGACCCGGCCTGCACCGGCTACATCGTCCAGCTCCCGCTGCCCAAGGGCATCGACGAGAACCGCATCCTGGAACTCATGGACCCGGAGAAGGACGCCGACGGCCTCCACCCGACCAACCTCGGCCGCCTCGTCCTCAACGAGCCCGCGCCCCTGCCCTGCACCCCCAACGGCGTCCTCACCCTGCTGCGCCGCTACGGCGTCGAGACCAAGGGTGCCGAGGTCGTGGTCGTCGGCCGCGGTGTGACCATCGGCCGCTCGATGCCGCTGCTGCTCACCCGGCGCAGCGAGAACGCCACGGTGACCCAGTGCCACACCGGCACCCGTGACCTGGCCGCCCACCTCAAGCGGGCCGACATCGTCATCGCCGCCGCGGGCTCCCCGCACCTGATCCGCGCCGAGGACATCAAGCCCGGTGCGGCCGTCCTCGACGTGGGCGTCTCCCGCAACGCCGAGGGCAAGATCGTCGGCGACGTCCACCCGGACGTGGCCGAGGTGGCCGCGTGGATCTCCCCCAACCCCGGCGGCGTGGGCCCGATGACCCGTGCCCAGCTGCTGGTCAACGTGGTCGAGGCGGCGGAGCGCAGTGCCGGCTGACGACGTGCGCGAGGACCGCGAGAACACGGGGACCCGCGAGGAGGCCGGGACGGTGCGGACGCAGGCCGAGAGCGCCCCTGCGGGCGGATCCCGCAAGCGCCGCTTCCCGCTGTTCACCAAGGACACCGCCCGCCCCGAGGGCGGTGGCCGGGCCGCCCCCGGCGACGCCCCGGCGCCCGCCCGGCAGTGGCCCATGCTCGTCGTGCTGTCCCTGGTCGGGCTCGGTCTGCTGCTGACCGCGTTCGACCTGGTCCGCGTCGGCACCCTGCTGATCGGCCTCGCGCTGCTGACCAGCGCGGTGCTGCGCTGGCTGCTGCCCGGTGTCGGCATGCTGGCGGTCCGCTCGCGGTTCACGGACATCGTGACCTACGGCATCCTCGGCCTCTCGATCACCCTGCTGGCGCTGATGGTCCAGCCGAAGCCCCTGCTGGTGATCCCGTTCCTCAAGGACGCGCTGCACTTCACGGTGTCCAAGTAGCGCTGTCCGTAGGGCGGTTGCGGCCCGCAGCGGCCCCTGTGGCCATTGCGGCCCGCGATGGCCGATGGGCTCGCCCCCTCCCCCGGCCGGGGGCGAGCCGCCGGGATTCAGCCTGGCCCGGCCCGGCGCGGCTGTTCAACGCCTGTCCGTCGGCTGTGGCACGGAGGTGACGGTTCCGCTACGGCTCCGCGCCCTGGGCTCCGCCGGTTCCGGGGCAGTTCGGGGGTAACGGCGCGAACACCCCGTAGCGGCCGTGGAACCGGGCTAACGTGGTGAAGGTGCGTGAAGGCGCCCATCGGGGTTGCCCCGTGGGCGGGGGGCGGGGCGCGCGCGACGGAGCGCGGCCCACGGGCGGATGCTTCCGTGCGCCCCCGGAAGGGGAACTGGGGTCCTCCGGTGGCGCATCCCTGTGGATGAACGGGCGACCGGACGCACCGGGCGGATCGACGGGGACCGTCCGGTTCCGGGCGCGGCCGTGGGGAGACGGCCTTCGCCGGGGGACGAGTGTGGGGGGAAGTGGCATGCCTCGTTGGAAACCGCTGCCGGACGATCTCGATCCGCAGATACGGGAGTTCACCGGTCAGTTGCGGCGGATCGTCGACCGGGGCGGGCTCGGTGTCGCGGCCCTCGCCGACCGCACCGGCTACAGCAGAACGTCCTGGGAGCGCTACCTCGGCGGCCGCCTCCTCGCCCCGCTCGGCGCGGTCGTCGCCCTCGCCGAGGCCACCGACACCAGCCCGGTCCACCTCACCACCATGTGGGAACTGGCCGAACGCGCCTGGAGCCGCGCGGAGTCCCGCCACGACCGCACGATGGAGCAGATCAGGATCACGCAGGCGCGGGCGGCGCTGGGGGAGGCCCCGGCGCCGGGTGGCCCGGGCGGCACCGTCCAGGTGCCGGGGCCGGGCGAGACGGTCACCGACGCCGTTCCGGCGCCGGGCGGCTTCGGCCCGGCTCCCGCACCGGGCCGTAAAGGCGAGGGCGACGCCTCCGCGCCGGGTGGTACGAGTGGGGGTGACACCTCCGCACCGGGCGGCCCCGGCGCGGCTTCGGCGCCCGACGGTACGCCGCACGGGGGCAAGGCGGCCGGGGTTGCCGGACCGGCGGGTGTGGTGCCGTCGATTCCCGTCCAGCCGACCGCGGCCGACATGGACCGCGATGCCGCGACGGCCGAGGACACCGGCCGTGCCCGGCGTACGACGCTCTTCGCCGCCGGGGCCGCCGTCGTCCTGGTCGTCATCGGGGCGGTCCTGCTGTTCACCGGGCGGGACACCGGCGGCGACCGGCCCGGCACCGCCGCCCACAACTCGCCCTCGGCGGAGGCCAGTACGCCTCAGGTACTGCCGTCGGGCGTGCGGTGCGCCGGGGCCTCCTGCGCCGGGAAGGACGCCGAGGCCATGGGGTGCAGCGGGGGCCGGGTGGCGACGGTGAGCAACGCGGTCGTCGGGGCCGTCAGGCTGGAGGTGCGCTACAGCCGGATCTGCGGCGCGGCATGGGGGCGTATCACCGGGGCCGCGCCGGGGGACCAGGTGCGCGTGCTCGTCGGCGGCACCCGGCCGGGCGCGGTCACCAGGGCCGGGGAGACCATCGCGTACACCCCCATGGTGGCCGTGGAGAAGGCGTCCGGCGTCCGGGCCTGCGCGACCCTGGCGGCCGGGCGGACGGCCTGTACGAACCCGGCGAAGTAGGCGGAGGGGCCGCGTGCTCCGAATGAATTCCGGCTCACCCGGCATGGTCCGCCGGAACCCGGGCACTCGCACGAGTACCCCCCACGGGAGACCGGTGACGGCCGGTACCCCCGCCGGCGGCCGCCTTCGTTCACCTCTCCCGGACGGGCGGCCGCCTCAAACTTCTCGGGGGCGGGCCGGGGCGGCCGGTGCGGCCCGGGGCGGTTCAGGCCCGGCTCCGGGCCGACTCCGGGCCAACTCTGCGCCGGGGAAACCGCCCTGTGGGGTGAGCCACAGGGCCCCGGCCGTCCGGGATGCCGGATGCGCGATAGCCTGACCGCTGGATCTCTCTTGACGCCAAGAGATCGATCATCCACCCGGGGCAGGGACGCCCCACCGCCAGCTGTCATACGGAGAACGCCATGACCCGCACTCCCGTGAACGTCACCGTCACCGGCGCGGCCGGCCAGATCGGTTACGCCCTGCTCTTCCGCATCGCCTCCGGGCAGCTGCTCGGCGCGGACGTGCCGGTCAACCTGCGCCTGCTGGAGATCACCCCGGCGCTGAAGGCGGCCGAGGGCACGGCCATGGAGCTGGACGACTGCGCGTTCCCGCTGCTGAACGGCATCACCATCACCGACGACCCGAACGTGGCCTTCGACGGCGCCAACGTCGCCCTCCTCGTCGGTGCCCGCCCCCGCACCAAGGGCATGGAGCGCGGCGACCTCCTGGAGGCCAACGGCGGCATCTTCAAGCCGCAGGGCAAGGCCATCAACGACCACGCCGCGGACGACATCAAGGTCCTCGTCGTCGGCAACCCGGCCAACACCAACGCCCTGATCGCCCAGGCCGCCGCCCCGGACGTACCGGCCGAGCGCTTCACCGCGATGACCCGCCTCGACCACAACCGCGCGCTGACCCAGCTCGCGAAGAAGACGGGCGTGCCCGTCTCCGAGATCAAGCGCCTGACGATCTGGGGCAACCACTCCGCCACCCAGTACCCCGACATCTTCCACGCCACGGTCGCGGGCAAGAACGCCGCCGAGGTCGTCAACGACGAGCAGTGGCTGGCCGACGACTTCATCCCGACCGTCGCCAAGCGCGGTGCCGCGATCATCGAGGCCCGTGGCGCCTCCTCGGCCGCCTCCGCCGCCAACGCCGCCATCGACCACGTGTACACGTGGGTCAACGGCACCGCCGAGGGCAACTGGACCTCCATGGGCATCCCGTCGGACGGCTCCTACGGCGTCCCCGAGGGCCTCATCTCCTCCTTCCCGGTCACCACCAAGGACGGCCAGTACGAGATCGTCCAGGGCCTGGACATCAACGAGTTCTCCCGCGCCCGCATCGACGCCTCGGTGCAGGAGCTGGCGGAGGAGCGCGACGCGGTCCGCGCCCTCGGCCTCATCTGAGCCGTACCCGTGAGCTGAAGGGCCCCTCCGGGCTTACCGGAGGGGCCCTTTCACCTGTACGACGCCTACGACGCCTACTCCATGCCCCGCTTGCCCGGCGTCCAGAACGGCTTCGTCAGCACCGAGCGCCGGTCCCAGCCCGCGTCCCGCAGCACATGCCGTACCGCCTGCACGGTGCGCGCCTCACCGGCGACGTACGCCACTCCGCCGGGCGCGGGGGACAGCCGGCCCACCGCCTCGGCCAGCGGGATCTCGCCGCGCAGCACCCACTCGATCCGGCCCGCGTGGGCCAGCGGCAGCCGGTCGCCCACCGTGTCCGTCTCCACGCAGCCCGAGACCCGCGCCCCGGTGGGCAGCGCGGCGAGCATCGCGCCGAAGGCGACGGACGCGGTCTCGTCACCGACGAAGACATGGTGCGCGGCGTCCGCGCGCAGCGTGAACGAGCCCTCCGGCTTGCCGAGCCACACCTCGGCGCCGACCGCCGCCTCGCGGGCCCACCGCGCGCCCGGACCGTCGCCGGGGTGGTCGAGGACGCACAACTCCAGGGCGCCGGTGGGCTCGTAGCGCCACACCGAGTACGTGCGGCGGGTCAGCGCCGTGCCCACCAGAACCCGCACCTGCTGCCCCGGCAGCACCTCCAGACCGGCCAGCGCCTCGCCCTCGATGCGCAGGCGCCGCATCCGGGAGGTGAACCGTTCCACGGCGGTGACGGTGCCCCGGAGCATCAGCAGATCGAGAACGGGATTCAGCAGCGCGGCCATGCACGCCTCCTTGAAGTGCGACAACTCGGCCGAAAAGAACCCGAGTTGATCATCGGTGGGGGGTGGAGGGCGATGCTACGCGCTCCCTTTCCGGCGCCGTCGCCGGGAGGGGTCGCTTACGACCGCCGAGCAAAACGGGTGCCGTCGTCCCGGCCGCACCTCTATCCTCGGGGTCCGTCCGTCGGCCCACTGACAGGGGTCGCGCGTCACCACTTTCGGGGGAGTGGCATGAGCGCCGCACAGGTGCCGGAGCAGAGCCGGACCACGTCCGCGGGGGCGCCGCCCGCGCTTCCGGGCACGCCGCCGTACGCCAGCGAGGCGACCCGGCTGCTGTGCGCGGGGGTGTATCTGGACTCCGGCTACCGCGACCGCGTCATCGAGGAACTCCACGTCAACGAACAGCGCTTCGTGGCGCCGTCGTTCGGTTTCGACGCGGCGCGGGTCCTCGCCCACGCGCTGCGCGCCCGGCAGCTGGAGCTCCAGTGGGCCGGGGCGATCCTCGGGCTCTGGCTGGTGGGGATTCCGCTCAGCGGGGGCATGCTCGCGCTCGTCCTGTGGCCCAGCATCATGCTCGCGGCCGCCCCCGCGATCCGCGGCAGGGCCGCGCAGCCGCCGCTGTACCGCGTGGGTCTGGCGTTCCTCGTCCGCTGGTGGGGCCGTGTGTACTTCGCGGTGCTGCTCGCCCTGACGGTCGCCGCCGCGTTCGGCGCCGGGTCGGACAGCGGGCCGTCCCACGATTCCTACGACCCGTACGGTTCCACGGTCTCCTCGGGCGACCTCTTCGACGGGCTGATCGCGTTCGTCCAGCCCCTGAACGCGTGGCTCACGCTCGTCCTGCTCGCGCTCATCGCGGGATGCGTGCACCTCCAGCGCACCCAGCTCAGCCGGGCGCTCGCCGCCGAACTCTCTCCGCAGCGTTTCGCGGACGCCGCGGGCGACCCCGCCGAGCGGACCGGGAACCCGCGCCTCCAGCGGATCAGGCAGCGCATCCGGCTGGAGCAGCACGCGCCGCTGGTCCTGTACAACGAGGCCCGTCCCTTCTGCGGGGCCGGAGCGGCGTACGACACCTGGGTCCTCGCCGTGGAGCTGAAGCCGGACGAGCTGAAGAAGCGGCAGCCGCTCAGCAACCGCGCGATCCTGGACAAGATCCGGCCGCTGCTCGAACAGCTGCGGATTCCCGCGGAGTACGCGGGCCCCGCGGTGCGTGACCGGCTGCGGCGGATGGAGGTCGACGAGTGCGTGTTCCTCCCCGCGGAGGGGCTGCTCGCCCGTGACCAGGCGCCGTACACCGAGCAGGCCTTCGAGGAGCACCGGGCGCACGCCGTCGAGGAGGGCGCCGAGAAGCGGCGGCACTTCCTGCGGGTGCGTGTCGGCGGCTGGGAGGAGGAGCTGGTCGTCACGGTCTTCGTGCGCGTGCACACCCAGGGCCGGATGCTGGTGCTGGAGATCGCTCCGCATGTACTGACGCCGGTGCGCGAGGAGTTCAAGGACGCCGACCGTACGGCCCACCGGTTCCGCAACAACAACGCGTTCGGCAAGGCCGCCACCGCCCTCGTCCTGATGCCGGGCTCGGCGGGCCGCGCGCTGGCCCAGCTCGGCCGGGGCCTGGTGTACGTCTGGCGGCTGCTGACCGGCGGCCACTCGGGCGCCCTGCCCGACGGCCCCGCCCTCTCCGTGCGCGAACTCGGCTCCCGGCCCGACGGCTCCCTCTTCCAGGAGATGGACGTGGCCCGCTACCTCAAGGTCGTGCAGGACCGTGTCGCGGGCGGGGTACGTTCCGCGCTCGCCGAATCCGGTTACGAGACCGGTGAGTTCGTCCAGAAGGTCGTCAACATCAGCAACGGCGACGTGAACATCGGGCGCGTGGAGGGCAGCACGTTCGCCGTCGGCAGCCACGCGTCCGCCTCCGGCGCGGTCGCGGGTGGTCCGGTGCCGAAGAAGGGAACCGACGGTCATGTCCGGTGACGAGCCGAGGGCCCGTTCCGGCGACGCGATCGCGGGCAGCCCGGTGTCGAAGAAGGGAACCCACAGCCATGTCCGGTGACGAGCCCAACGTGAGCTTCGGGGACGTGTCGCACAGCACGTTCGCCGTCGGCAGCCATGCCCACGCCGAGAGTCATCACCACGCCGGGGGCGTCTCGCCCGACTCCGCGACCGAGGAACTCCTCGCCGCCGTCCGTGAGTTGCGTGCCGACCTGGCCCGTGTCCGCGCCGACGACCGCACCGCCGCGCTGGACGCCGAGCTCGCCGACACCGAGTCCGAGATCACCCGTACCGGCCAGGCAGCCCCGACCCGCCGCGAGCGCCTCCGGGAACTCCTCACCGACTCCCAGGCCCTCATGAGCGTGCTCGCCTCGGCCGGCGCCCTCGCCGGCCTCCTGGGAATCTGACCGCGCAAGGGGAGGGGGCCGCGATGAGCGGGGGACACCGGTACTGGAACGAGGACACCCAGCGATGGGAGGACGCCACGGGGGAGTCCCCGACGGCACCCACACCGCCACCACCGCCACGCCCGGACCGGGCACCGGACGTGACCGGGCCCGACGCGGCGGAAGGTGACACGACACCGGCTTCGCCCACGGCGTGGCCCCCGGCGGCGGGACAGGAGGCGTGGCCTCCGGCGGCGGGACCGGGCGAGTGGCCCCCGGCGGCCGGCCGGGCCGCATGGCCTCCGGCCGCGCCCGGGCCCCGGGGCGCGAGACCGTCCGACGGCGCCGACGGGCAGCCCCCGACCGAGCCGCCGGCCGGCCGCACCGACGGGACGGCTCACGCCGACGCGACGGCTCGCACCGACACGGCGGACGGCGGCCGGGGCGGGGGAGCGCCGGCCGGGGCTTCGCCCGGCGGACGTGGGCCGGGGCTTCCGGAGGGGTTCGTGCCGAAGGGTTCCGTTGAGGGGGCCTCGGCGCGCGATTCCGGCGCGGGGTCTCCGTCCGAGCCGTCGCCCGGCGGTCGTGGGCCGGGGGCGCCGGACGGGCTCGCGGGGGGTGCCCCCGATGCCGGGCCTCCGTCCGAGCCGTCGCCCGGTGAGCGTGACTCGGGGTTCCCGGCCGGTGCCCCCGACACGGGCTCTCCGGTGGAGCCGTCGCCCGGCGGACACGGGCCAGGACTCCCGGAGGGCTTCGCGGCGAAGGGGGCCGGTGGAGGGGCCTCGGTGGAGCCGTCGCCCGGCGGTCGTGGCGCGGAACCCCCGGAGGGCACCGCGTCGAACCGCCCCGCTCCCGCCTGGCCCCCCGCCGAAGCCCCGACCCACCCCTCGGTCCACCACCCCGATGCCGGGCTCCCCACCGAGACCTCCGTGAGTGCACCCGGCACCCCGTACCCCGGCGGCTGGCCCGCCGACAGCGGATGGCCGCCCCCCGACGGCCGCCCCGACCACCCCGACGACGACCCCGACGACCCCCACACCACCCGCACCCGGCGCCTCTGGCCCGTGCTCGCCGCTGCCGCCGTCGTAGGGGTGACCGTCGGTTTCGCGCTGGTCTTCGTGCTCGGCGGGGACGGCTCCGGTGGGCGTCGGAACACGGCGCAGGGCAGCTCCAGTTCGGCCCCGGCGCCGACCGGGACCACCGAGTCGGCCGCGACCGCGAGCCCCTCGCCGTCGGCCCCCCAGCCCCCCGAGGGCTACGACGTCCGCGAGGACGACGAGCGCTTCCGGATCGCTGTGCCGGAGGGCTGGACGCGCAGCACCGCCCCCTCGACGTACGGCATCGCCGTGGTCAACTACCGCAGCCCCGACCGCAGTCACCGGATTCAGATCTATCAGGTCGCGGAGCAGTCCCCGGACGCCTCGTTCGAGCTGTATCTGTCGGCGGAGACCCGCAAGCCGAACGGGTTCGAGAAGCTGGCGCTCACGAACATGGACGAGGGCGACTTCACCGGCTCGCGGCTGGAGTATCTGGCCGACACCATCCGGGGCGAGCCCGAGGTCGGGACCTGGCATGTGCTGGACGAGCGGTTCGTCGCGGCGGACGGAAGGATCTACGCGGTGGCGGTGTACGGCCCCGACGCCGACGGCCGTGCGGACGAGCTGGAGCTGCTCACCACGGCGCTGAGCTGGTTCTGCCCGCCCGACACCGGCTGCGACGCGTCGGCGTCGGTGGACTGAGCCCGCCACCGAGCAACCCCGAGCGGCCCATTTGTCCCCATTTCCTCCGTGATTTCAGTGACCCGGCCCACTTTCCCCCGTCGAACGCGCATGTGTGCCGCCGGGCAAGGGCATGCGGTCCCGGTCCTTGGACGTGGCACCTCTGTCACGCAGGGGCGCTGAACAGGAACGGAAGGCAATACCGATCATGGCGGACAGAACGGAACGACCGGCCGAGGCGACCATCCACGCCGGAGGCGAGTGGCTCGACGCGGCCTCCGGCGCGACACGCGAGATCCTGGACCCCGCGGACGGCCGGCCCTTCGCCGTGGTCGCGGAGGGCGGCGAGAAGGACGCGGACCGGGCGATCGCCGCCGCCCGGCATGCCTTCGACCACGGCCCCTGGCCCCACACCCCCGTCGCCGGGCGCGCCGCCCTGCTGCGCCGTGTGGCGGACCTCCTCGTACGCGACCGCGAGGCGCTCGGCCTGCTGGAGAGCCGGGACGCGGGCAAGACCCTCGAAGAGGGCCGCGTCGACATCGACTGCGTCGCCGACGCCTTCCGCTACTTCGCGGACCTGGTCGCCGCCGAGGCCCCCGGCCGCGTGGTCGACGCGGGCTCGCCCGACATCCACAGCGTGGTCGTGCACGAGCCGGTCGGCGTCTGCTCCCTGATCACCCCCTGGAACTACCCCCTGCTCCAGGCGAGTTGGAAGGTAGCCCCCGCGCTCGCCGCGGGCAACACCTTCGTGATCAAGCCGAGCGAGATCACCCCGCTGACCACGGTCAAGCTGATCGAACTGCTCACCGAGGCCGGACTCCCCGACGGCGTCGCGAACCTCGTCACCGGCCCCGGCCACACCGTTGGCGCCCGCATGGCCGAGCACCCCGACGTCGACCTGGTCTCCTTCACCGGCGGCCTGGTCAGCGGCGTCAAGGTCGCCCAGGCCGCCGCGCCCACCGTGAAGAAGGTCGCCCTCGAACTCGGCGGCAAGAACCCCAACGTGGTCTTCGCCGACTCCTGCGCCACCGAGGAGGGCTTCGACACCGCCGTCGACCAGGCCCTCAACGCCGCGTTCATCCACAGCGGCCAGGTCTGCTCGGCGGGCTCACGCCTCATCGTCGAGGAGTCGGTCCGGGACCGCTTCGTCGCCGAACTCGCGAGCCGCGCCGGGAAGATCAGGCTCGGCCGAGGCACCGCGCCCGGCGTCGAGTGCGGCCCCCTCGTCTCCGAGCAGCAGCGCGCGAAGACCGAGGAGTACGTCGCCTCCGCCCTCGCCGAGGGCGCCACCCTGGCCTGCGGCGGCAAGCGCCCCGAGCCCACCGAGGACCGCCCCTCGGAGGGCTACTTCTACGAGCCGACCGTCCTCGACCACTGCCACCGCGAGATGCGCGTCGTGCGCGAGGAGGTCTTCGGCCCCGTCCTCACCGTCGAGACCTTCCGCACCGAGGACGAGGCGGTCGCCCTCGCCAACGACACCGAGTACGGCCTCGCGGGCGCCGTCTGGACCGCCGACCCCGGCCGCGCCCGGCGCGTCGCCGCCCGGCTGCGGCACGGCACCGTGTGGATCAACGACTTCCACCCCTATCTGCCGCAGGCGGAGTGGGGCGGCTTCGGCAGGAGCGGCACCGGCCGCGAGCTGGGCCCCGCCGGACTCGCCGAGTACCGCGAGACCAAGCACGTCTACCAGAACCTCGCCCCCCGCCCGGTGCGCTGGTTCACGGGCTGACCCCCGCAGCCCCCCCCGCACGACCTTCGTACGACCTCCCTGCCCCCACCAGGAGCGAACACCCCCATGCCCGAACACACCCACGAGTACGACTACGTCGTCATCGGCGGCGGCACCGCGGGCTCCGTCATCGCCTCCCGCCTCACCGAGAACCCCGACGTCACGGTCGCCGTCATCGAGGGCGGCCCGAGCGACGTCGACCGCGACGACGTGCTGACCCTGCGCCGCTGGATGGGCCTGCTCGGCGGCGACCTCGACTACGACTACCCGACCACCGAGCAGCCGCGCGGCAACTCCCACATCCGGCACAGCCGCGCCCGCGTCCTCGGCGGCTGTTCCTCGCACAACACCCTGATCTCCTTCAAGCCGCTCCCGTCCGACTGGGACGAGTGGGAGCGGGCCGGGGCCAAGGGCTGGGGCGCGGTCCCGATGGAGGCGTACTTCGCCCGGCTGAAGAACAACATCGTCCCGGTGGACGAGAAGGACCGCAACGCCATCGCCCGCGACTTCGTGGACTCCGCGCAGGCCGCGCTGGACGTGCCGCGCGTCGAGGGCTTCAACCGGAAGCCGTTCACCGAGGGCGTCGGCTTCTTCGACCTCGCCTACCACCCGGAGAACAACAAGCGCTCCTCCGCCTCCGTGGCGTACCTCCACCCGGTGATGGACGAGCGCCCGAACCTCCACCTCTTCCTGGAGACCTGGGCGTACCGGTTGGAGCTGGACGGCACCCGCGCCGAGGGCGTCCACGTGCGCACCAAGGACGGCCAGGAGCTGCTGATCAAGGCGCGGGGCGAGGTGATCCTCAGCGCGGGCGCCGTCGACACCCCGCGCCTGCTGCTGCACTCCGGCATCGGCCCCAGGGCCCAGCTCGAAGCCCTCGGCATCCCGGTCGTCCACGACCTGCCCGGCGTCGGCGAGAACCTGCTCGACCACCCCGAGTCGGTCATCGTCTGGGAGACCGACGGGCCGATCCCGGAGAACTCCGCGATGGACTCCGACGCGGGCCTGTTCGTCCGCCGCGACCCCCAACACGCGGGCCCGGACCTGATGTTCCACTTCTACCAGGTCCCGTTCACCGACAACCCGGAGCGACTGGGCTACGAGCGGCCCGAGTTCGGCGTCTCGATGACCCCGAACATCCCCAAGCCCCGCAGTCGCGGCCGTCTTTACCTGACCAGCGCCGACCCGGCCGTGAAGCCCGCGCTGGACTTCCGCTACTTCACCGACGAGGACGACTACGACGCCCGGACCCTGGTCGACGGCATCCGCATAGCCCGCGAGGTAGCCAAGACCGAGCCGCTCGCCCACTGGCTCAAGCGCGAGGTCTGCCCCGGCCCCGAGGTCCAGGACGACGAGGCGCTCAGCGAGTACGCCCGCAAGGTCGCGCACACCGTCTACCACCCGGCGGGGACCTGCCGGATGGGTGCCCCGGACGACGAACTGGCCGTGGTGGACCCCGAGTTGCGCATCCGTGGCCTCGATGGCGTCCGCATCGCCGACGCCTCGGTCTTCCCGACGATGACGGCGGTGAACCCGATGATCGGAGTACTCATGGTCGGTGAGAAGGCCGTCGACCTGATCGGTGGTGACGCCCGATGACGCTCACCGTGCCGACCCGCAAGCCGCCCACCCATCCTTCCGGCGCCGACCCCGTCTTCTCCGTGGACGGCCTGTGGAAGGTGTTCGGACCCAAGCCCGAACGCGTCCCCGCCGACCCGGAGTTGGCTGCGCTCTCCCCGGCCGAGCTGCGCGCCCGCACCGGCTGCACCGCCGCCGTCCGCGACGTCTCCTTCGACGTGCGCAAGGGCGAGGTCTTCGTCGTCATGGGCCTGTCCGGCTCCGGCAAGTCCACCCTCGTGCGCTGTCTGACCCGGCTCATCGAGCCCACCGCGGGCACCATCGCCATCGACGGCGAGGACGTACGCGCCATGGACCGCACGCGGCTGCGCGAACTGCGCCGTCACCGTGCCGCGATGGTCTTCCAGCACTTCGGCCTGCTCCCGCACCGCACCGTTCTCGACAACGTCGCCTACGGCCTGGAGATCCAGGGCCTGGGCAAGTCCGAACGCCGGGAGAAGGCTGCCGAGTTCGTCGCCAAGGTCGGCCTCGCGGGCATGGAGAAGCGCCGTCCCGGCCAGCTCTCCGGCGGCCAGCGCCAGCGCGTCGGCCTCGCCCGCGCCCTCGCCGTCGACCCCGAAGTCCTGCTGTTCGACGAGCCGTTCAGCGCGCTCGACCCGCTGATCCGGCGCGACATGCAGGACGAGGTGGCCCGCCTGCACGAGGAGGAGGGCCGCACGATGGTGTTCATCACCCACGACCTCTCCGAGGCCCTCAAGCTCGGCGACCGCATCGCCCTGATGCGCGACGGCCGCGTGGTCCAGCTCGGTACCCCCGAGGAGATCGTCAACTCCCCGGCCGACGAGTACGTCCGCGAGTTCGTCCGCGACGTACCGCGCGAGCAGGTCGTCACCTGCCGCACCGCCATGCGGCCCGCCTCCGCCGACGAGGCGGGCAACGGCCCCGCCGTACGCCCCGAGGCGCCGGTCGCGGAGGCCATCGAGGCCGTCGCCCGCGCGGGCGCCCCGGCCCGGGTGATGGACGCGGGACGGTGCATGGGCGTGGTCGACTCCGAGGCGCTGCTGAGCGTGGTGGCGGGGACGAACGGGACGGACGGGACGGACGCCGGGGGCGACGAGGCCGCGCTCGAGACCCGGACCGAGCCGAAGTCCGCCCCCGACGCGAAGCCATCACCCCAACCCTCCGCCGCCCCCGACCCCGAGCGTGAGCCGGAGGCCGCCTGATGGCCACGATCACCGTCCCGGCCGCCGCCCGGCGCGCCCTCCCCGGTGCCCTCGGATCCCGCCCCGCGGCCAAGCTGCTCGTGCTCGCCGTCGTCGCCGCCGTCCTTGTCCCCCTGCTCAGCTCCCGCTGGGGCAGCGGAAGTTGGCCGCAGGCGCTGACCGTGAGCCTGGTGAAGCCGCTCGGTGCCGCCAGTGACTGGGTCATCGACAACCGGGACAGCCACCCGCTGTTCCTCTACTTCTTCGGCCACATCAGCAACGCGGTCGTCCTCGCCGTACGCGGCGTCTACCTCACCCTGCTCGCCGCCGGGTGGCCCGGCGTCGCCGTGCTCGGCGCCCTGGTCGCCTGGCGGGTGGCCGGAGTACGGCTCGCCGTCGGCACGGCCGTCGCGTTCCTCGCCTGCGGCGCGCTCGGCATGTGGGTGCCGACCATGCAGACGCTCGCGCTGATGGTGGTCGCGGTGCTCGCCTCCCTCGCCGTCGGCGCGCTGCTCGGCCTCGGCGCCGGGCTCTCCGACCGGCTGGACCGCGCCCTGCGCCCGGTCCTGGACACCATGCAGGTGCTCCCGGCCTTCGCCTATCTGCTGCCCGTGGTGCTGGTGTTCGGCATCGGCGTGCCCGCGGCCGTCCTCGCGACCGTGGTCTACGCGGCCCCGCCCATGGCCCGCCTCACCGCGCTCGGCCTGCGCGGCGCCGACCCCGAGGTACTGGAGGCCGTACGCTCGCTCGGCGCCACCTCGCGCCAGCGGCTGCTGACCGCGCGCCTCCCGCTGGCCCGCAAGGAACTCCTGCTCGGCCTCAACCAGACGATCATGATGGCGCTCTCCATGGCCGTCATCTCCTCCGTCATCGGCGCGGGCGGTCTCGGCGACCGCGTCTACCAGGCGCTCGCCTCCGTCGACGTCGGCGCGGCCCTCGCCGCCGGCATCCCGATCGTGCTGCTCGCCGTTGTCCTGGACCGCGTGACCGCGGCGGCGGGCCGTGCGGCCGAAGGCGCCGACCGGCCCCGCACCCAGTGGCTCTACGCCCTCGGCGCCACCGTCGCCGTCGCGGTCCTCGCGCGGCTGCTCGGCCGCGCCGACTGGCCCGACGGCCTGACCCTCGACATCGCCGCGCCCGTCAACGACGCCGTCAACTGGATGACCGCGCACCTCTACTCCGGCGTCCCCGTCATCGGCGGCACCGCCGACTGGGCGGGCCACTTCACCACCTGGATGCTGGACCCGCTGCGCGACGGCCTGCGCGCGCTGCCCTGGTGGGCGGTGCTGCTCCTGGTGGCCGCGCTCGCCTGGCTGATCGGCACCTGGCGCACCGCCCTGACCGCCGTCCTCGCCATGGCCGCGATCGGCGTGCTCGGCGTGTGGGACTCCTCGCTCGACACCCTCTCCCAGGTGCTGGCCGCCGTCGCCGTCACCCTGGTCCTCGGCATCGCCACCGGCATCGCGGCCGCGCGCAGCGAGCGCGTGGAGCGGGTGCTGCGCCCGGTCCTGGACGTGTTCCAGACCATGCCGCAGTTCGTGTACCTGATCCCGGTCGTCGCCCTGTTCGGCGTCGGCCGCGCGCCCGCCGTCGTCGCCGCCGTGGTCTACGCGCTCCCGGCCGTCGTCCGCATCACCGCGCAGGGCCTGCGGCAGGTCGACCCGGCCGCGCTGGAGTCGGCCCGTTCGCTCGGCGCGACCGGCCGCCAGCAGCTCTGGCAGGTCCAACTCCCGCTCGCCCGCCGCGCGTTGCTGCTCGCCGTCAACCAGGGAGTGGTCCTGGTCCTCGCCGTCGTCATCATCGGCGGCCTGGTCGGCGCGGGCGCGCTCGGCTACGACGTCGCGTTCGGCCTCGCGCAGGGCGACCTCGCGACGGGTCTGGTCGCCGGTGCCGCCATCGTCTGCCTCGGCCTGATGCTCGACCGGGTGACCCAGCCGACGGGGCGCGGCGCGAAGAAGGGAGCGTGAGATGCGTATCCGTACGACGTTCGGCGTGACGGCGGCCGCGGTCTCCGTACTGGCCCTGCTCACCGGCTGCGGCGCGGCCGACATGACCAAGCAGGCGAGCCCCTTCGCGGGCGCGGGCGGCCCGAAGAGCCTCACCCTCTCCGTGCAGTCCTGGGTGGGCGCGCAGTCCAACGTGGCCGTCGCGCAGTACATCCTCGAACACAAGCTGGGCTACCACGTCGACACCGTCCAGGTGGACGAGATCCCCGCCTGGGACGCCCTCAGCCAGGGCCGCGTCGACGCCCTCCTGGAGGACTGGAGCCACCCCGACCAGGAGAAGCGGTACGTCGACGACAAGAAGACGGTGACGCCCGCCGGGGGGCTGGGGGTGACCGGGCACATCGGCTGGTACGTCCCGACGTACTTCGCCAAGCAGCACCCGGACGTCACGGACTGGAAGAACCTGAACAAGTACGCGTCCCTCTTCCGCACCCCCGAGAGCGGCGGCAAGGGCCAGCTCATGGACGGCTCCCCGGCCTACGTCACCCACGACAAGGCCCTCGTGAAGAACCTGAAGCTCGACTACCAGGTCGTCTTCGCCGGCTCCGAAGCCGCCCAGATCACTCAGATGAAACAGTTCGCCAAGGAGAAGAAGCCCTTCCTGACCTACTGGTACACCCCCCAGTGGCTCTTCAAGAAGGTCCCCATGACAGAGGTGAAACTCCCTCCCTACAAGGAGGACTGCGACGCCGACCCAGCGAAGATCACCTGCGCCTACCCCCACACCCCCCTCCGCAAATTCCTCAACACGGACTTCGCCAAGTCCGGCGGCAAGGCGGCCGCCTTCTTGAAGAACTTCAAGTGGACGACGGAGGACCAGAACGAGGTCTCCCTCCTGATCGCCGACCGGAAACTGAGCCCCGAGGAAGCGGCGAAGAAGTGGGTGGACACCCACCCGACGGTGTGGAAGCGCTGGCTTCCGTAACCACTCTCGTAACCAACAGACCGCCGGGCGGTGGAGAGTGGGCCGCCGCCCGGCCCCCAGCCCTACACTCCGTACGAGGGCAAGCCGTCTGGAACGGAGAGTCACATGGGGGACACCATTCCGACGGGCGCGGACAGTGTGCCGGCGAACCGCCTCGTCGACGGTCCCGTCGCCCTGTTCGTCTACGGCACCCTCCAGTTCGAGGCCGTCCTCACCGGCCTCGTCGGACGTGTCCCCGACCACAGGCCCGCGACCGCCCCCGGCTGGCGTGCCGCGGCTCTCGATGCCCGCGTGTACCCCGGCCTGGTCCCCGCTCCCGGCTCCGAGGCCCACGGTCTGCTGCTGACGGGCATGAGCGAGCGGGAGTGGAGAATCCTCGACACCTTCGAAGACGATCAGTACGACCTGCGGCGCCTCGACCTGGCGTGCGGGTCCGCCGCCTGGGCGTATGTGTGGCTGGGCGGCGACGTACGGGCGGAGGACTGGGACGCGCGGGACTTCCAGGACCGCCACCTCCAGGACTACGCCGCCCGGTGCGCGCGGATCGCTCCCGCGCTGGAAGCCAAGGCGTCCACCGGCAGGGGATGAGCACGGCATGAGGGTGGGGATCACCGGGCACCGCGGACTCGGCGCGGACGTCGAGGCACAGGTGCGGGCTCTCCTGGCCGCCCAGGTCGAGGGGTACGACCCGGCCGAACTGGTCGGCGTCTCGTGCATCGCCGACGGCCCCGACGCCTGGTTCGCCGAAGCCGTACTGGCGCGCGGCGGCCGACTCGAGGTGGTCGTTCCGGCCGCCGAGTACCGCGCGGGCCTCCCCGGCCGGCACCACCCCGCCTACGACCATCTCCTCGCCCGCGCCGCAGACGTACACCACACCGGCCTGGCCGAGTCGACCTCCGAGGCCCACCAGGCCGGGTCCGAGATCCTGGTCGGCCTGGTGGACGAGCTGATCGCCGTGTGGGACGGGAAACCGGCGCGGGGCTACGGAGGCACGGCCGACGTGGTGGCGTACGCCGAGCGGACCGGGGTCCCGGTGCGGGTGCTGTGGCCGGAGGGGGCCGTTCGCTGAGAGGAGGGGAGGGCCGGCCGCCTTCTTACGCGGGCCCCGCGCCCCCGCGCCGGTCCTCGACGTGGACGACGTGCAGTTCGGTGCCGTCCTGGCCGCGCTGGGAGCGGCCGCAGAGGCCGACGGAGAGGTGGTCCTGGCCGCCGGGTTCGTCGGGGGTGACGTAGGTGAGGACGTCCGGATGGTGGCCGGTGACCACCCAGCCGTCGATGTCCTCGATCTCGATCACCCTGAAGTCTCCGGCGGGACCACCGCCATGGACGGGGCCGAACACCCTGAGGATGTCGGTGGCCTGGGCGGCGAGGTCGTCCTCGGGGGCGGTCAGCACCACACAGGTGCCGTGCTCGAACAGCACCCACGACTTGTGAGGGTCGGTGAGAAGCCGCTTCCAGACGTCGATGAGTATGTCGCTCTCCACGGCGGTCATCATGCCGCAGAGAGCCCCCGGCGCACAGTGACGGGCTACTTGTGCTGACCCGGCGTGTAGTGCCCCGGCACCATCCGGGTCGTCACCGCGAAGCGGTTCCACGCGTTGATCACGTTGATCGCGGCGATCAGGTGGGTGAGTTCGGCCTCCTCGAACTGCTTGGCGGCGCGCTCGTAGACCTCGTCGGGGACGAACCCGTCCGTCAACACCGTGACCGCCTCGGTGAGTTCGAGGGCGGCGGCTTCCTTCTCCGTGTAGAAGTGGCGCGACTCGTCCCAGGCGCTGAGCTGGACGATCCGTTCCACCGTCTCGCCCGCCGCGAGCGCGTCCTTGGTGTGCATGTCGAGGCAGAAGGCGCAGTGGTTGAGCTGCGAGGCGCGGATCTTGACCAGTTCGAGGAGGCGGGGGTCGAGGCCCTGCCGGGCGGCGATGTCGAGGCGGACCATCGCCTTGTAGACCTCGGGCGCGTGCTCGGTCCAGGCCAGGCGGGCGGGGTGCTCGGGGGCGTACTCGGTGGTGTCCTGTGCGGTGTCCATGCTTCGAGCCTAGGAGGGGAGCGGCCCAGGAGTATGGTCCATTCCCATGGCGGAATCGTGGGCCAATCCGGGCATCGACCTCCACCTGGAACCGGCCGGGAGTAGCGGCCTGCGCCAGGGGCTGACCGACGCGCTGCGCGACGCGGTGCGCGAAGGACGGCTCGCGCCCGGGACCCGGCTGCCCTCCTCCCGCGCCCTCGCCGCCGACCTCGGGATCGCCCGGAACACCGTCGCCGAGGCTTACGCGGGCCTGGTCGCCGAGGGCTGGCTCACCGCCCGCCAGGGCTCCGGCACCCGCGTCGCCGAGCGGGCCGCGCCCGCGGCCACGGCACCGGTCACCACCGTCCGGCACCGCCCACCGGGCCGCCCCGCCCTCAGCCTCGTCCCCGGCACCCCCGACCTCGCCGCCTTCCCGCGCGCCGCGTGGCTCCAGGCCGCCCGCCGCGCCCTGGCCACCGCCCCCTTCGACGCCCTCGGCTACGGCGACCCGCACGGCCGCCCCGAACTGCGCACCGCCGTCGCCGGATACCTCGCCCGCGTCCGTGGCGTACGCGCCGACCCCGACCATGTGCTGATCACCGCGGGCTTCTCCCACGCCCTGCGCCTCCTCGGTACAGTGCTGCGCGGCCGCGGCGCCCGCACGGTCGCCGTCGAGTCGTACGGCCTCGACGCGTACACCGCCCTGCTGCACGAGGCCGGCCTCACCACGACCCCGCTGCCCTACGACGAACTCGGCACGGACACACGTCCGTTGAGCGAGGAAGGTGCCGTACTCCTCACCCCCGCCCACCAGTTCCCCATGGGCACCGCGCTGCACCCCGACCGCCGCGCGGCCGTCGTCGACTGGGCCCGGCGCACCGGCGGGCTGATCCTGGAGGACGACTACGACGGCGAGTTCCGCTACGACCGCCGCCCCGTCGGCGCCCTCCAGGACCTCGCCCCCGACCAGGTCGTCTACCTCGGCACCGCCAGCAAGTCCCTCGCCCCCGGACTGCGCCTGGGCTGGATGGTGCTGCCCCCGGCCCTGTACGCCGAGACGGTCGCGGCCAAGGGCCGCATCGACACCTGCGGGGTCCTGGACCAGCTCACCCTGGCCGAGTTCCTCACCTCCGGCGCCTACGACCGTCACGTCCGCGCCGCCCGGCTGCGCTACCGGCGCCGCCGCGACGCCCTCGCGGCCGCCGTCGCCGACCGCGCCCCCGGTGTCCACGTCACCGGCATCGCCGCCGGTCTGCACGCGGTGCTGCGGCTGCCGCCCGGCACCGAGCGCTCGGTCGTCCAGGCCGCGGGCTGGCAGGGCCTGGCCCTGCACGGCCTCTCCTTCTACCGCCACCCCGACACCGTCACCGAACCGCTGGAGGCGCTGGTGGTGGGGTACGGGACACCGCCGGAGAGCTCGTGGAAGGCCGCGCTGGAGGCACTGTGCCGGGCGCTGCCGTAGCCGGGTGCCGGGTGCCGGGTGCCGGGTGCCGGGTGCCGAGGGCGCAGGGGGTGCAGGACGTGCAGAGGGGTGCGGGACGTGCAGAGGGGTGCAGCGGGTGGGCGGCGGCCCGCGTGTGTCAGCCCACGGGCTCGGCGTCCGCCTCTTCCGCCTCTTCCCGGGCGGCGGTCGAGCTGCCACCCGGACCCCCAGGCTCCGGCGCCTCCCCGAACCGAGCCAGCGCCAGCGCCCCCGCCACCGCCACGACGAACCCCAGCACCGCGAGCGGACCGAGCCCCGCCCTCGTGCGGTCGCCCAGCCAGATCACGCCCACCGCCGCCGGGCCCAGGGTCTCGCCGAGCACCATGCCGGCCGTCGCCGTGGTGACCGAACCGCGCTGCAGCGCCGAGGTCAGCAGCAGGAAGGCGGCGCCCCCGCCGAGGAGGAGGGCGTAGAGGGCGGGGTCGGTCAACAGGGCGGACGGACGCAAGGAGGTCACCAGGCGTACCGCCACCTCCACCACCCCGAACCCGAACCCCGCGCCGAGGCCGAGGAGCAGCGCGCGTGGCCGCCCCGAGAGCCGGCCGCCGACCGCGCCGAGCAGCAGGACGCCCGCCGCCGTCGCGAGCAGCGCGTACGGCAGCCAGGCCGGGCCGTCGCGGTCGCCCTCCGCGCCCGAGGCCAGGCCGAGCATCGCGAGCCCCGCGCACACCACGCCGACCGCCGTCCACTCCGCCCCGCTCAGCCGCACCCGCAGCAGCCGCGCCGCGACCACCGCCGTCACCGCGAGACTCGCGGCCAGCGCGGCGCCCACCGCGTAGATCGGCACCGAGCGCAGCGCGAGGATCTGGAGCACGAAGCCGAGCCCGTCCAGCGCGAGGCCCGCCGCATACCGCCACTGCCGCACCGCCCGCAGCAGCAGCGCCGCCTCCCCGCCACCCTGTCCTCCGGCCGCCCGCGCGGCCACCGCCTGAAGCACCGTGGCCGTACCGAAGCAGACCGCCGCGCCGAGCGCGCACACCATTCCAAAAAGCACAAAGCGACTCTAGGGGGAACAGGAGTACGTGGGGCCGCCCTCCCGGAAACTCACACCGATCTCTAGGCTGGCTGTCGAACACGACATCGACGGGTACGCATCGACGGGGGAGAACAGAACATGGCGAACACCCGGTCCCAACTCCGCTCCACCACAGTCGTCCTGGGCGGCATGGGCCTCCTCGCCGCCGCCCTGACCGCCTGCTCGTCCGAGCCGGACAAGCGCTGCGTCGACCACAGCAGCTACAACCTGGCCAAGGGCTACAAGGTCGTCGCGGGCAAGAACTGCACGTCCGCCACCAAGGTCAACGGCTACTGGTACTACGGCGGCAAGAAGAAGGGCTCCTGGGTCAAGGGCGGCTCCTTCACCGAACCTCGCGAGGGCTCCGGAAGCACCAGCACCTCCGGCACCTCCCGCACCTGGCGCAACGGGTCCGGCGGCTCGTCGCGCAACGACAGCGGCGACAGCGGCGACAGTGGCGTCCACCGGGGCGGCTTCGGCGACGGCCACGGCAGCTCCGGCGGCTGAGCGGACCGGAAACGACCACCATGGAACGCCACACCATCGCCCCCCGCCCCGACTGGCAGCAGATCGTCGAGCAGCAGGGCGTGATCTATCCGCTCACCCGCCACCCCGACGACTCCCTGCGCCCCTACTGGGACGAGAGCGCGTACTACTCCTTCTCCCTCCCCGAGGTCGAGGCGCTGGAGGAGACCGTCGCCGAGCTGCACGCCATGTGCCTGGCCGCCGCCGGGCACCTGGTCGAGCACGACCGGCTCGCCGAACTCGGCATCACCGACCCGAGAGTGGTCCGCGCGGTCACCGAGGCATGGCACCGCCGCGTCGAACTCCCCTCCGTCTACGGCAGGTTCGACCTCCGCTACGACGGCACCGGACCGGCCAAGCTGCTGGAGTACAACGCGGACACCCCGACCTCGCTGGTCGAGGCCGCCTCCGCGCAGTGGTTCTGGATGGAGGACCGCTTCCCTGGCGCCGACCAGTGGAACTCTCTGCACGAGCGCCTGATCGACGCCTGGCGCACACAGTCCAAGCTGCTCCCGCCCGGCGCCCCGCTGCACTTCGCGCACTCCTCGGCCGACGAACTCGGCGAGGACCTCATGACGGTCGCCTACCTCAAGGAGACCGCCGAGCAGGCCGGACTCGACACCGACTGGCTCACCATGGAGGAGATCGGCTGGGACACCCTCTCCGGCCGCTTCGTGGACAACCGGCTCAGGTTCATCCGCGCGATCTTCAAGCTGTACCCCTGGGAGTGGCTCACCACCGACTCCTTCGGCGGCCACGTCCTCGACACCCTCGACAACGGCGGCGGCACCGGCAGCACCCTGTGGATCGAACCCGCCTGGAAGATGCTGCTCAGCAACAAGGCGCTGCTCGCGATCCTCTGGGAGCTCTACCCCGATCATCCCAACCTCCTCCCCGCTCACCTGGACGGCCCCCGCGACCTGGCCGACACCACCGGCTACGTCGCCAAGCCCCTGCTCGGCCGCGAGGGCGACGGCGTCACCCTGCACCCGCCCGGCTCCCCGGCGCCCCCGGAGCCCGAGGACCTCTGCTGCTACCAGGCCCTCGCCCCCCTCCCCGCCTTCGACGGCAACCACGTCGTCCTCGGCGCCTGGGTCGTCGACGGCGAACCGGCCGGCCTCGGCATCCGCGAGTCCAGCGGCCTGATCACCGACTCCTACGCCCGCTTCGTACCGCATGTGATCCTCTGACCCCGGGGGCCGCTGCCGCTGCCCATCCACAGCCCCAGGGCCGCTGCCCATCCACAGCCCCAGGGCCGCTGCCCATCCGCAGCCCCCTGGGGGGCCGCAGCTCGCCCGCAGCCCCCAGGGCCGCTGCCCGCCCGTAGCTCCGGGGCTGCAGCCCGCCCGTCCCCCGGATCGACTGCCGTCCGCCTTTGTCCCGGACCGGCTGCCGTCTGCCTCGTCCGCCCTGGGACTGGCCGCCGTCTGCCTCGTCCGCCCTGGGACTGGCCGCCGCCCGCCTCGTCCGCCCACCCGGACCGGCCGCCGTCCGCCTTGTCCGCCCCCGGGACCGACCGCCGTCTGCCCCGTCCGCCCCCGGACCGTCCGCCGTCCCCCCGGCCCGGCCGGTATGGTGGCCGTGGGCCGTGACTGGCGCGCTGGGATGGGACGGACCATCGGGGAGCGGCCCGTGAACAGCGAGTGCCGTGCGCCTGGGCCGAACCGAACACGCCGACACACAGACGCGCCCTGTCCGGAGGTCCCCATGCCCGAGAACGCCACCCCGTCCGGCTCCGCCGAGTCCACCGCCTTCCGCGCCGCCCTCGACGTCATCCGCGCCGTGGAGCCCCGCGTCGCCGACGCCATCGGCCAGGAGGTCCACGACCAGCGCGACATGCTCAAGCTGATCGCCTCCGAGAACTACGCCTCCCCGGCCACCCTCCTCGCGATGGGCAACTGGTTCAGCGACAAGTACGCCGAGGGCACCGTCGGCCGCCGCTTCTACGCGGGCTGCCGCAACGTCGACACCGTCGAGTCCCTCGCCGCCGAGCACGCCCGCGAGCTCTTCGGCGCCCGGCACGCCTACGTCCAGCCGCACTCCGGCATCGACGCCAACCTCGTCGCCTTCTGGGCCGTCCTCGCCGACCGTGTCGAGGTCCCCTTCCTGGAGAAGGCGGGCGTCCGCCAGATGAACGACCTCAGCGAGGCCGACTGGGCCGAGCTGCGCCAGGCCTTCGGCAACCAGCGGATGCTCGGCATGTCCCTGGACGCGGGCGGCCACCTCACCCACGGCTTCCGCCCGAACATCTCAGGAAAGATGTTCGACCAGCGCTCCTACGGCACCGACCCCGCCACCGGCCTCATCGACTACGAGGCCCTGCGTGCCCAGGCCCGCGAGTTCAAGCCGCTGATCCTCGTCGCGGGCTACTCCGCCTACCCGCGCCTGGTGAACTTCCGGATCATGCGCGAGATCGCGGACGAGGTCGGCGCCACCCTCATGGTCGACATGGCCCACTTCGCGGGCCTGGTCGCGGGCAAGGTCCTCACCGGCGACTTCGACCCGGTCCCGCACGCCCAGATCGTCACGACCACCACCCACAAGTCGCTGCGCGGCCCGCGCGGCGGCATGGTCCTGTGCGACGACTCCCTGAAGGACCAGGTCGACCGGGGCTGCCCGATGGTCCTCGGCGGCCCGCTCCCGCACGTGATGGCCGCCAAGGCCGTCGCCCTCGCCGAGGCCCGGCAGCCCGCCTTCCAGGACTACGCCCAGCGGATCGTGGACAACTCCCGCGCCCTCGCCGAGGGCCTGATGCGGCGCGGCGCCACCCTGGTGACCGGCGGCACCGACAACCACCTCAACCTGATCGACGTCGCCGCCTCCTACGGCCTCACCGGCCGCCAGGCCGAGGCCGCCCTGCTGGAGTCCGGCATCGTCACCAACCGCAACGCCATCCCCGCCGACCCCAACGGCGCCTGGTACACCTCCGGCATCCGCGTCGGCACCCCCGCCCTCACCACCCGCGGCCTCGGCACGGCGGAGATGGACGAGGTGGCCGGCCTGATCGACCGCGTTCTCACCACCACGCAGCCCGGCACCACCAAGTCCGGCGCCCCCTCCAAGGCCCAGCACATCCTGGACCCGAAGCTGTCGGACGAGATCTCCAAGCGAGCGACGGACCTGGTGGCGGCGTTCCCGCTGTACCCCGAGATCGACCTCGGCTGACCTCATCCGGGCGGGCACGCCCCTCAGAGGTTGACCAGCTCATCCCGTGGCGGCCTGGCACTCTGCCGGGCCGCCACGCGGCGTATCAGCAGTCCACCGGCACCGCCCAGGACCAGTCCCGGTGCCGCCCACCACATCCCGTCCGTCAGCCGATCGGGCGCGGATACCCCCGACGCGCGGACGACAGCCGGGCGGGGAGTGGCCGACTCCGACTGCCAGGGCCCTGGGAAGACCCCCGCGTAACCGTCACCGGTGCGCGCGCCCATCACACCCAGCTTCTTGAGCAGCGCGGTCAGCTCGGCGCCATGTTCCGCGCGATGCCAGTAGCCGTTGGTCGAGTCGGGCAGGTCCTGCGCCGTGTGTATCCAGACGGTGCCCGGCTTGGTGCCGACGGGGAAGACCCGGTCTATCCGCCAGGGCGCCATGTCGTGCACCATCCAGGTCACATTGATCTGCCGGGCGTCCGACATGTCCAAGGACGCCTCGGGAGGCAGCTTGCGCGCGCCCTTGTTCTCCGGGCCGAGCAGCCGCAGCAAGGTCTCGTACTCCCTGTCGGAGTTGTACAGCGACGTGGTCTGCTGACTCTCCGGGGAGGCCACCAGCACACTGGTGGGCCCACCGGCGGCCGCAGGGGTCGCGGCCCACAGCACCAGACCGACCGTCGCCGCCAACAACCCGCCCAGAGCCCTCAGTTCACGAACCGTGCCGTTCCGCATTTCGTCCCCCAAGCCGTGTCCCGTGCGGCCCGTCCGTGAGCCGCGTGTCACTTCTGGTACACCGCTCGACACGACGGGGTTCCCACCCGGCCGGGACCGTTTTCGACGGCTTCGCCACGGCATCCACAGACCCCCGAAGCTCCGAGACCCGGAGCCCCCCGAGACCCCCGAAGCTCCGAGACCCGGAGCCCAGGAGACCCGGAGCCCCGGAGCACGAGACCCCCCAGACCTACCGCGCCCCCTTCTCCCCCGACCTCGCGATGTCCACGGCCCGCGACTTCGACGGCACCCCCTCCAGCCGGAGTGTGACCTCGCCGCCGGGCGACGCGTGCGTCCACAGCAGCGTCGGTCCGGCCGTGCGCACCGTATGGCTGTACCGCTCGCCGTGGTCGCCGAGCAGCCAGAAGCTCAGCAGGTGCGGCCGGGGGAACCACAGGGCCGGATCGGGCACACCGCCGCTCCCCTCCGCCGCGGTGCCGTTCAGCGCCAGCCACTCCGGTGGTTCGCGCACGGTCTTGATGAAGCCGACGTCCAGCCAGGCGGGGAACTCGTCGAGGCGGACGGTCCGGCCCTGCTCGCGCCAGCACAGGGTCACCAGGAAACGCCCGTGCGGTTCACCGCTCACTGTCACCACGTCCGGCGCCCCCAGCGCGTCCGGCACCAGCGGCTCGAACCCGGCCCGACGGGCTGCCTGCTCCAAGGTGATCGAGGACCTGCCGCAGCCGGGGATCTCGGCGCCGGGGGAGGGGGTCGCCGACGGGTCGTACCGCACCTCGACGCCGCCGAAGCCGAACCAGTCCAGCAGAGCCGCCCGCGCCGGGGGCGTGGCCACGGCCACCGTCAGCAGACCGCACAGTGTCGCGGCCAGCGAGCGCCGACGCAGCCGTATCCAGCGGCGGACCGCACGCAGCCGCTCCTGGGCGCTCGGCGGCTCGGCCACCGGGACCGGCAACTGCTCGGCCAATATCCGCTCCAGCACCCGCTCGACCATCGACTCGGCACCGGCGGCCGCGCCCGTCCCCCAGGCACTGTCCGCCCCGGCGGACCCGGCCCCCTCCGCGCCCCCGGGCGTGTCCAGGGACCGTCCCAGCCCCCGCAGCTCCTCCGGCAGCCCGGACTCCCGCTCACGGCCGCGCCGCCTCCAGGGCCACCGGCCGCCCGCGCCCTCGCGCGGACCCGGAGACATGTCCGCCTCGCCCTCACGCACCCCCGTCACCCCCTTCCCCGGGCTGAAGATCCGGCAGCAGGCGCCCCAGTTTCCGCAGGGCGCGGGTCAGGCGGGACTTGACCGTGCCCCGGGGCCAGCCCAGGGCCTCGGCGGTCTCGGACTCGTTCATCTCCAGCAGATAGCGGTAGGTGACGACCAGGCGATGCTCCTCGCTCAGCTGCTCAAGGGCGGAGAGGAGTGCCGCGCGGCGCTCGGTCTCCAGGGTCGCGACGGCGGGGTCCGCCGACTCGGGTATCAGCGGCTCCGCCTCCGCGAACGCGGCCTCCCGGCCCGCGAGCGTGCGCTGCCGTGCCGCCGTCCGCACGGTGTTCCGCGCCTCATTGGCGACGATGGCGAGCAGCCATGGCTTGAAGGCCGCGCCCTCCCGGAAGCGGCCCAGGGTGCAGTACGCCTTGACGAAGGCCTGCTGCACCACGTCCTCCGCGTCCGCACCCGCTCCGAGTGCTCTGGCCGCCCGGAGCGCGATGCCCATATGGGCCCGCACCAGCTCCGCATACGCCTCCGGCTCTCCGGCGCGTACGCGTGCGATCACTGCGGCCTCATCGGCGATGCGGCCCCCCTCCCGCGTTCTCACGTTCTTGTTACACCGCGAGAGCGGGATCGGTTCCCATCCGCTTCCGGCCGGTTCCGGACCGGCCCCGATGCCGGAGCGGACCGGTCCCTGGCGCCAGAGCGACCGGTCTCCGATGCCAGAGCGGCCAGTCCCCGACGTCAGAGCGACCGGCGCCCGGCACCGGAGCGATCAGTCCCCGGCACCTGGCGGAGACCGGTCCCCGACACCTGAGAGAATGGGGGGCATGGCGACTGACCGACCCCGCGTGCTCTCCGGCATCCAGCCCACCGCCGGCTCGTTCCACCTCGGCAACTACCTCGGCGCCGTGCGCCAGTGGGTGGCCCTCCAGGAGACCCACGACGCCTTCTACATGGTCGTCGACCTGCACGCGATCACGGTTCCGCAGGACCCGAAGGAGCTGCGGGCCAACACCCGCCTGGCCGCCGCTCAGCTGCTGGCCGCCGGTCTTGACCCCGACCGCTGCACCCTGTTCGTGCAGAGCCACGTGCCCGAGCACGCCCAGCTCGCCTGGGTCATGAACTGCCTCACCGGCTTCGGCGAGGCGAGCCGCATGACCCAGTTCAAGGACAAGGCCGCCAAGCAGGGCGCGGACCGCGCGAGCGTGGGCCTGTTCACGTACCCGGTCCTCCAGGTCGCGGACATCCTGCTCTACCAGGCCAACGAGGTCCCGGTCGGCGAGGACCAGCGCCAGCACATCGAGCTCACCCGCGACCTCGCCGAGCGCTTCAACACCCGCTTCGGCCAGACCTTCGAGATCCCGAAGCCGTACATCCTCAAGGAGACGGCGAAGATCTACGACCTCCAGGACCCGGGCGTCAAGATGAGCAAGTCGGCCTCCACGCCGAAGGGTCTCGTCAACCTGCTCGACGAGCCGAAGGCGACGGCCAAGAAGGTCAAGAGCGCGGTCACCGACACCGACACGGTGATCCGCTTCGACCCGGAGAACAAGCCCGGCGTCTCCAACCTGCTCACCATCCAGTCCACGCTCACCGGCAAGTCGATCGCGGACCTGGAGCGGGAGTACGAGGGCAAGATGTACGGCGCCCTCAAGACCGACCTCGCCGAGATCATGGTCGAGTTCGTGACGCCGTTCCGCGAGCGCACCCAGCAGTACCTGGACGACACCGAGACGCTGGACGCGGTCCTCGCCAAGGGCGCGGAGAAGGCGCGCGCGATCGCCGCCGAGACGCTGGCGCAGGCGTACGACCGGGTGGGCTTCCTGCCCGCCAAGCACTGAGCGCGCGCGGCGGAGACGCGCACTGAGCGGGCCCCGGGCGCCGAAGTCGCCCGGGGCGTACGACCGCACGCGTGTCCCAGGGGGAGAAGCGCCGTACATCACGTCCGTTGCGCCTGCCCGGGGGACGGCCGTGGCCGTACAGTCGATAGCCGGTGGCCGGGGCACAGGTGGCCGGCCGACCAACACGTGACGACGGGAGACGACGTGGGGACCGTAACGATCGGCGTGTCGATCGCGGTCCCGGAGCCTCACGGCAGCCTGCTCCAGGAGCGGCGCGCGGGCTTCGGTGACCCCGCCGCCCATGGCATCCCGACCCATGTCACCCTGCTGCCGCCGACCGAGGTCGACGCGGTGGACCTGACGGCCGTGGACGCCCATCTCGCCGCCGTCGCCGCCGCCGGGCGCCCGTT
The DNA here is from genome assembly GCF_040638245.1 of Streptomyces sp. NPDC026659. NCBI lineage: Bacteria > Bacillati > Actinomycetota > Actinomycetes > Kitasatosporales > Streptomycetaceae > Streptomyces > Streptomyces sp. NPDC026659. The sequence continues at coordinate 578,426 of NZ_JBEZXY010000002.1, read as the reverse complement.
CCCGATGCGCCTGTCCGGCACCGGCACCTTCCGGCCCCTGTCGCCCGTCGTCTACGTGCGCGTGGTGCGCGGTGCCGAGGAGTGCGCGGAGCTCCAGCAGCGGGTGCGTGACGCCTCCGGACCGGTCCCGCGCGAGCTGCAGTTCCCGTACCACCCGCACGTCACCGTGGCGCACGGCATCGAAGAGGCCGCCATGGACCGCGCGTTCGAGGAGCTGGCCGGGTTCGAGGCCGAGTGGTCCTGCGCCGGGTTCGCGCTCTACGAGCAGGGCCCCGACGGGGTGTGGGGCAGGCTGCGCGACTACCAGTTCGGCGCGCCGGTCGTACCGCCGCAGGCGGGCCACCCGGCCGAACGCGGCACGATCGCCAGCCGCTGACCTCTCCTCAGAGGGGCAGCCGGCGGAACAGCGCCCGCGGAGTGTGCCGCAGCGCCGCCATGACCGGTCGCAGCGTCCCCGGCACCCACACCGTCTCCGAGCCCCGGCGCAGCCCGAGTTCGACGGCCGCCGCGACTGCCTCGGGGGTGGTGGAGAACGGCACCGGACCGAGCCCGGCCGTCTTCGCGGTCCGTACGAACCCGGGCCGTACGACCATCACCTGGACGCCCGTGCCGTACAGCGCGTCGCCGAGACCCTGCGCGAAGGTGTCCAGACCGGCCTTGCTGGAGCCGTAGATGAAGTCGGTGCGGCGGGCGCGTTCCCCGGCCGTGGCGGAGAGGACCACCAGCGCGCCGTGGCCCTGGTCCTGGAGCGCGCGGGCGGCGACCAGACCGGAGGAGACGGCGCCGGTGTAGTTGGTCTGGGCGAGGCGGACGGCGCGCATCGGGTCGCACTCGTCGCGCGCCTGGTCGCCGGGCAGCCCGAAGGCCAGCAGGACGAGATCCACCTCGCCCTCCGCGAACACCTTGCCGAGCACCGTCTCGTGGGACTCGGGGTCCAGGGCGTCGAAGGCGACCGTGCGCACGTCGGCGCCGAGGCCGCGCAGGCTCGCGGCCGCGCGGTCGAGTGCGGCGGAGGGGCGCCCGGCCAGCCAGACGGTACGGGTGCGGCGGGCGACCAGACGGCGCGCGGTCGCCAGCGCGATCTCCGAGGTGCCGCCGAGGACGAGCAGGGACCGGGGAGGTCCGGAGACAGCAGACATGCCCGTGACCGTATCGCCCGCATATGGGTGATTCACCGCAAGGCGCCGCCGGGCTCCCCGCAATGGGTGATTAGTGGGACGCGGTACAAGTGCGGTGCCGTACCCGTGGATCGGGGTACGGGCACATGGAGTTCCCGCGACGAGGGCAGAGACGGATCATGGACTGGCTGAAAAAGCTCCCTGGCATCGGGCCGGTCGTCACCTGGGTGATGACCACGCACGCGTGGCGGTCGTACGCGCGCCTGGATCGGGTGAACTGGACCTGGCTGGCCGCCGCGATGACGTTCGTCAGCTTCGTCGCGCTGTTCCCGCTGCTGACCGTCGCCGCCGCGATCACCGCCGCGACGCTCAGTCCGGCGCGGCAGAAGACGGTGGAGAAGCAGATCGCGGCCCAGTTCCCGGGCCTGGCCGACAAGCTGGACCTGGGTGCCCTGGTGCACAACGCCGGTACGGTCGGCGTCATCGCCGGTGCCGCGCTGCTGTTCACCGGCATCGGCTGGGTCGGCCAGATCCGGGACTGTCTGCGCGCGGTCTGGGAGCTGCCCGACCGGGGCATCAACCCGGTCGTCGCCAAGATCAAGGACGCCGGGGTCCTGGTCGGGCTCGGCGGCGCCCTGCTGCTCACCCTCGCCGCCTCGACCCTCGCCTCGGCCGCCATCGGCTGGGTGGCACACCAGGCGGGGCTCGACGAACACGGCTGGGGCACCGCGCTGCTGCGGGCGGCCGCCTTCGCCGTCGCCGTGCTCGCCGACTTCCTGATCCTGCTCTACGCCCTCACCCTGCTGCCCGGCGTCGAACCGCCGCGCCGCCGCCTGCTGGTGGCGGCCCTGCTCGGCGCGGTCGGCTTCGAACTGCTGAAGCTGCTGCTCAGCGGCTATATCCAGGGCGTCGCCGCGAAGAGCGTCTACGGCGCCTTCGGTGTCCCCGTCGCCCTGCTGCTGTGGATCAACTTCACCTGCAAGATCCTGCTCTACAGCGCCGCCTGGACGGCGACGACCGGCGAGGAGGGCAACGCGGAGGCGTCCGCCGAGGTCACGGACGGTTCCGGCGGTGCAGCAGGTCGGGCAGCGGCCAGCGGCGGTTGACCAGGAAGGCCGCGCCCGCGAGCAGTACGAGCAGTCCGCCCGCGATGGCGGCGGCGGTACCGGCGCCCCGGTGGCCGCCCTGGACGGCGGCACTGGCGACGGGTTCGGCCCCGGCGGCGCCGGGGGGCGTGCCCGGGGTGGTGGACGCCGAGGCGCCTGCCGATGCCGATGCCGATGCCGACGCCGAGGTGCTCGGCGAGGCGGTCACGGCGTTCTTCGGCGGGACCAGTGACCCCACCGGCTGGACCTTCCCGGCCGCCTGGAAGCCCCAGTCGAACAGCTTGGCCGTCTCCTTGTAGACCTCGTTGTGCTCGGCCTTCGCCGGGTTCATCACCGTGACCAGGAGCACCTTGCCGCCGCGCTCGGCGACGCCGGTGAAGGTGGCGCCCGCGTTGGTGGTGTTGCCGTTCTTGACCCCGGCGATGCCCTGGTAGACGGGCACGTCGGTGTCGCCGCTGAGCAGCCGGTTGGTGTTCTGGATGTCCTTGTACTCGGTGACCGCCTTGCCCTTGCCCGTCTGCGTGGTGCCGCTCGGGAACTTGGCCCGCACGGTCGAGCAGTACTCCCGGAAGTCCTTCTTCTGCAGCCCGGAGCGGGCGAACAGCGAGAGGTCGTACGCCGAGGAGACCTGGCCGGGGGCGTCGTAGCCGTCGGGGCTGACCACGCTGGTGTCCAGGGCCTGGAGCTGGTCGGCGTGGGCCTGCATGTCCTGGACGGTCGCGCCGACGCCGCCGTTCATGGCGGACAGCACGTGGACGGCGTCGTTGCCGGAGCGCAGGAAGACGCCGAGCCAGAGGTCCTGCACGGAGTAGGTCCGGTTCGCCTCTATCCCGACCACGCTGGAGCCCGCGCCGACGCCGGCCAGGTCGGCGGGCGCCACCTTGTACGTCTCCGACCTCGGAAAGCGGGGCAGCACCGTGTCCGCGAACAGCATCTTCAGGGTGCTCGCCGGGGGCAGCCGCCAGTGCGCGTTGTGCGCGGCCAGCACCTCGCCCGACTCGGCGTCGCTGACGATCCAGGAGCGGGCGGTGAGGTCCTTGGGCAGCACGGGTACGCCGCTCGCCAGGTTGACCTGGGTACCGGGCCGGCCGAGCCGTTCGCCGCCGACCATCGACATGTGGGCCGGGGGAGTGGCGGTGGCCGTGGGGCTGCCGGAGGGCTTGGGGGCGGCGAGGGCTGCTGGTGCCGTGAGCGTCGTGACGGAGGTGATCAGCAAAGTGGCGGAAGCGATCAACAAGGATCGCTTTCCGATCTTCTGAGGTGCGGACACGGTCGAGAACGTACCTGCCACGCGGTGTGAAGTCCCACTCCCCACCCCACCCCGCGCCCGGAACCGGCCAGCGGACGGAGATACTGGGGGCATGAAGCTCAGCCGCCCGGTGTCCTGGTTCCTGCTCGCCTTCGGGGTGTGGTCTTGGATCATCTGGGTAACTTTCGTTAAGAATTTGATCAAGGACGGCAGCGGCCTCGCCTTCGACAACGGCCACCCGACGGCCTATTTCTGGGTGCACCTGCTGCTGGCGATCGTTTCCTTCATCCTTGGGACCGTCGTCGGAGTGATCGGGTTGCGCGGACTGCGCGCATTGCGGCGGACGTCATAGGAGGACGGCTCGGCCCGGTCATCGCCCTCGCGTCGATCGCGCCGGCCGCGGGCCCTCAAGGACAAGGTCGACCGCGACGACGGCCGCGCGCGCTGTCGGACCCCGGGGACGACGAGAACCCGTTCCTGATCGGGTTCCTGCTGCTGGGCGACGGTGTGTTGCGGCTGTACGTACAGCGGCCGGATCTTCCCGGCATCGCCGGGGTCGACATCCGCCTCACCGGAGCCCCCACCGCGCTGATCGCCGCCGTCCCGAGCCTCGTCGAGGAGGAGCAGCACCGGCGGTCGTCCGCCGGCGACCCGCACTGCGATGTTCTGGTGGATCTGACCGACTGGTAGAACATCTGCAAGTCAAGGACGGGAGCGGTCTCGGTGGTCATCGTCTTCGTGCTGGTCGCCCTGGCCGTGCTGGCCGCCGTGGTGGGCCTGCACCACTACGTCTGGCGGCGCCTGGTCCGTGACACGACCCGCGCCCCGGGTCCGGCCCGCCGCGCGGGTACGGCGCTCTTCGTGGCGGGCCCGCTGCTGATGGTCGCCGCGCTGGTGGCGGAGCGCTCCGGGGCACCCTTCTGGCTCCAGCGGACGCTGGCGTGGCCCGGGTTCCTGTGGATGGCGCTGGCGCTCTACCTGCTGCTGACGACGGTGGCGACGGAGCCGGTGCGGTGGTGGGCGAACCGGCGGCGCGGCGCGGCCGCGAGCGCGGCCCCGGTGCCGACGGCCGAGACTCCGGAGCAGGTACCGGCTGCCTTGGCACCGGCGACGGACACCGTCGTCACCGCGCCCGTATCGCCTCCCGCCCCGGCCCCCTCGGACTTCTCCCGCCGCCTCTTCGTCTCCCGCGTGGCCGGAGGCGTCGTCGCCGGGGCGGCGGTCGGGACGGTCGGCTGGGGAACGTACGGGGTGCTGCGGGGCCCGCGCGTGAAGCGGGTCACCGTGCCGCTGGCGAAGCTGCCGAGGGCGGCGCACGGCTACCGGATCGCGGTGGTCAGCGACATCCACCTGGGCCCGGTCCTGGGCCGCGACTTCGCCCAGCGGGTCGTGGACACGGTCAACTCGACCCAGCCGGACCTGATCGCGGTGGTCGGCGACCTGGTGGACGGCAGCGTGAAGAACCTGGGCCCGGCCGCCGCGCCCCTCGCCGGTCTGAAGGCCCGCCACGGCGCCTACTTCGTCACGGGAAACCACGAGTACTTCTCCGGCGCCGCGCAGTGGGTCGCGGAGGTCCGCACCCTCGGGCTGCACCCGCTGGAGAACGCCCGCACGGAGATGCCGTACTTCGACCTCGCGGGCGTCAACGACGTCCAGGGTGCGAGCGAGGGCCAGGGTCCGGACTTCGCCAAGGCCCTCGACGGCCGCGACCCCGCCCGCGCCTGCGTCCTCCTCGCCCACCAGCCCGTCCAGATCCACGAGGCCGTCCGCCACGCCGTCGACCTCCAGCTCTCCGGCCACACCCACGGCGGCCAGCTCTGGCCCGGCAACCTGATCGCGGCGGCCGCCAACCCCACGGTCGCGGGCCTGGAACGCTACGGCGACACGCAGTTGTACGTCAGCCGGGGCGCGGGAGCGTGGGGTCCGCCGACCCGCGTGGACGCGCCGTCGGACGTGACGGTGATCGAACTGGCGGCGCTGCGCGCGTAGTCGCTCCGCCGGGCTTGCCGACCACTGACCTCAAGGGACTTCACCATGGGCGTTCATCCCGATGTGGCCGTACTGCTCGACCTCGTGCCGGCGGATCTCGCGGGCGGCGAACGGATCGACTGGGCCGCCGCCGAAGCCGCGCTGGGTACCGGATTGCCGAGTGACTACAAGGCCGTGCTGGACGCGTACGGCGTGGGCGACCTCGGCGAACTCGTCATCCTGCCGCCGCTCCCGAGCGACGTACGCGGGTGGGAGGAGTGCCACATCGGCGGCATGAGGGAGGACCTGCGCACGCGCTGGGAGGCGGACGGGGGAGTCCCCGGCGTGACTTCGGGTGCCGATGCCGTGCTGCCCTGGGGCACCGGAATGAACGCCAACGAGATGGCGTGGCTCATGAACGACCCGGACCCGGACAAGTGGCCCGTCATAGCCTGGCGCCGACAGCATGCGTGGGACGAGTCGCCGTGGGCCCTGTTCGACTGCACCATGGTCCAGTTCCTCACCCGCATGATGCTGGGCCGCTTCGACGACTGCCCGCTCGGCGACGCGTCGCTCTGGAAGCGGACGGACACGTTCGTCAGCTGGCGAGAACAGCACCGACGCCTCAGGTCCGGCCTGGACCCGCACACCGGCGAGCCGGACCCCTACGCCGACATGTTCCCCGTCACCGAGAACTGGCCCTGACCGGCACCGGCACCGGCACCGGCACCGGCACCGGCACCAGCGGCGAAGGCGCGGCTACCCTGCCCGGTGGAGCGTGACGTCGATGTCGGTCGGAGCGGACCGCCACATCACGCTGAGGAGCGGGTCCTGGTCGATGAAACGGCGTGTGGCCGCGAGCGCGTCCGCTCTGGGCCTGCCGATGGCCGCGTGATCGAAGCCGCTGTCTCCACCACCGCTGATGTACAGGCTCGCCCAGGCGGGGTCCTCGGCGAAGCATGCCTGGAACTCCACCTTCCAGTACTGAGGCTGCCAGTACGGATCCCGCCGATCGCCGATCTCGTTGACGGCCAGCAGTCGTCCAAGAGTCAGCGCGGGCCGGTTCCCGGTCCAGTCCCAGACGCCCCACTCGACGATGAAGCCGTCCCCGTCGTCCTCAGGGCCCTCGATGCCCTCGACCGGTACCTGTAGGAACTCCGCGAAGGCGGCCCACGCCGCCTCCATGGTGCGGGCCCCGGCGACGACACCATGCCGACCCAGCATCTGCTCGAACACTGCGGTGCTGGACCGCCAGGGGATGGACATGCCGCCAGGTTAGTCACACCGATCGCCTTCTCCAGGTTCAGGAGCGGAGGTCCGTGTTCCGTGATCCACGGCTGGGCCTCACGGCTCAACTCGCCCACGTGGTCCGCGCAGTTGCCGTCATGCCCGTTGCCCAGCTCGCACACGACGCGGTCGTACAGGTGCGGGGGGAATCCCTCGGGCGGTACAACTCCGGGCAGGGGCGTGCTCGTCAGGTCCGACCCGGGTGAAGGGGCGGAGGTGTTGCAGTGGTACATGGTCGGTCGTCCCGTCTGACGGTGGGAGAGAGCTACGCTCCGGTCATGTCCGAGCCCTTCGTGAACGGCGACGTGCATCACCGGGCGTGCGGTGTGTGTCCGTCGCGATTCCACACGGTCGGGGAATTCGACGTGTTTGAGCGGCCGACACCGGAATGCCCGTTCAGCCGGGACGACGGGCACCGGTATCTGAGCGACGGGACACCCGTCTGCGTCCACCCCGAAAAGGTCGGCCTGCCCGCGGGCCGCTACAAGAGCGCGGGCGTACCGCTCAGCGCCGAGCTGAACCTGCCGGCCGACCCGTCCGAGATGGTCCCTTACCTCCACTACGTGCTGTACGGCGCCGCGCCCGTGCTGCTCGACGAACTGATCGAGAAGGCGTCGGCCCAACTCCGGGACCGGTTCCCGGAACTCGACCCACTCACCGTTCTGCGCCGGGCGCTTGAGTAGCCGCTTATACGGTGGAGGTGGCGAGTTCTGCCGTCGAGAAGGTGAAGCTGTGCGCCTGGCCCTGCTTGCGGAAGCCCATGGCGACGTCCTTCCGGTCCAGCCAGTCGAGCCGCCGCGTGACCTCCTCCGCGCCGAGCCACAGGCGACTGTCCGGCTCGCCCCACGCGGCGCGATAGACCTGGTCCGTGTAATCGCCGGGACGCCAGTCCGTGTGCTCCTGGTCGGTCTGGTGGATGATCGCCACACCGACCCGGGCGGTGATACGGGCGAGCAACTGAGGCCGCGCGATCACCGCGTGCGTCATCTCGTCCACGGGAACGGCGATCGGGATCTCCGCCGCGTGCTCGTCGCCGGTCATCTCGTACACGGCCGCCTTGAGGCAGAGGGCCTTGAGCCCCTCCGCGAAGAGGGCGTGCTTGTCCTTCTCCTGGTCGTACTCGGCGACGACGACCGAGCCGGTGAAGCACTGCCAGTCGCTGTCGTACTTGAGGCTGGCCGCCTTGAACGCGGCGAATTCCGGGTCGGCCCCGACGGCCGCCAGGATCTCTCGTGCGCGCTCAGCCCACACGCTCGGCGGCAGGACGCTCAACTGTCATTGCTGCACTCCTTCGTGTACGTCAGGTTTGACCCGCTTCGTCACGCACCGTGTGGGACGAGCCGGGTATTGCCCGCCCCCTGCCGCAGAGCGAATCGATGTGGCAGGGGGCGGAGATCAGTTGCGGACAGCCGGCCTTCTCCAACTGGCGTTCGTCCACCGGTGAAGGCCGGGGCAGTCACAGGTACTCGCCCCTGCTCCGCGCGTTCGCGCAGGCCGTAAGGGCGTTCAGGCGTTGTTCGGGACTCGCTGGTTGCACGTCCCTGGGGTTGGCCTGCCAAGACGTGCCCCTGGCGACCGGAACACGGCGACGGTTTCTCGTGCGTTGTCGTGGGCCAGAGACCCGATCTCAGGTACTTCCGGTGAGTTCGTGCGTCCCGCCGCCCAGGCACGATCGACCGGCTGCCGCGGGTGACACGGTGGAAGGGTTGGTCGAACTGGGCAAGCAGGACATGGACCCCTCTCGGCGTGGCGTCCTGGAAGCCGGACTTTTCTCCGTCGCGCTCACCATCCCCGGGTGGCAGGACGTGCTCGGGCGGCTGGAGGCGTTCAAGGCCGGGCGGGCGACCCGCATCGGGATGCCGGAAGTCCGGATGGTCATCGACATGACGGCCAAGGTCTCCGAACTGGACGACCAGTTCGGCGGCCGCCACGCACGCCCCATGGCCGCCGCGTTCCTGGTGAACACCGTCACCGGCTATCTGCACGCGGACGGCCCCGAGGACGTACGCAAAGCCATGATGGCCGCGGCGTCCGACCTCAGTTATCTCACGGGCTACATGGCCGTCGACGAAGGTCTGCACGGTCTCGCGCAGCGCTACTACGTCAAGGCCCCTCGAACTCGCGGGAGCGGCGGGCGACCACCTGACGTACTGCACCACGCTCCGCGGCATGAGCGTGCAGGCCGTCGACCTCGGGCATGGCGCGAAAGCCATGGGCCTCGCGGAAAGCAGGGGCAAGCCCTTCGGTTCGTACGACCCGTCGTCGCTGAACTACCACATCGCGCAAGTCCGTTACGAGCTGGGCGATGTGGCCGGGTCGGTCGAGGCGATGGCGCAGTCGGACCACCTGCGCGTCGGGGTCTACCGAAGGGCCCGTGTACGTCACCGCGCCCTCCTCGCGGAACGGCAACTGCGGCTGGGGCATTTCGAAGCGGCATGCGAGACCTGTACGACCGAGCGAAGGCCGTACTGCCCGCGTCGCCGCGCTGACCGCCGGAAGCCCCGTCGCGTGATCCGGGTGCCCCTCGCCCTCGATCACCACCCCACCCGCAAGCCCCGTGCACCTCACCCCTACCATCCGTTTATGTGCACAGCGTGTGCACGTCAGCCGCTGGGGCGGCGGTGCAGGGGAGGGATCACATGGGAGCGGAAGCAGGGGGCGCCCAGGCGCGCCGGGGGAGACGGGCGCGGGTATGGCTCGCGGCCGGGATCGTCCTGGTGGGAGGGACGGGGGCGGCGGTCGCGCTGCACGGCTCCTCCTCGACCGACGACGCTGCGGGCCGCGGGCCGCACGTGGTGCACACCTCGGTCGACTCGCTCGGGCTGACCGGCGGTTCGGACGGTGAGCAGGCGCTCGCGGCCCGGTCGACCAAGCCGTTCCGGATGCTGGCGGTCAGCTGGAGCGACACCCACGCGCAGCTGGACGGCACGGTCGAGGTGCGGACCAAGTCGTCCGCGTCGGGACAGTGGAGCGACTGGCAGCGGCTGTCGGCCGGTGACGCGCAGCCCGATCCGGCGGAGCGGGACCGGGCCGGAGTGCGTGGCGCCACGGCACCGCTGTGGACCGGGCTCTCCGACGGAGTCCAGGTCCGCGTCCAGGGCAAGGACGGTACGCACGCGCTGCCGAAGGGCCTGACCGTCGACCTGGTGGACCCGGGCAAGTCCGGCTCCACCGCGTCCACCGACACCACCGACCAGGCCGCCGGCGCGGCCACTCCCGCCCTGCAGCCCGCCGCGTACAGCGTGGACGGGGACGGGGAGGAGACGGACCCCCCCGCCGACACCACCTCCCCGGATCCGGTGGACACCTCACCGGAGGCGTCGCCCTCGGGCGAGGCCTCGCCGGCGGACAGCAGCACACCGCCGCCCCCGCCCGTCGAGAGCGCGCCCGAGTCCCCGGTGGCCTCCTCGACGCCTCCGGCCGCCACCTCCTCGAGCCCGGCCTCCCCCACCGCGTCCGCGTCCGCGACCACCGCGTCGCCCAGCGCGACGCCGAGCGCGCCCGGCTACCTGCCGTCGCTCGCCGCCGCGTACCCGTCGTGCCAGGGGGCCTCCCCCGTACCGCACACGGTGCCGAGCCCGATGCCGGCCGCGCCCAGCGCCTCGACGGTGGCCGCGCCTCCGGTGGTCAGCCGCGCGGGCTGGGGTGCCGACGAGTGCGCCCGGGACACCGGTTACCCGGACTACGCGACGAAGGTGAAGGTGGTCTTCGTCCACCACACCGACACCACCAACACCTACTCCTGCACCGACTCCCCGGCGATCGTGCGGAGCATGTACGCGCTGCACCTGCACCAGGGCTGGCGCGACCTCGGCTACAACTTCCTGGTCGACAAGTGCGGCACGATCTTCGAGGGCCGCTTCGGCGGCACCGCCATGCCGGTGATCGGCGCGCAGACGTACGGCTTCAACACCGACTCGATGGGCATCGCCGCGATCGGTACGTACACCGACCTCAGCGGTGGTGACGCGTCCGCCAGCACCATCAAGGGCGCCGCTCCCAGCCAGGCCATGCAGACGGCCATCGCCCGCATCGCCGCCTGGAAGCTCGGCATGTCCGGCATCAGCCCCACCGCGACCAGCACCCTCACCGAGGGCGCCAAGGACAGCGTCAACTTCGTCTTCGGCAAGAGCTACACGCTGAACGCCGTCTCCGGACACCGCAACGGATTCGCCACCGACTGCCCCGGCAACCAGCTGTACAACCAGCTCGCCGCCATCCGCTCCTACGCGACCGGCCCCGCCACCGGGGTCGCCGTCACCGGCGTCGCCGGCGCGAGCGGCACCGCCAAGTCGGGCACCTCGTACGTCACCGGCACCAGCGCCACGGTCCGCTGGAGCACCACCACTCCCACCGCGCTGCTCTCCGGCGCGGAGGTCCTGGTGGACGGCAAGAGCGTGGCGAAGACGTCGGGCAGTGCCACCTCCGCGGCCGTCACCCTGACCGGTGGCCGGCACACCGTGCAGGTACGGGTCACGCACATCGCCGGCAAGACGACGACCTCGACCGGCGTCACCGTGATCGCGGACACCACCGTGCCGACCTACCCGACCGCGCCGTCCGCGGCGCTGCGCACCGGCACGGTGAACACGACCGGGATCCCGGTCACCGTCACCTGGAAGGCCGCCGACGACAACGGTCTGCGCGCCCAGGCCGCCACCTCTCCCACGGCGGCCACCCTGGCGAGCACGGCCACCAGCTGGGCCACCACGGCCAAGGCCGCCACGGCGACCAAGTTCGCCCTCAAGGCGACCGACCTGGCGGGCAACGCGGCCACCACCTCCGTCACCCGGACGGCGACGCTCGTCCAGGAGAGCTCGGCCAAGGCGACCGGCACCTGGACCAAGAAGACCAGCACCAGTTACCTGGGCGGCGCCTCGACCGGCTCCTCGGCCGCGAACGCCACCCTGACCTGGACCTTCAAGGGCCGCTCGGTCTCCTGGATCGCCTCCCGCGCCTCCACCTCGGGCCAGGTCAAGATCTACCTCGACGGCACCTACCAGTCCACCGTCGACTTGAAGTCCGCCACCACCCTGTACCGCCAGGCCATGTGGACCAAGACCTGGAGCAGTGCCGCCCAGCACACGCTCAAGATCGTGGTCGTCGGCACGGCGGGCCGTCCGGCGGTCACCACGGACGGCATCGCGGTCCTGAACTGACGTAGACACCGGCTGTGCGGAACGGGGGGTGCGATTTCTTCGCACCCCCCGTTCCATGTCGCCCGAGGCGGAGTCATCGCCAGCTGCAGCCGTAGGAGGAGCCGAGCGCGGCTACGGCCTGCGGGCCCAGCTCCGGATGCCGCGTGCGCATGAGCGCTTCCGCCGCCCGCGTTCCTGGCACCGTCCATGGATAAGCTCACAGGGAGCCTTTCAGGAGGGGTCATGGCGAAGGTCACCATCACTCTGGACAGCGATCTGGCCATCGAGGTCATGCTGCTGGCCGGTACCAGGAGCCCGCAGGACGCCGTCGAGCTGATCGTCCGGGACTACCTGGAACGGGGGCACCGCACCGAGGCCCGCACCGGCAACGCCACCGACCAGGAACGCCTCGCCGACCGGCGGTCGGCACCGGAAGAGGGCCGCTGACCACGGAACGGGCATACGCGCGGAGCGGGGACGCGGCGCCGTACCGCGAACTCCCCGACCGCGTGGAATCGCGACGGGCAGACACCGCACGCCACCTGGTGAGATCACAGACCGCACCCGCCGAGTTCGAGGACGACCGCTGGCTTGCCGCCCTGCCCCGGGGCTGACGAACCAACGCAGCTTGTCGATCTCCTGCTCGTCGTACGCCGTCGGGGACAGCCGCTGCGATCATCAGGGGTGATGTCGGCGCGCGGAGCGAAAGGGCTTGGCCGTGAAGCGAGTTGTCGCCTGGCTGTGGCGGAGCATCCGGGGTCCGCTGCAGTGGCGGATCCTGTGGTTCGTGAACGCCAAGTTCATGGTGGGGGTCACCGGGGTCGTACGGGACGACGCGGGGCGGGTGCTGCTGCTCAGGCATCGGCTGTGGCCGCCGGACCGGGCCTGGGGACTGCCCACCGGGTTCGCCCTCAAGGGTGAGGAGTTTCCGCAGACCGTCGTGCGGGAGGTCAAGGAGGAGACCGGGCTGGACGTCGAGCCCGGCCGGCTGGTGCGGCTGCTCAGCGGCTACCGGCTCCGTCTGGAGGTCGCCTACGAGGCGTCGTACGTCGGCGGCACCCTGAAGATCGACGACTTCGAGATCCTGGAGGCGCGGTGGTGCGACCCGGACGCGCTGCCGGAGGGCCTCCAGGAGTCCCACCGGCAGCTCATCAAGGGGGTCTAGGAGCGCGGGACCGGCTTGATCAGGGCGAACGGGGCGCCCTGGGGGTCCGCGACGACCGTCATGCGGCCGGCCACCATGTCGAACGGCGGGACCAGGACCGCGCCGCCGCGCTTGACCAGGGCGTCCACCGTGGAGTCGACGTCGTCGACGGCGAAGTAGGTGAGCCAGTGGGCCGGGGTGCCGGGCGGGTCGTTGGCGAGGAGGGTGGCGCCGCCGACGGTCCGGTCGCCGACGTGCAGTTCCCAGTACGCGTCCATGCCGTCGGCCGGGACGATGTCGATCCCGAACGCCTCGCCGTAGAAGGCGGCGGCCGCCTCCACGTCGGTGGTGTGCAGCTCGTTCCAGATCAGGGCGCCGGGCTCGTTGACCACGCCCGCGCCGAAGAAGTCCCCCGGCTGCCAGACGCCGAACACCGCGCCCTGCGGGTCGGCGGCGACCAGCATCCGGCCCAGCGTGCCGACGTCCATCACGGGGAAGAGCAGGGTGCCGCCCGCGGCGACGATCTGGTCCTGGGTGGCCTGGGCGTCGGTGGTGGCGAGGTAGCCGGTCCAGACGGTGGGCGGTTCCGGCATTCCCTCGGGGGCCATCGCCGGGCCGATGCCGGCCACCGGCTTGCCCTGGAGTTCACAGACCGCGTAGCCGCCGAACTCGGCCGGCCCTGCCACGCCCTGCCAGCCGAGCAGGTCGCGGTAGAAGTCCAGCGCGGCCTGCTGGTCCTGCGCCATCAGATCGACCCAGCACGGGGTGCCGGTCGCGTACGGGGTGGTGACGTCGGGCATCGCTCGCTCGCTCTCTGGAGAGGGTTCCCGCCAGCCACCCTGACGTTCACGCTCCGGGAACCACGCCCCGACACGCCGTCACGCTGTCCGGCACCGCCCCGCGAGCGCATCCTCACGCCGGAGAGCGCGGGACGCCGGACTCACCCCCGCTTCCCCGGATCCGGCAGCGCCTTCGTCATCCCCGGCAGGAAGTCCGTGAACAGTTCGTGCACCTCCAGGACGAGCGGGCGCAGGACGCGGAAGCGGGCCAGGGCCACGCCGCGGGCGGTGAGGCGGGCGCCGCGGCGGGCGAGGCGGTAGCTGCGTTCGCGGTTCTCGGTGCGGTCGAAGACCCAGTAGAGGACGAGGCCCATCTGGGAGAGCCACATCAACTCGGGCAGGACGTCGCGGAGTTCGGGGGCGACCTTGGACTTGGAGCCGGCCAGGACCTCGCGGTGGACGCGTATCGCCTGCTCGCGGGCGTGGCTGCTCTCGGGGGAGAAGGGGCTGAGCGGGCTGTCCGGGTCGGCGGCGTTCTTGAAGAACTGGACCGCGAACTCGTGGTACGGCCGGGCGATGTCCAGCCACGCCGTGAGGACGCCCGCGAGCCGCGCCTCCAGGTCGGTCTCCCGGTCGAGCACCTCCCGGACCGCCACCTGGTGTTCGGCGGCGATCCGGTCGTAGAAGCCCTGGATCAGGTGTTCCTTGCCCGCGAAGTAGTAGTAGGCGTTGCCCACGGAGACCCCCGCCTCCGTGGCGATGGCCCGCATCGTCGTCTTGTCGTAGCCGCGCTCCTGGAACAGCCGCATCGCGGTCTCCAGGATGAGTGCGCGGGTCTGCTCGGACTTGGTCTGGGGGCCGGCCTCGTCGGGGCCGTCGTTCTTCGCGGGCACGGTAGAAGAGCCTAACCAGTGGGGCACGAGCCGTCGGAACAGGACGGCGGGTTGTACACCCAGCCCGTGGACGGGTCGTACCGCCAGCCGTCCGCCCGGCGGTACGTCCGCCGCCCGCCCCACTGCCTTTCCCGGTACTTCGCGGCCGCCAGCACCGCGCCCCGCGCGAAGCGCATCCCGGTCGGGGTGCTCAGCTTGTGTGCCAGCGGGCGGTGCTCGCGCAGGGCCCACAGGACGACGATCCAGGCCCGGGCGCCCCGGTAGACCTGCCCGGCGTCGCCGACCACGGTCACCTCGTCCAGGGTGCGGGACGCGTCGAGCCCGGGGAACCGCCCGCGCGCCTCGGCGGACCCGGCCGCGACCAGCTCCAGCGGAACCAGCTTGGGCTGCCCGGCCAGCCAGTCCCGTACGTGTCGGCACAGCGCGCACTCGGCGTCGTAGAGCACGGTGAGCCCGCGGACCGGGGCGACGGGCGCGCCCCGGTCCCGAGCGGCGGTCATGGCGCTCACGCCCCGGCCGCCGGAGGCGCCATCGGCGGGACCCAGCCCTGCGGGGCCACCGGCGGGTGGGGCTCCCGCTCCATCAGCCCCCGCCGGCGGATCTTGTTGAGCACGTACACGTTGCCCAGGTGCATCACGCCGAGGACCAGCAGCACCACGCCGAGCTTGGTGGACAGGGCCTCGAAGATGCCGCGCGTGTCCTCGATCTCCCCGCTCTTGCTCAGGTAGAGCGCCACGAAGCCGAGGTTGACGAGGTAGAAGCCGACGACGAGCAGATGGTTCACGGCGTCGGCCAGCTTCTCGTCGCCGCGCAGCACGTCCGCCAGGAAGATCCGGCCGTTGCGGCTGAGCGTACGGGCCACCCAGACGGTCAGTCCGATGCTGACGGTCAGGTAGATGACGTAGGCGATGACGGTACGGTCCATGCCCCACCCCTTCTTGAACGCGTTCAAAACGCTGACAGGGCATGACTGTAGACCTGTTTTTGAACGCGTTCAACCGCCTGGCGCGACCGCCTGGCATGATGATCCGAAATACTCGGCTTGTCGTAACGATCCCCAGGAGCAGTCGCCTTGAGCGAGCAGCCTCAGCAGCCGGGCCCCGAGCGGCCCGACTTCCAGAAGTCCGGCCCCGGCACCGGTCCTGGCCCCGGTCGGCCGCCCGGCCCCGGCCCCGGTCAGGCGCCCGGTCAGGGCCCCGGCCCGACCCCCGGCCCGACCCCCGGCTACGGCTACCCCAACCAGCCCCCGCCCTTCCCGCCGCCCGGCTCCCCGCAGCCGGGCTACCAGCAGCCGGGCGGTTACCAGCAGGGCCACCAGCCGCCGCCGGGCTACCAGCCGCCTCCCGGCTACCAGCAGGGCTACTACCCGCCCCCGGGCCCCATCCCGCCCGGCATGTACACCGGCGACCCCAACGCCCCTTACGGCTACGACCCCTACGGGCGCCCGTACTCCGACAAGTCCAAGGTCATCGCGGGCGTCCTCCAGCTCCTCGTGGGCACCCTCGGTGTCGGCCGGTTCTATCTCGGCAACGTCGGCATGGGCCTGGCCCAGCTCTTCACCTGCGGCGGCTTCGGCATCTGGGCGCTGATCGACGGCATCATGCTCCTGGTCAGCGACAACCAGACCGACGCCCAGGGCCGTCCCCTGCGTGGCTGAGACCGCGCCCCGCGGCGCCCCGGCGTTCCGTCACCCGGCGGCGGCACCCCTGGCGGTGCTCGTCGCCGGTGCCGCCGGTTCCGGGTACCTCTACGTCACCGATCCGCACCAGCCCGGCCATCTCCTGCCCGGCTGCCCGTTCCGGATGGTGACGGGGCTGCTCTGCCCGGCCTGCGGCGGCACCCGCATGGTCTACGACCTGATGCACGGGCACTTCGCCCAGGCGTGGCTGGACAACCGCGTGCTGCTGCTCGCCTCGCCGTTCGCGCTGGCGCTGCTGGGGCGCTGGATGCTGGAGGGACTGCGCGGGCGCCGCTGGCGGCCCCGGCTGAGCCCGCGCGCCCAGGCGGCGATCCTGGGGACCGCGGTGGTGTGGTCCGTGGTCCGCAACGTCCGCTGAGCCGCTCCATCTGAGCCGCTCCATCGCGCCCTCGGGCGGCTCAACCGCCGTATGCGGCAAGGCATTTGATCACAGTAAGGGAACGGTAAGGGAACGATCGTTCGATCTTGCCCCTGAATATTCACTTCGCCTCCCTAGGATCACCCTTCACAGGGGGGACGACGAGGCACGCACTTCGCCGTGGGATCTCTCCTGCCCGCATCCCTACGGCACTGCCAGGAGCAACAGCCATGAGCGTTCCCACCCCTGACGCCCCCTACGGTTTCGACCCGCAGGGCCGCCCCTACTCCGACAAGTCCAAGATCGTCGCGGGCATCCTGCAGATCTTCCTGGGCGGCCTCGGCATCGGCCGCTTCTACGTCGGCAACACCGGCGTCGGGATAGCCCAGCTCCTCACCTGCGGCGGCCTCGGCTTCTGGGCGCTCATCGACGGCATCATCTTCCTCGTGAGCAACGACCGCACGGACAGCAAGGGTCGCGTGCTGCGCGGCTGACCCGCACCGTAAACGCCCGAGGGCCCCGCTTCCGGTGACGGAAACGGGGCCCTCGGGCGTGCTGCGGAAGGATCAGAAGCGGCGCGTGATCAGGGCGCGCTTGACTTCCTGGATCGCCTTGGTGACCTCGATGCCACGCGGGCAGGCGTCCGTGCAGTTGAAGGTAGTGCGGCAACGCCACACACCGTCACGGTCGTTGAGGATCTCCAGGCGCTGCTCGCCCGCGTCGTCACGGCTGTCGAAGATGAAGCGGTGCGCGTTGACGATCGCGGCCGGGCCGAAGTACTGGCCGTCGTTCCAGAACACCGGGCAGGACGAGGTGCACGCGGCGCACAGGATGCACTTCGTGGTGTCGTCGAAGCGCTCGCGGTCCTCGGCGGACTGCAGGCGCTCACGCGTCGGCTCGTTGGTGTCGTTGGTGACCAGGAACGGCATGACGTCCCGGTACGCCTGGAAGAACGGGTCCATGTCGACCACGAGGTCCTTGAGCGCGGTGAGGCCCTTGATGGGCTCGACCGTGATCGGCTTCTCGGGGTTGATGTCCTTGATCAGCGTCTTGCAGGCCAGCCGGTTCTTGCCGTTGATCCGCATGGCGTCGGACCCGCAGATGCCGTGGGCGCAGGAACGCCGGAAGGTCAGCGTGCCGTCGTGGTCCCACTTGATCTTGTTGAGCCCGTCGAGGACGCGCTCCTTGGGGTCCATCTCCAGCTGGAAGTCTTCCCAGTGGACGTCCGCCGAGACCTCCGGGTTGAACCGGCGGATGCGGAAGGTGACCGTGATGTAGGGGGACGCGGCGGCGGCCGTCTCCGCCTTGTCCAGAACAGGGGTAGCCATCAGTACTTACGCTCCATCGGCTGGTAGCGGGTCTGGACGACCGGCTTGTAGTCGAGACGGATGGTCTCCGAACCGTCGTCGCCCGTCTCGCGGTACGCCATCGTGTGGCGCATGAAGTTGACGTCGTCGCGGTTCGGGTAGTCCTCGCGGTAGTGACCGCCGCGGGACTCCTTGCGGGCGAGCGCGGAGACGGCCATGACCTCGGCCAGCTCCAGCAGGTTGCCCAGCTCGATGGCCTCGAGCAGGTCGGTGTTGAACCGCTTGCCCTTGTCCTGGATCGCCACGTTCTCGTACCGCTCGCGCAGTTCGGCGATCTTCTCGACCGCCGTCTTGATCGTCTGCTCGGTGCGGAACACCATGACGTTGGCGTCCATGGTCTCCTGCAGCTCGCGGCGGATGTCGGCCACCCGCTCGGTGCCGGTGGAGTTCCGCAGCTTCTCGATCTGCTCGACGACGAACCCGGCCGGGTTCTCCGGCATCTCCACGAAGTCGACCGTGTGCGAGTAGTCGGCGGCGGCGATGCCCGCGCGACGGCCGAACACGTTGATGTCGAGCAGGGAGTTGGTGCCCAGACGGTTGGCGCCGTGCACGGAGACACAGGCGACCTCGCCGGCCGCGTACAGACCCGGGATGACGGTGGTGTTGTCCGACAGGACCTCACCCTCGACGTTGGTCGGGATGCCGCCCATGGCGTAGTGCGCGGTGGGCTGGATCGGGATCGGGTCCGTGTAGGGCTCGATACCGAGGTAGGTGCGCGCGAACTCGGTGATGTCCGGGAGCTTCGCGTCCAGCTGCTCCGGCGGGAGGTGCGTGAGGTCGAGGTAGACGTGGTCGCCCTCGGGACCGCAGCCGCGGCCCTCGCGGATCTCCGTGTAGATGGAGCGCGAGACGACGTCACGGGACGCGAGGTCCTTCATGACCGGCGCGTACTTCTCCATGAAGCGCTCGCCGTCCTTGTTGCGGAGGATGCCGCCCTCACCGCGGGCGCCCTCCGTCAGCAGGATGCCCATGCGCCAGATGCCGGTCGGGTGGAACTGGAAGAACTCCATGTCCTCCAGCGGGATGCCCCGGCGGAAGCACGCGGCTTGGCCGTCACCGGTCAGGGTGTGCGCGTTGGAGGTCACCTTGAAGAACTTGCCGGTGCCGCCGGACGCGTAGATCACGGACTTCGCCTGGAAGACGTGGATCTCGCCGGTGGCCAGCTCGTACGCCACCACACCGGAGGACGTCTTGACGCCGTCGACCTCGGTGATGAGCTGGTCCAGGACGTAGAACTCGTTGAAGAACTCCACGCCCTCCTTGACGCAGTTCTGGTACAGCGTCTGGAGGATCATGTGGCCGGTGCGGTCGGCCGCGTAGCAGGACCGGCGGACCGGGGCCTCGCCGTGGTTGCGGGAGTGACCGCCGAAGCGCCGCTGGTCGATGGTGCCGTTGGGCGTCCGGTTGAACGGCAGGCCCATCTTCTCCAGGTCGAGGACGGCGTCGATGGCCTCCTTCGCCAGGATCTCGGCGGCGTCCTGGTCGACCAGGTAGTCACCGCCCTTGACCGTGTCGAAGGTGTGCCACTCCCAGTTGTCCTCCTCCACGTTGGCCAGCGCGGCGGCCATGCCGCCCTGCGCGGCGCCCGTGTGGGAGCGGGTGGGGTAGAGCTTGGTCAGCACGGCGGTGCGGCTGCGCTTCGTGGACTCGATGGCCGCGCGCATGCCCGCGCCACCGGCGCCGACGATGACGGTGTCGTACTTGTGGATCTTCATGATTCTCGCAGCCCCGTGCCTAGCGGATGTTCGGGTCGAAGGTGAAGATCACCAGCGTGCCCAGCAGGATGGTGAACACCGTGGCGGTGTAGAGCAGCGCCTTCAGCCACAGGCGGGTGTTCGCGCGCTCCGCGTAGTCGTTGATGACCGTGCGCAGGCCGTTGGCGCCGTGCAGCATCGCCAGCCACAGCATCGCCAGGTCCCAGACCTGCCAGAACGGGGACGCCCAGCGGCCGGCCACGAAGGCGAAGCCGATCTTGGAGACGCCGCCGTCCAGCACGAGTTGGATCAGCAGGTGGCCGAGGACGAGGACGACCAGCACGATGCCGGACAGGCGCATGAAGAGCCAGGCCGCCATCTCGAAGTTGCCCCGCGTGGACTTCGGGGTCTTCTTGGTGCGCGTACGGGAGCGCGGCGCGTCGAGGCTCATCGCGTAGGAGTCCTCGAAGGCGTCCGCGGAGGAGCCCGTCAGCTTGATCTCAGAGGTGGACATCGGCGTCAGCTCCCGAACAGGACACGAGCGGCGTGGCCGAGGACGGGGTAGAGCGCGCCCAGCATGAGGACGAGCCAGACACCGACGACGGTCCACAGCATCTGCTTCTGGTAGCGCGGTCCCTTCGACCAGAAGTCGACGGCGATGACGCGCAGACCGTTGAGCGCGTGGAAGAGGATTGCGGCGACGAGGCCGTACTCCAGCAGCGCGACGATCGGGGTCTTGTACGTGGCTACGACCTTGTCGTAGTCCTCGGGGGAGACACGCACGAGAGCGGTGTCCAGCACGTGAACGAACAGGAAGAAGAAGATGAGGACGCCGGTGACTCGATGAGCCACCCAGGACCACATACCTTCCCGGCCGCGGTACAGCGTTCCAGCCGGCACGGAAGAACCCTCCGGGTGCGGGGACTAGGGCCGCGCCGGCTTCACTGTCGGTCGGGCCCGGCCGGGTACGGTCCACCGGCCCTCAGCATCGTATCCATGACGTGCGCCAGGGCCGACGGGGGGCCGGTCTGTGTGATCCACCCCGCATCGCACGGGTGATCGGGCCCACGCCGGAACGGCTGCCCGACTAGGCCCTGGGGCGGGGCGCGTAGTCGCTGGTGGTGCGGCACCCGGAGCCGCCGAGGTGGACGGCGAGCCGGTACCGGGCCAGTCCGCGCAGTTCCTCGGCCACGACCACCCGCTCGTCGTCCGGATCGTTCGTCAATCGTGACCGGATGCCCTCCAGGACGCGGTCCGGGAGCTCCTCCGGCGTGGCGTCGCCGGGGGAGATGACGAAGACATGGCCGAACCGCGCCTCGTAGGCGGCGTGCGCGGCGTCGAGCGCGGTGTGGGCGGCGGAGTACGTCCCCTCGGGGAGCCGGGGCAGGGACTCCCCGGCCAGCGCCTCGGCGAGTTCGGCCCGGCTCAGGTCGTACGCCGCCTCGTCGGCGGCCGCGAGCAGGGCGGCCAGGTCCGGGTAGGGGCGGTGCTCGGCGAGCCGGTTGGCCCAGCGGCCGCTGCCCAGACAGCGCGTCAGCAGGGCGCGGGCCTCGTCGGCGGGGGCCAGGTTGAAGGCGTCGAGCGGCGTGGGGAGATACGGCGAACGGTGCGCAGGCAGCGTGGGTCCTCGCGTCACATGTGGGGCGGGGCAGGGGGGATGTGGCAGCGGTTGCGGCGGGGTGGGGCCGGGGAAACGGCAGGGGAACGTGTGAAAGGTGTGCCGACACGTTATCGAGAGTGGTCACTCCGTGTCCGACGGATGCCCGATTTTCACTCGGACGGGAGAGTTTGGGAATCGCTCGATGACGAGTCCCCGCCGGTTCGGTCGTAGGTTGGGAAGGTGAGCCAGCACAGGCGCCGTAGAGCGGCGCGGCAGGTGAAGCGGAAACGGGCGATCGTCGTCGCGGCGGTCGCCGGGACGGTCGTGGCCGGCGTGGGTGTCGGCGTGTGGGCCTCCTCGGGCGGCGGTCCGCCCAGTGGCTCGGACGTCGCGAGCGTGGGCGACAGTCCGAGCCCCTCGCCCACGCGGAACTATCCGCTGTCGAAGGCGCCGCAGACCATACCGGCGGTCCGCGCCCACACTCCGGCGCACGGCCCCGGCTGGCGGCCCTCGGGCGGCGACCGGGTGGTGGTCACCGACCCGGGGCTGGCCGACGAGGGCAAGCTCATAGCCGGGGAGCTCGGCCTGAAGTACGCCGGGCAGAAGAACGACGTGCGCGCGGGCGACGTACGGCTCACGCTCGGTGCCAGGGGCGGCAACCCGGAGTCGTACACCATGACCGTGCGCGACGGCCGGGTGGAGATCAGCGGCCCCGCCGACGCGGGCGTCTTCTACGGGACCCGCACCCTCAAACAGGAGGTGCACGGCGGCGGCACCGCCCCCGAGGGCGTCGTCAGGGACGAGCCCGCCAAGCCGGTGCGCGGCTTCATGCTCGACATCGCGCGCAAGCCGTTCTCCGAGACCTGGATCGAGGACCGGGTACGCGAACTGGGCGACCTGAAGTTCAACGAGCTGGGGCTGCACTTCTCCGACGACCAGGCGTTCCGGATCCAGTCCACCACCCACCCCGAGATCGTCTCCAAGGTCCATCTGACCAAGGCGCAGGTCAAGAAGATCATCGACCTCGCCGCCGCCCGGCACATCACGGTCGTCCCCGAGATCGACTCGCCCGGCCATCTCGGCGCCGTCCTCGCCGCCCACCCCGATCTCCAGCTGCGCAACGTGAGCGGCACCCCGACGCGGGGCGCGATCGACATCTCCAAGCCCGCCTCCGCCCGGATCGTCGACGATCTGCTGAACGAGTACTCCGGGCTGTTCACCCAGAAGCAGTGGCACCTCGGCGGCGACGAGTACCAGGCGCTGACCGTCTCCGACCCCGAGGCCTCCTACCCGCAGCTGGCCGCCGCCGCCCGCGAGAAGTACGGCTCCGACGGCTCCGTCGCCGACCTGGCCACCGGCTGGCTCAACGACCGCGCCGCCACCGTCCGCGCCCACGACCGCACCATGCGGGCCTGGAACGACGGCTTCCTGCGCGACACCTCCGTCCAGCCCGCCAAGGACCTCCAGGTCGCCTACTGGACCGGCAAGGAGATAGGCGCCCGGCAGCCGGTGACGTATCTGAGCGCGGGCCGCAAGGTCCTCAACTACAACGACGAGTACCTCTACTACGTCCTCGGCGAGCCCCAGACCTTCGTCTACCCGACCGGACAGCGGATCTACGAGCAGTGGACCCCGCGCGTGGTGCGCGGTACCGAGGCCGTCCCGGCGCGGTACGACGGGCAGATCCTCGGCGGCTCGTTCGCGGTGTGGTGCGACTTCCCCAACGCGCAGACCGAGGCGCAGGTCGCCTCCGGTATCCGGATGCCGCTGCGGGCGACCGTGCAGAAGCTCTGGTATCCGGGTCAACCCCCGTTGTCCTGGGCCCAGTTCCGGCAGTTGGCGAATCGGCTGGACTGAGGTTCGCGGGGAACGTAGGTTCCAGGTAAAGCCGTCGGCGGGTCCGCTCGTCGGCGGCTTCCTGGCGTACGCCGGCCCTGGGGAGGGGTGGTGACGCGCCGTCGGCATGCATCGGGGGGAAATCGTCATGACCTGCACTCATTGCGGCCGTCGGCCCGCGTCCGCCGGGAACACGCTGTGCCCCGAGTGTCTTGCGGCGGGGGCGCATCCGCCGTTCGCGCCGGCGGGGCCGCCGGTGGCTCCGCTGCCGGGTCCGCCTTACGACGCGTCGTCCGCGACGCCGTTCGCCGCGCCGTCCGCCGGGCCGTTCGCCTCGCCCTTCGCTCCGGCGCCCGGTCTCGCGCTGCGCTCGCCGGTCGGGCTCGGGCGGGCCACCGTCACGCTGCTCGGGCTCGTCGCCGTGGCCGACCTGTTCGCCGTCTGGGCCGACGCGCTGCAGCTGGACGGCGCGGTCCGGGGCCGTACCTCCGACCTGGCCGACCTCGCCACCGGGCTCACCGGGGGCGCCCAGGTGCTCACCCTGCTCGGGGCGATGGTCGTCTATCTGTGCTGGCTGTACCGGGTGCGGATCAACGCCGAGGTGTTCGACCAGGCCTCGCAGAGCCTGCGGCGGGGCTGGGCGATCGGGGCGTGGTTCTGTCCGGTCGTCAACCTGTGGTTCCCGCGCCGGATCGTGCTCGACGTCTGGAACGCGAGCGCGCCCCAGGGCCGTCCCGCCGGGCACGGGCTGATCAACGGCTGGTGGGCCCTGTGGCTCGTGTCGGTGTTCGCGAACGAGGCGGCCGTGCGCGATGCGACCGAGGGTGCCGTGTGGACGGCGCGCGTCATGCTCTTCTCCGACCTGACCGACATGGCGGCCGCCGTGCTCGCCGCCCTGGTCGTGCTCCGGCTGACCCGGATGCAGAACGGGAAGGCGCTCGGCCTTCCTCCGTTCGCCCCCGTTCTTGGCTGAAAACCGGCGACTGTGACACTCCGGGGCCGTCGCACGCAGTAAGGGGAAATGCGGGCTCCGTAAAGACGGTGCCCAGGCGAGGGGAGATTCCATGAGCCTGGTGGAACTGATCGCACAGGCCGACGCGCGCGGGCTGGCCGCCAGCGGACTGGCTTGTTCGGATCGGTGTGTCCCCCTGGTGTACGAGGACGACGAACTGCTGCGCCCGCTCTGGGCGCACCTCGCCGACGGCTCCGACTGGTCCGAGAGCCTGGAGAAGGCGCGGGCCGCGCTCACCGCGGTGGACCCCGGCGAGGACGAGGCGGCCCTGCTGGTCCGGCGGATGCTGGAGGAGGCCCCGGCCGAGCGCACCCTGGAGGCCGTACGGGCCTGGGCCGACACCTGCTCCATGGCCTCCCTGCGCATCCACCGCCTCCTCGACCCCGCTGTCGACGACACCACCCCGGCCGACGACGTGGAGGCCGAGCGCGCCGGCGGCCCGGAGAGCGCGTCCCCGCTGGTGGCCGCCGACCTGCGACGCCAGATCCTCGTCCTGGAACTCCTCGCCGAACACGGCACACAGGGGCTGCGCCGGGCCCTGGACGTGTCGGTCGAGGGGCGTCGGCTGCTGCGAGCGGTGGTGTCACGCCGGGAGCGCAGCCAGGGCTGAGCGGACCGGGCGTATCGGTTCTTCAGGGGCGCCCCACCGCTCAAACCCCCTCGCGTGGGCGGGAACTGTGATCGTTCCGGGGTGGCGGTGGGGCGGTCCTGCGCCGGTTCCCGGAACGGCCCGGATTCCTGTTACGGCCGGGGCCCCGGGACCGCTGTCCCCTGTGTGACAGCCCTGTACCCGCCCCCCGCGTACCCGCCCGTCCTGCCCGTGCCCGCGGACAGCCGTCCCGCGCGCTGGGCCGCGGACACCGTCGCCGCCCTGCGCGAGGGCGCCCGGCTGCGGCTCGACTACACCGCGCGCAGCCTGTGGCGCGTCGACCGCGTGATCGACGAGATACGCCGCGACGGCCCTCCGTACGAGGCCGTCCGCCGCGTCCTGCGCGGCTTCGGCGCCTACGCCGGTGAGGTCGTCGTCCGCCACACCGGCGCCGAGTGGCGGCTCACCGACACCGACCCCGACCCCTGCCTGCGCACCCCCGACGGCCGCCTCTGGACCCCGATGGACGAGGCGCGCCGGGCCTACGAGGGGGACGGGTCGCTGGGGGTGCTGTGCCGGGAGGCGATCGGGGGGCGGTGAGACGGGGCGGGGTGTGTACCGGCCCCCGCGACTCGGGCTGATCCGAAAGACACCCCCTAGTAACGGCGGGCCGAGACCAGGTGTCCGTAGGAGCGGCCCGGGATGGGGCGCAGGGGGTCGCCGAAGAAGCCGTAGCGGCGCTGCTTCTCGTTGTACTTCTTCGCGTCGTTCACGATCGTCCGCACGTTCCGGGCCGGGCTGTGGGTGCCGCAGCGGCCCGCGGAGACGCACAGCGCGGTCACGCCGGTGACCACGGGCGCCGAGAAGCTCGTACCGGTGACGAGGGCGAAGAAGGCAGGGTCCAGGTAGGTCGTCTCCATGCAGTCTCCGGGCGCGGCCACCGTGTGACGGCGGTCCGCCGCCGATACGGCGAAGTTGCTGAAGCCCAGCACCGCCTCGTCGTCCGCGTCACCGAAAACGCCGAGATCGGTGCCGTAGCAGACGGGTTCGGCCCGGCCGCCCGGACGTCCGTCGAAGTCCGCGATGGCGGTGGCGGCGAGCACCTCGTCGTAGGCCGCGGGGATCGAGTTGCGGAAGTCGACGTGGTCGTTGCCCGCGTTGGCCACCACGGTGACTCCCGCCCGCGCCGCCGCGCAGACGGCCATGTGGATGGCGTCGTGGTCGACCGTTCCGCAGTTGCCGTCGTCCGTTCCCCCGCCGTCCAGGCTCGTGTTGGCGATCGCGATGTCGTTGCCGGGGTCGTTGTCGGTGCGGGTCGACGCGACCCAGTCGAACGCGCACAGCACGGCGGCGTCGGTCGCGTCCTCGGTGGCGCCGTCGAAGACGTTCACCGCCCACAGCGGGGCGCCGGGGGCGACGCCCACGGTGTTCCGGTCGTTGTCCCGGGCGGCCGCCACCCCGGCCACCGCCGTGCCGTGATAGGTCACGGGAGTGAGGCTGTTGCCCGGGGCGACGGGCGAGCCGCTCGAACAGTCCACGCCGCCTCGCACGTTGAGGTCGGGGTGCCCGCCGGCGATGCCGTCGTCGATCACCGCGATGTGGACGCCGACCGAGCCGTGGCCGTCGCCGGAACGCGCCGAGGACCGGTCGGCTTCGACGCGGTGCGCCCAGTTCGGCAGGCACTGACCGGTGGCGCTCTCGGGCGTGCCGCAACGCACCGGCTCGGTCTGCGGGTGCGGGTGCGGATCGGGCCGCTGAAAGCCGTGCGACCGGCTCACGAACCGCACCGCCGGGTCGTTGCCGATCCTGCTCGCCTGATCCGGCGTCAGCGTGGCGGCATACCCCTTCAGCGCGTGGGAGTACACGCCCCTGCGGACGCCGCCATGGGTCTTGATCTGGGCGGCCGAGACCGCCGCCGGATCGGTCACCGACTCCTTGAGCACCACGACGTACTCCGCCGGGGCGGCGGAGCGGGCGGGTGGCGCCGCTGTGGCGGCGGGGGCGATCACGGGGACCAACAGCGCCACGGCCGACGTGGTCAGGATGACGGTACGTCTGAGACGGTTCATGAACCTCATCCGTGCCACGCGTGCCACACCTGCCACGACCCCTCACCCGGTCGGATGCCGTCCTCGGTGAAACGTCACCCCGGCGTCGCATCGGACAGCCGGTGGGTGGAGACATCCGAAGGTGCCGCCCGGCGGGTACACGAAGGCGTCGTCAGTAGCGGTCGGCGGCGACGAGGTGTCCGTAGTAGCGGCCGGGGATGGGGCGCCGGGGGTCGCCGAAGAAGCCGTAGCGGGGCCGCTTCTCGTTGTACTTCCTCGCGTCGTCCACGATCGTCCGCAGATTCCGGGCCGGGCTGTGGGTGCCGCAGCGGCCCACGGAGACGCACAGCGCCGTCACACCGGCGACCACGGGCGACGCGTAGCTCGTGCCGTCGACCCAGGTGTAGGGCGAGCCGGGGGGCTCCGTGGTCTCCATGCAGACCCCCGGGGCGGCCACGGTGTGGCGGCGGTCCTCCGCCGCTCTCGCGAAGTCGCTGAACTCCAGTGCGGCCTCGTCGTCGTGCTCCCCGAAGAAGGCGTGATCGAAGCCGTAGCACTGCGCGACGCCCTTGCCTCCCGGCCGTCCGTCGAAGTCCGCCATGGCGGTGGCGGTGAGCACCTCGTCGTACGCGGCGGGCACACGCTGTCCCAGATCGAGGTGCTCATTGCCGGCGGCGGCCACCAGGGTGACTCCGGCCCGCACCGCACCGCACACGGCGACGTGCACGGCGTCCGCGTTGGCCGTTCCGCAGGCGCCGTCGTCGGTTCCGGGCCCGGAGAGGCTCAGGTTGGCGATGGTGACGTCGTTGGCGGGGTCGCCGTCGGTACGGGTCGCGGTGACCCAGTCGAGTCCGCACAGCAGCGCGGAGCCGGTGATGTGCTCGTGGTCGTCGGCCACCTTGACCGCCCACACCGGTGTGCCGGGGGCGATGCCCACGACGTCGATGTCGTTGTCCTTGGCCCCGATCACGCCCGCGACCTCCGTGCCGTGCCCGTCCGGATCGTCGAAGCTGGTGCCCGGTACGACGGGAGAGCCCGAGAGGCAGTCGACGCCGCCGCGCAGATCGAGGTCGGGCTGGCCGTCGCTGATGCCCGTGTCGAACACGGCGACGTTCACATGGACCGAGCCCCGCCCGTCGCCCGAACGTGCCGACGACTTCTCGGCGTTCACCCGGCGCGCCCAGTCCGGCAGGCACTGCGCCGTACCGGTCGCCTCCTTGCAGCCGACGGGTCCGTGGTGCGACCGGGGAGGCAGGCTGTAGGTGCGCTCCCTGGTCACGAAACGCACCGCCGGGTCCCGCGCCAGGCTAGCCGCCTCGGCCTCCGTCAGTACGGCCGAGTATCCCTTCAGCGCGTGGGTGTAGACGTCGCGCCGAGTGCCGCCGTGGGCCTTGACCTGGGCCCGCGAGGTCGCGCGAGGGTCAGCCACCGAATCCTTCAGCACCACCACGTACGTCGCTTCCGGAGCCGGCGCCGAAGCGGCGGTGGACTGCGGGGGAACGGCGAGAGCGATGAACGCCAACGCCGACGTGGACAGGGTGACGGCACGGCCGAGGCGGGTCACGGGCACTCCGTTTCGAAGGGAGGGACTTCGCCCGGGACACCTCCGGGCACGACATCACTGCCACGTCCGCATCGGTATGGGACAACCCTTCACCCAGGCGGCGGCCGCCCGGCACACGAGCCTGGAGCGCGGGAGAGAACGGGAGCTGCCGGGCCGCCCACGCACCGGACGCCGCGACCTCGGCAGGATCCGGAAGACAGACCCTAGGTCCGTCCGACCGGCCGGAGGTGGCTCTCGGCGAGGTGGCGCAGTTCGGCGCGGGTGAGTGCGGGGTCGGCCGCGGCTTCGGTGGCGCGGCGGCTGGGGAGGTAGCGGACGCCGTCTATCTCGCAGATCAGCGGTCCCGCACCGGTGTCGCGCACCAGGGCCTCGCCGACCGGGGCGGGGCCGCCGATGGTACGGCGCCCGGTGCCCCGGGACCGGGATATCGGCTGGAGGAACTGGGGCGCCGTCACGTCCCCGCCCTCCGGCCGGAACAGGACCAGCACCATCTCGCCGGGCTCCGGGCACAGGCGGACGTAGCGCATGGGCTGCCAGGCGTCCTTCCCGGCATCCGGACGCGCGGCCCGCAGCACCGGACCGCAGAGCGTGGAGCGGTCGGTCACGACCCAGCCGATCCGGGCGAGGGACAGGATGCCGATCGTGCCGAACACGAGGAAGCGCCAGCGCCCCAGACCGAAGTGGTCGTCGAAGACGGCGCCGCAGGAGGCCACCAGGGGGAACCAGGCGCCGGTGCCGAGGACGGTCTCGGGCACCCACCTCCATGGCGACACGGACGTGCGGCCGGGGCCGCGGCGCGGCGGGGTCACCCGGAAGCCCGGCCGATGGCGGTCGGCGTGCCGGGCCGCGGCGGCGAGGCCCGCGTAGCGCAGGTCGTCGCCGAGGGCGGGCCACTTTTCCTCGTCCTGCTCCTCCGCCTCGCCGTCCGCGACCGCCTGCGGGAGGACCTCGGGCCCGTCCCGGCGTGCCCGTCGGACGCGCCGGGCGCAGAGCAGCGGGTTGAGCACCAACGCACCGGCCAGGCCGAGCAGTCCGGGGACGCCTCCGAGCACGGCGACCACACGCGGGGTGGTCACCGTGTCCACGGCCTCGCCCAGGAAGGGCCAGGGGAGGGCGACGACCGGTACGCGGTCGCCGGGGCGGACGTCCTTGGCGTCGCAGTCCACGCCTGCCTGCTCCACGCCGCCGTCCCAGGCGATGGTGCAGTCGTCCTCGTCGCGGTCCACCCGTACGACCTCGGCGTCCGTGTGCTTCCCGAACACCGCGAAGTCCGCGGTGGCCAGGCCCACGAACAGGGCCGCCGCGAGGGCGAACACCGCCCACGACGGCGCGGTCGGCAGCAGTGGCCACCGGACGGGCGTGGAGACCGGCCCGGCCTCTTCACCCAGCCAGGCGCCGAGAGTCCGCGCGTCGTGCGTGGCCAACCGCAGCTGCACGACCCGCCCTTGGGGTGTCCGGTAGCGCAGGCTGACCTTCTCGAAAGGGGGCCGGCCGACGGTGGAGACCGTCGCACCCAGCGCCTCGCCACCGCGCGGCAGCACGACGGCCTTCCCGGACCGGTGGAGAAAGACGGGCCCATCGAGCCTCGGGTCGATCAACAGCCGCCCCCTGCGTCCGTCGAGCCGACACCGGAAGTGCACGGCCCGCCCCACGGCCAGCGCGTGCCGCCTCCGCGCCGCGGCCCACCGGGCCAGCCCGGCGACGACCAAGGGCATCACCACGAACCCCACAAAGGCGCCCACCATCGGTTCCGTCGTCTCCTTCTCCGTGCTTGATCGGAGAAGAGTACGAGGACACCGGGAAGCACCTCACAACGGGCGGCAGGTGTGAAGCCGGGGCGGCCTGAGCGAGCGTCCGGGCAGGCCGTTCACGCCCGCACGGACGTCAGTCCCGCGCTGCGGACAGGATCACGTCCACAAGCCGCTCCGCGGCATCCGGACGACCATGCGCCCTGGCCGCGGCAGCCATCGCGGCCCGGCGCCGAGGATCGTCGAGCAGCGGGCCGACCGCCTCGCGCAGGTGCTCGCCGGTGACGTCGCCGAGGAGCGCGACAGTCGCCCCGGCGATCGTTCGCGAGGGGACGGTCGGCGCTGAGAAGGCCCGGCCGGAAGGGGGTTGGGGCGACGGCCGGGGCCGCCACCCCCCACAGGAGAGGCCCCGGCCGTCGCGGGTGGCGGGTCTGGGTGCGGCCCGCATTTCCTACAGCGCCGGGAGTGCGGCTTGTGTCACACCGGAATGGATCACGAGTCAGTTGCATCTTCTACAGACATGGACGGGGCACTGTTTCAGGCCGTAACGTGCCTTTCGCGCCGACCACCAGACAGGCGTAAGGGAGTGCGGTGCAGGGGGACGACGCGGAGCTGACCGCCGCGGTGCGCGCGGCCCAGGGCGGTGACGAGGGAGCCTTCCGCACGGTGTACCGCGCGGTGCATCCACGGCTGCTCGGCTATGTGCGCACGCTGGTGGGGGAGCCGGACGCGGAGGACGTCACGTCCGAGGCCTGGCTCCAGATCGCCCGCGACCTCGACCGGTTCAGCGGAGACGCGGACCGCTTTCGCGGCTGGGCCGCGCGGATAGCCCGCAACCGCGCCCTGGACCACATACGGATGCGCGGCCGCCGCCCGCTGATAGGCGGCGACGAGAGTGAACTGACCGGCCACGCCGCCGAGTCGGACACCGCCGGGGAGGCGATGGAGGCACTCGCCACCGACGGCACCCTCTCCCTCATCGCACGTCTTCCGCAGGACCAGGCCGAGGCGGTGGTGCTGCGCGTGGTGGTCGGACTGGACGCCAAGTCCGCCGCCGAGACGCTCGGCAAGCGCGCGGGAGCGGTACGCACCGCCGCGCACCGGGGCCTGAAGCGCCTGGCCGAACTCCTCGGCCCCGACCAGGAGTCGGCGGGCGGACTCGACGCGCTCCCGCCCCAGCGAGGACCCCGCGGCCGTGCGGTCGGGCCCGCGGGTGTGACGCCTGCGCGCGCCCGGACGCAGAGGGACATGTGATGGCCGACGAGCACGACGAGTGGCTGGACCTCGAGACGTCGGAACGTCTGCTGAACGGCGAGCCGCCGCGATTTTCCGCCGACCGGGTCCCCGGCGAGGCGGCCCGGGTGACGTCCCTCCTGGCGGCCCTCGCCGCCTCCGCGGTTCCGGCGAAGGGTGAACTCCCGGGCGAGGAAGCGGCGTTGGCCGCGTTCCGGGCGGCGAAGGCGGGGCGTGCGGCCGCCGTGCGCGATGCGGACGTTTCCGGTGATGTCGTACCCGAGGCCGTGGGTGATGTCGTCCGTGACGCCGCCGCGCCCCAACAAGCGTCCCTCGTAGGGGAGTTCCACGGTGTCGAGGTGGGCGTCGTCCGCATCGGCGCCCGGCCGGGCTGCCCCGTGGGCGAGCGGCGCGCGCGGTGGCGGCGGCCCGTGCGGATGGCGTTGGCCGCCGCCGTGGCCGTCGGGACGCTCGGCGGGGTGGCCGTGGCCGCCGGGACCGGGGTGCTGCCCGGACCGTTCCGGCAGGGGCGGCCCGAGCCCGGGGCGTCCGTGTCGGCCGCCGCGACGCCGGGGCGCTCCCGGCTTCCGTCGCCGCCGGGTCCGTCCCGGCCCGTCGCCCCCACCCCCAGCGCGAGCGGGTCCGTCGCGCCCGGTGGCGCCCCGCCCGAGGCGGCGGCCGGTGCCGGCCGGGACGCCGGCGGGACGGCCGGCCCCGGTGCCGAGTCCCGCAGGCCCGGTACCCGGTGGCGGGTGGCGATGGCCGCCTGCCTCGATCTGCGCGCGGGGCGGGAGCCGGAGGCGGGCCGCAGGCGTGCGCTGGAGCGTGCCGCGGGCGGCTCGGCGCGGGTGAGGACGTACTGCGCGGCCGTGCTCTCGGCCCGGCGGGACGGCCGGCCCACGGCCGTGCCCTCGACCGGCGGCGGGGAGAACGACGGCCCCTTCGGCCGCTTCGGCGACGGCCACCGGTCCGACGGCTCGGGCGGTTCCGGCGATGGTGATGGAGACGGTGACGGCGACGGTGGCTCCGGCTCCGGCTCCGGTGACGACGACAGCCGCATCCGTGACTACCGCCAGCGCGACCGCATCGCCCACCGTCATCACGACGGCATGGCCTCCCCCGTCCCCTCCACCTACGTCCTGCCCGCCGCCTCCGGCGGCACGGACCTCCCGACGGACACCCCGAGCCCGGCCTTCAATACCCTCTGACCTGCGGTTTTGTCCGGCGCGGAAAATTCTTCGCCACAGGTGTGACGTTTCTGGAGCCGGTGACGCAGTACAGAGTGAGCCGACTGGTCATCGGCCGTCGCACTGAGCCGGGGTTCCCCCCGTACCCACGGCTCGTGCACCCGGCGCGGGCGGGACACGTTCCCCCGGTCCCGCCCGCGCCCCGCTTCACCAGGAGACGACAACCTTGTCGCCCACCCTCACCTGCGCGAACAGCGAGGCGATCGCCTGCTCGTCCCGCACGTTGACACAGCCGTGCGAGCCGCCCGCGTAACCTCGCGCCGCGAAGTCGTACGAGTAGTGCACGGCCTGTCCGCCGCTGAAGAACAGGGCGTACGGCATGGGTGAGTCGTAGAGCGTCGACACATGGTGCCGGGACTTCCAGTAGACGCGGAACACACCCTCGCGGGTGGGGGAGTACTGCGAGCCGAAGCGGACGGACATCGTGGAGAGGGTCCGCCCGTCGGCCATCCAGCGCAGGGTGCGGCTGGTCTTGTCGATGCACAGCACGCGGCCGGTCAGACAGCGCGGGTCGGGCGCGGCGGCGGGCTGACCACCCATCAGATACAGCTCCCACCTGCCCGGCCGGTGCGTCATCGCGACCAGCCGCTGCCAGGTGACCGTGTCCGTACGGCCCGTCCTTGGCAGCCCGCGCTTGCCCTGGAAACCGCTGACGGCCTTCTCGGTCAGATCGTCGTAGCTCCCGGTCGGCCCGTCGAAGAGCCAGTCGAGCTGCCGCAGCCGCGCCTGCAGCTCGCGCACCCCGGAGCCGCCGTCGCCGCGCGACCACAGCACGCGGGCGGGGGTGGCGGGCGCGGGGGCACGGGGCGTCCGGGTGCGAGGCGTGGCCGCCGGGGTGCCCGACGGCACCTCGATGTGCAGCGGCGAGCGGTGCTTGCCGTCGGCGCCGTCCGGAGGCGTCACCGTGCAGCCGCAGAGCACGGCGAGGGCGGCGGCCGAGGCGAGTACGACGGCGGTTCTCCCCGGAACCCTGCCGCGCGGAATCCTGCCGCGCGGAATCCTGCCGCGCGGAATCCTGCCGCGCGGAATCCTGCTGCGCGGAACCCTCACGCGCGGAGCCCCCGCACCGGACCTGCCCCGAATCCTCATGCCCCGGATGCTTCCCCGCGTGCCCCGCGTTGAACTACACGGCAGGGTGGAACGGGGGAGGCACGCACACCCCGGAGGCGGCCATGGCGCGGCACACGGAATCGGGACGGCCCGTCGAGCCGGTGTACGGCCCCGGCGACCTCGCGGACTGGGACCCGGCCGAGCGGCTGGGCGAGCCCGGCGCCTACCCGTACACCCGGGGGGTCTACCCCACCATGTACACCGGCCGCCCCTGGACGATGCGCCAGTACGCCGGTTTCGGCACCGCCGCCGAGTCCAACGCCCGTTACCGCGAGCTGATCGCCCACGGCACCACCGGCCTGTCCGTCGCCTTCGACCTGCCGACCCAGATGGGTTACGACTCCGACGCGCCCCTCGCGCACGGCGAGGTCGGCCAGGTCGGCGTGGCGGTGGACTCGATCGAGGACATGCGGGAGCTGTTCGACGGCATTCCGCTGGACCGCGTCTCCACCTCCATGACGATCAACTCCCCGGCGGCCGCGCTGCTCCTCCTCTACCAACTGGTTGCCGAGGAGCGGGACATACCCGGCGACCGGCTCACCGGCACCGTCCAGAACGACGTGCTGAAGGAGTACATCGCGCGCGGCACCTACATCTTCCCGCCCCGTCCCTCGCTCCGCCTGACCGCCGACCTGTTCGCGTACTGCGCGGCCGAACTCCCGCGCTGGAACACCATCTCCATCTCCGGCTACCACATGGCGGAGGCGGGTGCCTCGCCCGCACAGGAGGTCGCGTTCACGCTCGCGGACGGCATCGCGTACGTCCGCACCGCGCTCGCGGCGGGCATGGACGTGGACGCGTTCGCGCCCCGCCTCTCCTTTTTCTTCGTGGCGCGCTCCACGCTCCTGGAGGAGGTCGCCAAGTTCCGCGCCGCGCGCCGCATTTGGGCCCGGGTGATGCGCGAGGAGTTCGGCGCGCGCGATCCGAAGTCGTGGATGCTGCGCTTCCACACCCAGACCGCCGGGGTCCAACTCACCGCACAGCAGCCGGAGGTGAACCTCGTCCGGGTCGCCGTCCAGGCGCTCGCGGCGGTCCTCGGCGGCACCCAGTCGCTGCACACCAACGCCTTCGACGAGGCCATCGCCCTGCCCACCGACAAGAGCGCCCGCCTCGCCCTGCGCACCCAGCAGGTCCTGGCGTACGAGACGGACGTCCCCGCGACGGTCGATCCCTTCGCGGGCTCCTACGCCGTCGAGTCGCTGACCGACGACCTGGAGGCGGCCGCGCTGGAACTGATGGGCCGGGTCGCGGAGTTGGGCGGCGCGGTCGCCGCCGTCGAACAGGGCTTCCAGAAGGGCGAGATCGAGCGCAACGCCTACCGGATCGCCCGCGAGACGGAGGAGGGCGAGCGCGTGGTCGTCGGCGTCAACCGCTTCCGCCTGGACGAGGAGGAACCGTACGTCCCGCTCCGCCTGGACCCGGACATCGAGACCCAGCAGCGGGAACGGCTGGCGCGGCTGCGGGCGTCGCGCGACACGGCGGCGGTGGAGTCGGCGCTGAGCGCGCTGCGGGAGGCGGCGCGGGGCACGGACAACGTCCTCCCGCCGATGAAGTCGGCGCTGCGGGAGCGGGCGACGGTGGGGGAGGTGTGCGAGGTGCTGCGGGGGGTGTGGGGGACGTATCGGCCGGCGTACGGCTTCTGAGCGCCGAGGTGCGGTGTGCCGCCCTGGCCTGCTGAGACGGGCCATCAGCACCTAGCCAGGGGAGGTCCCGCTTCAGCGGGGTGGGGAATGGCTTATGAGCCCTGCTCTGGCCTCAACTGTGTGCACGGATCTGCCCTGTTCGCCGATCCCGCCGATATGCCACATTAGACCTGTAGCGTGTGTATATTGATTTCGTGGCCGTGACCAGGAAAGTCCGTCGGTTCTCTGGCGGCGTGTGCGATCTCGGACTCCACGTGGTGTGGTGCCCGAAGTACCGCCGTCCGGTCCTCTGCGGCCGGGTCGCGGGACGGCTGGACGAACTGATCCGGCAGAAGGCCGCCGAACGGGGGTGGGAGATCGTGGCACTCGAAGTCATGCTCGACCACGTCCACCTGCTCGTAAAGCATGATCCGAAGTCGTCGGCCTCGTATGTGGCGAACCAGTTCAAGGGGTTCACCTCCCGCGTGCTGCGGGAGGAGTTCCCGCACCTGAAGTCGCGGATGCCCACCCTGTGGTCGTCGTCGTACTTCGCGGCATCGGTCGGCGCCGTCTCGGCGGACACCGTGCGCCGGTACATCGACACCCAGTGGGAACGCCCCCGGACGAAGGGCGACGGCTCGTGATCCGCGCGTACAAGTTCCTTCTGCGACCCACGGCCCGTCAGGCCGTCGCGCTGGGCGAGATGCTGCGGGACCACTGCTCGCTGTACAACGGAGCGTTGCAGGAACGTCGGGACGCCTACCGGCACGGCTCGAAGACCACAGTCAAGTACGGCGACCAGTCCGCGCAGCTCAAGGAGATCCGTACGTTCGACCCGGAATGTCAGGGCCGCTGGTCGTTTTCCTCCCAGCAGGCCACCTTGCGGCGCCTGGACAAGGCATTCCAGGCGTTCTTCCGCCGGGTCAAGGCCGGACAGACCCCCGGCTATCCGCGTTTCAAGGGCGTCGGGCATTTCGACACCGTCACCTTCCCGAAGGACGGTGACGGCTGCCGCTGGGACTCCACCTCCCACGGCCGTCAGACCCGTGTCCGCTTGCAAGGCGTCGGGCATGTCCGCGTGCACCAGCACCGGCCCGTGCAAGGTCATGTCAAGACGATCTCGGTCAAGCGGGAGGGAATCCGCTGGTACGTCGTCCTCGCCTGCGACAACGTGCCCGCCGAGGAGCTGCCCCCTACCGGTGAGGTCATCGGCATCGACATGGGCATCGCCCGCTTCCTGACCACCTCGGACGGCGGACACGTCGCCAACCCGCGCTTCCTTGAAGCGATGGCGGAGGAACTGGCCGAAGCGCAGCGGCACCTCGCGACATTCCCCAAGCGGACCCGGCGGCGCACCAAGGCACATCGGGCCGCCGCCCGGAAGGTCGCCAAGCTGCACGGCAAGATCCGGCGGCAGCGTGCCGACTTCCACCACAAGACCGCCCGCGCGCTCGTCACCGGCCACGACGTGATCGCGCACGAGCAGCTGAACACGGCGGGCATGACCAAGAGCCCCGCCCCCAAACCCGACCCCGACCAGTCCGGCAGCTTCCTGCCCAACGGTGCTACCGCGAAGGCCAGGCTCAACCGAAGTATTCTCGACGCGGGTTGGGCGCAGTTCCTCGGAATCCTGACGAACAAGGCTGAGAGTGCCGGTCGTCTGGTGGTCCCGGTGGATGCGCGCAACACCTCCCGCACGTGTCCCGAGTGCTGGCACGTCGCGAAGGAGAACCGTGTCAGCCAAGCGAAGTTCCAGTGCACGGCATGTGGCTTCACCGCGAATGCGGACCATGTCGGTGCGACGAACGTCCTCAACAGGGCCGGGCTGGCCCTCTGCGCGGCGGCTTAGCCACCGGCGCAGGAAGCCCGCGCTTTTCGCGTGGGTGGAGTCACAGGCACGGTCGGTGAGTCGTCGTCGTGCGACACTCCCCGCATGTTCGGCGTCATTGATCTCCCCACCTATCTGGCAGGGCTCGTCCTGATCGTGCTGCTGCCCGGTCCCAACTCCCTCTACGTCCTGTCCGTAGCCGCCCGCAAGGGTGTGCGCGCGGGCTATACGGCCGCCGCCGGTGTGTGGTGCGGCGACACCGTGCTGATGACGCTCTCGGCGGCCGGGGTCGCGTCGCTGCTCCAGGCGAACGCGCTGCTGTTCGGGATCGTGAAGTACGCCGGCGCCGGGTATCTGACCTGGCTGGCGATCGGGATGATGCGGTCCGCCTGGCAACTGTGGCGCACCCGGCGCGAGGCGGCCGTGGCGGAGGCGGGCGAGGAGAGCGCGGCGGACGAACGGCCGTTCCGGCGGGCGCTGGTGGTCAGCCTGTTCAACCCGAAGGCGATCCTGTTTTTCGTGGCCTTCTTCGTACAGTTCGTCGACCCCGGTTACGCCTACCCGGCCCTGTCCTTCGTCATCCTCGGCGCCTTCGCCCAGGCCTTCAGCTGCCTCTACCTCACCGCGCTCATCTTCGGCGGCACCCGCCTTGCGTCCGCCTTCCGCCGCCGCAAGCGGCTGTCGGCGACGGCCACTTCGGCGGCGGGGGTGCTGTTCCTGGGGTTCGCCGTCAAGCTGTCTCTGGCAAGCGTGTAGGAGGCTGGCATGTCTCAACTTGACGATGCTGCGGCTCTGTTCGCCCGCATGCGCCCCGCGCAAGATCCTTACCCGACAACGCGAATATTGGCGCTGCCGCATAGACCCCCATGTCCCCCCGCCGTACCGTCGTGTGCAACGGCCCCAGCAGGGGCCACACACAAGGGGGTTTCAGCATGGCCCGCGAGGAACTGACCCGCCTTACCGGCAACGGAAACGGCACCTGCAACAACGACGACTGCCCCAACGTCTACCGGACCGCAAGCGGCTCCATCGTCGTCCAGGGCGACGTATCCGACGCCTTCCTGCCGCCCCACGGTGAGGGCCTGGTGGAAATCCCCGAAGCGGTCCTCAAGGAGGCTGTACGTGCTCTTGGATGGTGAGGCGTGGACGGCACGAATGCAGGGCTTCCGGCGGGAAGCCTGGCGCCTTGAAACGCTCCCCTGGTACAGGGTTCCGAGCGAGGACGGGGATATCCGGGACTTCCTTGCGGGGCACCGGATTGATCCCGCGCACTACTCGTCCGGCTACACGGACGGCCTTCGGCGAATACGGGCCGAAGGGAAGTCCAAGGGGCGAGTTCACGTCGTATCGAGGCCCCTCACGGACTACCTCCGGTTTGAGTTCATGTACTACGCGGTTCATGCTGCGGCCGGTGACGATGTCCGAATCCTGGACGTGACCGACCGGCCCAACCCCCTTTACGGGGTACAAGACTTCTGGCTTTTTGACCGGTCGGAAGTCGTGCTCATGAACTACGCGGCAGACGGAACGCAGATCAACCGGGAAGTCTTCGAGGGGGACGTAACCCCGTTTCTCGAATATCAGCGCATCGCCTTGGCTGAGTCGGTGCCCTTTGAGGAGTACGTGAAGGGCCTTGACGTTTGATCCAGAGGAGCTAGGCCAGTCGAGATCAGACCTGGCGGAGGAACTGCGCAGTGAGCGGAGGCGGGCCGGGATCACTCAAACCCGGCTCGCTCAGCGCTGCAACATGTCACAAACCAAAATCAGCAACATTGAGGGCGGGAGACTCACTCCCGCCATTGTTGACGTTGAACTGATCCTTGAGGCTCTAGGGACTGAAAGTCCCGCCGCGACAAAAATTCTAGCCCTGGCCCGGACGGCGAACACGGAATGGCAAGGCCTGTGGGCCTCCCGCCGCCGTGGCATTGACAAGAAGCAAAATGAGCTGGCCCGTCTGGAATCCGCGACGGCGGAGTTTCGCTTCTTCCTGCCGACCATGATCACGGGCCTACTGGCAACCCCGGATTATGTGCGGGCGAGTCTCACCCGAAACCCCGGCAACATGTCCAAGACCGTGGCCAAAAAACTAGAGCGTCAGCAGGTCCTCACGGACCCGTCAAAATCCTTCACCTTCCTACTGACGGAGCAGGCCGTACGGTGGCCGCTGGCCTCACCTATCGCGATGTCTATGCAGCTCGACCGGCTCGTTTCCGTCTCACGCATTCCAACCGTACGACTAGGCGTGATCCCCCTCGGAATGGCTGGGCCTGTCACGGAGACACCGCTGAGCGTCTTCACCATTTACGACCGTCGCCTGGTCCAGGTGGAGACGCACACGGGGGCACTTATTCTCCGCGATCATAGGGATGTGACCGCGTACCGAGACGATTTTGAGCGGTACGAGTCGTACGCGCTCTTCGGGGACGAGTGCCGAGAACAATTGAGCGACTGGGCCGTCGGGTTCCGTTCGTGATCTTTACCCGACAACGCGAATGAGACGGTTGCCGCCGTCCTGTATCCGGCAACATTACCGAGACGATGGGAAATCTCGGGAAGAGGTCACGGAATGGGTCCGACGGCACCGGCAGACACGACCGACGCACGGCAGTGGGAATACATCACCTACGCCCCTAAGGGCGAGATGTGTCCGGCTTGCCTGCACAAGATCGAGCCGCTTGAGCAGGTGCGGCGCGGAAGTATCGAGAGGCAGTCCGGCCCGCCGGTCGTGGTCTATCGGCACATCGACTGCCCTCGGGGGTGATCGGCCCTGCCAATACCCCGTACTGACTACAGAGGCCCCGACGCCGGCCGGGGCCTCTCTCTTGTCGGAGGAGCCCCGTTACGCTGTCCCTTATGGAAGGGCCCGTTGGGGACCGGGGCGCCTGGGGAGAGCGTGAGGACATTGAGTAGACATCAGGCAGCCCCCGCAGGGGCTGTGTGGGAGCTTGAAGTAAACGGCATCACATACCAGTTGATGAAACTTGATGATGGATCGTACGCGGTGAGCGCTGAAGGCTGGGCCGTCACCGGGTGCGTAAACGAACTAGCCGCTATGGGTGCGATCCTGGACCGCATCGGGGAGCGCCAGGAAGCTCCTTAGGGGCTGAAACGGCGAAGAAATTCCGCTCCTCATCGCTGCCAGAGGAAGGCGGCTTCGCCGCAGGGGTGGCAGTGGAAGACGTAACCGCGGCCGCATCCGCCGAAGTTGACGGAGGTGGCGAAGTCGGCTCCCTCTTCCAGTTCGGCCGTGAAGGTCATACGAGTCGCGCAAGAGGGGCAGTCGGGGGTTTCGTCACCCAGCCGGCCCAGAACGGGCTCCGCGGCCGGGGTGCCGGCCGGGTGGGGGCGCAGGGCGGTCACCGCGCCGAGGAGCGCCTCGCTCTCGGCCGGGACGGTGGCCGCCGACAGGGGACCTGTGAAAGGCGCGGTTGGCACCGCCGGTGGCGTCCCAGTCGTCACACATGCCCGGGCCGTTCTGGCAGAAGAAGACCGCGACCACCCCCGTGTCGAGGGGCAGATGGGCGAGGAACTGCAAGGGCCCCTCACATTCACGGCAGTTCGGCCAGCGGAATCCCTCCGGAACCAGTGGCACGCCCCCCCCGTGCGCAGGACGGGACCGTCGGCTACGGCTCCTCCGCCGTTGATCAGCAGCATGGCCGAAGCCTAGGCGCAGCACCTCCTAGGACCCGGCCCGCCCGACGCGGGCCAGGTAGTCCCCGATCCCCTCGGCCGAGTCGCCCGCCCAGCCCACGTATCCGTCGGGCCGGACGAGGAAGACGCCGGGGCCGTAGGAGGCGGGGGCCGCCGGGAGTGAGCGGATGCCGTCGTGCGGGGCGGGGGCGCCGAGCAGGGTCCAGTGCGGGCCCCGGAAGGCGTCGAAGAGGCGTACGCCGTCCACGCGGCCGTCGGGTGCGCGGTCGCCCGCGCGGATGCCGGAGGGGTTCCGGCGGGTGTCCTCGGTGAGGGCGGAGTCCGGGTAGCCGAGGCCGAGTTGGACCGTGGCCCTGCCGCGCCGGACCTCGCCCCGGTGGACGCCGGTGGAGAGGTCGAGCATGGCGGCGGCGTTGGCGCGGCGCTCGGTCCCGTAGGTGTCGAGCAGCGCCTCGGGGGCGCCGTCGCGGAGCACCGCGCCCAGCTTCCAGCCCAGGTTGTAGGCGTCCTGGACGCTGGTGTTCAGCCCCTGCCCGCCCGCCGGGGAGTGCACGTGCGCCGCGTCTCCGGCGAGGAGGACCCGGCCCGCGCGGAAGCGGTCCGCGAGGGCGGCCCTCGGCCGGAACTCGGAGGCCCAGCGCAGCTCGGTGACGTCCTCGGGGGCGAGGTGGGTGTACGCGCCGACCAGCTTGCGGA
Source organism: Streptomyces sp. NPDC026659 (assembly GCF_040638245.1). Classification (NCBI taxonomy): domain Bacteria; kingdom Bacillati; phylum Actinomycetota; class Actinomycetes; order Kitasatosporales; family Streptomycetaceae; genus Streptomyces; species Streptomyces sp. NPDC026659. The sequence continues at coordinate 536,842 of NZ_JBEZXY010000002.1, read as the reverse complement.
TGCCGTCCAGGGTCAGGTCGAGCACGGTGTCCTCGGGGAGCCTCGCCGCCAGCTGGAAGTCGTCCGTCCCGGCGAGCGGGCAGAGCATCATGCCGGTGCCGCCCTCGCCGGGGAAGGTGTGCCAGTGCTCCCGGCCGAGCCCGCGCACCCGTACGTCCGCCACCAGGAACGGGCTCGGGTCCACGCTCCCGCCGGTCATGCCGATGCCCACCGCGCGCCGTACCGCCGAGCGGCCGCCGTCGGCCGCGACCAGATGGCGCGCGCGGATCTCCGTACCGTCCGCGAAGTACGCCGTGACGCCCTCCGCGTCCTGCGCGAGGTCCGTCAGCTCGCGCCCGAAGGCGACCGTGCCGCCCAGCTCGGCCAGGCGCGCGGCGAGGATCTCCTGCGTGCGCCACTGGGGGACCATCCAGGGCTCGGTGTACGGCGCGCCCTCGTCCGGCTCCACGGGATCGAACATGGGCGCCGCGCCGACCTGTTCGCCGTCCTTCCAGATCACGCGCGGCGGGTACGGGCCGCCGCTCGCGCGGATCGCGTCGAGCACGCCGAGGTCGTCGAAGACCTCCATAGTGCGCGGCTGGAGCCCCTTGCCGCGCGAGCCGGGGAAGAGCGTCGCCGCCCGCTCCACGACCAGCGCGTCCACGCCGCGCCGGGCCAGGTCGACCCCGAGGGTGAGCCCGGTCGGCCCGGCCCCCACGATCAGCACATCCACCAGGGCATTCACGGCATATCTCCTTAACGTCGTTAAGTGCGGCCGCTCACCAGGGTGCCCTTAACGGCGTTAAGGTGTCAAGCTGTTCCCCGTGAGCACGGAACGACGCGCCCCTCTCGACCGCCGACGGGTCGCGGACACGGCACTCAGGCTGCTGAACGAGACCGGCCTGGACGGTCTGACCCTGCGCGCCATCGCCCGGGAACTGGACGTCAAGGCCCCCGCGCTCTACTGGCACTTCAAGGACAAGCAGGCCCTGCTCGACGAGATGGCGACCGAGATGTACCGGCGCATGGCGGCCGGTGTCGCGCTCGACCCCGCCGACACCTGGCGGGAACGGCTCCTCCACACCAATCGCGGCCTGCGCGCCGCCCTCCTCGCCTACCGCGACGGCGCCAAGGTCTTCAGCGGCTCCCGCTTCACCGGCACCGAGCACGGGAGCGCCATGGAGTCCCATCTGCGCGTCTTCACCGCCGCCGGTTTCACCCTGGCCCAGGCGGTCAACGCGGCCCGCACCGCGAACATGTACACGATCGGCTTCGTCACCGAGGAACAGGGCGTCCGCCCCCTGCCCGACGAGCGCCGCGAGGGCTACGACGTCGAGGAACGCGCCCGCAGACTCGCCGAGTTCCCCCTCGCCGCCGAGGCGGGCAGCCTGCTCTTCGACGACTACGACGCCCAGTTCGAGGAGGGTCTTGAGCTGATCGTGACGGGGATCGGGGCGCGGTACGGCCTGAAGTGAGGGCCCGGCCCGGCCCCGGTATACGCCGTGGAGGCGGCCGGGGTGAGCCTCCCCCGGCCGCCTCCACACAACAGCGGAAAGATCTACTCCGACTTCAGCAGCCGGGACGAGCGGTTGCCGAGCTGGATGCGCACCGACTCCTTGCGGGCGAGCTGCCGTATGGCCCTGCCCCGGGCGCCGAGCAGGTTCGCGACGCGGGCGACCTCCACCCACACCCGGCCGCGGTCGCCGCCCGCCATGGCCGCCGCCGCCAGCAGACGGCACGCCTCGGCCGGCTGGCCCCGCCGCGCCCGTATCTCGGCCATGCCGACCAGGACGTCCACCGGCTGTCTGCGGCGCAGTATCTCGGTGCCCACGCGCAGCGCGTCGTCGTGCCGGCCCGCCTGGAAGTGGCGGGTGAAGTCCTCGGCGAGGAAGCTGCCGCGCCGGGCGAGCAGCGCGGCGAACGGGCTCTCCTCGCCCTCCTCCGGTTCCCCGTCCCGGTGCGCCTCGTCGCCCGGGCCCGGAAGCCCCAGCGCCGTCGTCATCCGGGCGGTGAAGGCCGGGATGTCGAACAGCTCCTCCACGTCCTGGTACTGGCTCTCCGAGATCTCCTCGTCCAGCACCCGGCGCAGCGCCCCGAGCGCGGCCTCCGGGGTGTACTCGGCGAACGAGCGGTAGCCCGGCACGCCCTCCAGCACCTCACGGGAGCCGACCCGGTGATAGGTGACCGTGCGCAGCCGCTGCTGCACCGCCTCCACCACCGACAGCGGCATCGGGTCGTCCACGCTGGACAGGAAGAACACGTCGGAGGCGGCGAGTTCCTCGCGCACCCGGTCGCGGGAGAGCGCGCCCAGCCACTCCACCCGGTCCGACAGCAGCGTGGACGTGCCGATCCGCCAGGTCCTGTGCCCGATCCAGGTGAACCGCCACGGCAGACCCTGGGCGTACGCCAGTTCCGCGACCCGGGAGAACAGGTCCAGGCCCTTGCGGTCCTGCATCGAGCCGACCATGACGATGCGCGGCCGCTCACCCGGCGTACGGCGGGCCCGCTCGCGGTGGGTGTCGCGCGGGACGGTGTTGTAGACCACCACCGGGTCGATCACCCCGAGCGCGCGGAACATGTCGGCCTGCGCGGTGGACACGCACAGCACCTTCAGGCCGGGCAGCAGCGCGAGCAGCTCCTGATGCCGCAGAGTGTGTTCGCCGCCCTCGAAGTTCATGACGTACTCGGTCTCGTGGGCGTACAGCGCCACCGACTTGCCCGCGTCCTTCAGTGCCCGCACCAGCTCGCCCGCCAGCGGTGAACGCCAGAACGGCGCCAGGCTGTTGACGAGCACGACCTCCACGTCCGCGAGGTCGCCCATGACGTCCTCGGCCCGGGTGTAGGCGCCGAGGTCGAAGTAGCGCACGTCGACCGGGCTCTGCGCCAGCAGCGCCTGGGTGTAGGTGAGGACGGGGATCGCCACACCGGTGACGTAGGAGAAGCCGAGGCCGAGCACCGCGAGGGAGCGCGGCCGCTCCATGCGCCGCCGTACGTCGCGCAGCGCCCGCTCGGCGCGCGGCAGGGTGTCCTCGTCCTCCTCGGCGGAGGTCCAGCGGGGGGCGGGCCGCTCGGCCGGGACGGCGGCCTCCTCGACGATGGTGAGGACGCGCTCGGGCACGTCCTCGTGGAAGCCGATGAAGTGCTCGACGGGCTCGCCGTGCACATTGGCCGCGAACTTGCCCGAGCGCTGGAGGTCGGCGACGACGTCCGTCAGTTCTCCGACCGTGCCGACGTTGCGCAGCAGGGGGTGGTTGACCGTCGGGAAGACGATGTTGAGCGGGGGCGGGCTGAAGAGGATCAGCGGTGTGCCCGCGCGCAGGGTCTGGAGGTAGGTCGTGGAGAAGAACGTCACCGCGAGGTCGTAGCCGTCCAGCGCCTCGGCGTCGAGCAGGGCCTTCTCGTCCAGGACCGTCACGTCGGGCAGTGTGTGGAGCCAGTCGAGGTGTCCGCGCAGGGTCGAGGGGTGCGGCTTGATCTCCACGGAGCCGAACCGGGCCAGTTCCGCGCAGAGTTCGGTGAGCTGGGCGCGGTGGTCGGCGCGGGAGAGCTTCTTCTGGTCGCCCAGCGGCTGGTCCAGGACCACCATGCGCAGCGGCTCGCCGGGGTCCTTGGCGTGCCGGTGGGTGGTGGAGCGGGCCGCGCGCAGCAGCACCGGGTCGTCGCTGTGCCCGAGGGCGCCGGTCAGATGCACCGGCACGTCGGCGTCCGCCGTGCGGAACAGCAGGTGCTGTGCGGTGGCCGGACCCCAGACGCAGACGGCGGCGGGGCGGGACGAGCCGTAGTACCAGTTCTGGTCGTGGAGCCCGGCGTCGGTCCGCTTGAAACGGAAGTCCAGGTGGCCGTCCTGCACCAGGACCAGCGGCAGGGTGCGCCCGAGGGCGCCCGCGACCCGGCGGCCGCGCTGCGACTGGTCGTTGAAGAACACCAGCCGGTCGATGCCCTCCTCCGCCACGAACGCCCGTATGCGGTGGCCCAGTTCCTCCAGGAACTCGGCGTCGCTCAGCGGCTCGTCCACCACGAAGAGGTTGCGCACCGCGAGGCCGTCGAGGCGGGCGGCCGCCTCCTCCTCGATCCACCCGGCGACGTCCCCGTCACGGTCGGCCGTGACCAGGTGGAAGGAGTGGGCTTCGGCACCCGGGGCCCGCATGATCCCGGCGGCGAGCCCCACGCCGTTGCGGTTCTCGGCAAACACAGCGATACGCATGGATGTATCAGTCCACTCCGAATACTGGGCAGAAGAATTCTGGGGAGAAGCGAAGGAATCCGGGAAATGACGGCGTTCCGGTCGGGACATGAGCGCGAAGGAAACAGAGGTGCCCTCTTCGTGAATGAAATACGACCTCGTTTTCCCGGAGGGGGAATCCCGGGGAAATTCCCGGTGAACGGTCAGCGGCGTACGGACTTGCGCAGGTGTCGCGCTGTGCGGGCCATACGGCGGACCGTGGCGTTGCGCGGCAGGAACGCGAGCCGGCCGGGCACACCGCCGGGCAGCGCCAGGGAGGTCAGCCGCTTGCGCCGGAAATAGCGCAGGGTGCCCGCGTCCAGGTGTCCGGCCAGATAGCGCGCGGTCTCCCCGCGCAGCCGGTGCAGGATCTTCGGCTGCATGGTGAAGCCCACCGCGCGCACCAGCTCGCCCAGCGCCGCCACCGGCCTGCCCCGCCGCCCGGTGAGCACCGCGTCCCGGTCCGCGAGGTCCGGCAGCAGCGCGTCCACCACGGCCACCGGGACGCGGTTGCTGTTCTCGTACGGGTTCAGCCGCTCCAGCAGGGTGCCGGTGCCGACCCGGGCGACCGGCAGGCCGTACAGCTCGGCGGCGGTGAGCAGCGCGGTCGAGAAGCAGCCGACGACCAGTGCGGGCCGCAGCCGCTGGTACAGCACCTCGGCGAGGACGGGGGTGTCCAGCACCGTGAGGCTCACCCCGAGCCGCTCCGCCTCCTCCTCCAGGGTGCGCACATGGCGGGCCGGTGCGGTGGGATGGGGCTTGAACACCGCTGCGGTGTGGCCGAGTTCGACGGCGCCGCGCAGCATCCGCACATGCAGCTCCTCCTCCTGCTCGGGGGTGAGGATGCCGAGCGCGGAGAGGTACTGGCCGAGCAGGAGGGCGGGTTCGCCGGGGATCTCGGGCAAGTCCGTGTCGTCCGAGGCGAGTTCGCCCAGGATTTTGAGGAAGGCCGCCGTCGGCACGGTCTCCGGGGACACCCCGAACTCGGTGAGCAGCAGGGGCTTCAGGCCCGGCACCAGGTCCAGGTGGAGCAGCCGGTCGATGCGGGTGCCGACCAGCGGGTCGATCCTGTTGCGGGTGGGGCCGTAGCTCATCAGGCCGTCGGCGTAGACGGTGACGGGGGCGCCGTGCAGGATCTGGGCGAGCGCGAGGGACGGGTTGACCTGGATCGACTCGACCGCCAACTCCACGTCGCCATCGCCCAGTTGCCACTCGTGACGCAGATACCGCTCCCACAGCGGCAGGTCCTCCGGGCGCGGGGCCCAGACGCCGGGGTGGAAGGGGAAGATCGCCGCGTTGTACGAGACCACCTCGTCGAACCGGTCGCGCAGCCGCTCGAAGCCCGGCATCGCGTCCAGGCCCGGCATCGTCTCGGGCATCGCGGCGTTGTTGCAGACCAGCAGGATGCGCCGGTCGGCGTCCGCGAAGCAGCCCGCGTCCAGGGCGGCGGCGAGCGTGGCCGCGCCGTAGAGGGTGGACGCCTGGAAGATCTGGGTCGTCACGCGGCGGCTCCCAGCGTGGCGGGACGGCGGCGCAGCCGGCGCAGCAGCGTGGCGCGGTCGAGGTCCATGGAGTCCAGGGCGTCGCCCAGCACGTCCTGCGGCATCCGGCGCAGCGCGGCGGCACTCATGGATTTCAGCTTCTTCGCCACGGTGGGCTCGAACCTTTCGACGGAGCCCAGATGGTGGGCGATGATCGCGCAGTAGGTGCGTACGGCCTTCGGCAGCAGCAGGGCCGCGTCCGCGTCCCGCGCGGTCTCCTCCACCACCTGGTCGAAGGCCCGGACGAAGTCCAGCTGCCGTACGTCCCCGATCTGGGTCAGGGACGAGGCCACCCCGCGCCGGTAGAAGACGCCGAGGCGGGAGACCACCGCGAAGGACTCCGCCTCGCGGTGCAGCCTCCAGATCCAGGGGCGGTCCTCGGCCGTGCGCAGGCCGTCGGTGAAGTGGAGCAGGCCGCGGTCGAGGAGGCGGCGGTGATAGACGCCCGCCCAGGCGTAGGCGTAGTCGACGGACGTGGTCCGGTCGGCGGGCAGGATCGCGTCGCGCGGCCGCAGGACAACACCGCGCCGCCCGTGCGGCACCCGGTGCACCGTACGGACGCGGCCCGTGCACTGGACGTGGTCCGTGCGCACGAAGTCGCAGCCGAGGCGCTCCACGTCGGCCAGCAGCCGTTCGTAGTAACCGGGCGCCAGCCAGTCGTCGCCGTCCAGGAAGGTGACGTACTCGCCGCGCGCGGCGTCGATGCCGGTGTTGCGCGCGGTCGCCAGACCCTGGTTCCGCTCGTGCGCGAGCAGCACCGCGCCCGGCAGTTCGCGCTCCGCGCGCGCGAGTATGTCCGCCGTCCCGTCATGGGAACAGTCGTCGACGAGAAGGAACTCGAAATCGTCGCGCGCGTTGGCACGCAGACTCCTCAGAGTGTCGGGCGCGTATTGCCGCACGTTGTAGAACGGCACGATGACCGAGAGCTTGACCACCCGCGAGACGCTAGGCGGCGGCCCGGCATTCGCCCTGAAGAGCGGTGGGATATCAGGTGAACGAAGCCTGGCGATGCCGTGAACCGAACCGAATTCCGCCCCGAACGCGCGCCGAACGACCGTCCGTCGATGTGCTGTTAACCGTTTGTTGCATTCCGGTTGGGCCGCACCTCGAAATGGCTTCCTAGCGTCTGCGGCGTGCCAGCAATCACCACCGAACCCCTGAGGATCGCCGTCCTCGCGGATTCCGACACCCGATGGAAATGGGGCGCGCTCACCGCGCGACGCCTCGCTCCCGCCGGTGCGGAGATCCGGCTCGACGGCTTCCTGCTGCGCGGCCGGGCCACGCCGACCGCCCGCCAGCTCGAGGAGACCGGCGCCCACGCGGACAGCCTGCGCGAGGTGACGGCCGTGGAGTTCGTGCGCGCCATGGCCGGGGAGCGCTACGACGTGCTCGTGCTCGCGCTGGTCGGCGGGGGTGTGCAGGCGATGCTGCACGGGCTGCGGCACGCCTGGGGGAGCGGGCCGCGTCCCGTGGTCGTCACCGGGTACGTCGGTGTCGTCTACGAGAAGCTCGCCGACGGACTGCTGCTGCGGCACGGCGCCGATCTGGTGCTCGCCAACTCGGCGCACGACGCGGAGCGGTTCCGGGACGTGTACGAGGGGGTCGGCGCGGACGCCTCGGCGGTGACCGAGGTCGCGCTGCCGTTCCTCGACGGGGCGCCCTACAGCGGTCAACACGCGCCGTTCACCGTCGTGTTCGCCGCCCAGCCGTCGGTGCCCGCCAGTCGTGCGGACCGCGCCTATCTGCTCGGCCGGCTGATCGGTCACGCCCGCCGCCACCCCGGCCGCGAGGTGCTGCTCAAGCTGCGCTCCAAGCCCGGCGAGCACACCACGCACATCGAGGAACTGCCGTATCAGAAGCTGGTCCGGGGGATGGACGCGCCCGCCAACTTCCGCCTGGTGTACGGCCACATGGGCGAGGTGCTCGACCGCACCGACCTGCTGGTCACGGTCAGCTCCACCGCCGCCCTGGAGTCGCTGCACCGGCGCGTCCCGACGGCCGTACTCACCGACCTCGGGGTGCGCGAGGCGCTCGGCAACCACCACTTCATCGGCTCCGGGTGCCTGACCTCCTGGGACCGGATCGACGCGGGGGAGCTGCCGAAGCCCGATCCGGCGTGGGTCGCCCGGCAGGGGGTCGCGGCTGGCGGCACCCCCTCGGGGGGAGGCTCCTACGAGGCCGCCTTCGACGCCGCCCGCGAGCGCGTCGCCGCCCTGCTGACCCGCCCCGGCGGCCTGCCGCCGCTCGACCCGTACTACACGGCGGAGACCGCCCCCGGATACCTCCCCGGCATCCTCGCCCGCCACCACCTAGGCCCCGATGGCGCCCCGCTGCCCGGCTCCCCCGCCGCCGACCGGGCGCCCGGACCGGTGCGCCAGATCGTCCGCCGCGCGGCGCGGGGTGCCTACCGGCACGGGGTCCAGCGGGTGGCTCCGGTGATCCGCCGGATGGGGGAGCTGTGACGGACCCGGCCGGGATGCCGCGCGGCGGGCGAGCGGCGAGCGGTTCTGGCTGCATCCCGCGACTTGTGGCGAGCGGTTCCGGCTACGCCCCGCGTCTTGCGGCGAACGGTTCCGGCTGCACCCCGCGTCTTGCGGCGGGCGGCTCCGCCTCCACCCCGCGCCCTGCGGCGAGCGGTGACCGTCCGGGCCCGGGCGCCGCATCCCGGACCGCCGGGCAGGTCCCGCACGACGGGCGGCCGGGGACCGGCTCCGCCCCAGCCCGGCGCCCCGTCGCCCGCCCCGCCCATACCTCCACGCTCCCGCCTGAAGGATCTGAAGGAGACGACCCCATGTCCAACCCCGAAGCCCCGCGCAGCACTTCGCCGCGCCGGGTGCTCGCGGTGATCCCCGCGCGCGGCGGCTCCAAGGGGGTGCCCGCGAAGAACCTGGCGCCCGTCGGCGGGGTGCCGCTGGTGGCCCGCGCCGTCCGGGAGAGCCTCGCGGCGGCGCACGTCACCGACGTGGTCGTCTCCACCGACGACCCGGCCATCGCCGCGGCCGCCCGCGCCGCCGGTGCCGACGTGGTGCTCCGCCCGGCCGCCATCGCGGGGGACACGGCCACCTCCGAGGCCGCCGTGCTGCACGCCCTGGACGCGTACGAGGAACGGCACGGCACCACCGTCGACGTGGTGCTGCTCGTGCAGTGCACCAGCCCGTTCGTCGCCCGCGAGGACGTCGACCGGGTGGCCGCGGCCGTCGCGTCCGGCGCCGCCGACACGGCTGTCACGGTCGCCGCCTTCCACGGCTTCGTCTGGCGCGACGGCGACGGCGACGGCGATGACGACGGCAACGGTGACGGCAACGGCAACGGTGATGTCAACGGGGCTGCGGGCGACGGCGGTTACGGCGTCAACCATGACAAGTCCGTACGCCCGCGCCGCCAGGACCGCCCGCAGGACCTGCTGGAGACCGGTGCCGCGTACGCGATGGACGTGACGGGCTTCCGTACCCACGGCCACCGCTTCTTCGGCCGGACCGAACTCGTCCGCACCGACCCGGCCCGTGTGCTGGAGATCGACGACCCGCACGATCTCGCCCGGGCCCGCGCCCTCGCGCCGCTCCTCGACACCGAGCGGCCCGGCGCCCTCCCCCGCCACGACGACATCGACGCCGTGGTCCTCGACTTCGACGGCACCCAGACCGACGACCGGGTGCTGATCGACTCCGACGGACGGGAGTTCGTCTCCGTGCACCGCGGGGACGGACTCGGCATCGCGGCCCTGCGCGACAGCGGCCTGAAGATGCTGATCCTGTCCACGGAACGCAACCCGGTGGTCGCCGCCCGCGCCCGGAAGCTGCGGCTTCCCGTGCTGCACGGCATCGACCGCAAGGACCTCGCCCTCAAGCAGTGGTGCGAGGAACAGGGCATCGCGCCCGAGCGCGTGCTCTACGTCGGCAACGACGTCAACGACCTCCCGTGCTTCGCCCTCGTCGGCTGGCCCGTGGCGGTCGCGGGCGCCCACGACGCCGTACGCGGCGCCGCGCGCGCCGTCACCACCGTGCGCGGCGGCGCCGGTGCGATCCGGGAGGTCGCCGGCTGGCTTCTCGGACCCTCGCTCGAATCCCTCCCCCGTTAAGGAAACACCCTCACATGAGCATCAACTCCCGTATCCGCAAGCTCGGTTCGCGCGAGGCCGGCCCCGGCCGCCCGGTCTACGTCACCGGTGAGATCGGCATCAACCACAACGGCGACCTGGAGAACGCGTTCAAGCTCATCGACGCCGCCGCCGAGGCCGGGTGCGACGCCGTCAAGTTCCAGAAGCGCACGCCGGAGATCTGCACCCCGCGCGACCAGTGGGACATCGAGCGCGACACGCCCTGGGGCCGGATGACGTACATCGACTACCGCCACCGGGTCGAGTTCGGCGAGGACGAGTACCGCCGGATCGACGAGTACTGCAAGGAGAAGGGCATCGATTGGTTCGCCTCCCCGTGGGACACCGAGGCCGTCGCCTTCCTGGAGAAGTTCGACGTGCCCGCCCACAAGGTGGCCTCCGCCTCCCTCACCGACGACGAGCTGCTGCGCTCGCTGCGCGCCACCGGCCGTACGGTCATCCTCTCCACCGGCATGTCCACCCCGCGCCAGATCCGCCACGCGGTCGAGGTGCTCGGCTCGGACAACATCCTGCTCTGCCACGCCACGTCCACCTACCCGGCCAAGGCCGAGGAGCTGAACCTGCGCGTGATCAACACGCTGGAGAAGGAGTACCCGAACGTCCCGATCGGCTACTCCGGCCACGAGACCGGCCTGCAGACCACGCTGGCCGCCGTCGCCCTCGGTGCCGTCTTCGTCGAGCGCCACATCACCCTCGACCGCGCGATGTGGGGCTCCGACCAGGCCGCCTCCGTCGAGCCGCAGGGCCTGACGCGCCTGGTCCGCGACATCCGCGCCGTCTCGGCGTCCCTCGGCGACGGCGTCAAGAAGGTCTACGACTCCGAGCTGGGCCCCATGAAGAAGCTGCGCCGCGTCACCGGCGTCGTCGCCGAGGCGGACATCGCCGCGGCGGCGGGCGAGCCGGTCACGGTCTGATCCCTCAGCCCGACACCCCTCCCGGGACGGTCCCCCACCGATGAGTTCCCCACACGCCCACACCCTCGCGTTCGTCGAGAGCCCCGTGCAACTGCTGAACGTACTGGAGTGGGCCCACGTCCAGGGCCTGGGTCCGGCAGCGGCCCGCGCCACGGGAGCGGGCCAGGGCTCGCGCCCGGCGACGGGTCCGGCTCAGGGCCCGCGCACTGTGGCGGGTCCGGTTTCGGGTCCGGCTCATGGCTCGCTCCCTGCGGCGGGTCCGGTTTCGGGTCCGACTCATGGCTCGCGCACTGCGGTGCCCCACCTGGCGGGGGACCATCCCCAGGGGCCGGATCCGGCGGCGGCCCACGCGCGGGATTCGTCCCCTGCGACGGGCCCGGCCCCGGGCTCGCGCTCGACGGGGGGCCGCGCCCCGGGCCCTCACCCGGCGGGGCCCCGCTCGCAGGACCCGCCCCCGCCTATGGGGTCGGCTCCGGCGGCGACTTCGGCCCGGCATCCCGAGCCGGGAGCGCTTCCCGGGCAGCCGTCGTCCCAGGGCACCGAGCGGCGGTTGTCCTCCGGCTCGACGGCGTCCGGGGCTTTCGAGGTGGGGTTGTCTCCCCGTATGACCCCGTCCGAGGCTTCTGAGGCGGCGCCGCCTCCCCGCACGACCCCGTTCCGGGCCCCCGGCCCTGGGCCGCTCTCCGAGCGCGCCCCGAGCCAGGACCCCGGAGGGGTGTCGCCTCCCGCCCCCGAAACCGACCGTCCGCCCCGGCCCGCCCCGCTCCCGTCGTCCCCGGCCGGGCGGGGACGGCGGTCTTCGGGGGGCGGGGGAGCGGGGGACGCGGGGGCCGACGTACCCGGGGAAGCCGCACCCGGACTGACCCTCGTCGTGCTCGCGCCCACCGATCCCATGACCCGGGGCCAGCTGCGGCGGATGGCCGATCTGGCGCGGGACGAGGGGTATCGGGTGCGCTGGGAGGAGGCGCGGGGCGGCGCCGGGGCGCCGGTGCAGACGATCGGGGCGCTGGCGGGGCCGTTGCGGCGGGCGGAGCGGATCGTCATGGGCGACCCGTTCTCCCGGTACGTGCAGCTCCTGCTGACCATCACCCGCGCCCGCGACCTGGTCGTCGTGGACGATGGGACGGCGACGATGGAGTTCGTCGCCCAACTGGCCCGGGGCGAACGGCTGGTGCGCTGGCACCGCAAGGGCGGCCGCCCCGGCCCCCGCGATCTGCTCTTCGCGCCCGTGTCGGCCACCGCCCGCCGCCGGCTCACCCCGGTACCGGGCCGCCGCGTCGAGGTCTTCTCGGCGATGCCGGTGACGGAGACCCCCGAGGGTGTGACGGTCACCGCGAACGACTTCACCTGGACCCGCGCCCGCTTCGGACCGCCCCGCATCGCCAAGGGCGCCGACCTGGTCGGCACCTCCCTGGTGGAGACCGGCGTGGTGGACGTCGACCGCTATGTGGAGGCCGTACACACCCTGGCCAAGACCCATGGCGCCACCCGCTACTTCGCCCACCGTCGCGAAAGCACCGCCAAGCTCCACCGCTTGGCGGGCGAGACCGGTCTGGAGATCGTCCGCCCCGACCTCCCCCTGGAACTGATCGCCCGCCGCGGCCCCATCGGCCGTACGGTCCTCAGCTTCCCCTCCACCGTCGTCCACACCCTCCCCCTCGCCCTGAAGGGCACCGGCGTCCGCGTGGCCGTCTGCGACGTGGACCCCGACTGGCTCACTGAGCACGCCTCACCGCGCGCGCAGGGCTTCCTGTCGGGCGTGACGGGAACGGCCCGGGACGTGCACCGGCTGGCTTCGGTGCGGATGGCGTAGGGAAACGGGGCCCGGCCGTCGAAGGGCCAGGCCCGGCCGCAGAGGTCCGGCCGCCGAAGTCCGACCCCGCTGTCAGTGGGTGCTGCGATTCTGCCCGGATGACTCCCTGGAACCTGCTGGACCTCGACCGGGCACTGCGCACGAGCTGGGCCGCCGACACGTGCTCCCCCGACGACCTGCCCGACTGGCGCCCGGCCAACCCGGCCTGGGGACACTGCGACATCACCGCGCTGCTCGTCCACGACCTCTTCGGCGGCGAGCTCGTGGTCGGCGAGGTGCATCTCGACGGGGTCCAGCACGGATACCACTGGTGGAACCGGCTCGCCAACGGCATCGAACTCGACCTGACCCGCGAGCAGTTCCAGCGCGGGCAGACCATCACCACGCTCCGCGTCGTCGAGCGTCCGCCGGGCCCGGCGCTCCGCCGCTGGGCCGAGTACCTGCTGCTGCGCGAGCGGGTCGCGGCGCACCTCGGCCCGTTGCCGGAGCCGAGCTGAAGCGCGGACCCGCCTACTTCCGCGCCAGCACGAACCCCCGCGCCCGCTTCTCGTCCTCCTGCGGCTCCCGCAGCAGCGTCGCCACGGGGGTGAGCCCCGCCTCGGACAGCAGCCCCGCCATCTGCTCCGGCGTGCGCCAGTAGTAGTCGAGGTCGATGTCGTGGCCGAAGCGTTCGGCCAGATGGAGGTGGCCGGTGTCCGTACGGGCCTGGAAGGCCAGCAGGACGTGGCCGCCGGGCACCAGCGTGCGGCGGAAACCGGCGAAGACGGCGGGCAGGTGCGCGTCGGGGACGTGGATCGTGGAGTAGAGGGCGAGGATGCCGCCCAGGGTCCCGTCCGGCAGATCGAGGGACGTCATCGAGCCGACGTGGAACCGGATCCGGGGGTGCGCGGCGCGCGCGAGCGCGACCATCGCGGGGGAGACGTCCACCCCGAAGACCGGTACGCCCAGCTCGTGCAGATGAGCCGTGACATACCCCGGCCCGCTCCCCAGATCGGCCACCGGCTCCGGCCCGTTGGCCACCACCAGCCGGACGAAGGACGCCACCAGCGCCTGGTCCAGGGGGTACGTCAACGAGGACGGGTACTCGGCGGAGTAGTCCTTGGCGATCGCGTCGTAGGAGGAACGGGTGGCATGCAGAAAGCCGGTGTGCGTGTCGGTCACGCCCCCGCACCCTACTCCGCCGCGGCTCACCAGAACCCCGGCAACCCGAGCAGGCACCCCCTTCCCGCCTCCGCGTGCACGACACGGGCCCCCACGCGCCACCTCCACCCACGCCCCGCCCCCAGCTCCGCTCAAACCCCGCCCCCGCGGCGGCCTCGCACTCGCCCCGCACGAGCCCGTCTCCCGCCTGCGGCCCGACCTTGTCCGAGCCCCGCCCCCAACCCCACTCAAGCCCCGCGCCGGCGGTCTCGCGTCCGACCCGGCACGGGCCCCGTCTCCGCCCCGCAGTCCAAGCCGCGCCCCGAACCTTCGCCCAAGCTCCGCCCGAGCCCCGCGCACGCGGCCGCGCACCCCCACCCCGCTCAAGCCCCGCGCACGCGGTTCCGCCGCGCCAGGTCCGGTTCGTGGACAAAGCGAGCGGGGGCGCGTCAGGCGTGGTATCCGTGGAAGGAGAAAGAAAGGTTTTACCCACCCAAGCCCACCGCCATGCGTCCGCCGGTCGGATTTTCTTCCCTCTCACGGGCTGAACTTTTGTTGATCGAGGGTCAGTTGACCGGCCGGGCGTCCTACCCTTCAGAGGGTGAACCGATTGATGCTCCGAGAGACCGAGGCCGACCTGCCCGGGGATGTGCTCCCCGGCGCGCTCAGCGCGTCCCTGCACGCCGAACTCGTAGAGTTCCGCCGCGACTTGCACATGCACCCCGAACTGGGCAACCAGGAGTTCCGTACGACCGCCGCGATCAAGGAGCGGCTGGAGCGGGCCGGGCTCACCCCCCGCGTCCTGTCCACCGGAACGGGTCTCATCTGCGACATCGGGCTCACCGAGGGCCACGGCAGCCGCATCACCGACGACGGCCGCCCCGCCGCCCCCCTGCTGGCCCTGCGGGCCGACATCGACGCGCTGCCCATCCCGGACACCAAGACCGAGTGCGCCTACCGGTCCACGGTCCCCGGCCGCGCCCACGCCTGCGGTCACGACGTGCACACCACCGTGGTCCTCGGCGCCGGCCTGGTCCTCGCCGACCTGCACGCCAAGGGGCTGCTGTCCCGCCCCGTACGGCTGATCTTCCAGCCCGCCGAGGAGCAGTTGCCCGGCGGCGCGCTCACCGCCATCGCGGACGGCGCGCTCGAAGGGGTCGGCCGCATCCTCGCTCTGCACTGCGACCCCAAGGTCGAGACCGGCCGGATCGGCCTGCGGCACGGGCCCATCACCAGCGCCTGCGACAAGCTGGACGTCGCGCTGGACGGCCCCGGCGGCCACACCGCCCGCCCCCACCTGACCACCGACCTGGTCACGGCGGCCGCCCGCGTCGTCACCGACGTGCCCGCGGTGATCAGCCGCCGCGTCGACACCCGCAGCGGCCTCGCCCTGACCTGGGGCCGTATCGAGTCGGGCCACGCCCCGAACGTCATCCCGCAGCACGCCGAACTCTCCGGCACCGTCCGCTGCCTGGACCTCGACGCCTGGCGCGACGCCCCCGACATCGTGCACGCCGCCATCGACGAGGTCGCCGCCCTGCACGGCGCCAAGTCCGAGATCACTTACGTGCGCGGCGTGCCCCCGGTCGTCAACGACCAGGAATCCGCAGAGCTGTTGCGCCGCGCGATGGTCGCCCGCCGCGGCCTGGACTCCGTGGAGAGCACCGAACAGAGCCTGGGCGGCGAGGACTTCTCCTGGTACCTGGAGCACGTCCCCGGCGCCATGGCCCGCCTCGGCGTCCGCCGCCCGGGCGAGCGCACCGTACGCGACCTGCACCAGGGCGACTTCGACGCCGACGAGAACGCGATCACGGTCGGGGTGGAACTGTTCACCGCCGCCGCCCTCATGGAGGCGCCGGAGCTCTGACGCGCGGCGCGGGCGAGCCGCCGTACGAACCCCTGCGCGTGCCCTCGTACGAGCCGCCTCCCAGGCCGTTGTGCGGGCCACCACCCAGGCCCCGTACGCGCCACCATCCAGGCCCCCGTACGGGCTACCACCCAGGCCCTCGTGCGAGCCGTCGTACACCACCCGGCCCCCGGCACCACGCACACGCCGCCCGCCCGCGCAACACACCCGCAAGCCATTTGTTCCGCCCCCGAAACAAAGGCATGACACACCTGCCAGGCCGAGTTCAGACCCCGTTTGCCTCGGTTCGATAACGGCTGCCCGAGAGGTGTTTTTCTGACATCTACGCGCGTTACGATTCCGCGAGCCGACGCCGCCGGGGCGCTCGGCCGGAGCACCGCTCCTTGGTGCTCACATGAAGCGCCGTCGTGGCGCTCAGGTCAGGTGAAGGAGCCTTCCCGTGCGCCGGGTAGCCAAGCTTTCCGCTGCGTGTATAGCGACCGCAGCTCTTGCCCTCTCTGCCACCGCCTGTGGCAGCACCTCCACCGAGAACGACAAGGCCTCCGCCTCGTCGGGCGACGGCAAGGGTGTCAAGATCGGTCTCGCCTTCGACGTCGGCGGCCGTGGTGACCACTCCTTCAACGACTCCGCCGCGCGCGGTGCCGACAAGGCGAAGGGTGAGTTCAGCGGTTCCCTCAAGGAGCTGACCGCGAAGACCACCGACACCGAGGCCGACCGCGAGCAGCGTCTGTCGGACCTGGCGGACGCGGGCTACAACCCGATCATCGCCGTGGGTTACGCCTACGCCGTGTCGATGGACAAGGTCGCCGTCAAGTACCCGAAGACCAGCTTCGGCATCGTCGACTCGGTCGTGAAGGCCAAGAACGCCGACAGCATCACCTTCACCGAGGAGCAGGGCTCCTACCTCGCCGGTGTCGCCGCCGCGCTGAAGACCAAGACCAAGCACGTCGGCTTCATCGGCGGTGTCGACGTCCCGCTGATCAAGAAGTTCGAGGCGGGCTACGCCCAGGGCGTCAAGGACACCAACCCGAAGATCAAGGTTGACGTCCAGTACCTGAGCCACGGTGCGGACACCTCCGGCTTCGCCAGCCCCGACAAGGGCAAGGAAGCCGCGCAGGGCATGCTGGACAATGGCGCCGACGTCGTCTACTCGGCGGCCGGCTCCTCCGGCAACGGCGCGATCGAGGCCGTCAACGGCAAGAAGGGCGCCTGGGCGATCGGCGTCGACTCGGACCAGTACAACATCCCGGGTCTGGCCAAGTACAAGAGCTCGATCCTGACCTCGGTCGTCAAGAACGTCGACGTCGGTGTCTACGACTTCATCAAGTCCGTCCACGACGGCAAGCCGCTGACCGGCAACAACGTCTACTCGCTGGCCCAGAACGGCGTTTCGCTGGCCACGAGCGGCGGCTTCATCAACGACATCCAGCCCAAGCTGGACGCCGCGAAGAAGAAGATCGTCGACGGCTCCATCAAGGTCAAGACCACCCCGTGATCTGACCGGTCCACCAAGGACCATGGCTCGGCGTGGGGGCGCCTCGAAAGACGCCTCCCGCCGAGCCATAACAATGTGTCAACTCTACGCGTGTAGTACCGAGTTGCCGCGCTAGCGTCGCCGACGCCTGCCCTCCCTCCCCCAACGCAGCCCCTTTCCCCGAGGAGAGTGCGCCATCAACGCGTCCAGCCCTCCCGCTGCCGTCGAACTGCGCGGCATCACCAAGCGTTTCCCCGGCGTCGTCGCCAACCGCGACATCGACATCACGGTCCGCACCGGCACGGTTCATGCCCTGTGCGGCGAGAACGGCGCCGGCAAGTCCACCCTGATGAAGATCCTCTACGGCATGCAGCAGCCGGACGAGGGCACCATCACCGTGGCCGGCGAACAGGTCGTCCTGAACAACCCCGGTGACGCCATCGCGCGCGGCATCGGCATGGTGCACCAGCACTTCATGCTCGCCGACAACCTCACCGTCCTCGAGAACGTCGTCCTC
Organism: Streptomyces sp. NPDC026659; assembly: GCF_040638245.1. Classification (NCBI taxonomy): domain Bacteria; kingdom Bacillati; phylum Actinomycetota; class Actinomycetes; order Kitasatosporales; family Streptomycetaceae; genus Streptomyces; species Streptomyces sp. NPDC026659. Next base: position 519,258 of record NZ_JBEZXY010000002.1, on the reverse strand, counting down.
GGCGCCGAGAAGCTCTACGGCATCGCGGGCAAGGCGCGCGCCAGGATCAAGGAGATCTCCGACGCGTACGGCCTGAACGTCCGCCCCGACGTCCTCGTCGAGGAGCTGGGCGTCGCCGACCGCCAGCGCGTGGAGATCCTCAAGGTCCTCTACCGGGGCGCCAAGACCCTGATCCTGGACGAGCCCACCGCCGTCCTGGTGCCCCAGGAGGTCGACGCCCTCTTCGACAACCTGCGCGAGCTGAAGGCCGAGGGCCTCACGGTCATCTTCATCTCCCACAAGCTGGGCGAGGTGCTGTCGGTCGCCGACGAGATCACCGTCATCCGGCGCGGCACCACCGTCGGCACCGCCGAGCCGAGCAGCACCACCCCCAAGCAGCTCGCCGAGCTGATGGTCGGCAGCGAACTGCCCACGCCCGAGACCGAGGAGTCCACGGTCACGGACGTCCCCATGCTGGAGGTCTCCGGGCTGCACCTCGCCCAGAAGGACCTCGACGGCGTGGAGCGGGTCATCCTCGGCGAGGTGTCCCTCACCATCCACAAGGGCGAAGTCCTCGGCATCGCGGGCGTGGAGGGCAACGGCCAGTCCGAGCTGGTCGAGGCGATCATGGGCATGCGCGCCCTGGACGCGGGCGTCGTGGTGCTCGACGGCGACGACATCTCCGCCGTACCCACCCGCCGCCGCCGCGAGGCCGGCATCGGCTACGTCCCCGAGGACCGCCACCGCCACGGCCTGCTCCTGGAAGCGCCGCTGTGGGAGAACCGCATCCTCGGCCACGTCACCGAGCGCCCCAACTCCCGCCGCGGCCTGATCGACATCAAGGCCGCCCGCGCGGACACCGAGCGGATCGTCGCCGACTACGACGTGCGCACCCCCGGCATCGACGTGACCGCGGCCTCGCTGTCCGGCGGCAACCAGCAGAAGCTGATCGTCGGCCGCGAGATGAGCCACGACCCCAAGCTGCTCATCGCCGCCCACCCCACCCGCGGTGTGGACGTCGGCGCGCAGGCGGCCATCTGGGACTACATCCGCGAGGCCCGCCGCGCGGGTCTGGCGGTCCTGCTGATCTCCGCCGACCTGGACGAGCTGATCGGCCTCTCCGACACCCTGCGGGTGATGTTCCGCGGCCGCCTGGTCGCCGACGCCGACCCCGCCACGATCACCCCCGAGGAGCTGGGCTCCGCCATGACCGGTGCCGCCTCCGGCCACCTGGAGCACACAGAGGACGCCGACCGATGAACAAGCTGACCTCACGGATCGACAAGGAGCGGCTGTTCCTCGGCATAGCCGCGCCGCTGCTCGCGATCGTCGCCGCGCTCGTGGTCACCGCCCTGGTGATCCTCGCGACCGGCAAGAACCCGGGCGCCGCGTTCAGCGACATGGTGACCTACGGCTTCGCCAGCGACAGCCAGGTCTACATCCTGAACAAGGCGACGACGTACTACCTCGCGGGTGTCGCGGTGGCCATCGGCTTCCGCATGAACCTGTTCAACATCGGTGTCGACGGCCAGTACCGCCTCGCCGCGTTCGTCGCCGCCGTCCTCGGCGGCGCGCTGACCGTGCCGGGCTGGCTCGCCATCCCGCTGATCATCCTGTGCGCCATGGGAACCGGCGCCCTGTGGGCGGCCATCGCGGGCGTCCTCAAGGTGACCCGGGGCGTCAGCGAGGTCATCGCGACGATCATGCTGAACTCGATCGCGACCGCGATCATCGGCTACCTCCTCCAGCCGGGCAAGCTCGGCCACCTCGACGAGGCGGGCACCCTGGTCTCCACCAAGCCGCTGCCCTCCTCGTCCTTCCTGCCGAACTTCGACGCGGGCCCGGCGGGCATGCTGGACAGCCTCATCGTGCTGGCCGTCCTGGTCGGCGTCGCCTACTGGTTCGTCCTCGGCCGCACCCGCTTCGGCTACGACCTGCGCACCGTCGGCCAGTCCGAGTCGGCCGCCGCCGCGAGCGGCGTCAGCGTCAAGAAGATGATCGCCACCAGCATGATCATCTCCGGCGCGGTGGCCGGTCTGATCGGCATGCCGACGCTGCTGAACGACGGCCACCAGTTCGACAACAGCTTCCCGGCGGGCATCGGCTTCACCGGCATCGCCATCGCGCTGCTCGGCCGCAACCACCCGATCGGCATCGCGCTCGGCGCCCTCCTGTGGGGCTTCCTGGAGCGCACCACCAACCACCTGGAGTTCCAGGGCTACGACAAGGAGATCCTCGGCGTGATCCAGGGCGTCATCGTCCTGTGCGTCGTGATCGCCTACGAGGTCGTCCGCCGCTACGGCCTCAAGCGCCAGCAGCAGCGGGTCGGCGCCGAACTCGCCGCCCAGGCCGCCAAGCCGACCGAGATGCAGGAGGTGGCGTGATGACCGCCACGATGACGGACGCGCCGCCGCCCACGGCGCCCAAGGCCCCGGGCAGCGCCGACAAGCGCCCGGGCCGTTCCACCACCCGGCTCTTCCTGGTCATCGCCGGTGCCCTGCTCCTCGTCGCCGTGGTGCGCCTGATCACCGGCGCCAACCAGCTGACCTCCGAGGGCCAGGTCAACGCCGCCCTCGGGCTCGCGGTGCCGATCGGCCTCGCCGGTCTCGCCGGTCTGTGGTCCGAGCGGGCCGGTGTGGTCAACATCGGCCTCGAGGGCATGATGATCCTCGGCACCTTCGGTGCGGGCTGGATCGGCTGGCAGTCCAGCCCCTGGCTCGGCCTGCTGTGCGGTATCGGCTTCGGCGTCCTCGGCGGCCTCGTGCACGCGGTCGCCACGGTCACCTTCGGCGTCGACCACATCGTCTCCGGTGTCGCGGTCAACCTGCTCGCGCTCGGCGCCACGCAGTACCTCGCCAAGCTGTTCTTCGCCGGCGGCAAGGCCGCCGAGGCGGGCGGCAACCCCAAGCAGTCCCCGCCGGCCGACTCGCTCGGCGACATCACCGTGCCCGGTCTGTCCGACGCGCTGCACTCGGTCGAGCAACACCACTGGTTCCTCATCTCCGACATCGCGGGCATTCTCGGCGGTATCGTCACCGACGTGTCCGTGGTGACGATCCTGGCCGCGCTGCTCTTCGCCGGCAGCTGGTGGGTGCTGTGGCGCACGCCGTTCGGCCTGCGTCTGCGCTCCTGCGGCGAGAACCCGGTCGCGGCCGAGTCCCTCGGCGTCAACGTCTACCGCTACAAGTACGCCGCCGTCGCCATCTCCGGCGGTCTCGCGGGCCTCGGCGGCGCCTTCCTCGCGCTGGTCACCTCGCACACGTACCTGGAGGGCCAGACCGGCGGCCGCGGCTACATCGGCCTCGCGGCGATGATCTTCGGCAACTGGCGGCCCGGCGGCCTGGCCATGGGCGCGGCCCTGTTCGGCTACTCCGACGCGCTCCAGCTGCGCAACGGCGGCGTCACCGTGCACGCCCTGCTGCTCCTGCTGGTCGTCCTGCTCGCCGTCCTCGCGGGCTGGAAGCTGTACCGCAAGGCCCTGTGGCAGGGCATCGTCAGCGCCGTCGTCGCCGCCGTCGTCCTCGTCTGGTACCTGCTCACCGACGAGGTCCCGAGCGACTTCGTGGGCGCCACGCCGTACGTCGTCACGCTGCTCGTGCTCTCGCTGTCCGCCCAGCGGCTGCGGATGCCGAAGGCGGACGGCATGCGGTACCGGAAGGGACAGGGCAAGTGACCACCGCGACCGCGTTCGACTGGGAGGCGCTGCGCGCCGAGGCCCGCGAGGCCATGGCCCATGCCTACGCCCCCTACTCCGGCTATCCGGTCGGAGTGGCGGCCCAGGTGGACGACGGCCGCACGGTCACCGGCTGCAACGTGGAGAACGCCTCCTACGGGCTCGGCCTGTGCGCCGAGTGCGGGCTGGTCTCCCAGCTCCAGCGCACCGGCGGCGGACGTTTGACACACTTCACCTGTGTGGACGGCACCGGCGCCCTCCTGGTGCCGTGCGGCCGCTGCCGTCAGCTGCTGTACGAGTTCGGCGGTCCCGGACTGCTGCTGGACACCCCCGAGGGCGTCCTCCCGCTCTCCGAGATGCTGCCCCAGGCCTTCGGCCCGGACCATCTCACCAAGTAAGTCCCGTACGGCCCCCCTACGCTCGCGCAGGGGGGCCGTACACCTGCACCTCCCGGAAGGAAACCCCTGACCATGGACGCCATCTCCGTCATCCGCACCAAGCGGGACCGCGCCGAACTGACCGACGAGCAGATCGACTGGGTCATCGACGCGTACACCCGCGGCGAGGTCGCCGACTACCAGATGGCCGCCCTCAACATGGCGATCCTGCTCAACGGCATGAACCGCCGGGAGATCGCCCGCTGGACCGCCGCGATGATCGCCTCCGGCGAGCGCATGGACTTCTCCGCGCTGTCCCGCCCGACCGCCGACAAGCACTCCACGGGCGGCGTCGGCGACAAGATCACCCTCCCGCTGGCGCCCCTCGTGGCCGCCTGCGGCGCGGCCGTCCCGCAGCTCTCCGGACGCGGCCTCGGCCACACCGGCGGCACCCTGGACAAGCTGGAGTCCATCCCCGGCTGGCGCGCGCTGCTCTCCAACGAGGAGATGCTGTCGGTGCTCGACGGCACCGGCGCGGTGATCTGCGCGGCGGGCGACGGCCTGGCTCCCGCCGACAAGAAGCTGTACGCGCTGCGCGACGTGACCGGCACGGTGGAGGCGATCCCGCTGATCGCCTCTTCCATCATGTCGAAGAAGATCGCCGAGGGCACGGGTTCCCTGGTCCTGGACGTGAAGGTGGGCTCCGGCGCCTTCATGAAGACCCTGGAGGACGCCCGCGAGCTGGCCTCCACGATGGTCGGCCTCGGCACGGACCACGGCGTGAAGACGGTCGCGCTCCTCACCGACATGTCCACCCCGCTCGGCCTCACGGCGGGCAACGCGCTGGAAGTCCGCGAGTCGGTGGAGGTCCTGGCGGGCGGCGGCCCCGCGGACGTGGTCGAGCTGACCCTCGCCCTGGCCCGCGAGATGCTCGACGCGGCCGGTCTCAAGGATGCCGACCCGGCGAAGGCCCTGGCCGACGGCTCCGCGATGGACGTCTGGCGCCGCATGATCGCGGCCCAGGGCGGCGACCCCGACGCGGCCCTCCCCGTGGCCCGCGAGCAGCACGTGGTGGTCGCCCCCACCTCCGGCATCCTCACCCGCCTCGACGCCTACGACATCGGCATCGCCGCCTGGCGCCTCGGCGCGGGCCGCGCCCGCAAGGAGGACCCGGTCCAGGCGGGCGCGGGCGTCCAGATGCACGCCAAGCCCGGCGACACGGTCGTCGCCGGCCAGCCCCTGCTGACCCTCCACACGGACACCCCGGACCGCTTCGCGTACGCCCTGGAGGCGACGGAGGGGTCGTTCGACATCGCCCCCGCCGGTACGGCGTTCTCGGCTTCGCCGGTGGTGCTGGGGCGGGTGGACTGATCCAGGGGCTTCTTCGTTCTGGGCGAAGAGGTCCTGACGGGCAAGACCAGGGCAAGGGCCCGATCCTCGGCGAGGATCGGGCCCTTCCCGTGTCTTCGGAGACCGTCTGGGAGAAAGCTGCGCCCCCGGCGACTACGTGCCCCCCGATACCGCTGACACCGCCTGACAGCTGTCGACGACCGCTGTCAGCGTGCTGTCCGCCGGCTGTCAGCGGAGTCCGGCAACGTCATGGTCATCGAGAACGACGAAGACCTGAAGAGGAGTTGTTGACCATGGCGTACGCGATCCGGGCCGAGGGGCTGGTCAAGAAGTACGGCGACTTCACCGCCCTGGACGGCGTCGACCTGGAGGTCCCGGCCGGCAAGGTCGTCGGCGTCCTGGGCCCCAACGGCGCCGGCAAGACCACCACCGTGCGCATCCTGGCCACGCTGATGCGCCCCGACGGCGGACACGCCACCATCGGCGGCCACGACATCGTCAAGGACCCGGTCAAGGTCCGGCAGCTGATCGGGCTGACCGGCCAGTTCGCCTCCGTGGACGAGACCCTGTCCGGCACCGAGAACCTGGTGCTCATCGGGCGGCTGCTCGGCCTGTCCCGGCGCGACGCGAAGGCGCGGGCCGCCGAGCTGCTGGAGAACTTCTCCCTCACCGAGGCGGCACGCAAATCGATCTCCACCTTCTCCGGCGGTATGCGACGGCGTCTCGACCTGGCCGCCTCCCTGGTCGGCCGGCCCCAGGTGCTCTTCCTGGACGAACCCACCACCGGCCTCGACCCGCACGCCCGCCAGGAAGTCTGGGACGTCGTAAGGCGGTTGGTCGCCGATGGCTCCACGGTGCTGCTCACCACCCAGTACCTGGAGGAGGCCGACCAGCTCGCCGACTCCATCACCGTCTTCGACAAGGGCCGCAAGGTCGCCGAAGGCCGGCCCGGGGAGCTCAAGCGCCGCATCGGCGGCCAGATCCTTCAGGTCCGGCCCACCGTGGCCGCGGATGTGCCGCAGGTCGCCGGGATGCTCGCCGAGCTGGCCGGACACGCCCCCGCCGAGGACTCCGGCGTACTCACCGTGCCGGCCGACGACCCGCTGATCGTCGCCGCGGTCGCCCGCCGCCTGGACGGCGCCGGCATCACCGTCGACGAGCTCGGCCTGCGGCTGCCCAGCCTCGACGAGGTCTTCCTCGCGCTGACCGGGCACGCGCCCACCGCCACCGAGGAACAGCCCGTCGCCGTCTGAGTCCCCGGCTCCCCGTTCCGCACAGACTTTCCCGAGAGGACCCCCGTCATGAGCACCCAGCCCCTCAGCGCGCACGCCGGACTCCGCAGCCGTATCGGCCTCGCGCAGACCGCCCAGCACAGCCTCGCCCTCGCCGGCCGCGGCATCACCAAGTTCATGAAGTCGCCGATGCAGCTGGTCGATGTGATCCTCACCCCGATCATCAGCCTGCTGATGTTCATCTACCTGTTCGGGGACGCCATGTCCGGCGGAGACACACACGGCTACCTGCAGCACGTCACCCCGGGCGTCATGGTCATGGCCGTCTTCCAGGCCAGCATCGGCGTCGGCGCCTCGCTCAGCGCGGACGCCAGTACAGGGATCTTCGACCGGTTCCGCAGCATGCCGATCGCCCGCTCCAGCCCGCTGATCGGCGCGGTCCTCGCCGACATCGTCCGCTACGTCGCCTGTCTGGGCACCCTGGTCGTCCTCGCCCTGGTCATGGGATACCGCGTCGAGACCAACCCGGTCGCCTCGCTCGCCGCGGTCGCCCTGCTCATCGGCTTCGCGCTCAGCTTCTCCTGGATCTCGGTGTTCCTCGGCATGCTGATCAAGAACCCCACCTCCGTCCAGGGCCTGATGACCATCCTGATCCTGCCGCTCACCTTCGCCAGCAACGTCTTCGTCCCCCGGGACGGCATGGCCGGCTGGCTCCAGGCCTGGTCCGACGTCAACCCCGTCTCCCTGGTGGCCGACGCTGTCCGCGGCCTGCTCAACGGTGGCCCGGTCGCCGGTTCCCTGGCCGGTGCCTCCGCCTGGATGGCGGGCGTGATCGTGATCTTCTTCCCGCTGGCCATGCGCGCCTACCGCAAAAGCGCCGGCTGATCCTTTCGCCGACAGGCCCGGCCGGGCGGGGTCCGCACCCACAGAGGTGGTGCGGACCCCGCCCGGCCGTCCGCGTGACCGCGCGCGCCTCGTCAGGTCCGCGCCACCGCCCGCAGGGTCTCCGCCTCCAGCCACCGCAGCGCATCCGCACGGGAGTACGCGGCCCCCTCCTCGTACGCCTTCTTGAAGCCCTCCGCGCCCAGCGTCGCCACGATGCGGTCGACCAGCTCGCGCCACTCCGGCTCGCCCCGGTCAAAGGCGCCGCGCATCACCTGGCTCATGCCGAGCGATCTGGCGCCGTCTTCGGGAGCTCCCTCCAATGTCCGTAGCCCGCCGAGCAGTTCGGCCACCCAGGCCAGCGCGGCGCCCGCTCCCTGGTCGAACAGGGCGCCGGCGGCCTCGGGCAGCAGAGCCCTGGCCCGCACGGCGTCCCCCTCGGCGAGACGGTTCTCGACGCGGGTGCTGACGATCAGGTCGCGGGCCAGTCCTCCGAGGGAGGGGCGCCGGGCGCCCAGCGCCTCGATGCGACCGAGGGTCGCATCGGACTGCGCCAGGTCACCGGCTCTGCGGTACACATTGGCCAGGCCCACGAGAATGTTGGCCTCCAGGCGCAGCTGTCCGCGCTCGCGGGCCTGCCGGTGTGCCGCGTGCAGATCGCGGAAGGCACCTGCGAGGTCGCCGCTGCGCCGTCGTTCGCGGGCGAGTCTGGCCTTGCTGAGGTAGAGGTAGTCCTCGGTGCCGAGTTCGGAGCTGAGCGCCACGGTCCGTTCGAAGACGGCGATGGCCTGGGGGTACTCGCCGCGCAGGGAGTGGTCGCGGCCGATCGGGAGCAGGCTCATCACGAGCCCCCAGCGATCGCCCACTTCCTCGAAGCCGCGCAGGGCCGCGATCCGGGACTCGGCGCCGGTCACCAGGTCCCCCTGTTCGGTGAGGGCGAAGTCCCGTGCCAGGTGGGCGCTGGCCCGCACCCAGGGGTCGGGCGAGTCGAGAGGGTCCCCCTGGTCCGCGGTTCCACCCGGTCCCGACGCGCCTGCGGGGAAGGAGGCCTGCGACATCCGCAGGAGCAGGGTGGCCGGGTGGAACTCGCGTGCCGTCGCCGACTCGCCCTCGACAGCCGGACGCTCGCCGCCCGTTGCCCGTCCGGAATCCCGTGCCGGCAGGGAATCCGGCCCGGCGATCTCCGCGAGATACGTGTCGAGCTGGGTACTCATCCCCCTGATCCCCCAGTACCAGAACATCGCCCTGGCGAAGCGCGCGGCCAGGTTCCCGTCCCGTGCGTCGACGACCGAGCGCAGCGCGAGGACGAGGTTGTCGTGTTCGGCGTCGAAGACCCCGATCGCACGCAGCTGTTCGCCGGTACGGAGGCGGGGTTCGTGTTCTTCCGCAAGGGCCAGGAAGTACGCGGCGTAGCGCTGGGTGACGACGTCCCCGGACTCGGCGCCGGCGAGCTGCCGCGCCGCGTACGCGCGTACCGTCTCCAGCATCCGGTAGCGCGGCTCGCCCACCCGTTCGTCGACGGTGTGGACCAGCGATTTCTCGACCAGGGCGTCGAGGACGTAGGGGATGTCGGCGGCCGGGAGCGACGGGTCCGCGCAGACCGCTTCGAGCGCGGAGACGGTCGCGCCGCCCGGGAACACCGACAGCCTGCGGGCGAGGATCCGCTCGGGTTCGTCGAGCAGGTCCCAGCTCCACTCGACGAGCGCGATCAGGGTGCGCTGGCGGGGCAGGGCGGTGCGGCTGCCCGAGGCGAGCAGGCGGAAGCGGTCGTCGAGGCGGCGCGCGATCTGCTCGACGCTCATCGAGCGAAGCTTTGCTGCGGCCAGTTCGAGGGCGAGCGGCATCCCGTCGAGCCGTCGGCAGACCTCGACCACGGCGTCGAGGGCGGCGTCGTCGAGCGTGAAGTCCGGCCGGACTCCGGTGGCCCGATCGACGAAGAGGCGGACAGCGGGCGACCGCACGGCTTCGGCGGGCTCCGGTGATCCCATCGGCATGTCGAGGGGGCCGAGGTGGCACAGGGACTCGCCGGTGATGGCGAGGGCCTCGCGGCTGGTGGTGAGGATTCGCAAATCCGGTATCTGATCCAGAAGTTCGGAGGCAAGTTCGGCCGCCGCCTCGACGAGGTGCTCGCAGTTGTCGAGCAGGAGCAGGGCGTCGCCGCTGCCGAAGAGCCCGGCCATGCGCTCGACCGGGGTGGCCCGCTGCCCCTGGCCGGCGTCGTAGAGGCGGCCGTCGGTGGAGCCGAGGGCGCCGAGTACCGCGTCGGCCAGCTGGTCCGGTGCGCTCACACCGGCGAGCGGCACGAACCAGACCCGGCCGCGCGCGTGGGCGCGGTCCCGGGTGGCCGCCTCGAGGGAGAGCCGGGTCTTGCCCGCGCCGCCGGGGCCGACGATGGTGACGAGCCGACCGCGGTCCAACTGCCCTGCGAGCCGGTTCAGTTCGGCGTCTCGGCCGACGAAGCTGGTCAGGCGGGCCGGGAGACGGCTCGGGGCGGCCTCGGCCCGCTCGGCGGGCGTCTCCAACTCGCCTCGCAGCAGGACGAGATGGATCTCTCGCAGTTCGGCCGACGGATCGACGCCGAGTTCGTCGCCGAGCCGCTTGCGTATCGTCTCGTACACCGTGAGGGCGTCGGACTGTCGTCCGGCCGCGGACAGCGCCCGGATCCGCAGCCCGGCGACCCTCTCGCTCAACGGCCGCTCGGCACCTGCCGTTTCGAGGTGGGCCAGCACCTCTCCGTACCGTCCGAGCCGCAGCTCGGCATCGCAGCGGTCCTCGGCCGCGGCGGCCCGCACACCGTCGAGCCGGGTCGCGACGGGCCCGGCGAACGGGGCGTCGAGGACATCGGCGAGCGCCGCGCCCTGCCACAGCCCGAGCGCCGTTCCGAGCAGCGAGGCCGCCTCGTCGGCCCGCCCGGCAGCGAGTGCCCGCCTGCCCCGCGCGGCCAGATCCTCGAAGCGGTGAACATCCACGTCCTCGGCCCGCACCGGGAGCCGGTAGCCGCCGGACGCGGACTCCACCGCCGCGGCTCCCCGCAGGGCCCTGCGCAGCCGGGACACCAGCGCCTGCAGCGCGTTGCCCGCGTCGGCGGGCGGCTCCTCTCCCCACAGGCCGTCGACGAGCGAGTCGACCGACACCGTCCGGCCCTCTTCGAGGGCGAGCCTGGCGAGGAGCATCCGCAGCCGGACGCCGCCCACCTCGACCGGCGTCCCGTCATCGGCATACACCTGAACCGGTCCAAGCAGCACTACACGCACCACCGCGGCCTCCCCCTCCGGCCCGACCGGCCCCCATCGGGGTCGGTCATTCCTCCAACGCCGGGTCAGCATCACCCACTTGACGCCCTTGGTAAAGGGTTTCCGGCACCGGACGGTGCCTCGGTGTGCGGTGCGTCTGCTCGGGCGCCGACGGGACCGCACCTTGGGGCGGCGCCGGCGGGAGATTCGGAGACTGCCTGACATCGTCGGCGAGAAACTCGCCAATCGACACCGGCGAGTTCCCCGTCGATGGAACCGTCACCCCAGTACCGCCGCCACCCCCACCAGCACCGGCACGGACACCACCGTCGACAGCAGGATCGACTCCCGGGCCAGGGATTCCGCCGTGCGGTACGTGCTGGCGTACGTGAAGAGGTTCTGGGCGGCCGGGAGGGCGGAGGTGACGACGACGTCCAGGAGGGCGGCGTGGGGGAGGGTGAAGGCGTAGTGGGCGAGGGTCCAGGCGATGAGGGGCTGGGCCAGGGACTTCAGGGTCACCGAGAGGAGGACCGGGCGGCGGTCGCGGCCGCGGGCGGGGAGGGTGCTGCCGGGGAGCGAGATGCCGAAGGCGAGGAGGGCCGCCGGGACGGACATGGCGCCGATCAGGGTGAGGGGGTTCATCAGGGGGCCGGGGACGGGGAGGTTCGTCGCCGAGACCACCACTCCGGAGAGGGAGCCGAGCGCGATCGGGTTGCGCAGCGGGGTCAGCAGGCGTCGCCACACCGGGCCCTTGTCGCCCGCGCCGGACAGGTCCAGGACGGTCAGGGCGAGCGGGGTCACCAGGACGACCTGGAAGAGCAGGACCGGCGCCACCAGGGACGCGTCGCCGAGGACGTACGCGGCGATCGGGATGCCGAGGTTGCCCGAGTTGACGTAGCCGGAGCACAGCGCGCCGATGGTCGTACGGCCCACGCCCCAGTGCCGCAGCACGCCCACCGCGACGAAGAACCCCGAGACCGCCGCCGTGCTCAGCGCGGTCACCAGCAGCCGGGCGGAGAAGAGGACCGACAGGTCGGCCGTCGCCAGGGTGGTGAACAGCAGTGCCGGGCCCGCGACCGAGAAGGCCAGCCGGGTCAGCACCTCACCGCCCCGCTCCCCGAGCGACCCGCGCCGCCCGAGCACGTACCCCACCCCGATGACGACCGCGATCACCGCGAACCCGCTCAGCACCCCCCGCACGGACCTCAGCCTCCGGGGCGGCCCGGTGACCGGTCAATGCGGGTGCCGCGATCTCCACGATCTCCGCGATTCCGCTCCCGGCCCCCGCGATTCCGCTCCCCGGCCCGCGATCTCCCGTCTCCGCGATGATTTCCGCGCCTCCCGCCGGTCCACCGCACGTGGACCCCGACACCCAGGCCGAGAGCAGGGCCGACAACCCCGCCGTGCCCATACCGCCCGGCCCCGCAGACCCCCGCGCGACGGCCGGGCTGTGCGACCGCGTGCGGGCGCTGCTGGTGAGCGACGGGGCGGCCGGGACCGTCGTGTGCGACGTGAGCGGGATGGGCGATCCCCGGCTCGGGCACGTCGAGCTGCTCGCCCGCCTCGAACTCGCCGCCCGCCGCGCCGGTGGGCGGATACGGCTGCGCGACCCCGCGCCCGCCCTAGTCGCGCTCCTCGCTTTCGTCGGACTCCGCTTCCAGGTGGAGGGGGAGGCCGAAGAGGGGGAACCAGCGGGCCGTGTCCAGGAAGCAGTGGAAACCGGTGATGCGGCCGGCTGAGATCTCCAGGGCCTGGACGGCCCAGGGGCTGAAGCCGCCCTTCTCCGGGTCCGGCTTGTAGTGGGCGAAGCCCGGGAGGCCGTTGACCTGGACCGGGACCAGGCGCGAGCCCGCGCACGAGGCGCCGATGGTCGACATGAAGCCCGTGATGTCGGCCGGGCCGCGCAGCCAGAGGTCGAACGGCGGCATCGTCATGACCGCGTCCTCGTGGAGGAGCGCCGTCAGGGCCGTCATGTCGTACCCCTCGAACGCCTTCACATAGCGCTCCAGGAGCCGCTGCTGCTCCTCGTCCAGCGGGTCGGAGACCGACGCGTCGTCGCCCGCGTCCGCGCGCTCGGCGAGGGTGGCGCGGGCCCGCTGGAGGGCGCTGTTCACCGAGGCGACCGTCGTGTCCAGCAGTTCCGCGACCTCGCTCGCCCGCCAGGCCAGTACCTCGCGCAGGATCAGCACCGCCCGCTGCTTGGGCGGCAGTTGCTGCAGTGCGGCCATGAACGCCAGCCGGATCGACTCCCGCGCGACCGCCGCCTCCGCCGGGTCCTGCACCGAGGGCAGCACCCGCGCGTCCGGCACCGGCTCCAGCCAGGTGTGGTCCGGGCGCGGGGACAGCGCCGCCCGCGCGAGCGGCGTCGCCTCCGTCAGGTCCATCGGCCGGGCCCGCTTCCCGCTCGCCGTCAGCATGTCCAGGCACACGTTCGTGGCGATCCGGTACAGCCACGACCGCAGACTGGAGCGGCCCTCGAACCTGTCGTACGCCCGCCAGGCGCGCACCAGGGTGTCCTGCACCGCGTCCTCGGCCTCGAAGGACGAGCCCAGCATCCGGTAGCAGTACCCGGTCAGCTCGGTCCTGTGCTTCTCCAGCGCGGTGTCGAGATCCGCCGTCGCCGTACCCTCGCCCATGGTCCACCCACCCCCGTGGCCGTCCTGATCGCGCCTCGTCGCGCCCCAGCACTCCGGAAGTTACCGCAGCCCACCGACAACGGCCCCCGGAGTACGGAAATGCCCGGTCCGCGCCCGCTGGATGACGGGCCCGAACCGGGCGACTGCCGAAGCGCGCGACTACGCGAGAACCGCCTCCCGCCGCGCCGCCCGCGTGCCCAGCAGCGTGATCGTGACGACGCCGAGCACCGCCAGGAGACCGACCGACACCGTGCCCGCCCAGCCGTCCGAGTGGAACGCCAGCGCGCCGACCGTGCTGCCCACGCTGGAGCCGATGTAGTACGCGGACTGGTACAGCGCCGACGCCTGCGCGCGGCCGTGCGTGGCCGTACGTCCGACGGCGGAGGACGCGACCGCGTGGCCCGCGAAGAACCCGGCCGTGATCAGCACCAGGCCGAGCAGTACGAGCGGGACGGCGGGGGCGAGGGAGAGCAGCAGGCCCGCCGCCGTGGTCCCGGCCGCCGCGTACAGCGCGCCCCGGCGGCCGAGGCGGCCCACCAGACGGCCCGAGGTGGACGCGGACACCGTACCGACCAGGTACACCAGGAAGATCGAGCCGATGATGCCCTGCGGCAGGGAGAACGGCGCCTCCGTCAGGCGGTAGCCGATCACCGTGTAGACCCCGCCGAACACCGTCATGAACAGCGCGCCGATCGCGTACAGACGGCGCAGCAGCGGGTTCGAGAGGTGGTCGCGGACCGTCCCGGCCAGCACGCGCGGGCGCAGGGAGCCCGCCCGGAAGTGGCGCGGCGCGGGCAGCAGCAGCCGGAACGCCACCGCGCACGCGACCGCCACCACGCCGATCACGGCGACGGCCGTCCGCCAGCCCCACTCCTGCGCGACCCAGCCGGTGATCACCCGGCCGCTCATGCCGCCCACGCTGTTGCCCGCCACGAACAGACCGATCGCCGTGACGAGTGCCTTTGGCTTGACCTCCTCGGCCAGATACGCCGTCGCGGAGGCGGGCAGCCCGGCCAGCGCCGCGCCCTGCACCGCGCGCAGCGCGACCAGCGCGCCGATGGACGGCGCGAACGGCACCAGCAGCCCGACGCCCACCGCGACCGCGAGCGAGGCCGTCATGACCGTACGGCGCCCGAAGCGCTCGGACAGTGCGCTCATCGGCAGCACGAACAGCGCGAGCCCGCCGGTCGCGGCGGCCACGGTCCAGCTCGCCTCGCCCGCCGCGACCCCGAGGTCGTCGGAGATCAGCGGGAGCAGGGCCTGGGTGGAGTAGAGCAGCGCGAAGGTCGCGACTCCGGCGAGGAAGAGGGCGAGGCTCATACGGCGGTAGCCGGGACCGCCGGGAGTCATGCGCGAATCGGCGGCCTCTGCGGCCTCGGCGGGCTTCACAGCTCCGGCGGGCTCCACGGCCCCGGCGGACTTCACGGCCTCGGGGGCCTGGGCGGCCGCTACGGCTTCGGAGGAGGGGACGGGCGTGCCGGCGTCCACGCGGATGGACGCCCCGGTACTGGCGGGAGACATGCTTCGACGCTACGTACGCTCCCGCTCATCCGTCCAATGCATGGAATCGCCATAATCGTTCCCATGGAGCATCAGCACAGGTCACAGCCGCACCTGTCACCGTCCGGTGACACAGAAGACATGGCGATGCTGCTCGCGCCGCGCCTCGCCTACTTCGCCGGGGTGGCCCGCACCGAGCACGTCACCCGGGCCGCGCGGGAGATGAACGTCCCCCAGTCCACCCTGTCCCGCGCGATGGTCCGCCTGGAGCAGGACCTCGGCGTCGGCCTGTTCGCCCGGCACGGCCGCACCGTCTCGCTCACCCCCGCGGGCCACACCTTCCTCGCCTCCGTCGAGCGCGCCCTCGCGGAGGTCGAGCGCGCCGCCGAGGAGGTCCGGGCCGACGCCGACCCGGCCACCGGCAAGGTCGCCTTCGGCTTCCTGCACACCATGGGCCCGGAGACCGTGCCCGGCCTGCTCCACGCCTTCCGCGCCGACCATCCGCGCGTCCGCTTCAGCCTGGTGCAGAACTACGGCGAGGCCATGCTGGAGCGGCTGCGCGCGGGTGAGCTGGACCTGTGTCTGACCTCACCGGTGCCGGACGCGCCGGACCTGGTGGCCCGGCGCCTGGACGAGCAGAAGCTGCGCCTGGTCGTCCCGGCCGACCACCACCTCGCCGGCCGCCGCCGCATCCGGCTCGCCGAGGCCGCCGAGGAGACCTTCGTGACCCTGGAGCCCGGCTACGGGCTGCGCCGCATCACCGACGACCTGTGCCACGAGGCCGGGTTCCGGCCGAGGGTCGCCTTCGAGGGCGAGGAGACCGAGACCCTGCGCGGTCTGGTCGCGGCCGGACTCGGGGTCGCGCTGCTGCCCCCGCCCACCGTGCCGAGGCCGGGCGTGGTCGAGCTGACCGTGACGGCACCGCGCGCGGTGCGCGAGATCGGCGTCGCCTGGCTGGCCGACCGCCCGGACACCCCACCGGTGGCCGCCTTCAAGAAGTTCCTCCTCTCCCGGCGGGGGAGCCTGCTGCCCAACTGACTTTCCCAAGGCCCCGCTTACCTGCGCAGCGAGCGGCCGAAGCCGGAGGCCAGCGGCATCCGCAGCCCTATCGGCGGCGGTGCCGCGAGGGCGTCCTCCACCGGACGGGACACCGCGTGCCCGAAGAGGGCGCCCAGGACGAAGTCCTCGGCAAGAGCGACGACTTCGTCCCGGTACTGGTGCAACCCATGGCCGTCCGCGTGCACTTCGAAGCGGCACACGTCCCGGTTGACCTTCTTGGCGCGGGCCGCGAGACGGAAGGACAGCTCCGGGTCGGACCGTTCGTCGTTGGTGCCGTGCGCGATCAGCACCCGTTGGCCGACCAACTGCTTCACCGGCTCGGGCGGCACCGCCACGTCCTCCTCCGGGAGCCAGGGCGCCAGCGCCACCACGGAGCTGACGGCCTCATGTCCTCCGGCGCGCAGCGCGGCCCGCCCGCCCATGTGCAGCCCCACCAGGCACACCGGCACATCGCCGTAGCGCCGTACCGCCTCGTCGGCCGCCCAGGAGGCGTCCGCCGCGAGGTGGGCCTCGGTGCCGTTCCACCCCCGGTACCGGTAGTGCACCGGATGGACGGCGAGTCCGTCGGCCCGGCCCGAGCGGGCGAGTCGGCGGCCGAGGGCGCGAACCAGGCCCGCGGAAAGGGGAAACGGCCGCCGCTCGGACACCTCCGCGCCCCCGGCGAGCAGCAGCACCGCCCCACTGACCGCGCCCGGCCCGGGGCCGACCGCCTTTCCCAGCCTGGCCGTTCGGACCGGCGCCGCTTGCTGTCCCATGGCAGAACAGTGTCAGAAGCGAGAGTGAACCAAACCCTTCACGGCGGTCACCGTTGCGTATCGGCCGAACACGTGCCCGACGTCGGGCAGGGGAGGGCTCACGGCGGGAAGGTGGCCCGGACCGGCACGTTCGGGTGTGTGCGCGATGTACCGGAACCGCTTCTCCGTCAATGCGATGAAAACAGGGTTCATTCCTTTCGATGAACGAGTCATGGTGTGAAATGACGCCCTCGAATGCGGATGCGAGGGAGAGTGGGGCGAATGTCTGTTCCTGGGCGGGGCGCCCATCAGGGGTTATCCCTCGAACGGGCGGCCGGGGGAGGGGGTGTTGGGGGCTGAGATACGGACACGCATTCACAGGTCGTCCGCATTTCGGTGTTTGCGGGGGACGGTTCGGCGCGTTTACGGTCGGGGACCGCTCATCGAATGAGATCCCCGTTTCTCGCATTCAAGGACGCCATTCACCATGAAGCAGTCTGCCGTCAAGACCCTCGGTGTCGCCGCGCTCGGTGCCGCTTTCGCCGCCGTCGGCGCCGGTGCCGCCAACGCCGCCCCGGCCGCTCCGCAGGGCCTGGACTCCGTCACCAAGACGCTCCCGGGTGCCACCGGGGCCCTCACCCAGGGCCAGGGTGCCGTCGGCAGCGGGCTCGCCGCCGCGCAGCCGGCCGTACAGAAGGTCCTCGCCCAGGGTCCGGCCGCGCCGGTCGCCGGGCTGCTCGGCGGCCTGCCGCTCAAGGGCCTGCCCACCCACGGTCTGCCGGTCAACGGCATTCCGCTCGGCTGACACCGAGGCACCCGCGAGCCGTCGTCGCGCCCGGATCCGTCCGGGACGCGTCGGCGGCTCGCGCATGGGGTCACCAGGTGGCCGGGCGCGCCTTGTCCTCGGACGGCAGCAGGATCCAGAGGGCTATGTAGAGCAGGAACTGCGGGCCGGGCAGCAGGCAGGACAGCAGGAAGATCACCCGCATCGTCGTCGCCGAGGTGCCGAAGCGGCGCGCCAGCGCCGCGCACACTCCGCCGATCATGCGGCCGTCGGTGGGGCGGGCAAGGGCGGTCATGGCTGTTCCTCCGTCGTCGTCGGCGGCCCGCGCACGGGCCGGTGGCCGGTCGGCGGCCGATGCGCCGCCCCCGTTCTGTGATTCCACGGTACGAGGGCAAAGCGGTCGAAATCATCACTCCAACGAGCGATGCCGACCCTGGAATTCGTCGGGGTCCACCCCTGAGGCGACCCCCGGGCCGCCTACCCAGCCGCCACCGAGTAAGCCACCTCCCGATGAGCCTCGTGCTCGGCGAGCCGCCCCGCGAGCGCCGTGTGCACGTCGTCGTACGTGTCGGGACCGAGCGGCAGCCGGAGCGGTGTCGCGCCGGAGTCGACGAGGCCGATCATCGCGTCCGCGATCTTCTCGGCGCTGTTGGGAAGCGGGAACCGGCCCTCGGCGATCGCCTGCCGGGTCGCGCCCGCGGGCGTGTCCGCGTAGGCGGCCAGCGGCGGCGCGGTGTCGATCGAGGCGCCGAAGTTGGTCGGGGTCGCGCCCGGCTCAACGATGGTCAGGGCGACCCCGAACGGCGCGATCTCGGGCGCCACGGTCTCGCAGAACCCCTCGATGCCCCACTTGGACGCGTGGTAGTAACCGAGCCCCGGATAGGTCGTCTGCCCGCCCGCGGTCGACACCTGGAGGACGCGTCCCCCGCCCTGCGCGCGCAGATGCGGCAGGGCCGCGCGGATCACCTGGATCGAGCCGATCAGGTTGGTGTCGACCACGCGGCGGATCTGCTCGTCGGACGCCTCCTCCACGGAGGCGAGCACGCCGTACCCGGCGTTGTTCACGACCACGTCGATCCTGCCGAGGTCCCGGAACGCCTCGTCCACGACGCGGCGCACCTCCTCGGTGTCCGTGACGTCGAGCCGGGCCGTCCAGAGCCGGTCGCCGTACTCCGCGCGCAGGTCGTCCAGGGCCTCGGGCCTGCGGAGCGTGGCCGCGACCCGGTCGCCCCGGGCCAGCAGGCGTTCGGTGAGCAGCCGGCCGAAGCCCGAGGAGGTGCCGGTGATGAACCAGGTGGTGGTCATGGTGCTTTCCTCGTCGTCTCATGGGTGTGTGTCGTACGGCTCCGCCGTCGGTCATGTCCGTATGTACGAGCCTGCCGCTGTCGGCGGGTTCCCGCTTCGCCGAGCGGAGCACGCGGCCGGGCGGCCGGGGAGGCGGTCACTCCATGCAACGGGAGTCCGCCGCGCCGGGGGAGTCCCCGCCGTGAGGGGTAATGGCAGGGACCCTCACGCCCGGCGCGGGCTGCCTACGCTGTTCCCATGGACAATCGGGACGCCGTCAGCGCCTTCCTCCGGTCCCGGCGCGACAGGATCACCCCCGACCAGGTGGGGCTGCCGGTGTACGGACAGCGGCGGGTGCCCGGACTGCGCCGGGGCGAGGTCGCGACGCTCGCCGGGGTGAGCGTCGAGTACTACACGCGGCTGGAGCGCGGAAACCTCCAGGGCGTCTCCGACGGCGTGCTGGACGCCCTCGCGCGGGCGCTGCGGCTCGACGCGACCGAGCGGATGTACCTGTACGACCTCGCCCGCGCCGCCGGACCGACGCCCGCCGCGCGGGCCCGGCAGCGGCAGAGCCGGCCGACGGTGCGGCCGAGCGTGGCGCGGATCGTCGCGGGGATGCCGGGACTGCCCGCGTTCGTGATGAACAACCGCCTCGACACGCTGGCCGCCAACCCGCTGGGCCGGGCGCTGTACTCGGAGTTGTTCGCCGACGCGGCCAACGGCGGGAACGTCGCCCGGTTCGCCTTCCTCACCCCCGCCGCCCGGCGGTTCTACACCGACTGGGAGCACATGGCCCGCTTCGCCGTGGGCGCGCTGCGCGTGGAGGCGGGGCGCAACCCCCACGACCGGGAGCTGTCCCACCTCATCGGTGAACTGTCCACCCGCAGTGAGGAGTTCCGCGTGATGTGGGGCTCCCAGGACGTGCATGTCTTCCGCGACACCACGAAGCGCGTCCACCATCCGCTCGTCGGCGACCTCGAACTCGAGCAGGAGACCATGAACCTGCCCGACGAGAGCGGCCTGAGCGTGCTCGTCTACAGCGCGGCTCCGGGAACACCCACCGAGGACGCCCTCACGCTGCTCGCCAACTGGTCGGCGACGACGGGACAGGCGGGGCCCACCGGACAGGGGCAGGACGCGGCATCGACCGACGAGCCCTACCGCCCCTGACGTACGCCCCTACGGCACGACCCCGACCCTGGGAAGCGTCGGGGTCCGCCCCTGAGACGCCTCCCCCGGAACCGCGACCGACCCCCGCTCCCCGTGCCGTGTTCTGCGCCGCAGCCAGCCGCGTCCCGCGGGGACGAACGCCAGATGGGCGAGGACGACCCCGGCGGTGTTCAGCAGCAGCGCGTCCACGTCCGCGACGCGCCCCGGCACGCCTGTCTGCGCCAGGACGATGCCCAGCGAGATCAGGGCGCCCGCGGCGGCCGTACGGAACAGGGAGCCGAGCAGGGAGACGGTGAGTCTGCCGTCGGCCATCGGCAGCAGGACGCCCAGCGGGGCCAGCAGCCCCAGGCCGGCGCCCAGCCGGGCGGCCGCGTCGGGCCAGCCCAGCGCCAGGTCGGCGCGGACCCCGGCGAGCGGGCGCAGATTGGCGGGCCGTACCCAGGGAACGTCCAGCGGACGCAGCGTCAGCCAGGCGACGAGGGCGAGGTGCGCGACGAGGAGGACGCCCCCTGTCACACGGATGCGGATCACGGCATTGCCGCCGATGGAGCCTTGACGCTGCACGCCTCCCAAGACGCGCCACCCCGCACGATCGGTTCCGCACGCACCACGCGCGCCCCCGTGAGGCATACGCCACACCGCCGTTCGCGGCGCCTCGTGCCCCGCACCCCGTGCGCCGAACCGCCGCGCGCCACCCCACGGCGGCCACTGGGGGGTGTCTCCTCGGCCCCGGGCTCAGCCCCGTTCGACCTCGCTGGACGGCGGCTCCGTGCGGCCCGGCCGGTCGCGTACGTCGTCGGTGCACGCGTAGCGGCGCAGGGTGCCCGTGCCCGGGCCGCCGAGGACCACCGCGCCGTCCTCCTCGGTCGCCGTCGAGTCGGAGAGGGTGCACACGACCTGGGCGAGGGCGTAGGAGGAGAGGCGGGAGGGGTCGGCGCTCAGCCGGAGCGCGTCCTCGGGGTCGTCGTGGCCCGGCCCGGACACGCCGAGGCCACCCGGCACCCGGGTCGCGTACCCGGCGGCGCGTTCCCCGGTGGAGGGGGCGGCGGCGAGCTGGTCGAGCAGGCCCTCGGCGACGATGATCCGGCGCCGCGCGTCCGGGGTACCCTCCGGCACCCGCACCGTACGGTCCACCGCGACCAGCGACGACTCGCACAGCAGGAAGACCTGGACGGGCACGCCGTGCGCGGACTCGTCGGGCCGGTCGGAGCCGGTGGGCGAGCAGGGCACCCGCGAGGGCGCCCGCCCGAAGTCGGTCGGCACCTCGGTGGGCCGGATGCCGCACCCGGCGAGCAGCGCGCCGAGCAGGGGCAGCGCCAGCAGCGGCCGCAGCGTACGCGCCCTCATCCGCGCCCCTCCCCGCCGGAAGCGCCAGGAGCACCAGGAGCACCGGAAGTGCCGGAAGCACCGGAAGTGCCGGAGCCGTCGCCCGCGGGGCCGCCCCCGGAAGCGCCGCCGTCCTTGCCCTCCTCGCCCTCCTCCTCGGTCAGCCGCGAGGCGTCCCGGGGCAGTCGCAGCGTGAACACCGCGCCGCCCTCGGGGGAGTTGGCGGCGGTGATCTCGCCGCCGTGGATGTGGGCGTTCTCCAGGGCGATGGACAGGCCGAGGCCGCTGCCCTCGGAGCGGGGGCGGGAGGCGCTGGCCTTGTAGAAGCGGTCGAAGACGTGCGGGAGGACGTCCTCGGGGATGCCGGGGCCGTGGTCGCGCACCGCGATGACCAGGTCGTCCCCGTCGATGCGCACCGAGACGCGCACCGGGGAGCCGCCGTGCTTGAGGGCGTTGCCGATGAGATTGGCGAGGATGACGTCCAGGCGGCGCGGGTCGAGCCGGGAGTGGATGCCGCGCTCGGCGTCCAGGTCCACCGCGTCGAGCCACGCGCGGGCGTCGATGCAGGCGGTGATCTGGTCGGCGAGGTCGACGTCGTCCAGGACGAGCCGAGCGGTGCCCGCGTCGAAGCGGGTGACCTCCATCAGGTTCTCCACCAGGTCGTTCAGCCGCCGGGTCTCGCTGACCACGAGCCGTACCGCGGGCTCGATCATCGGGTCTATGCCTCCGCCCTCGAACTCCAGCTCTTCCTCCAGGACTTCGGTCACGGCGGTGATCGCGGTCAGCGGGGTGCGCAGCTCGTGCGACATGTCGGCCACGAAGCGCCGGGACGCCTCGTCGCGCGCGGCCATCTCCGCGACCCGCGTCTCCAGCGCGGCGGCCGCGTTGTTGAACGTCCTTGACAGGTCGGCGAGTTCATCCGTGCCGGAGACCCGCAGCCGGGTGTCGAGGCGGCCCTCGCCGAGCCTTCGCGCGGCCACCCCGAGCCGGTGCACCGGCTTGAGGACGGTCGTGGCGGCGGCCTGCGCGAGCAGCGCGGAGCCGATCAGCGCCAGGCCCGTGGCGATACCGAGCGACCAGGCAAGGGAGTTGAGGTCCTTGGCCTCCGGTTCGAGGGACTTGGCCATGTAGCCGGTCGCGCCGCCGCCGATCACCTTCGTGCCCGCCACCAGGTACGGCGTGCCGTGCTCGGTGACCCGCTGCCAGTACAGGTGGTACGGCGCCTCGTCCGAACCGCTCGTCTTCTGCTGCTTGTTGACGGCGGCGGTCAGCGAGGGGGGCACGTCCTTCAGCGAGAAGCCGTTCAGCCCCTCCGAACTGCCGTACACCGTGCGGCGGTCGGTGTCCTGGGCGACCAGCAGCACGCTGAAGCGCTGGCTGCTGCCCGCCATCTGCCCGGCCGCGATCTGGAGTTCGTCCTGCGTGGGATGCGTGGGCAGCGCGCCCGCGCGGTTCTGCATCTCCAGGCGGAAGTCGCGCAGCACCGCGTCCTGGGCGCGTGTGAGCACCGCCTCGCGGTTGAGCCAGTAGGCGATGCCCGACGCGGACACCGCGGCGGTCAGCGCGACCAGACCGAAGACCAGCACCAGGCGCAGCCTGAGGCTCGAGAAACGCAGCCCGGCCGGCCTTCTCCCCCGCTCGGCCAGCCAGCGGCCGAGTCCCCCTCGTTCGTTCACTGCGGAGCGTCCAGGCGGTAGCCGACACCACGGACCGTGCGGATCAGGGTCGGGGAGGACGGCACGTCCTCCACCTTGGCGCGCAGCCGCTGCACACACGCGTCCACCAGGCGCGAGTCGCCCAGGTAGTCGTGCTCCCACACCAGCCGCAGCAACTGCTGCCGGGACAGGGCCTGTCCGGGCCTGCGGCTCAGCTCCAGCAGCAGCCGCAGCTCGGTCGGGGTGAGCTGAAGGTCCTCGCCGTTCTTCGTCACGGTCATCGCCGAGCGGTCGATGACCACGTTGCCGAAGGTCGCGGAGTCGCTGGACTCGCGTTCCCCGCGCCGCAGCACGGCACGGATACGGGCGTCCAGGACGCGGCCCTGCACCGGTTTCACGACGTAGTCGTCGGCGCCGGACTCCAGGCCGACCACCACGTCGATGTCGTCGCTGCGCGCGGTCAGCAGAATGATCGGCAACTGGTCGGTGCGGCGGATGCGCCGGCACACCTCGAACCCGTCGATGCCGGGCAGCATCACGTCCAGCACGATCAGGTCCGGCCGCTGTTCACGCAGCAGCTTCAGACCGTCCTCGCCGCTGGCGGCGGTGGCGACCCGGTGCCCCTGGCGCGTCAGGGAGAGCTCCAGGGCCGTACGGATGGCGTCGTCGTCCTCGATCAGCAACAGGGAAGGCACGGGCTCATTCTGGCCCATGCACCGGCTCCCGTACGACCCGTGCCGCACCGTCCGCTACGGCAGGAAGCGGGTCCTGCGAGGTCAGAAGGGATATGGCCCTGCCATTCGGGATGCCCGACAGCCGGGAACGACCCGCCGGGCGGGGCCCCTGTGACAGGTCTGTGACAGTCGGCGGACACGGCCATGAAGGTCGTTCGGCAAGCTTTTAGGCACGGGGGAAACAGCACCGAACAGCCCGAACACCGGAAAGTCCACGACGGGGAGCGCGAGATGAACACGCCGCACGGCATGAGCACCAGCGCAGTGGTCACACGTCTGCACGACGTGCACCGGGGGATCGAGAGCTCGGGGAAGTCCGGTGCCGGCACCGGCACCGCGCTGCTGGAACGCGGCCGGGAAGCCGGGAGCGTACGGGGGTGCGCGCGCGGCACCGGGCGTCAGCACACCGGGTACATGACGGTGGTCGACGCACGCCAGGGGGAGGCGTACGGGGAGGAGCAGGGGGAGCGACGCTCCCTGACGGAGGCGGAGTTCACCGCCTACGTCCAGGAGCGCCGCGCCTCCCTGTACGCGACCGCCTACCACCTCACCGGTGACCGGTTCGAGGCCGAGGACCTGCTGCAGAGCGCGCTGTTCTCGACCTACCGGGCCTGGGACCGGATCAGCGACAAGGCCGCGGTCGGCGGTTACCTCCGCCGCACCATGACCAACCTGCACATCAGCGCGTGGCGCCGCCGCAAGCTGAACGAGTACCCGACCGAGGAACTGCCGGAGACGCCCGCCAGTACGGACGCGATGCGCGGCACCGAACTGCGCGCGGTCCTGTGGCAGGCGCTGGCCCGGCTGCCCGAACTCCAGCGCACGATGCTGGTCCTGCGCTACTACGAGGGCCGTACCGACCCGGAGATCGCCGACATACTCGGCATCAGCGTCGGCACGGTGAAGTCCAGCATCTGGCGCTCACTGCGCCGGCTGCGCGACGACGAGGTGCTGAGCCTCGGCCGCGACGAGGAGAGCGCCTTCGGCGAACTGGTCGCCTGAGAGTTTCCGTAGGTCCGCCGGAGGTTCGGCGGCCGACGGGGAAAGCCCCGGGGCGATGGGGGAGAAGCCCTGGGGCGAGGCCCGAGGGGGCACGGGGGGAACGGGGGAAACCGTGGGACCGCTGGGGGGCGGTCCCACGGGAAGCAACGGGGGAACCGGGGGGGACGGGGAAACACGGGGGAGTACCCGGGGGGAGCACGGAACGAAGGGGCGGGACTGGAGGGCCGGGGGGCCGCCAGTCCCGCCCCTTCGCCGTGTCCGTCGTGCGGGCGAGGGCGCCGCGCCGTTACGCCGCCGCCTCCTGGGCCGTCTCACGCGCCGCCCCGGCCGCCGCGAGACGGCTCAGGGCCTCGTCGCGGCCGCATGGGTGGGCGCCCAGGGAGACCTGGCGGGTGACGATCACGCGCTCGGTGCGCATCAGGCGCCAGCCGCGCCGCAGCAGGAACGGAACCGACTTGCGGCCCTCCTTCAGATCGCGCAGGAAACGGCGCCGGAAGGTGGTGAGCGGGCCCCGGGTCAGACACAGCGCGTCCGCCAGCACGCCCAGTTCACGGCAGCGCTCCACGATCTCCGCCGCGAAGATGCCCTCGGCGACGAACAGCGGCGTACGACCGATGTCGAGGGCGGTCTCGCCGGTACGGGCGCTGCGCGAGATGTCGTACACCGGCACAGGGGTCGAACCCGTCGCGCACAGGCGGGTGATGGCCGCCACCGCCACGTCCGCGTCCCAGGACAGCGGATGGTCCCAGTCGATGTCCGAACTCGCGTCCACCAGGGGCAGCGTCGGGTCGTCGCCCTCCTTGTAGAAGTCGTCGAGGCGCAGGACGGGCAGCCCGGAGAGGGCGGCGACGAGTGACTTGCCCGAACCCGACGGGCCGCACAGCAGCACCACACGGGCGGGGGACGGGGGATGGATGCTCACGGAACACCAGTTTGACGCATGGTGGCGCCGTTGCCGACCACGCGGGTCGGCTTTGGAACGCGCGTCACACCTCAACTACCCTACGTGTCGACCGCATTACCCCGCGCACCCGAAGGTGGCACCAGCGATGGCCCGACACTCCGCACCCCGGCCCTCCCGGAACCCGGCCCGGCGCGCCCTGATCGCCCTCGCGACGGCCGGAGCGGCCCTCGGTGCGGGCGCGGCGACGGCCCACGCCGACGCGTCCGCCCCGCTCGTGGACCTGCCGTCCAGGCCCACGTCACTCGGAAAGGTGGACCCGCAGGCCGGCCTCTCCGCCCTCACCACCACCCTCGGCTACGCCACGGGCCCGATCGCCGGCCTCAAGCCCAACCCGCTCGCGGGCACCGGCGTCGACCCGCTGAACAACGGCATCGGCACCCAGCTCGCCGACTTCAAGCCGCTCACCTCCCGGGCCCTGACCGCGCCCATCGCCGAGGCCCAGTCCTTCGGCCACATTCCGGTCGTCGGCCAGGTCCTCGGTGTCCTCGGCGCGGGCACCCCGCAGAGCTGACCGGACCCCGTAACACGGCGAGCCGCGCCGCCCCCGCCTCGTGGACGGGGGGCGACGCGGCTCGTGCGCGTACGGAACGTACGGAGCGTACGGGGACCGGTCGGGGTCAGTACGAGGAACCCGCCGCGCCCAGCGCGCCCGTCGGGTGCCAGACCGTCTTCGTCTCCAGGAACGCCGTCATGCGGTCGATGCCCGGGGTCGCGGTGTGGTCCACAGGCTGTGGACGCAGGACGCGCTTGAGGTTGTCCGCCGCCGCGATCTCCAACTCCTTCGCCAGCTCCGGGCCGGCGCCCGCGAGGTCGATCGCGTTGACGTCCTGGTGCGCGGCGAGCGGCGCGGCGATCTCCGCCGTCTTGCCGGACAGGATGTTGACGACACCGCCGGGCACGTCGGAGGTGGCCAGCACCTCGCCGAGCGACAGCGCGGGGAGCGGGGACTTCTCGCTCGCGATCACGACTGCCGTGTTGCCCGTCGCGATCACCGGGGCGATGACCGAGACCAGGCCCAGGAAGGACGACTCCTGCGGGGCCAGGACGGCGACCACGCCGGTCGGCTCCGGGGAGGACAGGTTGAAGTACGGGCCCGCGACCGGGTTGGCGCCCCCGACCACCTGGGCGATCTTGTCGGTCCAGCCCGCGTACCAGACCCAGCGGTCGATGGCCGCGTCCACGACCGCCGCCGCCTTCGCCTTCGACAGGCCCTCGGCCTCGGCGACCTCGCGGACGAACTGGTCCTTGCGGCCCTCCAGCATCTCCGCGACGCGGTAGAGGACCTGACCGCGGTTGTACGCGGTCGCGCCGGACCAGCCGCCGAACGCCTTACGCGCGGCGACCACCGCGTCACGGGCGTCCTTGCGGGAGGAAAGGGGCGCGTTCGCCAGCCAGTTGTTCTTGGAGTCGGTCACCTCGTACACCCGGCCGCTCTCGGAACGCGGGAACTTCCCGCCGACGTACAGCTTGTAGGTCTTGAAGACCGACAGCCGCGGCTCGGTCTTCTCGGACTTCTCAACTGTGCTCATTTAGCGCTCGCCCTCCGGGCTCGACGGGGCGAGGTACGCCTCCAGGCCGTGGCGGCCGCCCTCGCGGCCGAAGCCCGACTCCTTGTAACCGCCGAACGGCGAGGTCGGGTCGAACTTGTTGAACGTGTTGGACCAGATCACGCCCGCGCGCAGCTTGTTGGCGACGGCGAGGATCCGGGAGCCCTTCTCGGTCCAGATGCCCGCCGAGAGGCCGTACTGCGTGTTGTTCGCCTTGGCGACGGCCTCGTCCGGCGTGCGGAAGGAGAGCACCGACAGGACCGGGCCGAAGATCTCGTCGCGGGCGATGGTGTGCGCCTGGGTGACGTTCGTGAAGAGCGTCGGGGCGAACCAGTAGCCGGAGGAGGGGAGTTCGCAGGCCGGGGACCAGCGCTCGGCGCCCTCGGCCTCGCCCTTGTCGGCGAGCGCGGTGATACGGGCCAGCTGCTCGGCGGAGTTGATCGCGCCGATGTCCGTGTTCTTGTCCAGCGGGTCGCCGAGGCGCAGCGTGGACAGGCGGCGCTTGAGCGCGTCGAGCAGCTCGTCCTGGATCGACTCCTGGACCAGCAGACGCGAGCCCGCGCAGCAGACCTGGCCCTGGTTGAAGAAGATGCCGGTGACGATGCCCTCGACGGCCTGGTCGATCGGGGCGTCGTCGAAGACGATGTTCGCGCCCTTGCCGCCCAGTTCGAGGGTGAGCTTCTTGTCCGTGCCCGCGACCGTGCGCGCGATCTGCTTGCCGACGGCCGTGGAGCCGGTGAAGGCGACCTTGTTCACGTCGGAGTGCGCGACCAGCGCGGCGCCCGCGTCGCCGTACCCGGGAAGGATGTTGACGACACCCTTGGGCAGGCCCGCCTGGCGGCAGATGTCCGCGAAGAACAGGGCGGAGAGGGGGGTCGTCTCGGCGGGCTTCAGGACGACCGTGTTGCCCGCCGCGAGCGCGGGGGCGATCTTCCACGCCAGCATCAGCAGCGGGAAGTTCCACGGGATGACCTGGCCCGCGACACCCAGCGGACGCGGGTTCGCGCCGAAGCCCGCGTGGTCGAGCTTGTCGGCCCAGCCCGCGTAGTAGAAGAAGTGCGCGGCGACCAGGGGGAGGTCCGCGTCGCGGGTCTCCTTGATCGGCTTGCCGTTGTCCAGCGTCTCCAGGACCGCCAGCTCACGGCTGCGCTCCTGGATGATCCGGGCGATGCGGAAGAGGTACTTGGCGCGCTCGGAGCCGGGCAGCGCCGACCACTTGGCGAACGCCTTGCGGGCGGCCCTGACCGCGCGGTCCACGTCGGCCTCACCGGCCTGTGCGACCTCGGAGAGCACCTCCTCGGTGGACGGGGAGACGGTCTTGAAGACCTTGCCGTCGGCCGCCTCGGTGAACTCGCCGTCGATGAACAGGCCGTAGGAGGGGGCGATGTCGACGACCGAGCGGGACTCGGGCGCCGGTGCGTACTCGAAAAGGGAACCCATGGTGATCAGTCCACCGTCACGTAGTCGGGGCCGGAGTAGCGGCCGGTGGCCAGCTTCTGACGCTGCATCAGCAGGTCGTTCAGCAGCGAGGAGGCGCCGAAGCGGAACCAGTGGTTGTCCAGCCAGTCCTCGCCCGCGGTCTCGTTGACCAGGACCAGGAACTTGATGGCGTCCTTGGTGGTGCGGATGCCGCCCGCGGGCTTCACGCCGACCTGCACGCCGGTCTGGGCGCGGAAGTCGCGCACCGCCTCCAGCATGAGCAGGGTGTTGGCGGGGGTGGCGTTGACCGCCACCTTGCCGGTGGAGGTCTTGATGAAGTCCGCGCCCGCCATCATGCCGAGCCAGCTGGCGCGGCGGATGTTGTCGTACGTGGACAGCTCGCCGGTCTCGAAGATGACCTTCAGACGGGCGCTCGTCCCGCAGGTCTCCTTCACGGCGGTGATCTCGTCGTACACCTTCAGGTAGTCGCCCGCGAGGAACGCGCCCCGGTCGATGACCATGTCGATCTCGTCGGCGCCCGCGGCGACGGCGTCACGCACGTCGGCCAGCTTCACGGGGAGCGCGGCGCGGCCGGCCGGGAAGGCGGTGGCGACCGAGGCGACCTTGACGCCGGAACCGGCGACGGCCTCCTTGGCGACGGCCACCATGTCGGGATAGACGCAGACGGCGGCGGTCGTCGGGGCCGTCCGGTCCGTCGGGTCCGGGTGGACCGCCTTGGCGCCGAGCGCCCGGACCTTGCCGGGGGTGTCCGCGCCTTCCAGCGTCGTCAGGTCGACCATCGAGATGGCGAGGTCGATGGCGTACGCCTTCGCGGTGGTCTTGATGGATCGGGTGCCGAGGGCGGCGGCGCGCGCCTCCAGGCCGACCGCGTCGACGCCGGGCAGCCCGTGGAGGAAGCGGCGCAGCGTGCTGTCGGACGCGGTGACGTCGGCGAAAGCCTGCGCGGGGGATGCGGTGGTGGTGGGCATGGTCACCAGACGAGCATATCTACGCGCGTAGCGGCTGTATACCCCCGGAGCGGGACGTAAAGGTGCCGGTGCAGATCACGGTTGGGCGCCGGTTTCGGCACCGGCCGCGGGCGAGGCGGACATGTCGTGCACAATCGGGGCCATGACGAGCCCGCAGCCTGAGCCCACCGCGCCTTCGGCGCCCGCCCACAAGGACTGGGTGCACCGTTCGACGATGGGTATCGGCGGCGGGCTCCTGCTGTGCGCGATCACCGGCTGGCTGGGCATCGACGCGCTGGTCCACGGTGACGGGCGCACCCCCTGGTTCGCGCTCGCCGGGATGCTCCTGGTGCTGCCGGTCGTGATCGCCTTCACGCTGCGGCCCGCCGTCTTCGTGAACGAGCAGCGGCTGCGCGTCCGCAACCCCTTCCGCGTGATCACCCTGCCCTGGGGGAAGGTCTCGGGCCTGCGCTCCGGCTACTCCAACGAGGTCTTCTCCGACGTCGGCACCAAGTACCAGCTCTGGGCCATCCCGGTCTCCCTGCGCGCCCGCAAGCGCGCCAACCGCCAGCAGGCCCGGCTGCAGATGGAAGCCGCCGGTATCACCTCCCGCCCCGGCGGCTTCGCCTCCGCCTTCACGGCCCCGCGCCCCGGCGACTCGGACGAGCCCACCCGCGCCGCGACCGACAAGATCATGGACGACCTCCGCGAACTCCACGAGGGCCACGCGGCCGTCGCCCAGGGCGAGGTCACGGTCCGCTGGGCCTACGAGATCCTGGCCCCCGCGCTGGTGGGCGCGATCGCCCTGGCGGTCCTGCTGGCGACGGGCTGACCCGGCGCCCGCTCGCGGCCCAGCCGAGCTGTCAGAACGGTGGTTCGGTGAAGGAGGCGCCGCCCCAGGCGGGTGTGGCCGGTTCGGGCCTCGGCTGCTGGAGGATTTGTACAGCGTCGTCGATGCGGCCGAGTTCGATGAGGCGCTCGGCACGGAGCGAGCTGTTGCATGTCGGGTGCCGTTCGAGGACCGCGGCGGCTTCCTCGGCGCGGCCGGCTTCGGCGAGCATGTGGGACAGGGCCCGGGCCGCGTACCAGGTGTCGCCCTCGGGGTGCGCCCGCGCCTCCTCGATCGCTTCATCGAGCAGGCCGCAGTCGGCCATGAGTGGAAGCCGCATGTGGAAGATGTCCCAGTCCTCCTTGCCGTCGCTTCGTGCCTTGAGGGCATCGAGATGGGCCAGGCCGTCCCGGGGCCGCCCGTGGTCGGCGTACAGGGTGCAAAGAGTGTGGACGATCCAGTCCTCCGCGCCGCCGGGCCGTTCGGTGAGCGCGCGCATCACCTCGATCGCCTCGGCGCCCCGTCCGCGCCGGACCAGGAGCTCGGACAGCGGGACAGCCGCATGCCACATTCCGTCCGGCGTGGCACCGAACGTGCGGTAGGCGGCGATCGCGCCTTCCACGTCGCCGCGTTCCTCCAGCACTTCGGCAAGGCGCTGCACGGCGTGCCCGTAGTGCTCGGACGCCGCGTACGCACGCAGTTCCGTGATCCGGTCGTGCCTGGCCAGCAGGTCGGCCAGCTGGTCACGGTTGTTGACGGAAGTGACCTCGCGGGTGTGCAGCAGGGCGATCGCCTCCTCGATCCGGCCCTGGCGTTCTCTGATCGTGGCGAGCAGGCCGACCGCGTTGGACGGTTCCATCCGGAGGTTGTCGCAGTCCGGGTCGTCACAGGCGGGGACCGCCGCTTGCGCCCGGGCCTCCAGCAGGACCGCCGCTTCCTCGTCCATGCCCGCCGCTTCGGCGACGTCGACCAGACACTTGGCGAGGAACCGGTCCTGGACCCCGGCGCGCAGCAGCATGAACGCCTCGCCGCCGCGGCCGTGGCGTGCCAGCAGGCGCGCGCAGAAGTCCAGCGCCGGCCGGTCACCAGCCTCCGCGTACGGGCGGGACAGTGCGATCGCCTCCTCCACCCGGCCCCAGCCCTCCAGCAGCTCCGCCCGCGCTCGGGCCGCCGGCCACCCGCTCGTGGCGATGTACGGAGCGAGCACCTCCAATGCCTGCTCGCGCCGGCCCCGATGCCCGAGCAGCCGTGCCCACTCCAGCGCGCAGAACCACTCCCCGCGGCCGGCCTGGAACTCCACTTCCCGCTCATGACCGAGTTCGAGAAGCCGCCCCACCAGCAGCGGAGGAATGCGGCCCGTCAACGTTCGGGCCCGGTAGTCAAGATCGGCATCGTCCACGACAGCGGACCTTAACGCTCACCACCGACACTGCCCGCATGCCGGATGTCGGCGCCGAAGAAGTCGGAGTGGTCCAGCTGCCCTCACACCTTGTAGTACAGGTCGAACTGGTGGTCGCTCCCCGAGTTGTTGGTGATGCCGAAGCTCAGGCGGGGTGAGCCGGAGCCGGTGTGGATGGCCATGCCCTCTGGTTCGCGGGGGTTGGCGGCGGCGTCGGCCTCGGAGTGGGTGCTGGCGATGTAGCCGGTGGTGGGGTTGTTCTGCGTGCCGTTGAGGTCGAAGGACGTGGTGTGGATCGCCCACTTGTCCGTGCCGGTCAGGGTGCCGGATGTCGTGTCGGTGCGGGCGTCGCCGTCGAGCATGTACACGTACTGGCCGTACGAGGTGAAGCCCTGGAAGGTCGCCTTGTCGGTCGTGGGTGTGCCGTCGGCGGCGTACTTGTACAGCGTCGGCTGCTGGATGCGGGCCAGCGGGGCGGGCAGCGGGTGGCCGGTGTTCGCGGTGGCGACGGCCGCCGCGAGGTCGTACGCCGCGAACCAGTGGTCCGAGCCCATCGCGTAGCGGTAGCGGATCAGCAGGATGTTGTGGTCCACGTCCACCGAGGGGGTCGTGACTCCTCCCCCTCATGAATGAGGGGGCTTCTCGCTATGCCGGGTTGGCGTCGCGACGGACCAGCCCGGCCCGTAGAACGTTGAGTGCCCCGACTATGTCGGCGTGCGCCCGGTGGCGGCAGCCAACGCAGTGGAACTTCTCCTGTGTGGGCCGGTTCTCCGCTGAGACGTGCCCGCATTCGGGGCAGGTCCGGGAGGTGTTGCGGGGGTCCACGGCGATCACTTCCCGTCCGGCGCTTTCAGCCTTGGCGTGCAGGATCGTCAGGAACACCCCCCATCCGGCATCCGAGATCGAACGGTTCAGGCCCGTCTTCGCACTGGCCCCGTTGGGCAGGAAGCTGCCCGACTGTTCGGGGTCAGGCTTCGGCGCGGGGGCCTTGACCATGTTGCGGATCTTGAGATCCTCGTGCGCTATCAGATCGTGGTCACGGACCAGGCCGAGCGCGGTCTTGTGGGCGTGGTCGAGCCGCTGGCGGCGGACCTTGCGATGCAGGTCGGCGACCTTCTGTACGGCCCGCTGGTGGTTCTTGGTGCGTTTGTCGCGGCGGACGCGCCCGAACCGGCTGAGCTTCTGCTGCGCGGCTTCCAGCTTCGCTGCGGCCTTCCGGGCATGACGCGGGTTCTCGACGTGCTCGCCGTTGGAGGTGGTGAGGAACGAGGCGATGCCCATGTCGATGCCGACCACGGAACCCGTTGCCGGAAGCGGCGCAGGCTGGGCCTGCTCGGCGGTCAGCACGACGTACCACTTGCGACCCTCGCGCTTGACCGACACGGTCTTGACCTTGCCGACCACGGGCCGGTGCTGGTTGACCTTGACGTGCCCGACACCCTGAAGTCGGACGCGGGTGACGGGGTCGTGCGGGGTGGAGTCCCAGCGGCAGCCGTCGCCGTCCTTGGGGAAGTCCACCGTGTCGAACCAGTTCACACCGCGAAAGCGCGGATAGCCGGGCGTGTCCCCGGACTTGATACGGCGGAAGAACGCGGCGAATGCCTTGTCGAGACGGCGAAGCGTGGCCTGCTGACTGGAGAACGACCAGCGCCCCTGCCGCTCGGGGTCGAAGGCCCGGATGTCCTTGAGTTGGGCGGACTGCATCCCGTACTTGATGCTCGTCTTCGAGGTGTGCCGGTAGGCGTCGCGGCGTTCCTGTAACGCGCCGTTGTAGAGCGAGCAGTGGTCGGCGAGCATCGCCGTCAGTGCGGCGGCCTGGCCCACGGTGGGCCGCATGAGGAACTTGTACGCACGGATCACCCGGCCCACCCCCTTCCCGGCCAGCTTCCGAGATCTTACTACACTTGGTGTATGTCACCGCGCTGGGAACCAAACCCCGATATCCGTACCGGTCGCCACGTCGCCTACAACCTCCACGCCCACTTGGTGTTCGTGACCAGGTGCCGGCGCGGCGTATTCGATGACGCGATGCTGAAGCGCTGCGAAGAGATCATGCGGGAGGTGTGCGGCAAGTTCGAGGTGGAGCTGAGGGAGTTCAACGGCGAGACGGACCACGTACACCTGCTGATCCACTACCCGCCGAAGATCGCCCTGTCGAAGCTGATCAACAGCTTGAAGGGCGTCAGCTCCCGATACTTGCGGGCGGAGTACACCGGCCGTATCAACCGGATCGGGATGGGCTCGGTGTTCTGGTCCCGCTCCTACTTCGCGGGCTCGTGCGGCGGTGCACCGCTGACGGTGATCCGTCAGTACATCGAGCAGCAAAAACGTCCGCTCTAAGGTGCGGGTCAGAGCAGTCTTAGGATGCGTTTCCCTCCCCGGCTGAAGCCGGGGATACCCACGCAAGATCAGGGATGGAGGTGGCCGCCGGGTCCGGTGAGCCGAAGCGCTGCACGGCCGGGTGGCTGGTCCACAGCACGGTCCGGTCGGCGAAGGGGAAGCGGACGAACTCCTGGCCGAAGCCCGTCTGCCCGCAGCCCGCCTCGGTCCAGACGTACGCCGGGGAGCCGCTCTGCGCCGGTTCGACGCCGAGCGAGACGCCGTGGCCGAAGCCCAGCAGGTACATGTAGCCGGTGATCGCGCCCGTGGACAGGTCGCGGCGGGTCAGACAGAGGTCGCCCGACTTGTCGTGGAGGTCGGCGCCGATCGACGGGGTGACGGCGGCCTGGCTGCCCGAGCGGAGGTAGGCGACCTGGCTCGCGCCCGCTATCTGGAGGGTGTACAGGTGGCCGTTGACCGAGTCGAAGGCGATGCCCTGCAGGGTGGTGGAGCTGTCCTGGTTGCCGACGCCCGTGAGCCAGCGGGTGGACCCGGCGGCGACGTCGATCAGTGCCGTACCGCCCGGAACGTTCGCGGGGTTCACGGCGGGCTCGGCGGCCGCGTCCTGAGCGGGCAGCGCGAGCGCGGCGGCCGCGCCCACGGCGACGCCGGTGCCGCCGCGCAGGAGGTTGCGGCGGGTCATGTCCATGGTCATGTCGGGGACTGTAACCGCAGGTTCCGCAGCAACCCGGAAGATTTTCCTCGCACTTGACGAGGGCCCGCCTCCTCGGGGAGACGGGCCCTCGATGTCGTACGGACGGGATCAGATCCCCGCCGCCTCCGACAGGTCCCGCTTGATCGCGGTCAGCAGGTCCGTCGCCCTCGCCCGGGCCGCCGGGAGGTCGGCGTGGGCGGCGACCGGGAGGACGACCTCCAGGTAGCACTTGAGCTTGGGCTCGGTGCCGCTGGGGCGGACGATGACGCGGGCGCCGTCCAGGGTGTAGCGCAGACCGTCCGTGGGCGGGAGGGTGGCGGTGCCCCGGGTCAGGTCCTCCGCGGAGGTGACCGTCAGCCCGGCCAGCACGGTCGGCGGCTGCTCGCGCAGGCGGCGCATGGCGTCGGCGATGACCGACAGGTCCTCCACGCGGACCGAGAGCTGGTCGGTGGCGTGCAGGCCGTACGTCACCGCGATGTCGTCCAGGAGGTCGGTCAGGGTGCGGCCCTGCTCCTTCAGCTCCGACGCCAGTTCGGTGATCAGCAGCGCGGCCGTGATGCCGTCCTTGTCGCGCACGCCCTCGGGGTCGACGCAGTAGCCGAGCGCCTCCTCGTACCCGAAGCGCAGGCCCTCCACGCGGGCGATCCACTTGAAGCCCGTCAGGGTCTCCTCGTAGGGGAGCCCGGCCCGCTCCGCGATCCGGCCGAGCAGCGAGGAGGAGACGATGGACTCCGCGAACACGCCCCGCGCACCCCGGCGCACCAGGTGCTCGGCGAGCAGCGCGCCCACCTCGTCGCCGCGCAGCATCCGCCAGTCGGCGCCGTCGCGCACGGCCACCGCGCACCGGTCGGCGTCGGGGTCGTTGGCGATCACGAGGTCCGGGTCCGTCGCGCGGGCCGCCGCGAAGGCGAGGTCCATCGCGCCGGGCTCCTCCGGGTTGGGGAAGGCCACGGTCGGGAAGTCCGGGTCGGGCTCGGCCTGTTCGGCCACCAGCACCGGCTCCGGGAAGCCCGCCCGCGCGAACGCGGCCAGCAGCACGTCCTTGCCGACGCCGTGCATCGCCGTGTAGACGGTACGGGCCGTGCGCGCCGAGTCCTTCGCGAGCACCGCGTCCGTACGGGCCAGATACGCGTCCAGGACCTCGTCGCCGAGGATCTCCCAGCCGGACTCCGGGCGCGGTACGTCGGCCAGGGCCACGACCGCGTCGATCTCGGCCGCGATCTCCGCGTCGGCGGGCGGGACGATCTGGGAGCCGTCGCCGAGGTACACCTTGTAGCCGTTGTCCCGGGGCGGGTTGTGGCTCGCGGTGACCTCCACGCCCGCGGCCGCGCCGAGGTGCCGTATGGCGTAGGCGAGGACGGGCGTGGGCAGCGGACGGGGCAGTACGGCCGCGCGCAGCCCGGCGCCGGTGATCACGGCGGCGGTGTCCCGCGCGAAGTCGGCCGACTTGTGCCGGGCGTCGTAGCCGATGACGACCAGGCCGTCGGTCTGCCCCTTGGCCTTGAGATACGCGGCGAGACCGGCGGCGGCGCGGATCACGACCGCGCGGTTCATCCGCATCGGGCCCGCGCCCAGCTCGCCGCGCAGCCCCGCCGTACCGAACTGGAGCGTGCCGCTGAACCGCGCCGCCAGCTCGTCGGTGTCCCCGGCGTCGAGGAGCGCGCTCAGCTCCGCACGGGTCTCGGGGTCGGGGTCCTCGGCCAGCCACGTCCGGGCCCGCGCGATGAGTTCGTCCTGCACGTCCTGCACCTCGGGTGAACCTCTCTCTCGATCTGTCCGCTGCCGTCCGGCGCTACAGCCGGTTCAGCACCTGTCCCAGCAGCTCGCCCATGTGCGCCGCCGAGTCGCGGCCCGCCTGGAGGACCTCCTCGTGGTTCAGGGGCTCGCCGGTCATGCCCGCGGCGAGGTTGGTGACCAGGGAGATGCCAAGCACCTCGGCACCCGCCTCGCGCGCGGCGATGGCCTCCAGGACCGTGGACATGCCGACCAGGTCGGCGCCGATGACACGGGCCATGCGGATCTCGGCCGGGGTCTCGTAGTGCGGGCCGGGGAACTGCGCGTAGACGCCCTCCTCCAGGGAGGGGTCGATCTCCTTGCACAGGGCGCGCAGGCGCGGCGAGTACAGGTCGGTCAGGTCGACGAAGTTGGCGCCGACGATCGGGGAGGTGGCCGTCAGGTTCAGGTGATCGCTGATCAGCACCGGCTGGCCGGGGCGCATGCCCTCGCGCAGACCGCCGCAGCCGTTGGTCAGCACGATCGTCTTGCAGCCCGCGGCGACGGCGGTGCGTACGCCGTGCGCGACGGCGGCCACGCCACGGCCCTCGTAGTAGTGCGTGCGGCCCAGGAACACCAGGGCGCGCTTGGCGCCGAAGGTGTACGAGCGGATCTTGCCGCCGTGACCCTGGACGGCGGGCGGGGGGAAGCCGGGCAGCTCGGTCACCGGGAACTCGGCGTCGGGCGCGCCCAGGGCGTCCACGGCCGGGGCCCAGCCGGAGCCCATCACGAGGGCGACGTCGTGGGTCTCGGCGCCCGTGAGCTCGCGCAGGCGCGCGGCGGCGGCGTCGGCGGCGGCGTGGGGGTCGTCCGGAAGGAGAGATGCGTTCACGGCACGAGGGTAGCCGGTCTTCGCCTACGCGCGTAGATGACAGCGCCCACGGGAATGCGATCGTTGTCAGGAAGATTTCGGCGAACGGTGGGCAAACCGTTGACGAAGGGACGGAGAGCCCTTCGCGCGGCGGTGTGGGGTGGACTCGTGCGGCGGCGCGGGATGGGCTCGTGAGACGGCCGGGGCGGACTCGTGAGAAGGGCGGAGAACCCCTCACACCACGGCCCGGGACCGGCTCAGCAGGGCCGCTTGCGCAGCTCCATCACATAGTCGTGCGGGGCGCCCGCGGACTCGGCGGCGTCCGCGATCTCGCCGAGGTAGCGGGCCGAGGGCAGACCGCCCTCGTAGCCGTTGAGGACGTACACCCAGGCGGGTTCCTCGCCGTCCAGGGTGTGCACCCGGACCTTCAGGCGCCGGTAGACGCCGAGGCCGACGCCCTCCCAGCGGTCCAACGAGTCCTCGTCCATCGGCGCGATGTCGTACAGACCGACGAAGACCTGCGCCCCGGGCTCCTCGACCAGTGTCGCGAGCGCGCCCTCCCAGCCGAGCTGCTCGCCGCCGAAGGTCAGCCGCCAGCCGTTCAGCCAGCCGGTCGCGCGCAGCGGGGAGTGCGGGGCGCGGCGCGACATCAGCCGCGCGTCGAGGTTGCCGGCGTAGGCGGCGTAGAGCGACATGGACAGAGGGTACGGCAGGGGGTGCGGGGGCCCCTGAAGCCGGAGGGGCGGCCTGATGAACGCCGCGCCTCGGTTGCCGGGGGGACCTGGCGTGTGCCTTTCGGGGCAGCCGGGATGGTTTGGGGGCGCGTTCCTCTCGGGCGGACGGTGGCCGGGCCCGGGGGTGTCCTCCTGCCGGGCTTGGGGATGCCGGTGTCTCTTCCCGCCGGGCCTCGGGAGGCGGGGTGGCCGCCTGTGCGGAATCGCCGAGGGGACCGCAGTGCCCCTGTCGACAGTGCCCCTGTCGAACCGTCGGAGACCCGCCCCGCGCCCCCGCCGAACCGTCGGAGACGCGGCGTGTGGGCCCTGCGAGCTGCCCGGAATGCCTGGTGCGCGCCGCTGCGGGTCTGCCGGGAGGCGGGGTGGGTCTGCGCCGGAGCGTCGGGGAAGCCGCCCGTGCCCCTGCCGGACCGGACCGTCGGAGGCGCGGTGTGCGCCGCCGCGGGTCTGCCGGGAGGCCGTCTCCCCGCATCGTCGGGGAAATCGGCCCGTGCCCCTGCGGAACCGTCGGAGACGTGACGTGCGGCTTTCGCGCTGCTCGGAGCGTCCGGGTGCGCGTCCCCCGCGGATGTGCGGGGACGTCGGGGGGCCGTTGCCGCCGAACCGCCGGAGAACGCCCGCCCCCGCCGAACCGTCGGAGACCCGCGTGCGGGACAATGGGGTACGTGACTCGGATCGTGATCATCGGTGGTGGACCCGGCGGGTACGAGGCGGCGCTGACGGCGGCGCAGCTCGGCGCGGAGGTGACCGTCGTCGACTGCGACGGTCTGGGCGGGGCGTCGGTGCTGACCGACTGCGTCCCGTCGAAGACGCTCATCGCCACGGCGGAGGTGATGACCACCTTCGACTCCTCCTACGAGGAGCTGGGGATCATCGTCGCCGACGACACCCCGCACATCGAGCAGGCCGCCCGCGTGGTCGGCGTGGACCTCGGCAAGGTCAACCGCCGGGTGAAGCGGCTCGCGCTCGCCCAGTCGCACGACATCACCGCCGCCGTGACGCGCGCCGGTGCCCGGGTCATGCGCGGCCGGGGCCGCCTGGAGGGCATGCAGGCGCTCGACGGCTCCCGCAAGGTCGTCGTCACCGCCGCCGACGGCTCCGAGGAGACCCTCACCGCCGACGCCGTGCTCATCGCGACCGGCGGCCACCCGCGCGAGGTGCCCGACGCGCAGCCCGACGGCGAGCGCATCTTCAACTGGACCCAGGTCTACGACCTCGACGAGCTGCCGGAAGAGCTGATCGTGGTCGGCTCCGGCGTCACCGGCGCCGAGTTCGCCGGTGCCTACCAGGCGCTCGGTTCCAAGGTCACCCTCGTCTCCTCCCGCGACCGCGTGCTGCCCGGCGAGGACCCGGACGCCGCCGCCGTCCTGGAGGACGTCTTCCGCCGCCGGGGCATGAACGTGATGTCCCGCTCCCGCGCCCAGTCCGCCAAGCGGGTCGGCGACCGGGTGGAGGTCACGCTCGCGGACGGCCGCGTGATCACCGGTACGCACTGCCTGATGGCGGTCGGCGCGATCCCGAACAGCGCCGGGCTCGGCCTGGAGGAGGCCGGGGTCAAGCTGCGCGAGTCGGGCCACATCTGGACCGACCGGGTCTCCCGCACGACCGCCCCCGGTGTGTACGCCGCCGGTGACGTCACCGGTGTCTTCGCGCTCGCCTCGGTGGCCGCGATGCAGGGCCGTATCGCCATGTACCACTTCCTCGGCGACTCGGTGGCCCCGCTGAACCTCAAGACGGTCTCCTCGAACGTCTTCACCGACCCCGAGATCGCCACCGTCGGCTACACCCAGGCCGACGTGGACGCGGGCAAGATCGACGCGCGCGTGGTCAAGCTGCCGCTGCTGCGCAACCCGCGCGCCAAGATGCAGGGCATCCGGGACGGCTTCGTCAAGATCTTCTGCCGTCCGGGCACGGGGATCGTGGTCGGCGGTGTCGTCGTCGCGCCGCGCGCCTCGGAGCTGATCCACCCCATCTCGATCGCCGTGGACAACAACCTGACGGTCGAGCAGATCGCGAAGGCGTTCACGGTCTACCCGTCCCTGTCGGGCTCGATCGCGGAGGTCGCGCGGCAGCTGCACACGCGGAAGGCGGGCGCGGAGGGCTGAGAAGGCCCTTCTGAGCCTTCTGTTTCACGCGAACTCCCCGCCGGGTGCGGGGAGTTCTCGTGTTTCCGGGGGCACGGCGGTGTGCGGCGGTTCCTATACCACCTCGGGCACCACGTCGCGAACAACTTCTGCTATTCGGCGCAAACTGCTGAAAGCAGACGGTCGTTGGGGTTACTGTCAGTTTCGTGTTCGCTGCAGAACGTCGTCAATTGATCCTCGAAATGGTGCGAGCGAACGGGGCCGTGTCGCTCCGTGAACTCGCCCGCGTCGTCCAGACCTCCGAAGTGACCGTACGGCGGGACGTGCGCGCGCTGGAGGCAGAAGGACTCCTCGACCGCCGGCACGGCGGTGCGGTGTTGCCGGGCGGGTTCACGCGAGAGTCCGGCTTCCCGCAGAAGTCCCATCTCGCGACCGCCGAGAAGACGGCCATCGCCGATCTCGCGGCGGGGCTCGTCGAAGAGGGCGAGGCCATCGTGGTCGGCGCCGGTACGACCACGCAGGAGCTGGCCCGCAGACTGGCCCGGGTACCCGGGCTGACCGTGGTCACCAACTCCCTGCTGGTGGCCCAGGCGTTGGCCCATGCCAACCGGGTGGAGGTCGTCATGACCGGGGGCACCCTGCGGGGCTCCAACTACGCCCTCGTCGGCTCCGGTGCCGAGCAGTCCCTCCAAGGGCTGCGCGTCTCCAAGGCGTTCCTCTCCGGGAGCGGGCTGACCGCCGAGCGCGGGCTGTCCACGTCCAACATGCTGTCGGCCTCCGTCGACCGGGCGCTCGTCCAGGCGGCCGCCGAGGTCGTGGTCCTCGCGGACCACACCAAGCTCGGCACCGACACCATGTTCCAGACCGTCCCGACCGAGCTGATCACCCGGCTGGTCACCGACGACCCGCCCCCGCACGACGACCGCGCCGCCACGGAACTCCAGGCTCTCGCCGATCAGGGGGTGCAGATCGTCGTGGCCGGGGGGAACGGGGCGAGCGGGGCGCCGGGGGGTGAGCCGGGGCCTGCGGCCACTCCCCGCCAGCGGGCCCTTCCCGGCCCGCGCCGGGGACACCCGTCGGCCGCACTGCGGTCGGCCTCCGGCCTGAGCGAGGGGCGCGTCGCTGATCTTCGGCGGCGGTAGGCTTCGCCGATTCGGCGGGGGGTTCGTTGTCGGGTGCGGGTGCGTGATGGCTTGTCGCGCAGTTCCCCGCGCCCCTGGGGGTGGCTTGCGTCGCGTTTCGGGTGCGGGCCGTCTTCGCCTTCGCGCAGTTCCCCGCGCCCCTAAGGGGTGGTTCGCGTCGCGTTTCGGGTGCGGGTCGTCTTCGCTTCTTGCGCAGTTCCCCGCGCCCCTTTGGGGTGGCTTGCGGCGCGTTTTGTCTCTCGTGCTGGCGTGAAACGGGGGACGCCCGGCCGGGGCCGGGCGTCCGTGGTGAAGCGGGGTTTCAGTCCTTGATCTCGCAGATCGGGGCGCCCGAGGTGATCGACGCGCCGACCTCTGCCGTCAGGCCCTTGATGGTGCCGGAGCGGTGGGCGTTGAGGGGCTGTTCCATCTTCATGGCTTCGAGGACGACGACGAGGTCGCCTTCCTTGACCTCCTGGCCCTCCTCGACCGCGATCTTGACGATCGTGCCCTGCATGGGGGAGGCGAGGGTGTCGCCGGAGGCGACCGGGCCGGACTTCTTGGCGGCGCGGCGCTTCGGCTTGGCGCCCGCCGCGAGGCCGGTGCGGGCCAGGGACATGCCGAGCGAGGTCGGGAGGGAGACCTCCAGGCGCTTGCCGCCGACCTCGACCACGACCGTCTCGCGGCCCAGCTCCTCCTCGGCCTCCGCGTCGGCGGGGGCGGTGAAGGGCTTGATCTCGTTGACGAACTCGGTCTCGATCCAGCGGGTGTGGACCTGGAAGGGGTCCGAAGAGCCCGTCAGCTCGGGGGCGAACGCCGGGTCGCGGACCACCACGCGGTGGAACGGGATGGCCGTGGCCATGCCCTCGACCTGGAACTCGTCCAGCGCACGGGCGGCCCGCTCCAGGGCCTCCTTGCGGGTGCGGCCGGTGACGATCAGCTTGGCCAGCAGGGAGTCCCACGCCGGGCCGATGACCGAGCCGGACTCCACGCCCGCGTCCAGGCGGACACCGGGACCGGACGGCGCGTCGAAGCGGGTGACCGTACCGGGGGCGGGGAGGAAGCCCCGGCCCGGGTCCTCGCCGTTGATGCGGAACTCGAAGGAGTGGCCGCGCAGCTCCGGGTCGCCGTAGCCCAGCTCCTCGCCGTCGGCGATGCGGAACATCTCGCGCACCAGGTCGATGCCCGCGACCTCCTCGGTCACCGGGTGCTCGACCTGGAGCCGGGTGTTGACCTCCAGGAAGGAGATCGTGCCGTCCTGGCCGACCAGGAACTCACAGGTGCCCGCGCCCTCGTACCCGGCCTCCTTCAGGATGGCCTTGGACGCGCGGTACAGCTCCGCGACCTGCTTCTTGGAGAGGAACGGCGCCGGGGCCTCCTCCACCAGCTTCTGGTGGCGGCGCTGGAGCGAGCAGTCACGGGTGGAGACGACGACCACGTTGCCGTGCTTGTCGGCCAGGCACTGGGTCTCCACGTGCCGCGGACGGTCCAGGTAGCGCTCGACGAAGCACTCGCCCCGGCCGAAGGCCGCGACCGCCTCGCGGACCGCCGAGTCGTACAGCTCGGGGACCTCTTCGAGCGTGCGGGCGACCTTCAGACCGCGACCGCCACCGCCGAAGGCGGCCTTGATCGCGATCGGCAGCCCGTGCTCCTTGGCGAAGGCCACGACCTCGTCGGCCCCGGAGACCGGGTCCGGCGTACCGGCGACCAGCGGGGCACCGGCGCGCTGCGCGATGTGCCGCGCGGCGACCTTGTCA
This sequence comes from Streptomyces sp. NPDC026659, assembly GCF_040638245.1. NCBI lineage: Bacteria > Bacillati > Actinomycetota > Actinomycetes > Kitasatosporales > Streptomycetaceae > Streptomyces > Streptomyces sp. NPDC026659. The sequence continues at coordinate 476,208 of NZ_JBEZXY010000002.1, read as the reverse complement.
CCCAGGTCCCGGATCGCCTGCGGCGGCGGGCCGATCCAGACCAGGCCCGCGTCCAGCACGGCCTGCGCGAACTCGGCGTTCTCCGAGAGGAAGCCGTAGCCCGGGTGGATGGCGTCCGCGCCGGATTCCCGGGCGGCGTTCAGGACCTTCTCGATGTCCAGGTAACTGGTGGCCGGAGTGTCACCGCCCAGGGCGAACGCCTCATCCGCGGCCCGGACGTGCAGAGCGTCCCGGTCCGGGTCGGCGTATACGGCCACGCTCGCGATCCCGGCGTCCCGGCAGGCCCGGGCTACGCGGACAGCGATTTCGCCACGGTTGGCGATGAGCACCTTGCGCACGATTGAGGCTCCCTCCTTGAAACAAGCCGAGTTTAGGGACTGCCGACACGGCACTACGACCCGTCCCCAATGGTGAGCTTGCCCACACGGAGCGTGATGCGAGGCCCACTCGTTCCACGAAAGCCCATGTCGCACCTGGGTGCGCAGGACTCCACCGGAAAACCCTAGCCCTGCCATGTGGCCAAGGTCTCTGTGAAAGCGTGCTGCGGGCCACGCGGTTTCTTTGTGGAGTCCCTACGAATGGCCCAATGATTCTTTGCGGCCGCCCCGCCCCTTGTCCTCCGCTTTACCCTCCGCCGACCCCTCCCCGCCGGCCGTGACCGGATGTACCGTTCGCGATTGACGCGAACGTACTTCGGGTAACAGCAGAACTGTTCGGGCTTCGAGCTTTGTGCTTCGGCCTTCGGGTGAGAGTGGGTGGGGGCCGGTGGTGCGCAGACCGGTGGCATGGATCGTGACGGTCGTCCTGCTGGCCGAGGGCTGCGTCATCGCGGCGTTCAACTGGTTCCTCGGCATGGTCGCCGACCGCCAGAACATGTCGCTCGCCGGAGTCGACCCCGATCTGATGTCGGTGTCCTCGAAGATCGGCGGCGTGGTCTTCGGGCTCTACTTCGCGCTGTGCGCGCTCGTCGCCCTGCTGGTCGCGGTGCGCGACCGCGCCCCGGCCGGGTTCGGCCGCGTCCTGCTCATCAGCGTCGCCGTGGTCAACGCCCTGCTGGGCGCCGCCGCCCTGGCCCTCACGGACCCCGCGGTGTTCGTGACGCTGATGGTGGCCTTCGCCCTGCTCGTCCTGCTCCTGATGACCTACGACGCGGAGCCCGCGCCCCAGGCCGTGGACGGCGGCGACCCCGGCAAGGGCGGTGACGGTACGGCGACCGCCGAGGCCGCACCCCAGGCCCCGGCCCCCGTCATCCCGGCCCCCCGCACGGAGGACAAGCCGGGCCGCGCCCCGTTCACTCGGACGGCGCCCACAATTCCGTGATGCCGACGCCCAGTTCGGCCAGCAGCTTGCGGACCAGGGGCAGGCTGATGCCGATCACGTTGCCGTGGTCGCCGTCGATGCCCTCGATGAACGGCGCCGAACGGCCGTCCAGCGTGAACGCCCCGGCGACGTGCAGCGGCTCGCCCGAGGCGACGTAGGCGGCGATCTCCTCGTCCGAGGGCTCGCCGAAGCGGACCACCGTGGAGGCGGTCGCGGACACGTACCGCTTCGCCGTCGTGTCCCACACGCAGTGTCCGGTCTGGAGCACCCCGGCCCGGCCGCGCATCGCCTTCCAGCGGGCGGTGGCCTCCTCGGCGTCGGCGGGCTTGCCGAGCGCCTGCCCGTCCAGCTCCAGGACCGAGTCGCAGCCGATCACCAGCGCGCCCTGCACCTCGGGCTTCGCCGCGACCACGGACGCCTTCGCCTCGGCCAGCGCGAGCGCCAGCTCCGCCGGGGTGGGAGCCGTGACGGCGTCCTCGTCGACCCCGCTGACGATCACCTCCGGCGCGAGACCGGCCTGCCGCAGCAGGCCGAGCCGGGCGGGGGACTGGGAGGCGAGCACGAGACGGCGGCGCTGCTGGTCGGTCATGCCGTCAGCCTAGCGCCGCCGGACGGCTCACCTCAGGCCGATCACGATCATCGTCAGCACCATGGCCAGGGCCACGAAGAGCCCGAGCCGCCTGAGCTTCTCCTCCATCCGGCGGAGTTCCTCGGGCGGCTCGTTCTCGGGGTCTGACCACAGCATGCCCCCAGCGTGCGGGGACGCCCGGGTCCGGCGCCTGAGTACGCGTACTCACCTGAGGCGGCTCTTCCGGACCCGGCCGGAACCGTTCGGTCTCGCGGGTCAGCTCGGCCAGTAGGTGCGGCTCCAGGACACCGGGCCGGGCCGCGGCATCCGGCGCCCCGCGATCCGGGCCGGGTCGGACCACGCGTCCCGCGCGCTCGCCGCGCCGGACGGCGCCCCGGCGGCCGCCACGGCGCGGGCCCGGACCACCGCCAGTGCGGCGGCCAGCTCCTCCGGGGTCGGATTGCCTCGTACGACCTTGATGTTCATGACGGCTCCCGGTCTACGTCCGCGTGGTCCTCGGGTCCTACAGGGGGATGTTGCCGTGCTTCTTCGGAGGCAGGGATTCCCGCTTGGTACGCAGTTGACGCAGGCCCCGCACGATGTGGGAGCGGGTGTCGGACGGCATGATCACCGCGTCGACGTAGCCGCGCTCGGCCGCGACGTACGGGTTGAGCAGCGTGTCCTCGTACTCCTGGATCAGCCGCGCCCGCGTGGCGTCGCCCTCGCCGGCCGCCTCCGCCTCCGCGATGGTGCGGCGGTGCAGGATGTTGACGGCGCCCTGCGCGCCCATGACCGCGATCTGCGCGGTGGGCCAGGCCAGGTTGAGGTCGGCGCCCAGGTGCTTGGAGCCCATCACGTCGTACGCGCCGCCGAACGCCTTGCGGGTGATCACGGTGATCAGCGGGACGGTGGCCTCGGCGTAGGCGTAGATCAGCTTCGCGCCCCGGCGGATGATGCCGTCGTGCTCCTGGCCGACGCCGGGCAGGAAGCCGGGGACGTCCACGAAGGTGAGGACCGGGATGTTGAAGGCGTCGCAGGTGCGCACGAAGCGGGCGGCCTTCTCGCTCGCCTTGATGTCCAGGCACCCCGCGAACTGCATCGGCTGGTTGGCCACGAGCCCCACCGGGTACCCCTCGACCCGCCCGAACCCGGTGACGATGTTCGGCGCGAACAGCGCCTGCGTCTCGAAGAACTCCCCGTCGTCCAGGACGTGTTCGAGCACCGTGTGCATGTCGTACGGCTGGTTCGCGCTGTCCGGCACCAGCGTGTCCAGCTCGCGGTCCTCGTCCGTGACGGCGAGGTCGGCCTCCTCGGCGAAGACCGGGGCCTCGCTGAGGTTGTTGGACGGCAGGTACGACAGCAACTGCTTGATGTACTCGATCGCGTCCTTCTCGTCGCCCGCCATGTGGTGGGCCACGCCGGAGGTGGCGTTGTGCGTACGGGCGCCGCCCAGCTCCTCGAAGCCGACGTCCTCACCGGTGACGGTCTTGATCACGTCGGGCCCGGTGATGAACATGTGGCTGGTCCGGTCGACCATGACCGTGAAGTCGGTGATCGCGGGCGAGTAGACGGCACCACCGGCACAGGGCCCGACGACCAGGCTGATCTGCGGAATGACCCCGGACGCGTGCGTGTTCCGCCGGAAGATCTCGCCGTACGCTCCGAGCGACGCGACTCCTTCCTGAATACGGGCGCCACCGGAGTCGTTGATCCCGATGACCGGACAGCCGGTCTTCAGCGCGAAGTCCATGACCTTGACGATCTTCTGCCCGTACACCTCGCCGAGCGCCCCGCCGAACACGGTGAAGTCCTGCGAGAACACGGCCACCGGACGCCCGTCCACCGTGCCGTACCCGGTCACGACCCCGTCGCCGTACGGCCGGTTCGCCTCAAGCCCGAAGTTGGTCGACCGGTGCCTGGCGAACTCGTCCAGCTCCACGAACGACCCCTCGTCCAGCAGGAGTTCCACCCGCTCACGAGCCGTCAGCTTTCCCTTGGCATGCTGCTTCTCGACGGCCCGCGCCGACCCGGCGTGCGTCGCCTCATCGATCCGCCGCGTGAGATCCGCGAGCTTCCCCGCGGTCGTGTGAATGTCGATCTCGTGACGCTCTTCCGGCTCGGACATCGGGATGCGGCTCCCTGCCTGCTCAAAAGGGGGGACGGTAAGTCATCCGTAGCGTAGTGGCGTGTCCACCGGTCGGCAGTGCGGTGTTTCCCACACCTAGGGTGGCTTGCTTGGCCCCTTCCCCCGCTTTAAGGGCGGGAGTCCGGCGGTCGCCCGCCGGGTTTCCTGCTTCATCGGCGGTTGCCTCAATCGGGAGGATTCCCGTTGAGGTCTTACACCGCCTCCACAGGCAGTGGCCGCCAGCCCGGCGGCCAGGATGTTGCGTGCCGCGTTCACGTCGCGGTCGTGGACGGCGCCGCAGTGGTCGCACGTCCATTCACGGGTGTTCAACGGCAGCGTGTCGCGGACCGTGCCGCAGTTCCCGCACAGTCTGGAGCTGGGGAAGAAGCGGTCGATCACGATGAGATCGCGCCCGTACCAGGCGCACTTGTAGGTCAGTATCGACCGGAGTTCCGTCCAGGCGGCGTCGGAGATGGCGCGCGCCAGGCTGTGGTTCTTCAGCAGGTTGCGGACGGTGAGGTCCTCGATCACGACCGTTTGGTTCTCACGGACGAGACGAGTGGTGAGCTTGTGGAGGAAGTCCCGGCGGCGGTCGGCGATCCGGGCGTGGACACGTGCGACCTTCCGGCGGGCCTTCTCCCGGTTGTTCGAGCCCTTGGCCTTGCGGGAAAGCTCCCGTTGCGTGCGGGCGAGCCGCACCCGGTTCCGGCGCTCGTGCTTCGGGTTGGCGATCTTCTCCCCGGTGGACAGGGTCACCAGGGAAGCGATCCCGGCGTCGATCCCGACCGCCGCTGCCGTCGCCAGAGCGGGAGCGATGACGTCTTCGCACAGCAGGGACACGAACCAGCGCCCCGCGCTGTCGCGGGACACGGTCACCGTCGACGGCTCCGCACCCTGGGGCAGGGGACGCGACCAGCGGATGTCCAGCGGCTCGGCCATCTTCGCCAGCGTCAGACGGCCGCCGCGCCACTTGAAGCCGGAGCGGGTGTACTCCGCCGATGCGCGGGACTTCTTCCGCGACTTGAAGCGGGGGTACTTCGCCCGCCTGGCGAAGAAGTTCGAGAACGCCGTCTGAAGATGCCGCAACGCCTGCTGAAGCGGCACCGAGGAGACCTCGGCCAGGAAGGCGAGTTCCGCGGTCTTCTTCCAGCCGGTCAGCGCGGCCGACGACTGCACGTAGGAGATCCGGCGCTGCTCGTCACCCCAGGCGCGGGTGTGTTCCTCCAGCGCCTTGTTGTAGACGAGACGGGCACAGCCGAACGTGCGCGACAGCTCCGCCATCTGCTCGTCCGTGGGGTAGAAACGGTACCTGAACGCCCGTTTCACCTGCCGTGCCATGTCTCGGATCCTAGTGACTCCCAAGTGAGTCACGGGGCGGTCGGCAGCGGGCGGGCTCCGATTTCTCCCGGCCCGAAGGCCATGGTGTCTGCAAAGGAACCCCGATGACGCCCCGTGATGCAGCAGAGAACAGCCGTTGGTCCGATCTGGATCGTCCGCCCCTGAACGCCGTCGCGCTGCGGCGGGCGCTGGTTCGGGAGGGTGGGCTGTGGTCGCGGGTGGACGTGGTGCCGAGTACCGGGTCGACCAACTCCGATCTGGTCGCGCGGGCGAACGCGGGGGAGGCGGAGGAGGGGACGGTGCTGGTCGCCGAGGCGCAGACGGCGGCGCGGGGGCGGCTCGACCGGCGGTGGACGGCTCCGCCGCGCTCGGGGCTGTTCTTCTCCGTGCTGCTGCGGCCCGCCGAGGTGCCGATGGAGCGCTGGGGCTGGCTGCCACTGCTGACCGGAGTCGCGGTGGCCACCGCCCTGTCCCGTACGGCGGGCGTCGACACGGCCCTGAAGTGGCCCAACGACCTCCTGGTCACCGTCGGCGGCGAGGAGCGCAAGGCCGGGGGCATCCTCGCCGAGCGGGCCGGTGCGGACGGCGTGGTCGTCGGCGTCGGCCTCAACATCACCCTGCGCGTCGATGAACTGCCCGTGCCCCAGGCGGGCTCCCTCCTGCTGGCCGGCGCCGTGAACACCGACCGCGACCCGCTGCTGCGCGCGGTGCTGCGCTCGCTCGAGGAGTGGTACGACCGCTGGCGCGCGGCCTCCGGCGACCCCGCCGCGAGCGGCCTCCAGGAGACCTACGCGGCGGGCTGCGCCACCCTCGGCCGCCAGGTCCGCGCGGAGCTGCCCGGCGACCGGGTGCTGCGGGGCGAGGCGACCGCCATCGACGGGGACGGGCGGCTGGTCATCACGACGGCGGACGGGGAGCGGCAGGCTGTGGGGGCGGGGGACATCGTGCATCTGCGGCCCGAGTAGGGCCGGGTGGGGGTGGGGCGGCTGCGGGGTGGGGCTGTCCTGAAGGGGCCCGTGCCTGGTCTCGTCGGCAGAGGCGGGGGGCGGGGGCTCGGGGTGTCTTCGGCGGTGGAGTCGGGGCGGTTCGGGAGCGGCCGCCGGTAGGAGAGCTGGGCGGTGATGGCGTTCCGCTGCCGTACGCCCGGCGTATCGCGGGGGCCGTGGCTTGCGGCCCCGCTGCCGTGTACGTGGCGCCCACGCGCCCCTTCTGAGAGGCCGATGGTGTCTCGGGGGCGCCCCAGCGGGGCGAGTGCCCTCGGGGGGCCGGACCGTAGCAGGGGGGGGCGCGTGTCCCCGTGGGAGCGCCGGAGGGTGTACGACGGCCGTACCGCCGGAGGCATCCCGCGCCCTGTGCGACCCGGGTGCTCCAGCGGCGGAGAGCGTTGGTCCGGTCGGCCGGTCCCAGCGGAGTGAGCTGGCGCACACCTGCCGTAGAGTTGAGGCCGGTCGGTACCTGACCGCGGCAGATCGGAAGGGCAGCAGGCGTGAGCGTCGACGACACGGGATCCGGCGCGGGCGCGGAGGGCCGGGTGGACCCCGATGCCCCCGACCCCGGCGCCGACCCGCTCGCCCTCCGCCTCGAACAGCTGATCCTCGGCGCCGAGCGCCGTTACACCCCCTTCCAGGCCGCCCGCAGCGCCGGTGTCTCCATGGAGCTGGCCTCCCGTTTCTGGCGGGCCATGGGCTTCGCGGACATCGGGCAGGCCAAGGCGCTCACCGAGGCCGACGTACTCGCCCTGCGACGGCTCGCCGGTCTGGTCGAGGCGGGCCTGCTCAGCGAGGCGATGGCCGTACAGGTCGCCCGGTCCACCGGGCAGACCACCGCCCGGCTGGCCGAGTGGCAGATCGACTCCTTCCTGGAGGGCCTGACCGAGCCCCCCGAGCCGGGCATGACCCGGACCGAGGTGACGTACCCGATCATCGAGCTGCTCCTGCCCGAGCTGGAGGAATTCCTCGTCTACGTCTGGCGGCGCCAGCTCGCCGCCTCCGCGGGCCGCGTCATGCAGACCGTGGACGACGCCGAGATGGTCGACCGCCGTCTCGCCGTCGCCTTCGCGGACCTCGTCGGCTTCACCCGCCTCACCCGGCGGATGGAGGAGGAGGAACTGGGCGAGCTGGTCGAGGCGTTCGAGACGACCGCCGCCGACCTGGTGGCCGCGCGCGGCGGCCGGCTCGTCAAGACCCTCGGCGACGAGGTGCTGTACGTCGCGGACGACGCCGCCCTCGCCGCCGACATCGCGCTGCGCCTGGTGGAGACGCTGGCCAACGACGAGACGATGCCCGAGCTGCGCGTCGGCATGGCGTTCGGCACGGTGACCACCCGGATGGGCGACGTGTTCGGTACGACCGTGAACCTCGCCTCCCGGCTGACCTCGATAGCCCCGCGCGACGCCGTGCTGGTGGACAGCGCCTTCGCCGAGGAACTGATCCGGACCGGCGTCGCGCCCGCCTCGGAGGCGGAGGCCGCCGAAGCCGTGGCCGCCGCCGAGAAGGAGGGCGAGGAGCCGCCCGCCTACCGCTTCGCGCTCCAGCCCATGTGGCAGCGGCCGGTGCGTGGCCTCGGCGTGGTCGAGCCCTGGCTTCTCTCGCGTCGGCCTTCCTGACCGGCCGACCTTCCTGACCGGCCGACCTTCCTGACCGGCCGACCGGCTGCGTGGGTGGCGCGGGCGGTGCGGTCCCTTCGTTCTTACGCCCTTACGAGCCGCCCACGCGCAGGCACAGGCCCAGCAGGCACACCCCGCTCTGCTTCGGCGGGGGCGTGCTGTGGGCCGGTTCCGGTGCGGGGGCCGCGGTGTGGGACGGGGCGGGGGCGGGGGCCGTCGTGTCGGGGTCCGGGGCGGGCGCGGGGCCGGGGGCGGTGGTGTGCGGGGCGTTGTGCGACTGGCTGCCGGTCCCGGTGCCGGTGCTGGTGTCTGTGCCCGTGTCCGAGCGGGACGGGGTGTCCGCGGAGTGGGTGTCCTGGCCGACCGTTTCTGCGGGGGTCTTCCGCGTAGCCGACTTCTTGTCGTCCTTGGCGGCGTCCGTGCCGGTCGGCGCGGGGCGCGTACCGCCCAGTGCCGTGGCGGCCGAGGGGAGTGCCGTGGGCGCGGCGGCGAGCGTCGCGGCCGTGGTCGGCGAGTCGCCGGTGCTCTCGGCGCCCCAGCCGTGCTGCGGCTCGGCCTCGGCGGTGGCGGGCCCGGCGAGGCCGGACTCCGGGGCGACGCGTACGAGGCTCAGCACTCCGGCGGCGAGTGCGAGGCCACCGGCGGCGAGGAGCACCTTGCGGGGGCGGGGACGACGGTGCCGGCCCCGGCGTGGCGGGGGTACGACGGTGTCCTCCGGCGACTCCAGCAGGTCGGCCGTCGATTGCGGCAGCTCGGCCGTCGCTTCCGGCAGGTCGGCCAGGGTGATCGCGATCGGCCTGGTGGAGGCGGGGGCCTTCGACGGCGTGCCGGACCGGCCGTCCCGCGATGTCCCCGGTGTCCTCGAATTGCTCGGCGTCATGTCATCCCTCCCCACCGCGCACGTTATGCGCTGCTGTGGGCGGTGTGGGAGGAGTCGAACGAGATGTCACTCGAACGGGTGTAGGGCGGTCTCAGGGGCGAGTCAGGGCAACGTCGGGGTCGGTCGGCCTTCCCCTGGGCCCGGCGGGGCTGCGATGATCGAGGCGGATTCAGTTAACCCGCGTTAACCGGAGGGTGTCATGAGCGAGGAGCGGTTCGGGGAGTTCGTGCTGGTGCGGCGGCACGGGCAGGTGGCGGAACTGGTGCTGGACCGGCCCAAGGCCATGAACGCGGTCTCCACGGAGATGGCCCGCTCGCTCACGGCGGCCTGCGCGGCGCTGGCCGCCGACCGGGACGCGCGCGTGGTCGTCCTGACCTCCTCGCACGAACGGGCGTTCTGCGTCGGGGCGGACCTCAAGGAGCGGAACTCCTTCACCGACGCGGACCTGATGCGCCAGCGGCCGGTGGCTCGGGCGGCCTACACCGGCGTGCTGGAGCTGCCCATGCCGACCATCGCCGCGGTGCACGGCTTCGCACTCGGCGGCGGCTTCGAGCTGGCGCTCGCCTGCGACCTGATCGTCGCCGACGGGACGGCGGTGGTGGGGCTGCCGGAGGTGTCGGTGGGCGTGATCCCGGGCGGCGGCGGTACGCAGCTGCTGCCTCGGCGGGTGGGGGCGGCGCGTGCGGCCGAGCTGATCTTCACGGCGCGGCGCGTGGAGGCGGACGAGGCGGGGCGGCTGGGGCTGGTGGACCAGGTGGTGGAGGCGGGGCGGGACCGCGACGGGGCGTTGGCGCTGGCCGCGCGGATCGCCGGGAACTCGCCTGTGGGGCTGCGGGCGGCGAAGAGGGCGTTGCGGTTGGGGGTGGGGCTGGAGCTTCGGGCGGGGCTGGAGGTCGAGGACGCGGCTTGGCGGGCCACGGCGTTTTCCGGGGATCGGGCGGAGGGGGTGGCGGCGTTCAACGAGAAGCGGCGGCCTGCGTGGCCTGGCGAGTGAGGGTTGCCGTGCGGCGCCGGGGCGGTGAGTGGGTGCGGCGCCGTCTTGGCTGATCGCGCAGTTCCCCGCGCCCCTGGGCGGGGGTTGGCTGGGCCGGGTGGTTCGGCTTGCGCGCCGTTGTGGCTGGTCGCGCAGTTCCCCGCGCCCCCAAGAGAAACTCGCCGCGCTTTACAGGTCAGCCCACTCCGCACAATCCACCTGATCGCCCCGCCAGAGTCACCAGCATCCCATTTGCTGCCTAACCTGGAGTAATGGGTGAGGACGAGCGGCTTGTCGCTGTGGTGGCGCTGGCTCAGGGGATGGCGGCGGCGCGTACCGGGCCGGAGTCGTGGCGGGCGGCGGCGGTCGGGGCGTGTCGGGCGCTCGACGGGAGTTTTGCCGCGCTGTCGGTGTGGGAGCGGGGGCTGGGGCGGCTGCGGGTGCTGGTGAACGTGGGGGAGCGGGCGGAGGACGAGGAGGAGTTTCCGGAGGCGGAGGCGTATCCGGTGCACCAGTTCCCGGAGATCACCGAGTTTCTGCACGAGCGGTGGGCCGGGGGCGGCGGACCGAACGCGTGGGTGGAGACCGCGCGGGGGCCTGCCGCGGGTACTCCGGGCTACTTCCACCAGCGGGTCGCCGCCCTGCGCCGCCGGGGCCGGGGCTGCTGTGTCGTGGCGCCGATCGTGCTGCACGGCAGGGCGTGGGGCGAGCTGTATGTGGCGCGGGCGGCCGACGCGCCGGTGTTCGACCGGGGCGAGGCCGACTTCGCGACCGTGCTCGCGGCGGTCGTGGCGGCGGGCATCGCGCAGACCGAGCGGCTGGAGGAGGCGAACCGGCTCGCGTTCACCGACGCGCTGACCGGTCTCGCCAACCGGCGGGCCGTGGACGTACGCCTTGAGGAGGCCATCGAGCGGCATCGTGTGGAGGGTGTGCCCGTCAGTCTCGTCGTCTGCGATCTGAACGGGCTGAAGAGGGTCAACGACACGCATGGGCACGCGGTCGGGGACCGGTTGCTGGAGCGGTTCGGTTCGGTGCTGTCGCTGTGCGGGGCGATGGTGCCGGGGGCGCTCGTGGCGCGGCTCGGCGGGGACGAGTTCTGTCTGCTCGCGGTGGGGGCGCCCGCCGACGACGTGGTGAAGGCGGCCGACGAGCTGTGCCGCAGGGCCGGGGAACTGGAGCTGGGCGAGGGCGTGGCGTGCGGGGTGGCCTCGACGGAGGACCCGATCGGGCCGGTGCGGGACGCGCGGCGGCTGTTCCGGCTGGCGGACGCGGCGCAGTACCAAGCCAAGGCGGAGCGGGCCGACCGTCCGGTGGTGGCGGGACGGGAGGGGCCGGACGATCCGGTGGTCCGGCTGGCCGACGAGGCGTCGCCCGCCCGTCCCGAGCGCCGTCGCTTCCGGGGCCGGCTGCCGTGAGCCGCGGAGCCCGGCGTCGTGAGTGACGGAGCCCGTCGCCGTGAGCGGGAGCACAGGAGAAGTAAGGGGTGAGACCGCAATCCACTGGTGACAGCGCGGAATTCAATGCGTACGCTCCTGAATATGGATATGCACACTGTGGTGGTGGGGACCTCCGGCGTGACCGCGTCCGACGTGCTTGCCGTGGCGCGCGGTGGAGCCCGCGTCGAGCTGTCGGCCGAGGCGGTGGCGGCCCTCGCGGCCGCCCGCGAGATCGTCGAGGCGCTCGCCGCGAAGCCCGACCCCGTCTACGGCGTCTCCACCGGCTTCGGCGCCCTGGCGACCCGGCACATCAGCCCGGAGCTGCGCGCCCAGCTCCAGCGCAACATCGTCCGCTCGCACGCCGCCGGGATGGGTCCGAGGGTCGAGCGCGAGGTCGTGCGGGCGCTGATGTTCCTGCGGCTGAAGACCGTCTGCTCCGGGCACACCGGCGTCCGCCCCGAGGTCGCGCAGACCATGGCCGACGTGCTGAACGCCGGGATCACCCCCGTCGTGCACGAGTACGGCTCGCTCGGCTGCTCCGGCGACCTCGCCCCGCTGTCCCACTGTGCGCTGACCCTCATGGGCGAGGGCGATGCCGAGGGCCCGGACGGCACCGTGCGCCCGGCCGGTGAGCTGCTGCGTGAGCACGGCATCCAGCCCGTCGAGCTGCGCGAAAAGGAGGGGCTCGCCCTCCTCAACGGCACCGACGGCATGCTCGGCATGCTGATCATGGCCCTCGCGGACCTCGACACGCTCTACAAGTCCGCCGACGTCACCGCCGCCCTCAGCCTGGAGGCGCTGCTCGGCACGGACAAGGTCCTCGCCCCCGAGCTGCACGCCATCCGCCCGCACCCGGGCCAGGCCGACTCCGCCGCCAACATGCTCGCCGTGCTCAAGGGCTCCCAGCTCACCGGGCACCACCAGGACGACGCGCCCCGTGTGCAGGACGCCTACTCGGTGCGCTGCGCGCCGCAGGTCGCCGGTGCCGGACGCGACACCATGGCGCACGCCCGCCTGGTCGCGGAGCGCGAGCTGGCCGCCGCCGTCGACAACCCCGTCGTTCTCCCCGACGGCCGGGTGGAGTCCAACGGCAACTTCCACGGTGCCCCGGTCGCCTACGTCCTCGACTTCCTGGCCATCGCCGCCGCCGACCTCGGCTCCATCGCCGAGCGCCGTACCGACCGGCTGCTCGACAAGAACCGCAGCCATGGTCTGCCGCCCTTCCTGGCGGACGACGCGGGAGTGGACTCCGGGCTGATGATCGCGCAGTACACGCAGGCCGCGCTGGTCAGTGAGATGAAGCGGCTGGCCGTACCGGCCTCCGCCGACTCCATCCCGTCCTCCGCGATGCAGGAGGACCACGTCTCCATGGGCTGGTCGGCCGCGCGCAAGCTGCGTACCGCCGTGGACAACCTGACGCGGATCGTCGCCGTCGAGCTGTACGCCGCCACCCGCGCCGTCGAGCTGCGCGAGGGCCTTGCGGCCGCGCCCGCCTCGCGGGCCGTCATCGACGCCGCGCGGGCCGCCGGGGTCGAGGGGCCGGGTCCGGACCGTTTCCTCGCGCCCGACCTGGCCGCAGCCGAGGCGTTCGTCCGCGCGGGCGGCGTCGTCGCGGCCGCAGAGACGGTCACCGGGCCGCTGCGGTAAGGAAGTTGAGGGGGAGGAGGGGCTGCGTCCGACGGCGGGGCCCCTTCCCGTCGGCGCGGCTCGCCCCCTGGCCGTCAGCGCGGCTCGCCCGCCCCCTCCGTCCGTCAGCGCAGCTTGGCCGACTGCGCGCCGATCACCCGGGCCGGGACCGCGTACGCCCGACGCGCCATCATCGCGCCGACGTTCATCGTCATGTACGTCGCGAGGGTGCTGCCGTGGCGGACCACCTGGAAGTGGACCGAGTTCTCACCGGCCGTGTCATCGCTCGCCGAGCCCCCGCCCGTCGCCGCGAAGGCCACCGACTCCTCGCCCGTGTCCGAGGCGTGCTCCGGGGTGAAGGCGGTGAACGCGCGCCGTTCGCCGGGGCCGGTGCCGCCGAAGCCGTCCGCGCAGGCCCGTACCGCGCCGGAGACCGAGCGCAGTGCACGGTGGGCGCCGTCGCCGCCGTAGGAGGCGAGGGTGATCACGGTGACGTCGCGGTCCATGCTCCGGCGCACGGCGTCCTTCAACTCGCCCTCGGACAGGCCGTCCAGGGCCGTCGCGTGGGTCTCCGGGGCGCCCTTCTCCGCCGCCGTGCGGCTGACCTGGGCCGCCGGGGTGCCCGGCGCGGTACCGGCGAGGAGCGGGAGCAGGGGGCGGCACGCGGCCTCGGCGGACGTGGGCGGATCACCGGCGGTGGTGCCGGGGTCGGTGGGCCGTATCTCGTAACCGGGCAGCTCGCCCTCGGCTATGACCAACCGGTCCAGTGCGGCGGCGTTCGGCACCCGGCCGCGCGTGCCCGAGCCGGAGCAGCCCGTGACGAGGGCGACGGACAGCGTGCTCACGGCGGCGGTGGCGCACAGCCGCACGCCCGGTGATCTCCTCATGGGGCGGACTATGCGCGCTCGGTCAAAGGATCGTCAAACGGACGTATGTCATATTCACCGATCCGAGGCCCCCAGCCCGTCGATCATCAGGCCGATGGTGAAGTCGAAGCGGTCGTGGACGGTTCCGGCGGTCAACTCGGCGGCGTAGCGCTTGGTCTGCGGGAAGGTGTCGGGCAACGCGGCGAAGCGGCGCAGCAGTTCGTCGCGGCCGACCACCCAGCCGTCCGCACCCGGGGCCTCGCCCGCGCCCGAGCCCGTGCCCGCACCCGGTTCCCCACCGCGGTCGACGCGGCTGTTCGCGAGGGAGACCTCCAGGCTGTAGGCGTTGACGTAGAGCATCAGGGAGTCGATGGCCCAGGCGGCGGCCTGGGGGGCGATGCCCCCGGCGAGCAGGATGGCGAGCATCCCCTCGCCGACGCGCAGGGTGTCCAGGTTGGACGGGGCGGCGGCGAAGGCCGCCTGGGAGATGCCGGGGTAGCGCAGGTACTGGTCGCGCAGCCGCGTGCAGACGTCGGTGATCTGCCGCCGCCAGTGGGCAGGGTCCGGCTCGGGCAGCTCGATCTCCGCGCACAGCCGGCCGATGAGCAGCTCGTCCAGGTCCTCCTTGTTGACCACGTGGGCGTAGAGCGAGGACGGTCCCGTCTCCAGCGCGGTGGCCACGCGCCGCATGGTCAGGGCCGCGTAGCCCTCCCGCTCCACGATGCCGAACGCGGTGTCGATGATGGCGTCGACCGTGATCGGCTTCTTGCGCCCGCCGGACGGCCCGCGCCGCGTCGCGGAGGTGCTCGGTCCGGCGCCGTGCCGTGCTGCGCGCCGTTGCTGCGGAGTCGGTGACATGGGGGCAGTCTAGCCAACTCGGCGAACAGTGTTCTACGTCACTTGGAGCGAGGTTCGTGTTGTTACGAACACTGTTCCAGAGTAGAACGGTGTTCGTGTCCATCAATCAGCGCACCTCCGAAGCACCTCCCGCCACCGCGTCGCCCCTGCGTACCGCGTGGCTCGTTCTCGTCGTCGTGGTCCTGGCCGACGTCATGGATCTGATCGACTCCAGCGTCGCCAACCTCGCCGGACCCTCCATCCGCGCCGACCTCGGTGCCGGTCAGGTCACCGTGCAGTGGGTCTTGAGCGCCTACACCGCCGCCTTCGCGCTCGGCCTCGTCACCTCGGGGCGGCTCGGTGACCTGCTCGGCAGGCGGCGGCTGTTCCTGCTCGGCATGACCGGCTTCACCCTGGCCTCGCTGGCCTGCGGTCTCGCGCCGGACGCGGTCTTCCTGATCGTCGCCCGCACGCTCCAGGGCCTGTTCGGATCGGTCATGATCCCGCAGGGCCTCGCCCTGGTGAAGGTCGTCTTCCCGCCGAAGCATCTGCGCCGGGCGCTCGCCCCGGTCGGCCCGCTGATGGGACTGACCATGGTGGGCGGCCCCATTCTGGCGGGCTGGCTGCTCCACCTGAACCTGTTCGGCGGCCAGTGGCGCCCGATCTTCCTGATCAACGTGCCGTTCGGCGTCGCCGCCCTGCTTCTCGGCCACCGCGTCCTGCCCCACCGTGGCGGCGAGGACCGCACCGCCCGGCTCGACCTCACCGGTGTCGGCCTGCTCACCGCCGCCTCCGCCCTGCTGATCGTCCCGCTCATCCAGGGCCGCGACCTGGGCTGGCCCGCCTGGACCTACGTCATGATGGCGGGCTCGGCCGTCGCGCTCGCCCTGTTCGTCGCCTCCCAGCGGCGCAGCGACCACCCGGTCATCACGCCGTCACTGTTCCGCAAGCGCGGCTTCGTCGCCGGACTCGCGGTCGTGGCCGGGTTCTACGCCTCGCTCAGCGCGTTCGTCCTCGTCGTCAACCTGCTGCTCCAGCAGGGCCTGGGCTGGACCCCGCTGCGCACCGGGCTCACGCTGATCCCCTGGGCGCTCGGCACCGCCGTCGCCGTCCTGCTCGCGGGCGCCGTACTGGCCGAGAGGCTGGGTCGCGCGAGCCTGCGCCTGGGGCTGTCGATCGCCGTGGTGGGCCTGCTCGCCCTGTGGTGGTCCGTCGCCCACCGGGGTGCGGACCTCACCGTCTGGACACTGGCCCCCGCACTGCTGGTCACCGGCTTCGGCTCGGGGCTGGTGTTCGTCCCGCTGGTCGACTTCATCATCGGCGACGCCACTCCCGAGGAGGTCGGCACCGGCGCGGGCCTGCTCAACGCCGTCCAGCAGTTCGCGGGCGCGATAGGCGTCGCCGCCCTCGGCACGGTGTTCTTCGCGCGGGTGGGGAGCGGATCGGTGTCGTCGTACCTGGCCGCGGCCGGGCTGGTCCTCGGCATCGCCGCCGCGCTGAACGTCGTCACGCTGCTGCTGGTGGGCCTGCTGCCCCGGCACGCGCAACGGGCGCACGGCTGAGGGCGCGGGTATTTCCACGGGGCGGAAGGAGTATGGCCGGAATTACCGCTCCGGGAAAAGGGGCGGTTCCGGTGATTCCGGAAACCGCGGCCTCGTAAGCCCCTGGAGCCTCAAGAACCCCGGGGGACCTCAGGAGCCCCCGAATCCCCGGCGGCCCCGGAAACCCCGGAATCCTCAGAAACCCAGCCGTTCCCGGCGTACCGAATACACCACGAACCCCGCGCCCACCGCGAGGAGCAGCGTGCCGGTGACGACGTACGGCGTGGTGTCGAAGCTTCCGGTGTCGGCGAGTTCGGTCTCCTCCGGGGGTTCGGCCCCCTCCGGCACCTCCCGCCCGGTGTCGGCGGACACCGTGGCGGTCTGCTGGGTGATCCGCGTCGAGGAGTCGGCGACGGCCGACTGCTCCACCACGTTCTTCGGGAGACCGTCCTGGGACGCGTTCGCGGACGGGACGAACCACAGAGCGCACAGCAGCGTGCCCGCGGCGGTGGCGGTCAGCAGCGGACGGCGAGCGGATGACACGGAATATCGATCCCCCTTGCGGCACTGGCGAATTGGCCGTGTGGAGCGATGTTAGTGAAAATCGCGGGTCACAGGAAAGTCACGACAGGTTTCGGCTCTAGGCTCTCGGCATGGACGCTGAAAAGACATCACGTTTTGTACGGCTTCAGGTGGAGCTGATCCTGGAGGTGACCGCCGAGGACGAGCTGACGCAGGCCGCGATCAACCGCCTGGCCGGCGATCCGGACGTCCCGGAGAGCGAGCGGGCGCACGCCGAGTCCGCTGTGACGGAAGACACCGAAGAGGCTCTGGCGTATCTCGTCGATCCGTTCGGGCTGGTCAGCGGGGTACCCGGGGTGGAGCTCCAGCAGGCCTCCTGGTCCAGCGAGCAGATCGACTACGACCCGGATTCGCCGGAGTGGGACCTGGACGAGGATGATGGGGCGGACGACGACGAGAAGGACGGCATCGGCTGAGCGTCCCGGGGCATGTGTGAACCCGGACGGCAACCACCGTCCGGGTTCTCTCGTCTGTAACAGGAGAGCACGGCGCATCCCGGCCCCTTCGCGGGAGCGTGGCGTGTCCCACAACTCCCCGGAACGGGGAACGGGACGGTGTGGCCGTGACGTTGAGATCTTCCAGCAGGGACTCTCGGGGTTTTCGGATTCGGCAACGATGGAGAAGCGTGTGATGACGGACAGTAAGCGGCGCAAGGGCCTCACGGTCGCGTCCGCACTGCTCGGTGGTGTGCTCGTACTGACGGGCTGTTCCGGCGGCGGTGACGCCAGTGCGGCGGACGGCGGCGAAAGCTCGCAGGCCAAGGCCGACGAGGCCGCGGCGGCGAAGTCGTCCGAGGCAGCGATCACGATCACGCCGAAGGACGGCTCGAACAACGCCTCCATCAACAACTCGGCCACCGTCAAGGTCGCCAAGGGCGAGCTCACCGATGTGCACATGACCACCTCGGACGGTCATGACATCGAGGGCGCCCTCGCGGCCGACAAGCTGAGCTGGAAGCCGAACGCCCAGCTGGAGCGCTCGACCACCTACAAGATCTCGGCCGAGGCGAAGGACTCCAAGGGCCGCGTCGCCCACGAGAACGCCTCGTTCACCACGGTCGCCCCGGCCAACAGCTTCATAGGCAACTTCACCCCGGACAACGGCAGCACCGTCGGGGTGGGCATGCCCGTGTCGATCAACTTCGACAAGGCGATCACCAACAAGTCCGCCGTGCAGAAGGGGATCACCGTCTCCTCCAGCAGCGGTCAGGAGGTCGTCGGCCACTGGTTCGGCGCCAACCGCATCGACTTCCGCCCGGAGACGTACTGGAAGGAGAACTCCACCGTCACGCTGAAGCTGGCGCTCGACGGTGTCGAGGGCGCGAGCGGCGTCTACGGCGTCCAGCAGAAGACGATCACCTTCCACATCGGCCGCAACCAGGTCTCCTACGTCGACGCGGCGACCAAGCAGATGAAGATCACGCACAACGGTCAGGTCATCAAGCAGATCCCGATCTCGGCCGGTTCGCCCGAGAACAAGACCTACGCCGGCATCATGGTCATGTCCGAGAAGTTCAAGCAGACCCGCATGAACGGCGCGACGGTCGGCTTCACCGACGACGACGGCAAGGGCGAGTACGACATCAAGGACGTGCCGCACGCCATCCGCCTCACCAGCTCCGGCACCTTCCTGCACGGCAACTACTGGGGCGCGAAGTCCATCTTCGGCAGCGTGAACACCAGCCACGGCTGCGTGGGTCTGTCCGACACCAAGGGCGCCAACGACCCGAACACCCCGGCCGCCTGGATGTTCAACAACTCCCTGGTCGGTGACGTGGTCGTCATCAAGAACACCGGCGACAGGACCGTGTCCCCGGACAACGGCCTCAACGGCTGGAACATGGACTGGGCCCAGTGGAAGGCCGGTTCGGCCGCCTGATCCCACCCCTCTTCCGACAGACCCGAGCGCGCCGGTGCCGCCCTTCTCACAAGGGCGGCACCGGCGTTTTCCGGCGCTTCTCATCCCGCTCTCAGCGCGGCCTCAGCAAGCCATCAGGCAGCTTCCCTACCGTGCCGCCATGTTCTTCACCTACCTGAGGCGCGAACTGCGCCGCCGCAGAAAGGCGGCCCTCGTCGTCGCCTCCGGGCTCGCCCTGGGCATAGCCCTGGTCATTGTGGTCAACTCCGTGTCCAGCGGCATGAGCACGGCCCAGGACAAGGTGCTCCAGTCGCTGTACGGCCTGGGCACCGACATGACCGTCACCAAGGCGTCGTCGCCGAGCTCCAGCGGCTCCGGCCCCCGCTTCAAGTTCGACGCGCGCGGCAGCGACGACGACTCGCAGCAGAGCAGTGACCGCGTCATGGTGCAGGGCTTCACCACCCTCTCCTCCTCGACCGTCTCCAAGGTCGCGTCGCAGAAGGGCGTTTCGGAGGCCGTCGGCGGCCTCAGCCTCAACGTGTTCAAGGTCGACGGGCAGTTCACCCGGGGCCAGTTCCAGCAGAACGGCGGCTCCGGCGGCGGCCGTTCGCGCGGTTCCGGCCAGCCGCAGGGCGAAGTCAAGGGCGGCGGCGCCAACTTCGGCATCAACCAGTACACCGTCTTCGGCACCGACGTCACCCGCACCGCCCTCGGCCCGCTGTCCTCCTCCAAGCTGACCAGCGGCCGTACGTTCAAGACGTCCGAGACCGACGCGGCGGTGGCCGTCGTCGACTCGGCGTACGCCAAGGAGAAGAAGTACAAGGTCGGTTCGACCGTCACGGTCAAGGGCACCAAGTTCCAGGTGATCGGCATCGCCACCGCCGACAGCGGCGACGCGGCGGCCAACCTCTACATCCCGCTCAAGCGCGCCCAGACCCTCGCGGACGAGAAGGACAAGGTCACCACGGTCTACGTCCGGGCGACCGACTCCCAGCAGATCTCCGCCGTCAAGACCGTCATCCAGAAGAACGTCTCCGGTACGACGGTCACCACCTCCGCCGACCTGGCCAAGACGGTCTCCGGCTCGCTCTCCACCGCCTCCTCCCTCGCGACCAAGGTCGGCCGCTGGCTCTCCATCGCCGTGCTGATCGCCGCGTTCCTGGTCGCGGGTCTGCTGACCTCGGCCGCCGTCTCCCGCCGGGTGCGCGAGTTCGGCACGCTGAAGGCGCTCGGCTGGAAGTCGGGCCGGGTGGTGCGCCAGGTGGCCGGTGAGGCCATGGTCAACGGCCTGGTCGGCGGCGCCCTCGGTATCGCGCTTGGCCTGGCCGGTGCGTACGCGGTCACCGCGATCAGCCCCACTCTGCAGGCGCAGCTCGGCAGCACGGGCGGCGGTTTCGGCGGGGGCGGCGGCGGTTTCGGGGGCGGCGGTTTCGGCGGTGGCGGCGGCGGTGGCTTCGGGGAGCGCGGCCGGCAGGCGGCGAAGACCCTGGAGGTCGCCCTGACCGCCCCGGTCAGCGTCACCACCATCGCCCTCGCGGTGGGCCTCGCCGTGGCCGGCGGTCTGGTCGCCGGCGCCTTCGGCGGCTGGCGCGCCTCCCGGCTGCGCCCGGCGGACGCCCTGCGGCGCGTGGAGTAGCGACCGCGGCCCCAGGCCGTGTCCGCCCACCCCGAACCCCTCCCAGGAGCCCCCATGTACGAACTGAGAAACGTCACCAAGCGCTACACCCGCGGCAAGGACACCGTCCTGGCCCTCGACGGCGTCGACCTCACCATCGGTGCCGGTGACCGGCTGGTCATCCAGGGCCCCACCGGCGGCGGCAAGTCCACGCTGCTCCAGATGCTGGGCGCGCTCGACCGGCCCACCTCCGGTGAGGTCGTCCTCGACGGCACCGATCTGGCGAAGCTCTCCGAGGCCCGGCTGACGAAGGTGCGCAGCGAGAGCATCGGCTTCGTCTTCCAGTCCTTCAACCTCATACCGACGCTCACCGCCCAGGAGAACGTCGAGACCGCCCTCGTCCCCCTCGGCGTCAAGACCAAGCAGCGGCGCGAACTGGCCGCCGAGGCGCTGGAGTCGGTCGGCCTCGGGGAGCGCCTCGGACACCTCCCCTCGGAGATGTCCGGCGGCCAGCAGCAGCGCGTCGCCATCGCCCGCGCGCTGGTCAAGAAGCCCAAGGTGCTGCTCGCCGACGAGCCGACCGGCAACCTCGACGAGAGCATGCGCGACGAGATCATGGACGTACTCGAACGTCTGTGGAAGGAGCAGGGGCTGACCTTCGTCATGGTCACCCACGACTCCGCGATCGCCCGCAAGGCGCCGCGCCTGGCGACGATCCGCAAGGGGAAGATCACCGTGCGGGAGAACGCGGACGCCTGACGTGGGGGGCACCCGGGCAGTCGCCCCGGGTGCCCGCCTGGTCCACGGCTGTTCCGCCGCGCGGCTCTACAGCGTGGCGCGGGCCGCGTCTGTGCCCCAACTCGACAGCAGGCGCAGGGACTCGGCCGAGGGGGAGCCCGGTTCGGCGTGGTAGGTGACCAGGGAGAGGTCCGGGTCGCCGGTGGCGCGGAAGCTCTCGAAGCTGAGGGCGAGCGGGCCGACCAGCGGATGGTGCAGCTGCTTGAGGCCGTGGCACTGTTCCTTGACGTCGTGGGTGGCCCAGAGCCTGCGGAACTCCTCGCTCTTCACCGACAGTTCGCCCACCAGCGCCGACAGCCGGGGATCGTCCGGGCAGCGGCCCGCGTCCATGCGCAGCGCGCACACGATGTCGATCGCCTTCTGCTCCCAGTTCACGAACAGCTCGCGGTACGGCGGGTGCAGGAACACCAGCCGCGCCCAGGTGCGGTCGGCGGGGGCCAGCCGGGCCCAGTCGCCGAAGAGGGCCGCCGCCATCCGGTTCCAGGCGAGGATCTCCGAGCGGCGCCCGACGATGTACGCGGGCACCGAGTCCATCGCGTCGAGGAGCTCGCGCAGCGCGCCCCGTACCTGCGGCTGCCGGGCCGCGGGCCGCTTCTTGTGCGCCTTCGGCCGGGCCAGGTGGATCAGATGCGCGTGCTCGGCGTCGGTCAGCCGCAGCGCGCGGGCGATGGAGTCCAGCACCTCCGCCGAGACGTTGCGCCCGTTGCCCTGTTCCAGGCGGGTGTAGTACGCCACCGAGACCCCGGCCAGCTGGGCCAGCTCCTCGCGGCGCAGCCCCGGCACCCGGCGCTGCCTGCCGAAGCCGGACAGGCCCACGTCGTCCGGCTTCAGCCGGGCCCGCCTGCTGCGCAGGAACTCGCTCAGCTCGGCCCGCCGGTCCAGGGCCGGGCCGCCGCCCGCCTCCGGCTGTTCGTCCATATGGCCAGTATCCGTGCCTACGCCTGTGCGTGGGTCCGGGAGCCTGACCTTGCCAGTGGTAGGCACGGCGGTCGTACGCAAAGGGGAGGACTGGGCACCCCGGGGCCACCGGGGGCAGGCTGGAAGAGTGCCCGGACCGGACCCCGGCCGGGCAGGTACCACCACCCCCACCAGGAGAGTCCCGGCATGACCACTGTTGCCGCGTACGCCGCACCCGCCGCCAAGGCCCCGCTGGAGCGGACCACCATCGAGCGACGGCCGGTCGGCGATCACGACGTACTGATCGACATCCAGTTCACCGGCATCTGCCATTCCGACATCCACCAGGCCCGCGACGGCTGGAGCGAGGGCATCTTCCCGATGGTCCCCGGCCACGAGATCGCGGGCGTGGTCGCCGAGGTCGGCCCCGAGGTGACCAAGTTCGCGGTCGGCGACCGGGTCGGCGTCGGCTGCATGGTCGACTCCTGCCGCGTGTGCGAGAACTGCGAGGCGGGCCTGGAGCAGTACTGCACCGGCACGGGCACCGTCTGGACGTACAACGCGGTCGGCAAGGACGGCGAGCCCACCTACGGCGGCTACTCCCAGAACATCGTCGTGAACGAGGACTTCGTCGTCCGCGTCCCCGACGGGCTGTCCCTGGACGTGGCCGCGCCGCTGCTGTGCGCGGGCATCACCACGTACTCGCCGCTGCGGCACTGGGGCGCGGGCCCGGGCAAGAAGGTCGCGGTCGTGGGCCTCGGTGGCCTCGGCCATGTCGCCGTCAAGATCGCCCACGCGCTGGGCGCCGAGGTCACCGTCCTGTCGCAGTCCCTGCGCAAGCAGGACGACGGCCTCCGTCTCGGCGCCGACCACTACTACGCCACCGGCGACCCCAAGACCTTCGAGGAACTGGCCGGCACCTTCGACCTCATCCTCAACACGGTCTCGGCGCCGCTGGACTTCGCCGCCTACGCGTCCCTGCTCCGCACCGACGGCACCCTCGTCAACGTCGGCCTCCCCGAGGAGCCCGTCCAGATCACCCTCCAGTCCCTCTTCGGCCACCGCCGCAGCCTCAGCAGCTCCGGCATCGGCGGCATCGCCGAAACCCAGGAGATGCTCGACTTCTGCGCGGCGCACGGCATCGGCGCCGAGATCGAACTGATCGCCGCGGAAGAGATCAACGACGCCTACGAGCGCGTCCTGAACAGCGACGTCCGCTACCGCTTCGTGATCGACACGGCGACGATCTGACAGGCGTCGGCTCGGTCCGATCCCTCACCCGAGAGGGATCGGACCGGGGTCGTACCCCGTCCCGCACGGCGAAGTCGGCCTCCAGGTCGACGAGCAGCACATGCGCCGGCGCGGTCTGCGGGGGCGAGCCCCCGCCGGGGCGGTTCGTGCGCACCGAGACCTCGGTACACCAACTCGACAGCCATGACACTCCCCGCCCCACTACTGTCGGCAACGAACCGCCGCGCGTAACAGCGTGAGTGGAGGCGGCCGAGGTCAGAGGGGGTATGGCGATGATCCGGCAGGCGGGCTTCTACCGGGAGCTGCACGGTGCGGGGGACGCGTCCGCTCCGACACCCTCGCTCCGGCGGGCGGTGGCGGAAGCGCGGGGGCGGGACCGGGAGGTCGACGAGGACCGGATCGTCGCGTACCTGCGGTCGGGCACCGAGATCTTCTCCGCCATGGGAGCGGAGCGGGACCTCATCACCGACGACGAGTGGATCACCGGTGCGGGCAGTCTGGTCACCGACGGCACGTGGCTGTGGCCGGTGGAACTGGCGCACTGCGTCCGCCGACATCATGTGCCGCTGCCCCCGGAGTTCCTCGCCCACATCCGAAGCAACGCCCACACGAGCCCGCCGGTCGCTCCCGAGCACGCGCTTCGTATCGTCGAGGCCCACTTCGCCCGACGCCCCGCCCCAGCCCCGCGTCCCTACCTGATCTGGTACCGGCCGCCCTCACCTCCGGCCCCGCTGCCCGCCCTCCTCCACGCAGCGGGCCTCTCGGTCACGTCCCCCCACACGGGCCGTCCCTTCGGCTTCCGCCGCAAGCGGCAGGGCAGGCCGGAGCCGCTCCTGGGTACCGCCCGAGAACTGGGAACGACCCTCGCCGACCCCGGCTACGAGGAAACCGAGTTCTACTGCTGGCAGGGCTCCACCCACGCCCTCACCACCGAGGTCCGCCGCGTGACCGCGACAGCCGAGCGTCTGACGTTCCGCATCCCCGACGTCCGCACGACCGACCCCGACCAGCTCCTCCCCGCCCTCCTCCACCAACTCGTCCAGAACCCCTGCCTCGGCTATGTGACCGATCCCATCGGCTTCTCCGCCACGGAGGACTGGGACACCGCACTGCTGCAGCCGGACCACCTGCTACCCGTCCACCCGCACACGGTTGTCCACCGGCCCTAGCCCACGGCCGAGGCGGGGGAGGAGATCAGCCCTCCGCCGGAGCCACCCCGATCGGGCACGACACGCCCGTGCCGCCGATGCCGCAGTAGCCTGCCGGGTTCTTGTCCAGGTACTGCTGGTGGTAGGGCTCGGCGGGGTAGAAGGCGCGGCCTTCGGCGGGGAGGATTTCTGTGGTGATCGTGCCGAGGCCGGAGGCGGTGAGGACCTTCTGGTAGGCCTCGCGAGAGGTTTCCGCGGCGGCTGCCTGGGCGGGGGTGTGGGTGTAGATGGCGGAGCGGTACTGGGTGCCGACGTCGTTGCCCTGGCGGAAGCCCTGGGTGGGGTCGTGGGACTCCCAGAAGGTCTTCAGGAGGCGGTCGTAGGAGATCACCGCGGGGTCGTAGACCACGCGGACGGCCTCCGTGTGGCCGGTCAGGCCCGAGCAGACCTCTTCGTACGTCGGGTTCTCGGTGTAGCCGCCCTCGTAGCCCACCAGCGTCGTGTAAACCCCCGCCGGGAGCTGCCAGAACTTGCGCTCCGCGCCCCAGAAGCAGCCGAGGCCGAAGTCCGCGACCTCCAGGCCCTCGGGGTACGGGCCGAGCAGCGGGGTGCCGAGGACGGTGTGGTGGTCGGGGACCTCGAAGGCGGGCACGGTGCGCCCCGCCAGCGCCTGCTCAGGGGTGGGCAGCTGCGGTGTGCGGCCGAAGAGCATGGGGTCTCGTCTCCCTGTGGGTGGTTCGGGGGTGGTTCATGGGCCACCGGTTAGTGCAACGGCCCGGGCCTCCCCCGCATTCCGGCCCCGTCACGCCTGCGCCGCCACCTCTGCCGCCACTTCCTCCGCCGCCTTCGCCGTCGCGTTCCGGAAGGCGCAGTACTCCGCCGCCGGGTTGACCCGGTAGCGCCACGGGAGTGCCTCCACGTACCCGTCCACCAGGCGGAACTGCTCCAGCGCCTCCTTGTTACGGCCCTGGAGGCGGAGGAAGTACGCGAGCAGGTGGCGTACCTCCGGCAGGCGGGGGTGGGCCGGGTCGGCGGCCGTGACGTCCGCGAGGACCGTGTTCACGCGGGCGATCATCTCCGGGGTGTTCTCGGCCGCCGTGTCGTCCGACTCGTCGTGTTCCAGGTGGGCGATCAGCGGCAGGACCGTCAGCAGGCTTCCCGCCGGGGCACCGGCCGCCGCCCGCTCGGCGAAGCTCGTCGCCAGGCGCTCGGAGCCGCGCCACTTGGCGCACCAGTACTGGAGGGCCGAGAAGTGCGCCTCGTAGTGGTGCGGCGCGAGCTCGGTGAGCTTGGCCCACAGGGTGTCCATCTCGGCGTTCGGACGGCCGAGGCCGAGGGCGATCCAGATCTCCTTGACGTACGGGGTCGGGTCGTCCGGGTTCAGCGCGGCCGCGCGTGCCACGTCCTCGGGGGCAGCACCCTCAAGCGTCCGGCGGAAGCCCTCGAACTGCTCGTGCGTGGTGTACTCGGCCCGCTTCGCACCCCGCAGCTTCCAGGCCAGGGTCACCGTGGAGCTCGCCCGGACCACCGCCGCGTCCGGGTCGTCGGGACGCGCGTCCTCCCAGCTCAGCAGCCACTCGTCGGCCTCGGCCGCCTTGTCCCCGAGCAGCGCCGTGAACGCCGAGCGCCGCTCCCAGTCCCGGCCGATGCCGTGCATGACCTGCGCGGCCTGCTGCCACTCGCCACGGCCGACCGAGGCGAGCGCGGCGGCCCACTCGGCGGGCAGCGGGGCGGCGAGTTCGGTGTTCTGCCGCTCCAGGGGCAGCAGCCCGAGCCGCTCGGCCACCGCTGCCGCCTCGGCGGCCTCGTCATCGATGCGCGAGGACTCCTCCGCGGACTCGTATTCGGCCTTCGCGGAGAAGAACTCCTTCAGGAACACCCAGCCCAGCCACGCGACGAAGAGCACGAAGGGGGTGGCCAGGGCGGCCAGTATCCAGAGCAGGACGGTCATGGGGCGACGGGTCCGTTCACGTTCGAAGAGCCGGTTGTCAGGGGTACCGCCGCCCGTTCCAGCAGCGCGCGCAGCGGCGCCGTGTCCGGGCGGTCCGCGACCGCGGCCGACACCGCCGCGTCCAGCACGGCGGCCGGGTCCGCGTCCGTGTCCGCCGTCAGCGAGGGCAGCCGTACGGCAGCGGGGCGCGACCAGGAGAACTCCCACCGCAGCAGCGACCGCGCGCTGAGGTCGGCCAGCACCATCGTCCGCAGCGACCGCGTCAGCGCGGGCCGGGCGAACTCGCGGAACGCCCGCCCCTTCGCCGCCGACGCCTGCTCGGACAGGGGCAGCCGCTCGGCCACCTGCCACAGCCGCCCGTCGTCCATGACCCCGAGCAGCGCCTCCAGCGTCGGCGGCTGCCCGGTGTAGTCACCGAGCGCCTGTTCCAACGGCGTCCGCCCCGACGACAGCCCCTTGGCCATCGCCGCCTCCAGCAGCGCGGTCCAGTCCGCCGCGCGCGGCAGCGCCAGCGCCGATTCCGTCAGGGCCGCGTCCTCCAGCAGGGCCAGCGTGTGCGCCGGGTTGGTCAGCAGGGCGAGCGCCGGGCCGCCCGCGTCCGCCGTGCGACCGTCGGCGGGCAGTTCCTCGATCCGGCGTACGCGCTCCGCGAGGGGCGGGTGGGAGTCGTACGGCGACTCTTCCTCGATCGGCAACTCGGCGCGCATGGCGGTGAGTTGCTCCTCGCGAGCCGCGAGAAGGTGACCGAAGCCGCGGAAGAACTCGCCGCGTGGCGGCATCGAACCGGCCGACAGACCGATGGTGGCGTAGCAGTCGAGGTAGAACTCGAAGCGGTCGCTGAGGACCGCCAGCTCACGCAGCGCCGAGGCGGTCGCGTCGCGCCCGGCGAGGCGTACGGCCGTACGGTCCGCCGCGTACTCCTGGGCGCGGGCCGTGGACAGCGAGGCGCGCAGATAGAAGTTGCCGTACCGCGTGTAGAGCCAGGCCATCGCGCGGTACGTCGCCCCGGCACGCGCGGTGTCGATCGCGTGGGGCTTCTTGCCCTTGGCGATCCGCTTGGCCGCGGCCTCCTCCTGGCGGGCGCGTTCCTCGGTCACCTTGTCGCGCGCGCTCTCGTGGAACCGCTCGATGACCCGGCCGATCTGCACCCGGCCGCGCACCACGAGCGCCGACAGCCGGGTGTCGCCGCCGGTGAAGTGGCCGTACTCGTGGCCGAGCACCGCCCGTAGCTGCGCCTCGCTCAGCCCGGTCAGCAGCGGGACACCGAGGGTCAGCCGGCGCGGTCCCGGGAGCAGGCCGAGCAGGCGCGGCTCCTCGCGCACCGAGGCGTTGACGTCGGGGGTGAGCAGGATGCGGTCGGGTGCCCGGGTGCCCGCCTCGGCGGCCAGCTCGCGCACCAGCGCCCACAGCCGGGGCTCGTCGGCCTCGGTGACCTCGATGCCGGGCGGGTCCTCGCCCTTGGGGATGCGCAGCATGAACAGGCCGCGTACGACAGGTACGGCGAGGACGATCGAGAGGCCGACCAGCTTGAACGCGGCGTAGCCGTGCACATACTCCAGCAGGGAGATGTCCAGGCCGGCCAGCGCCGCGAGCACGAGGAGGCTCAGCAGGTAGAAGCCGAGGAGCAGGACGAGGGCACGCAGCGCGCGCAGGGTGGCGAACATCGGGCAGAGATCCCCCCACAGGGCCCGGGGAAGCGGGAAACCGAGAGATACGCGGACATGGCGGTGCCGGGTGAACGGCGCCGCCGGTGAGTGTGGGGGGACTCGGAGCGGCCCACGGCAAAGCGAGCGCAAAGGCCGAGGCAAGCGGAGTATGCCTTAACGCAGGTCAGCGCGGCAATCTTGATTCCGGGTCAGGTCAGCCCAGGGTTGACCCGAGGTGGTGTCAGCCCGGCAGGTTCGCCGGGCTTCCCCCGTTGGCCTCGAACCCCGCGACCGCCACCGCGCGGTACAGCGCGAACTCCGCCGCCGGGTCGGCCGACAGGGTCCACGGCAGCGCTCCGACGTGGCCGTCCACGTGCACCAGCTGGTCCATGGCCTCCGCCCAGCGCTCGGCGCGCACCAGGAAGAAGGTCAGCAGATGCCGGACGTGCGCCCGCACCGGGTCGTCCGCGCGGGCGGAGGACACCGCGTGCAGTGCGCCGTGCATCGCCTTGGTGACGACCTCGCTCTGGTAGAAACCCGCGACCAGGTTGACCTCGGGCAGATGCTCGAAGACCGCGAAGAGCGGCAGCGCGGACAGCAGCGAGCCCTGGGGCGCGCGGGCCGCGGCGGCCTCGGCGAAGTCGTACGCCGCCTCGCGCGAGCCGTGCCACTTCTCGCACCAGTGGTGCAGCGCGGCCAGATGCGCGCCCATGTGATGCGGGGCGCGGTCCAGGATCTTCAGCCAGAGCTGGTCGAACTCCTCGCGCGAGTAGCCGAGGCCGCGCGCGACGGACAGCTCGACGATGTACGGCACCGGGTCGCCGGGGGCCAGCAGCGCCGCCTGGGCGCAGGCGTCCCGGGCCTCCTCCATGATGATCCGGAAGTCGTCCGTGCCCGGCACCGACGTACGCCACGCCTGCTGCACCAGGAACTCCGCGTGCACCGCCGCGCCGCCCGCGTCCTTCGGCTGCTCGGTCCGCCACACCCTGAGCCACTGGCCGCCCGGCGTCTCGTGCACCCCGCCGGGCCGTTGCTGCAGCTCCAGCGCGGCCGCGCCCGCGAACGCCTGCACCCGCTGCCAGCGCGTCTCGCTCCCGGCCTCGGTGCCCGTCAGCAGCTGGGCCGCCGCGCGGTAGTCACCCGTGCGCTGCACCAGGTCGAGGACCTCCAGCAGGTCCTCGTCGGGGCCCGGCATCCGCACGTCCAGCTCCTCCTGGCGCACGAAGCCGTAGCGCGCCGGGTCGGCGGCGTCCGGGTGCCCGGGGTGCACCTGCTCGAGCCCGCGCCTGCGCCGCCGGAACGGGAGCAGCACGAAGCACAGCATGAGCAGCGCCATCAGCAGCCAGAGAATCGCCATGCCACAAGCGAACCAGACGAGCCCGACACTTGGCCAACCCCCCTCGGCCCGCCTGTGGAAAACTCCGCACGCGACCGCCGCCGAAACCCCGCAAGCGACCGCCGCCGAAAACTTCCCGCAACAGGGCACGGCCCCTCGCGTCCGGCATCACCCCCGCGAGCGCATTACGCTCGGTACACATGAGCGACAGGCACATCAGCGAGCACTTCGAGACTCTGGCGATCCACGCGGGCAACACCGCCGATCCCCTCACCGGCGCGGTCGTCCCGCCCATCTACCAGGTCTCGACCTACAAGCAGGACGGCGTCGGCGGGCTGCGCGGCGGTTACGAGTACAGCCGCAGCGCCAACCCGACCAGGACGGCACTGGAGGAGAACCTCGCCGCGCTGGAGGGCGGCCGGCGCGCCTTCGCGTTCGCCTCCGGCCTCGCGGCCGAGGACACGCTGCTGCGCACGCTGCTCGCCCCCGGTGACCACGTGGTGATCCCGAACGACGCCTACGGCGGCACCTTCCGGCTGTTCGCCAAGGTCGCCACCCGCTGGGGCGTGGAGTGGTCCGTCGCCGACACCAGCGACCCGGCCGCCGTGCGCGCCGCGATGACCCCGAAGACCAAGGCCGTCTGGGTGGAGACCCCCTCCAACCCGCTGCTCGGCATCACCGACATCGCCGCCGTCGCGCAGGTCGCGCACGCCGCCGGGGCCAAGCTGGTCGTCGACAACACCTTCGCCACGCCGTACCTCCAGCAGCCGCTGTCGCTGGGCGCGGACGTCGTCGTGCACTCGCTGACCAAGTACATGGGCGGTCACTCGGACGTGGTCGGCGGTGCGCTGATCGTCGCCGACGAGGGCCTGGGCGAGGAGATCGGCTTCCACCAGAACGCGATGGGCGCCGTCGCCGGTCCCTTCGACTCCTGGCTGGTGCTGCGCGGCACCAAGACCCTCGCCGTGCGCATGGACCGCCACAGCGAGAACGCCACGAAGATCGCCGACATGCTCTCCCGGCACCCGCGCGTGACCAGCGTGCTCTACCCGGGCCTGCCCGAGCACCCCGGCCACGAGGTCGCCGCCAAGCAGATGCGCGCGTTCGGCGGCATGATCTCCTTCCGCGTCGAGGGCGGCGAGGAGGCGGCGGTCGAGGTCTGCAACCGCACCAAGATCTTCACCCTCGGCGAGTCCCTCGGCGGTGTCGAGTCGCTGATCGAGCACCCGGGCCGGATGACCCACGCCTCGGCCGCCGGTTCGCCCCTGGAGGTCCCGGCCGACCTGGTGCGCCTGTCCGTCGGCATCGAGAACGCGGACGACCTGGTGGAGGACCTGAAGCAGGCCCTCGGCAAGTAAGCAGGCCCTCGGCAAGTAGGCGGGGCCCGACAAGGGCACCCCGGCTCACCAGCCCCGCACGGGTGGAGTCGTCCGCGACGGCGGCTCCACCCACGGCTGTGTCCGCGCCGCCCACACCACGAACGCCACCGCCGCCGCGCACAGCAGCAGCCCCAGCGCCCGGCGCGCCAGCCGCCCGCGCCGCAGCGCCCGCGCACCCCGCCCCAGCGCGTCGGCGTACAGCCCCGGCGGCACGACGACCGGCACGCGCTCCATGAGCCGTCGTACGGCGGCCTTCCGCTCGGCCCGGCTCACGAGGGCCGCCCCGCGCCCCGAGCCCAGGACGGCGCCCGGCGCACCACCTCGCGCCCCGGGGCCGGAGGCGGCGGACGCAGCACGCGGACCGTCGCGCGCTCGCAGATCCTGTACACCCGCTCGGCGGGCAGCCCCAGCAGCGCCGCCGTCTGCTCCTCTCCGACCTCCTCGTACCGTCGCAGCACCAGCACCAGTCGCTCCTGCGGGGTGAGGGCGGCCAGCGGACCCTCCGGGCGGACGAGGGGCGGGCGGCGGTACCAGTTCCCGCGCGCGAAGCGCACCGCGAGATGCGCGCGCGTCCGCTCGTAGGGGTCCTCGCCGGGCGGCCGGTCCCAGTGGGCGTAGGCGTGGGCGAGGGCCAGCGTCAGCAGGCGCCGCGCGCGGGGGTTGGCGTCCGGCGGCTCGGCGGTGAGCAGGGTCGCCACGCGCAGCAGCCGTACCCCGGTGCCCGTGGTGAACGCCGTGAACTCGCCGTCCCGGCGGGCGTTCCGCGCCGGCTGCCGACCGCGCACCGCGCCTCCCCCCTGACCGGTCCGGTACGAAGCCCGGTCCGGCCCGCCGTCATGGGCCCGCTCTCATCCGATGCCCGGTACGGCCCGGGGTCAAGAGCCGCGACGGCGACGGATCGGGGCTCCCGCACTCGACGGATCGGGACTCCCGCGCTCGACGGATCGGGACTCCCGCGCTCAGGAGACGGCGGGCGGCTGCGCCGGAGGCATCATGCGGGCGGAGAGCGCGGTGTTGAAGCGCGTGAGCAGTGCGCAGAACTCCTCGCGCTCCACCGCCGTCCAGTCCCGGGTCAGCTCGGCCATCAGCTGCCGCCGCGAGGTGCGTACCTCGGCGAGCCGGTTGGTGCCGCGCGGGGACAGCTGGAGCACCACCGCGCGCCCGTCCTCGGGGTGCGAGGTCCGCTTGACGAGCCCCGACTCCACCAGCGGGGCCACCTGCCGGGTCACCGTCGAGGAGTCGATGCCCATGCTCGCGGCGAGCGCCTTGACCCCCATGGGGCCCTCGTTGTCGAGGCGGTTGAGCAGCAGATACGCGGCACGGTCCATGGAGTTGCGGACCTGGCCGACCCCACCGAGCCGGGTCTGTTCGGCGCGCCGGGCGAAGACCGCCACCTCGTGCTGGAGCGTGTCGAGGAGGCCGGTGTCACCGACGGTCGTCATGTCCATCGACATATCAGGTGTTGTGGGCATGGCCGGAGGCTCGCTTCATGAAGGGCTGGCTGGGTTGGGGGACAGGGTACGCGGCCCGGCCCCGGCCCGTACGGGCCCTGGGGAAACCGGTCTTCGGGGCGGGCCGTGCCCTCGTGTGCGGGTGTGAACTGCGAGACTGGAGGCATGAGCTACGGCACGGCCGGCTCCTTGCGCTCCGTCACCCTCGACGACGTGCGCGGAGCCCAGAAAATGCTCTCGGGCGTGGCCCGCGTGACCGCCATGGAGGGCAGCCGTCATCTGTCCCGCCAGGTCGGCGCCCCGGTCCACCTCAAGTGCGAGAACCTCCAGCGCACCGGCTCGTTCAAACTGCGCGGCGCCTACGTCCGCATCGCCGGGCTCCTCCCCGAGGAACGCGCCGCCGGAGTGGTCGCCGCGAGCGCGGGCAACCACGCCCAGGGCGTCGCGCTGGCCTCCTCGCTGCTCGGCGTGCACTCCACGGTGTTCATGCCGAAGGGCGCCCCGCTGCCCAAGATCAGCGCCACCCGGGAGTACGGCGCGGAGGTGCGCCTGCACGGCCAGGTCGTGGACGAGACGCTGGCCGCCGCGCAGGAGTACGCGGCCGCGACCGGCGCGGTGTTCATCCACCCCTTCGACCACCCGGACATCATCGCCGGACAGGGCACGGTCGGCCTGGAGATCCTGGAGCAGTGCCCCGAGGTGGGCGCGATCGTGGTCGGCATGGGCGGCGGGGGACTCGCGGCCGGGATCGCGGTCGCGGTGAAGTCGGTGCGTCCCGACGTGCGGATCATCGGCGTGCAGGCGGAGGGCGCGGCGGCCTATCCGCCCTCGCTGACCGCCGGGCGCCCGGTGACCGTGCCGCACCCGGCCACCATGGCCGACGGCATCAAGGTGGGCACACCCGGCGAAGTGCCGTTCGAGATCGTGCGCGACCTGGTCGACGAGGTGCGCACGGTCGGCGAGGACCAGCTCTCCGCCGCACTGCTGCTGTGTCTGGAGCGGGCCAAGCTGGTCGTGGAACCGGCCGGGGCCAGCCCGGTCGCCGCGCTGCTCGGCGACCCCGGCGGCTTCCCGGGACCGGTCGTCGCGGTGCTCTCCGGCGGCAACGTCGACCCGGTGCTGATGCAGCGCGTGCTGCGGCACGGCATGGCCGCGCAGGGCCGCTACCTCGCGGTCCGGCTCCGCCTCACCGACCGCCCCGGCGCGCTGGCCACCCTGCTCGCCGTCCTGTCCGAGGCCGACGCCAACGTGCTCGACGTGAGCCACATCCGCACCGACCCCCGGCTCGGCCTCAGCGAGGCGGAGGTGGAGCTGCACCTGGAGACCAAGGGGCCGGAGCACTGCGCCGAAGTCGCCCGTGTCCTGCGGGAGTCGGGGTACGTGATCCTCGACTGACGCGGTACGGACCCGGATTCACCCCACGAACGAAGAGCCGTGCCGCGAAGCGCCGTACAACCCTGAGTGGCATACGCGTGTCGGATACATCGATGATCGCCTTTACATTTCTTTCACCACTCCCTCGCAGGGGTGGGGAGAGCATGTGGGCTCCTGTGTCGATGATCGAGGGAAGGCATCCGAAGCGGTATGAGACGTCGTTGGTGGGGGACGGGCGCGGTCGTCGCGGCGGCTGTGTGCGGGACGTTGGTCGTGCAGGGGGTGGGCGGGACCTCCGGGGACGACGCGAAGGGCGGTGACGCCGGGCCCGTACGCGGTCATGTGCGGTCGGCCGGGCTGAAGCTGAGCGGGGACGGGAAGGCCGCGACGCTCGTCCAGCGGGGCGCCGAGCCGTTCAGCATGCTCGGGGTCAGCTGGCAGAAACCTTCCGCCAGGCTGGTCGGCAAGGTGGAGGTACGGTCCCGGTCCGTACGGTCCGGGACGTGGTCGTCCTGGATGCCCGTCGACAGTGACAGCGGCGCCGGACCGCAGAGCGCCGCGCGCGGCGGTACCGAGCCCGCGTGGGTCGGGCTCTCCGACGCCGCCGAGGTACGGGTCGAGGGCAGGGGCGTCTCGAAGCTGCCCGCGGGGCTCCGCCTCGACATGATCTCGACCGGTGGTGACAGGACGGGCGCGGACGGCGGTGACGCCGAGCCCGCCGCCTATGTCGCGGACGGCCCCGACGACACGGCCGACCCCGTCGTCTCCGACCCGCCGCCGCTGGCGTCCGACGAGCCGACCGACACCGCCACGGAACCCGCGCCGCCCGAGGCGAGCACCGCCGAGCCCTCGCCCACGGACTCCGAGTCCGCGCCGGAGGAGCCGTCGCAGTCGCCTGCCGACCCGCCCCCGGCCACCGAGAGTGCCGCTCCCAGCGAGACGGCGACCGAGTCGCCCTCTCCCTCGGCGCCCGTGCCCACCGCCCCGTCCTCCACGGTCCCCCGGCCGGCGATCGTCCCCCGCTCGGGCTGGAACGCGGACGAATCGATCAGCCCGGAGGCGCCCGCCTACATCGACGGGAAGATCAAGGCGGTGGTCGTCCACCACACCGCCTCGACCAACGACTACACCTGCGCCGAGGCGCCCTCGATCATCAACGCGATCTACACGTACGACGTGACGGGCCTGGGCTGGAAGGACCTCGGCTACAACTTCGTCGTCGACAAGTGCGGGACGATCTACGAGGGCCGTAAGGGCGGGGTCGACCTCCCGGTCGTCGGCGCGCACGCGTACGGCTTCAACTCGCAGACCACCGGCATCGCCGTCCTCGGCACCTATGTCGACGCCGCGCCCCCGACGGTCGCGCTGACCTCGGTCGCCCGTCTCGCCGCGTGGAAGCTGGGCCAGTACGGCGTCCAGCCGGACGCGACCGTCACCCTCACCACCGCCCTTCCCGGCCAGAACCTCGCGGGCCGGACCTGGGGCCCGGGCGAGGAGATGACCCTCCCCGCGATCCACGGCCACCGCGACGGCTACAACACCCTGTGCCCCGGTGACGCCTTCTACGCCGCCCTCGGCACCGTCCGCGCCCTGGCCGCCGGCCCTGTCACCGGCCTGCAGCTGCGCACGGTCACCGGCACGGCCACGGTCGGCACGACGCCGTACACCAACGGCCCGGTCACGGTGACCTGGTCCGCGACCACTCCGGCGGCGCTCGTCTCGTCGTACGAGGTCCTCGTCGACGGCAAGAAGGCCGCCACGGCCACGGGCAGCGCGACCTCCGCCAAGCTGACCCTCGCCTCGGGCACTCACCAGGTGCAGGTCAGGGCCGTCCACCAGTCCGGCCGCATCGCCACGAGCACCGCGCGGACCGTGGTCGTCGACACCACCGCGCCCGTCTTCACCACCAAGCCGAACCTGGCCCTGCGGACCGGCACGGTCAACACCACCGCCGTCCCGCTGACCCTCGGCTGGAAGGCCGCCGACAGCGTCTCCCTGAAGGAGACCCGGCTCACCGCCCCGCTGGCGAAGACCTACGGTCCGACGGTGACCAGCGCGGCGCACACCGCCAAGTCCGGCGCCGCCACGACCTGGGCGCTGCGGGCGTACGACGCCGTCGGCAACTCCGCCGCCGCCTCGGTCGCGGGGACCCCGGTGATCCTCCAGGAGACCTCGGCCACCCGGACCGGCACCTGGACCACCAAGTCCTCCACCAGCTACCTCGGCGGTCGCTCCCTGGCCGCGGGCGCCAAGAACGCCTCCCTGACCTGGACGTTCACCGGCCGCTCCGTCGCCTGGGTGGTCTCCCGGGCCACGGCCTCCGGCCAGGCGGACATCTACGTGGACGGCAAGTGGGTCACCACCGCCGACCTCAGGTCCACGGCCACGGCCTACCGCAACGCCCTCTGGACCAGGACCTGGCCCACCGCCGCGAAGCACACCCTCAGGATCGTCGTGAAGGCCACGGCCGGCCGTCCCACCGTCACCACGGACGGAATCGTCTACCTCAAGTAGACCGCTCCCGACTCCGGGACACGACGGAGCCCCCGGCGCCTGATGGCACCGGGGGCTCCGTCATGTCGACGGCCGGGGTCAGCTCGAGTACGGCACGGCCTTCAGGATCTTCACCGAGGCCTTCTTGCCGTTCGGCAGCTCGTACTCCGCGTTCTCGCCGACCTTGTGGCCGATGACACCGGAGCCCAGCGGGGACTGCGGCGAGTAGGTCTCGATCTCGGAGCTGGCGTACTCGCGCGAGGCGAGCAGGAACGCCAGCGTGTCGTCCTCATCGCCGTCGAAGGCGATCGTGACGACCATGCCCGGCGCGACGGTACCGTCGGTGGAGGCGGGGGCCTCGCCCACCTGGGCCTTCTCCAGGAGCTGGGTCAGCTGACGCACGCGCAGCTCCTGCTTGCCCTGTTCCTCCTTGGCCGCGTGGTACCCGCCGTTCTCGCGCAGGTCGCCCTCCTCACGCGCCGCCGCGATCTTGGCCGCGATCTCCGTGCGCGCAGGACCAGTAAGGTACTCAAGCTCGCTCCTGAGCTTGTTGTACGCCTCCTGGGTCAGCCAGGTGACGTTCTCGCTGGTCTGGGTCACAGGGTGCTCCTCGTCGGTACTGGGAATACAAAGCATCGCCCTACCCAGAAGAATGTTCCCCGTTGGATGGGCGAAACCACGAGCCTAACAATTCAGGGGCGAAAGGGGGAGGACATAAGCCACCAGAATCGCGTCGTCCCAGCTCAGCCCGTACTCATTCCGGGTGAAGGGGGGATGGGGGGAGCAGAAGGGGCAGCGGGGCCCGGATCAGCGGGTGTGGCAGCCCAGCAGCTCGGCCGTCGTACCCCTCGCCGTCGTACGCAGCGTGACGACCTTGTCCACGCGCGTGGCCGCACCCGTGAAGGGGAAGTCCGCCCGGCCCACCTCGGCGCCGTCCGCGGACTGGGAGCGCAGGGTGCAGTAGCCGTCGACGCCGGAGTCCTTGTGGACCTCGAGATGCACCTTGACCGTGTCGCCCTCGGCCTGGAAGGTGATCACCTGGGCGCTGATCTCGTTCTTGGCGACGTAGTAGTACGCGAACCAGCCGACCAGCGCGAGCACCAGCGCGCCGAGGACCCAGCCGGCGATCTTGAGCGTGCGGTCGGTGCGCTCGTCCGAGGAGCGGCCGTAGCGGCCCTGGGGGAGCTCCGCGCTCGCCGTACCCATGATCGTCCTCTCCGCGGAATTATTCGCCCCCCGATTCGGTCACTATAGAAGCCGCCCGCATGCCCGCCGACCGCCGCCCCTGGACGACGTCCCGCCGGGACGGCACCTGTTGACAGCCCCCATGACGCGGGGCGCCGACTTAACAAGGAACGAGTCTTGACTGACCAGCTGCGACTGATGGCCGTCCACGCGCACCCCGACGACGAGTCGAGCAAGGGCGCGGCCACCATGGCGAAGTACGTGTCCGAGGGGGTGGACGTGCTGGTGGTGACCTGCACCGGTGGAGAGCGCGGCTCCATCCTCAACCCCAAGCTCCAGGGTGACGCCTACATCGAGGAGCACATCCACGAGGTCCGCAAGAAGGAGATGGACGAGGCCCGCGAGATCCTCGGCGTCGGCCAGGAGTGGCTGGGCTTCGTCGACTCCGGCCTGCCCGAGGGCGACCCGCTGCCCCCGCTGCCGGAGGGCTGCTTCGCCCTGGAGGACGTCGACAAGGCGGCCGGCGAGCTGGTGCGCAAGATCCGTGCCTTCCGTCCGCAGGTGATCACCACCTACGACGAGAACGGCGGCTACCCGCACCCCGACCACATCATGACCCACAAGATCACGATGGTGGCGTTCGAGGGCGCGGCGGACACCGAGAAGTACCCCGAGTCCGAGTTCGGTCCGGCCTGGCAGCCGCTGAAGCTCTACTACAACCAGGGCTTCAACCGCCCCCGCACCGAGGCCCTGCACCAGGCGATGCTGGACCGCGGCCTGGAGTCGCCGTACGGGGACTGGCTCAAGCGCTGGAACGAGTTCGAGCGGGTCGAGCGCACGCTGACCACGCATGTTCCGTGCGCGGACTTCTTCGAGGTGCGCGACAAGGCGCTGATCGCCCACGCCACGCAGATCGACCCCGACGGCGGCTGGTTCAAGGTCCCGATGGAGCTCCAGAAGGAGGTCTGGCCGACGGAGGAGTACGAGCTCGCGAAGTCGCTCGTGGACACCTCCCTCCCCGAGGACGACCTCTTCGCGGGCATCCGCGACAATGCCTGACATGAGTGCAAGCGTGAGCCTGGCAGTGGCGCATCTCGTCCCCCTCGCCAAGGAGGTCGACGAGAACAAGGTCACCCCCGGTGTCCTCGGTTTCATCGTGTTCGCGGTGATGGCCCTGGCGGTGTGGGGCCTGATGAAGTCGATGAGCAAGCACATGCGCAGGGTCGACTTCAAGGAGGCCCCCGAGCCGGAGGAGTCCGGCACGGGCGGCACCGCCGCCCGGACCGAACCGCAGCAGGGCTAACCCTTCTCCGGCACCGTCACCCCCATCACCTCCCGGGCGTGGCGGTCCGGGGTCATGCGCAGCGGCCACGCCTGCCAGCCCGTCTCCAGGGTGACCCCGCGCTCCAGCAGCAGGGCGTACGCCGGGGCGCACTCGGCCAGCCTGCCGTCGCGCAGCGGGTGCGCGGCGCCGATCAGCCGTGCCAGCTCCTCCTGCGCCACCGCCGTACCCACCTCCACGCCGCCCGGCGCCGCGTACGGCAGCAGTGTGCAGCGCAGGAAGCGCGCCCAGTCCTCGCCGCGCCGGTCGCCGTACGACGTGAACAGGGGCAGCGCCTCGTCGCACAGCGCCAGCGCCTGCCCCGTACGGCCGTTGCCCGCGTCCACCACCGCCAGCTCCAGGCAGGTCCACGCCTCGCCGTGTGCGAGGCCGATGCGCTGGAAGTCGGCGCGGGCGTCCATCAGCAGCTGACGGGCGAAGCCGGAGTTGCGCAGCGAGCCGGTCTGCGCGGCCCGCTGGTCCCGGGTGACCCGGGCCGAGTGGTGCCGGGCGCAGGCGAGGCCGTAGACGTCCCGCATCCGGGAGAACATCGTGCGCGAGCGCTCCAGCTCCCGCACCGCCCGGTCCAGGTCACCGGTCTCCTCCAGGGCCTGGCCGAGGTGGAAGAGGGTCCACGCCTCGCCGCGCGCGTCCTCGTTCTCCACGTGCCGGGCGGCGGCCCGGCGCAGTGCCTCGACGGCGGCCGAGGCGTCGCCGTCGAACAGCCGGACCCGGCCCAGCTGCGTCAGCGCCCACGCCTCGCCGCGCGCGTCGCGGGTCCGGCCGTAGCGCTCCAGGGCGGCCCGCAGCTCCGTCTCCGCGCGCGGTACGTCGCCGAGGCGCAGGGCGAGCTGGCCGAGCTGGTAGTGGGCCCAGGCCTCGCCGTGCAGGGAGCCGTTTGCGCGGTGCAGCACCAGGGAGCGCTCCAGCAGGTCCAGGGCCTCGGGCACGCGGGCCCGGTCGCGCTGGACGGCGCCGAGCGCGTGCATCGTCCAGGCGCGGTCCGTCGCCAGCTGCGGGGCCGCCTGGAGATCCAGGGCCTCCTGGAGCCGGGCCGCCGCCTCGGTCAGGTTGCCCTGGTGGTGCAGGGTGATGCCGAGCGAGCACAGGGCACGGGCGGCGCCCGCGTCGTGGTGGGCCTCCCGGTACAGGTCCACGACCGAGGCCAGGGTGGTGCGCGCCTTGTCCAGCTCGCCGAGCTGACGGGCCGCGATGCCGGTACGCCACTGCACCGAGCGGACGAGGAGGCCCTCGTCGACGGCCTGCGCCAGCTCGTTGATCTCGCCGAGGCGGTAGAGGTCGCCGCGCAGCAGGCAGTAGTCGCACAGGGCGCCGAGCAGGTTGAGCACGGCGCCCTGGTCGACGCCCTCCGCGCGGCGCAGCGTGGCCGTGATGAAGCTGGTCTCGTCGTCCAGCCAGCGCAGCGCCTCCTCCAGGGAGGTGAAGCCGTGCGAGCCGAAGCGGTCCGAGCGGGTCGACATGTTGCCGTCGACCAGACGCAGCACCGAGTCGGCCAGCTCCGCGTAGTTCACGATCAGCCGCTCCTGGGCCGCCGTGCGCTCCGCCGGGTCCTCCTCGTCGAGCAGCCGGGCCTGAGCGAAGGCGCGCACCAGGTCGTGCAGCCGGTAGCGGCTGCCGCGCACATGGTCGATCAGGCCCGCGCGGGTGAGCGCGGCGAGCTGCCGTCCGGCCTCCTCCTCGTCGGTGGCGAGCAGCGCGGCGGCGGCCGCCACGCCGAGCGAGGCCCGCCCGGCCAGCGCGAGACGGCGCAGCAGTCTGCGGGCGTCCTCGGACTGGTCGGCGTAGCGCAGCCACAGCGCCCGCTCCACCGGCCCGACCGGGCCGTACGCCCCCAGATCCGCGGCGAGTTGATGCGGGGTGCGGGGGCCGAGGGCGGAGCCCGCGCAGCGCAGCGCCAGCGGGAGTCCGCCGCACAACTCCCCTATTTTTTCGACGGATTCGGCGTCGTAGGGCTCCGTTCGGTCCTGCGCGGCCGCGTTCAGCAGCTCCTCGGAGGCGGCGGAGTCCAGCGCGTTCACCGACAACTGGTGCACCCAGGCGGGCAGTTCATCGGAAAGCGCCAGCGGGGCGCGGGCGGTGACCAGGACCAGACTGTCGGACCGCTCCGGCAGCAGCTCGGCCACCTGCTCCGGGTCCGAGGCGTCGTCCAGGACGATCGTCACCGGCAGGCCGGTCAGCTGCCGGTGGTACAACTCGGCCAGCCGCCTGACCTGTTGCTCGGTGGAGGCGTGCTCGCGGAACAGCAACTGCTCGCGGGGCGCACCGAGGCGGTTGAGCAGATGCAGCAGGGCGTCGCGGGTGGACAGCGGGGGCGCCTCGCGGCCGTCGCCGCGCAGGTCCACCACGACCGCGCCCCGGAAGTGGTCGCGCAGCTCGTGCGCCGCGCGCACCGCGAGCGCGCTGCGGCCCGAACCGGGCTCCCCGTGCAGCACGACCACCGTCGGCCGGGTCTCCGTGGCCGCGCGGGCCGCCTGCGCCCACTGGGCGATCCGCGCCAGCTCCTGCCGCCGTCCCGCGAACACGCCTTCCTTGTCGGGGAGTTGCCCGAACGACTGCTCAAGGACCGTACGCCGCCTGGCCGCCGCGCTCTTGTCCGCGCCGCGCAGCGAGGGGGCGCCCTTCTTCTGCTTCTGCGCGCCCTGCGCGGCGCTCAGCATCCGCTGCTGATCCAGGAAGGGCCGGATGCCGCGCACCTCCAGCGCAGTCAGCCACTGCAACCGCAACTGCTCGGGCCCGCCCGGCTGTCCGGCCGCGCCCTTGCGGTGATGCGCGGCGGGCAGATGCGCGCCGGCCACCTTCACGACGGTCGTGGCGGCCCCGGCCACCCCCACGACGACGCCCGTACCGAGCGCCGTACCCGCGCCGGTGCCGAGGGACAGATCGGCGACTGCGGCCGCGACGGCGGCAACGGACGCCACCACCAGGGGAGTTCCGGCCCCCTCCTTCGCATACCGCTGTTTGAAACTGACCCCGCCCTCCGACGCGTCCAGCGCCCGCGTGTACGCCGCGTACTCCTCCTCCGCCGCGACCGCCATCCCGTCCAGCCCGTCCCGCGCCCGCGCCAACAGTGCCTGCGCGTCGGCCCGTCCCCCCGACCGCCGCACTTCCTCCTCCACGGCCCGCACCACCAGCCGCTCCGCCTCCACCCGATGCCCGTCCCGCACGTCCCGTCCCCCTCCGGCGACAACTCCGTTGGCTACGAGTGTCCTTCGGGCGGGGTGTGAGCGCGAGGGGGCGGCGATCGGATGGTCGCCGCGGTGCGGGGCGGGCTCGGGTGTGCGGGGTCAGCCGACGTCGGACGGGTCCAGGCGGTAGACGGCCGACTGGTTCTGCTGCGACGTGGACTTCTCCGAGGACTTCTCCGTGGACTTCTCCGAGGACTCGGCGGACTTCGAAGAGGACGTGGCGGAGGACTTCGCCTCGGACGACGACTTCCCGCCGTACGCGCTCTCGTTCACCTTCGTCCCGTGCTTCTCCACCCACTGGGTGATCTGCTGGCTCAGGTTGTCGCCGCCGCCCATGCCGCCGAAGCCGCCCATGCCGCCGCCGACCTGGACGTAGTGCAGCTCGCCCTTCCCGACCAGGTCCTTGAGCTTGTCCAGCGTCATCGCCTTGTCGGTGCCGATGAAGCCGAACATCGAGATGACCGGCCGGCCGGAGCTGAGGATCATCTGGCCCGCCGACTGCGAGTTGGAGACAGCGATCAGCCACTTGGCGCCGTCCTGGTGCTTCTCCAGGTACGAGATCAGCTTGGTGTCCGCCGTACCGCCGGGACCGCCGCCGAAGCCGCCACCGCCGAAGCCGCCACGGGACATCTCGCCCCCGCCGGGGAACTCGCCGCCCTTCGCGCCGCCGGAGCCGCCGTTCGGCATTTCGCCGCCGTTCGGCAGCTGGCCGCCGCCGGGCATCTCGCCGTTGCCGCCGCCGAAGCCGCCGCTGGGCATTTCTCCCCCGTTCGGCAGCTGGCCGCCGTTCGGCATCTCGCCACCGCCCGGCATCTGTCCGCCGCCCGGGAAGCCGCCGCCGTTCGGCATTTCGCCGCCGCCGGGGAACTCGCCGCCGCCCGGGAACTCGCCGTTCGCCCGGCCCGTGGCCGACGCGGAGCCGCCCGGCATCCCGCCCCGGCCGCCGAAGCCCCCGAAGCCGCCGGTGGACGGTCCTGCCGTCGGGTTCACGCCTCCCATGCCGCCTCCCATGCCGCCGCCGGAGGAGCCGAAGGCGGGGGAGACCGCGTAGGCCGTGGGACCGGCCAGGCCGGCGACGAGGGCCGCCACCACCGACGCGCCCAGCAGGCGCGCCCGGCTGCCGGACCGGAAGACGTACAGGCCGACGACCCCCAGGACCGCGAGGACGCCGACGAGCGGCCACAGCCAGGTGTTCCAGTCGGTGGCCCGGCGGAGCAGGACGATCGCCCAGCCCGCGGTGATCAGGACCCCGGCGGGCAGCACCCATGTCCAGCGGGCGTCGCCGCTGCGGAAGGCACGCCACAGGAGGACGCAGCCCGCGCCGGTCAGCGCCGCGAGGCCCGGGGCGAGGGCGGTCGTGTAGTACGGGTGCATCGTGCCCTCGGCCATGGCGAAGGTCACGTAGTGGAGCACGGACCAGCCGCCCCACAGGATCAGCGCGGCGCGGGCGATGTCGGTGCGCGGGGCGCGCCGGTACAGGACCAGACCGGCGACGAGGGAGAGGGCGGCGAACGGGATCAGCCAGGAGATCTGGCCGCCGAGGGTGTCGTTGAACAGCCGGCCGAGGCCCGCGGTGCCGGAGAAGCCGCCGCCCATCTGGCCACCGCCCATCCCGCCTCCGCCGCCCCCGCCGTTGCCGTCGCCGCCGAGAATCCGGCCCAGGCCGTTGTAGCCCATGATCAGGTCCCAGGCGCTGCCGTCGGTGGAGCCGCCGATGTACGGGCGCTCGGAGGCGGGAACCAGGGAGACGGCGACCGCCCACCAGAAGCTGGAGACGACGAGTACGACTGCGGCAAGACCCAGCTGCGCGGCCTTCTGCGCCCAGCCGAGCCGCGACGCGATCAGGTAGACGGCGAACACGGCGGGCAGGGCGATCCAGCCCTGGAGCATCTTGGTGTTGAAGGCGAGGCCGAAGCACGCGGCCGAGCCGAGCAGCGGCAGCAGCCTCCCGTCACGGGTGGCGCGCAGCGCGAGGGCCGCGCCGGAGACCATCAGCAGCGAGAGGATCGTGTCGGGGTTGTTGTCCCGGTTGATCGCGACCGTGATGGGGGTGAGGGCGAGGGCGAGTGCGGCGATTGTCGCCGCGACGTGGCCGAAGGAGCGCTTCACCGAGGTGTGCAGGATCGTGATCGAGCCGAGCGCGGCGAGCACCTCGGGCAGCATCATCTGCCAGGTGCCGAAGCCGAGGATGCGGCACGACAGGCCCATCACCATCAGCGCGAACGGCGGCTTGTCGACGGTGATGAAGTTCTGTGCGTCCAGCGAGCCGAAGAACCACGCCTTCCAGCTCTTCGTGCCGCTGTAGATCGCGGCGCTGTAGAAGCTGTTGAGGCTGGAGCCGGACAGGTTCCAGCTGTACAGCACCGCCGCCAGGACGAGGATCACGCCCAGGGCGGGCAGCGCCCAGCGGGGGGTCTTCTCCTCCGCGGGGACGGGTGGGGCCGGTGGCTCCCGGTCGGGGGAAGCGGGCGAGGTCGTATGCAGGGCAGATGTCACCCCCGTACCGTGTGGCACGGGGGTGGGCGCGCGCTGTGCCGACCCTGTGAGCCGGATGTGGGATTCGGGCCGGGCCGCCTCGCGGCTCACGACGGCACGTCCTCCCACACCGGCATGCGCAGTTCACCCGTGTCCATGACGGCGTTGTTCTGCGAGCGGTGCAGCCGCGCGTACGCCCCGCCCCGGGCGAGGAGTTCGTGATGGCGGCCGGTCTCCACGATCCGGCC
This sequence comes from Streptomyces sp. NPDC026659, assembly GCF_040638245.1. Lineage (NCBI taxonomy): Bacteria > Bacillati > Actinomycetota > Actinomycetes > Kitasatosporales > Streptomycetaceae > Streptomyces > Streptomyces sp. NPDC026659. The sequence goes on along the minus strand of NZ_JBEZXY010000002.1, from coordinate 431,880 downwards.
GCGGTCCACGACGAGGATACGGTCCGCGTCGGGGGCGAGGTTCAGATCGTGGGTGATCATGATGGTGGTGCGGCCCGCCATCAGGCGGCGCAGCGGCCGTACGATCCTGCGGGCCGCCATCGAGTCCAGGCCCGTGGTCGGCTCGTCCAGGACCAGGACGGGGCCGTCGCGCAGGATGGCGCGCGCGATGGCCAGGCGCTGGAACTGGCCGCCGGAGAGCCGGGCCGAGTTCGGGTCGACCTCGGTGTCGTAGCCGTCGGGGAGCCGGGTGATGAAGTCGTGGGCGTCGGCCGCCCGCGCCGCCGCCTCGATGGCCCCCGCGCTGGCGCCGGGGCGGCCGCACGCGATGTTGGCACGCACCGTGTCGTGCAGGACGAGGGTCTCCTGCGGCAGCAGGGTGACGTACTCGCGCAGCCGGGCCAGCGGGAAGTCGCGCAGCGGCACGCCGTCCAGGAGGATGTCGCCCGCGTCCGGGTCGTAGAAGCGGAGCAGCAGCTTGGACACCGTGGACTTGCCCGCGCCGCTCGGGCCCGTGATGATCACCAGCTCGCCGGGGCTGACCGTGAAGGACAGGCCGGTCAGGGCGGTCCTCGCGGCGCCCGGGTAGCGGAAGGAGACGCCCCGGACCTCGACCGTTCCGTCCGGGCGGCCGGCCTCCGTCTCCTGACGGGGGTCGGCGACCGAGGGCTGCGCGTCGAGGACCTCGACGAGCCGTTCGGCGCCCGCGGTGGCGGCCGTGACGGTGAGGCCGAGCTGGGCGAGCCCGCGCACGGGCGGGTAGAGGTAGCCGAGGAAGGCCGCGAAGGCGAGGAGCTGGCCCAGCGTCATGCGGCCGGTGGAGATCTCCCAGGCGCCGATGCCGATCACCGCGAGCACGCAGACCGTCTCGATGACCTGGACCAGCTGTTCGTACGCCTCGTTCAGACGGCTGGAGCGGACGGAGGCGCGGAACCAGGCGCCCGCTTCCCGGTGCAGCCTGCGGCGCTCGGCGTCCCTGCGGTCGTACGCCTGGGTGAGGACGATGTTGCCGAGGGACTCCTCCACCACCGAGATGATCGCCCCGTCGGCGACGCGGCCTTCCCGGGAGACCTTCCTTATCGATCCGGAGAAGCGCCGGGCGGCCAGCCAGAACAGCGGCGCGAGGACGAAGGTGGCGGCGGCCAGGTCCCAGCGCAGCCAGAACGCGGCGGCCGCGTAGAAGAGCGCGGAGAAGGCCGCCGAGGCCGCGCCCACCAGGCCGGAGGCGACCATGGTCTCGATCGCCTCGACGTCGCCGGTCAGCCGGGAGAGCAGATCGCCCTGGCGGTGGTGCTGGAAGAAGTGCGGGGGCAGCCGCTGGACGTGGTCGAAGACATGCTCGCGCAGTCGCATCACGAAGCGCTCGCTCACCCAGGTGGCCAGCGAGTTGCCCGCGTAGGCGACGATCGCGCCGAACACCGCCGTTCCCAGCCATTTCCAGGCCGGGCTCCAGAATGCCGCGAGCGATCCCTTCTGCAGCGCGTGATCGGTGAGATCACTGAACAGCAGGATGGCCTCGGTCTCGGCGAGCGCGGCGAGCATGGTGCACACCCAGATGACGAACAGCCATTTTCTGAGCCCCTTGGTGAGCGGCCAGAAACGCCGAAATGCTGTTCTGGCGGAGATTGTGGGAATTTCGTGTTCGAATTCCTCGGAATCATCGGACATGGGAATCGCCGAAGTCATGAGAGGGACCTCCCGCTGTCGCTGGGCAGGGAAAAGGGGGCCGACGGTGTACCGTCGGCCCCCCTTCGGCTCAGCGCCGGATCAGTGGTTGTGGCCGGGAAGCGGCTTGGGGGCCGGCTTGTGGGCGTGCTTCTTCGGCTTCGGCTTGGGCGGCGGCGGGAGCAGCTTCGACTTGGGCTTGGGGGGCAGCGGGGAAAGCTTCTTGAAGCTCATTTCCGTCTCCTGAAGTTGCGTTCTTTCTGGTCCATCGAATTCCGCGTCCGGAACCCGATAACGAAGAAGTTACACGCCTTGCGTGTCCCTGGAAGCCGAAAACGGCACAGGTTCGCTGTGAATACCCTGAGATAAGCTGGGGGTTTGTTGATAACGCTGAGAAGGCCCTCGGTGGCGGGTAACGCGAAGGCAAAACCGGATGCCCCGGAGCCGGATCGGCGGTAGTGGTCGCCGTCCGGACCACTGGGCGGAGCGGGCAGCAGCAGGCGGTGATGCCAGGGTGTCCGATTCACCAGAGCGCGATGGCGCGCAGCGGGGCGGTCCGGCCGAGCGGGACCGGGCTTGTGCGGCCTCACCGGCGCGACCGGCCATTGTGAGAGGCTGGATCGCATGAACCGGCTGGCTGGTGTGACCTCGCCTTATCTGCTGCAGCACGCTGACAACCCGGTCGACTGGTACCCCTGGTCGCCGGAGGCGTTCGAGGAGGCGAGGCGGCGGGACGTGCCGATCCTGTTGTCCGTCGGGTATTCCGCGTGCCACTGGTGCCACGTCATGGCCCACGAGTCCTTCGAGGACCAGGACACCGCCGACTTTCTCAACGAGAACTTCGTGAGCGTGAAGGTCGACCGTGAGGAGCGGCCCGACATCGACGCCGTGTACATGGAGGCGGTGCAGGCGGCGACCGGGCAGGGCGGGTGGCCGATGACCGTGTTTCTGACGCCGGATGCCGAGCCGTTCTACTTCGGTACGTACTTCCCGCCCAGGCCCCGCAGCGGGATGCCGTCGTTCCGGCAGGTGCTGGAGGGCGTGCGGCTGGCGTGGGAGGACCGGCGGGACGAGGTCGGGGAGGTCGCCGGGAAGATCGTGCGGGATCTCGCGCAGCGGGAGATCGTCCAGCAGGGGACCGAGCCGCCGGGGGACGTCGAGCAGTCGCAGGCGCTGCTCGGGCTCACCCGGGAATACGACCCGCAGCGCGGCGGATTCGGCGGGGCGCCCAAGTTCCCGCCGTCCATGGTGCTGGAGTTCCTGCTGCGCCACCACGCCCGCACCGGCTCCGAGGGCGCCCTGCAGATGGCCCAGGACACCAGTGAGCGCATGGCACGCGGCGGTATCTACGACCAGCTCGGCGGCGGCTTCGCCCGCTACTCCGTCGACCGCGACTGGGTCGTGCCGCACTTCGAGAAGATGCTCTACGACAATGCGCTGCTCTGTCGGGTTTACGCCCATCTCTGGCGCACCACCGGTTCCTCCCTCGCCCGCCGCGTCGCGCTGGAGACCGCCGACTTCCTCGTCCGCGAACTCCGCACCGAGCAGGGCGGGTTCGCCTCCGCGCTGGACGCCGACAGTGACGACGGCACCGGCCGCTCCGTCGAGGGGGCGTACTACGTCTGGACGCCCGAGCAACTGCGCGCGGTACTCGGCGACAAGGACGGTGAACTCGCCGCCCGCTACTACGGCGTGACCGAGGAGGGCACCTTCGAGCACGGTCGGTCCGTCCTCCAACTCCCTCAGACGGAGGGCGTGTTCGACGCGGACCAGATCGCCTCAGTCCGCGAGCGGCTGCTTGCCGAGCGCGCGCTGCGCCCCGCCCCCGGCCGGGACGACAAGGTCGTCGCCGCCTGGAACGGCCTCGCCGTCGCCGCGCTCGCCGAGACCGGCGCCTACTTCCGCCGCCCCGACCTGATCGAGGCCGCGGTGGCCGCCGCCGACCTGCTGGTCCGGGTGCACCTCGACGAGAACGGCCGCCTCGCCCGCACCAGCCGGGACGGTCGGGTCGGTGCCAACGCCGGGGTCCTGGAGGACTACGCCGACGTCGCCGAGGGCTTCCTCGCGCTCGCCTCCGTGACCGGCGAGAGCGTCTGGCTGGACTTCGCCGGGCTGCTCCTCGACCAGGTGCTCGCCCGCTTCGCCGACCCGGAGACCGGCGCGCTCTACGACACCGCCTCCGACGCCGAGCAGCTGATCCGCCGCCCGCAGGACCCCACCGACAACGCCACCCCCTCCGGCTGGACCGCCGCGGCCGCCGCCCTGCTGAGCTACGCCGCCCACACCGGCTCCGAGGCCCACCGCACCGCCGCTGAACGGGCGTTGGGCATCGTCACGACACTCGGCCCCCGCGTCCCGAGGTTCATCGGCTGGGGCCTCGCCGCCGCCGAGGCCCTCCTCGACGGTCCCCGCGAGATCGCCGTCGTGGGCCCCTCGCTCGCCGACCCGAAAACCGCCGCCCTCCACCGCGCGGCCCTCCTCGGCACCGCCCCCGGCGCGGTGGTCGCGGCAGGCGACACGAACACCGAGGGATTCCCCCTCCTCGCCGACCGCCCCCTGGTCTCCGGCGAACCCGCGGCCTACGTCTGCCGCCACTTCACCTGCGACACCCCGACCACGGACCCGGAAACCCTGAGAAGAACCCTCAATACCAACTGACCGGCCCCGGTCTCACCGAGAAGGGCAGCCAGCCCAAAGGGGCGCGGGGAACTGCGCGACCAGCCACATCGAGCCCGCACCCGCCAACGCTCCCCGCCCCCTCTCCCCGGATGGCGCCCTCAAGACCGCCGGAGATCCATCGCCTGGGAGACGATCGCCTCCAACTGCGAATGGTGCGCCCCCTTCCAGTACGCCCGCCCACACTCCGCGCACGCCGCGAAAACGTCGTACGACCTCCGCGTACCGTCCTCCAGCCGGTCCGCCACCTCCTCCGCCGAAGCCGAGCGCAGCGGGCCGTTGCAGGCGGTGCACCGCGTCCACGGGCGCAGCTCGGGCTCGAAGCGGTCCAGGATCTCGCGGAGCTGCTCCTCGGGGCGGGTGCTGTAGACGTACGCGCCGGCCCACAGCTCGCGGCGGCGCAGCAGGCCGCGGTCACGGCTCAGCATGACCCTCCGCTCGGCGGCGGAGCGCGCGGCCAGCGCCGGGTCGCCGATGTCGAGGGACTCGTACGCGGTGTCCACGCCGAGCAGGCGCAGCCGACGCGCGAGGGTGCCGAGGTGGACGTCGAGGAGGAAGCGGAGCGGGGCGCCGGGTACCCGCTGGGGGTGGGGGACCGGGCGGACGGTCACCGACTCGCCCGGTGCCGGGAGGTGTGCGGGCGGTACCTCGTGGCCGTCGGCGAGCAGGGTGCCGACCTCGGTCAGGGGGATGCCGAGGGACTCGACGAGGTGGCCGAGGGTCGAGACGCCGTCGACGCCGACCTCGCAGACCCCCGCGCCGCGTCGCGCCGAGGGGAGGAACAGGCGCAGTTCAGGGGCGACTTCGACGTGGATACCGGGTGTGCTCACCTCGTCAGCATCGCACGGCGGGCCGCCCCCATCGCAGCGTGTTTCCCGCTCAGGCGTGCTGGTAGGCCACCAGCGAGATGCAGACGTAGTGGACGATGAACGCGGCCAGGGTGAAGGAGTGGAAGACCTCGTGGAAGCCGAACCAGCGCGGTGAGGGGTTCGGCCGCTTGATGCCGTAGATCACGCCTCCGGCGCTGTAGAGGAGGCCGCCGACGATCACCAGGACCAGGACGGCGATGCCGCCGGTGCGCAGGAAGTCGGGCAGGAAGAAGACGGCGGCCCAGCCCATGGCGATGTAGCACGGGGTGTAGAGCCAGCGCGGGGCGCCGACCCAGAAGACGCGGAAGACTATCCCGGCGGCGGCGGCCCCCCAGATCCCCCACAGCAGCCACTGCCCCTTGGCGCCGGGCAGGAGCAGCAGGGTGAGCGGGGTGTAGGTGCCCGCGATGATCAGGAAGATGTTGGCGTGGTCGAGGCGGCGCAGGATGCCGTCCATCCGGGGGCTCCAGTTCCCCCGGTGGTACAGCGCGCTCACCCCGAAGAGCAGGCATGCCGTCAGGACGTAGATGCCACAGGCGATCCGTCCCCGGGTGGAGTCGGCGAGGGCGGTGAGCACCAGGCCCGCGATGAGCACGGCCGGGAACATCCCGAGGTGCAGCCAGCCACGGAGCCGGGGCTTGACGGAGTGTGGCAGGGAGAGCGCGGCGGGAGCGGACGCAGTCATGGGCCGCATCGTACCTACGGCACCGTAAGTTACGGATCAGACCCCCACGGTGTGCGTTCAAGGTCATCGTCTCACGCGCGACACCCGTCCCGTACGCAAAGAATGCGCCAGCGAAATTCCATGGGAAGGCAAAGCGTGTCCGGGTTGTCCAGCGGGAACACGGACGGCGTGGCCGTGCTCACTCCGCTCACCTGTGACGCGCTATGGACAGATGGGCGCTCGCGTCGGATGATCAAATGAGTGCGATCGGCACCGGATGAGCGGCCACCCGACCGGGATGCCGTACGGCGTCCGGGCCGCAGCCCCGGGGGCGTGCGACGCAACCCTTGCGGGGCCGACGGAAGAAGACCCCCACCGGGGTCACGGAAACCCTCACCTAGGAGCGATCGTGGCGCGCGACAATGCGGCTCCCACCGTCATCCCCACCACCCATCAGGAACTGATCTCGTGGGTCAACGAGATCGCCGAACTGACGCAGCCGGACAACGTGGTCTGGTGTGACGGCTCCGAGGCCGAGTACGAGCGCCTGTGCCGGGAGCTGGTCGACAGGGGCACCTTCACCGAGCTGGACCCCGTCAAGCGCCCGCACTCGTACCACGCCGCTTCCGACCCGACCGACGTCGCCCGGGTCGAGGACCGGACCTTCATCTGCTCCGAGAAGGAGGAGGACGCCGGTCCCACCAACCACTGGAAGTCCCCCGGCGACATGCGGGAGATCTTCCAGGGTGCCGGGGGAGAGGGCGGCCTGTTCCGCGGCTCGATGCGCGGCCGCACGATGTACGTCGTCCCCTTCTGCATGGGACCGCTCGGCTCCCCGCTCTCCGCGCTCGGCGTGGAGATCACGGACTCCCCGTACGTCGTCGTCTCGATGCGCACGATGACGCGCATGGGCAGCGCCGTCCTCGACGAGCTGGGCGACGACCGCGACTTCGTGAAGGCCGTCCACTCGCTCGGCGCCCCGCTGGAGGAGGGCCAGGAGGACGTCGCCTGGCCCTGCAACCAGACCAAGTACATCTCGCACTTCCCCGAGACCCGCGAGATCTGGTCCTACGGCTCCGGCTACGGCGGCAACGCCCTGCTCGGCAAGAAGTGCTACGCCCTGCGCATCGCCTCCGTCATGGCCCGCGACGAGGGCTGGCTGGCCGAGCACATGCTGATCCTCAAGCTCACGCCTCCGCACGGGGAGCCGAAGTACGTCGCCGCCGCCTTCCCCTCCGCCTGCGGCAAGACCAACCTCGCCATGCTGGAGCCCACCGTCTCCGGCTGGAGCGTGGAGACCATCGGCGACGACATCGCGTGGATGCGCTTCGGTGAGGACGGCCGGCTCTACGCGATCAACCCCGAGGCCGGTTTCTTCGGCGTCGCGCCCGGCACCGGCGAGCACACCAACGCCAACGCGATGAAGACCCTGTGGGGCAACGCGGTCTTCACGAACGTCGCCCTCACCGACGACGGCGACGTGTGGTGGGAGGGCATGACCGAGGAGCCGCCCGCGCACCTCACCGACTGGAAGGGCAACGCGTGGACGCCCGGGTCCGAGACCCCGGCCGCCCACCCCAACGCCCGCTTCACGGTGCCCGCCGACCAGTGCCCGATCATCGCGCCCGAGTGGGAGGACCCGCGCGGGGTGCCGATCTCCGCGATCCTCTTCGGCGGGCGCCGCGCCACCGCCGTACCGCTGGTGACCGAGTCCTTCGACTGGGACCACGGTGTCTTCCTCGGCGCCAACGTGGCCAGCGAGAAGACCGCCGCCGCCGAGGGCAAGGTGGGCGAGCTGCGCCGCGACCCCTTCGCGATGCTGCCGTTCTGCGGCTACAACATGGGCGACTACATGGCCCACTGGATCGACGTGGCCAAGGACAAGGACCCGGCGAAGCTGCCGCGGATCTACTACGTCAACTGGTTCCGCAAGGACGGCGAGGGCCGGTTCGTGTGGCCCGGCTTCGGGGAGAACAGCCGCGTCCTGAAGTGGATCGTGGACCGGCTCGACGGCCGCGCCGAGGGCGTCGAGACCCCGATCGGCGTGCTGCCGACCCGGGAGTCCCTGGACACCGACGGGCTCGCCCTGTCCGACGCCGAACTCGATCTGCTGCTCACCGTGGACCGGGACATCTGGCGCGAGGAGGCCGCGCTGGTCCCCGACCACCTGAACACCTTCGGGGACCACACCCCGAGGGAGCTGTGGGACCAGTACCGCGCGCTGGTGCGGCGCCTGGGCTGAGCGGGGTCAGCGGGCCGCGCTGAGCTGCCTCGGCGCGGCCGGCCCCTGCTCGGAGGGGTCGGGGGCGTGCGCGTCCATCCGCTCGGCGGCGAGGATCGCGGCGCCCGTGTCCGCGCGGGAGGCGGCGACGACCAGGGCGCGCCCGGCGAGCGTGTGCGCCCGGCGGTGCAGCCGTACGGGGTCGCCGGACGCCGCCGGAACCGCCCGCACCGGGGGCCTGCCGCCGCGCAGCCGGGCCACCTGTCCGGCGAGCCGCTCGGCGGCCGCGTCCAGATCGGGGTCCGGGGCCGTCCCCCGCAGCTCGTCCGTGACGGCGAGCAGCGCGGCGAGGTGTCCGGCGAGCTGGATGTCCAGCTCCTCCTCGCGCGAGCGGTGCGGGAAGTCCGAGGCCGCCGGGGTGCTGTGGACCGACTTCGTGCGGATCGCTTCGTACATGGGACGGCCTCCTCTGCGCTGACAGGAAACCATCCTAGCTTGGATTCAGTCTAAAGTTGAGTCGAGTCACGGACGGCGGCCCGGTTGTCACGGCCGGTACCGCCCTTCGCGCGTTTACGGCTGCCCGTAGCCGTCCAGGAACGTCCCGATCCGGGTCACCGCGTCCGTCAGATCCGCCACGTTCGGCAGCGTCACGACCCGGAAGTGGTCCGGCTCGGGCCAGTTGAAGCCGGTGCCCTGGACGACCATGATCTTCTCCTCGCGCAGCAGGTCCAGGACCATCTGCCGGTCGTCCTTGATCTTGAAGACCTTGGGGTCCAGGCGCGGGAAGAGGTAGAGGGCGCCCTTCGGCCGGACGCAGCTCACGCCGGGGATCTGCGTCAGCAGCTCGTACGCCGTGTCCAGCTGCTCCTTCAGCCGACCGCCCGGCAGCACCAGGTCGTTGATCGACTGGCGGCCGCTGAGCGCGGCGGCGACCCCGTGCTGGCCGGGCATGTTGGCGCACAGCCGCATGTTGGCCAGGATCGTCAGGCCCTCGATGTAGGAGTCGGCGTGCGCGCGGGGCCCGGAGAGGGACATCCAGCCCACCCGGTACCCGGCCACCCGGTACGCCTTCGACATGCCGTTGAAGGTGAGGGTGAGCAGGTCGGGGGCGACCTTGGCGGTGGGGGTGTGGGTCGCGCCGTCGTAGAGGATCTTGTCGTAGATCTCGTCGGAGCAGACCAGCAGGTTGTGGCGGCGGGCGAGGTCGGTCAGGCCCTTGAGCATCGCCTCGTCGTAGACCGCGCCCGTGGGGTTGTTCGGGTTGATGATCACCAGGGCCTTGGTGCGGTCGGTGATCCTGCGCTCGATGTCGGCCAGGTCGGGCATCCAGTCGGACTGCTCGTCGCACCGGTAGTGCACGGCGGTGCCGCCGGACAGGGAGACGGCCGCCGTCCAGAGGGGGTAGTCCGGAGCGGGGACCAGGACCTCGTCGCCGTCGTCGAGCAGGGCCTGCATGGCCATCACGATCAGCTCGGAGACGCCGTTGCCGATGAAGACGTGCTCCACGTCGGTCTCGATGCCGAGGGTCTGGTTGTGCATCACCACCGCGCGGCGGGCGGCGAGCAGGCCCTTGGCGTCGCCGTACCCGTGGGCCGTGGAGACGTTGCGGAGGACGTCCTCCAGGATCTCCGGGGGGCACTCGAAGCCGAAGGCGGCCGGGTTGCCGGTGTTGAGCTTCAGGATGCGGTGACCGGCTGCCTCCAGTCGCATCGCCTCCTCGAGCACCGGGCCCCGGATCTCGTAACAGACGTTGGCGAGCTTGGTCGACTGGATCACCTGCATGACGTGAGCTTACGGCCCCCGGCCGGGCGTCGCGTCGTGTTTTGCACCACGTGTGACGGTCGGTTTGCGGGGATTTCGCGGCCGGATGCCCCAGGGGTGTTCGGCGCGGCTTCCACGTCTCTAGAATTCGCGATCATGTCTAGCGAACGCGAGTACGAGGCGGGGGCGTACGGCGTGCACGAGGCGGCAGGCGCGGCCCCGGTCCCGCCCCCCGTCTACTACCAGCCGCAGCCCGCCGCGGCCCCCACGTACGACGAGTACGCCGACCCGGCCGCCGCGCACGGCTGGCAGAAGGCCTACGACGCGACCCGTGAACTCCCGGTCATCACACCCTTCATGGAGCCGCCGACGCCCGCCCCGGCCCCGGCGGAGGGCTCCCGAGCGGCCGCGCGGCGACGGCGCAGCAGCGGGCGTCGCCGGGTGGCGGTGGCCGGTGCCGTGGTCGGCACGGTCGGGGCCGCCGCTGCCGCGATCGCGGGCCTGGTGGCCTCCCCCTCGGGGGGCGACAGTCCGGCCGCCGACCGGGTCACCCCCGGCGCGTCCGAGGCACCCGACGCGCTGCCCGACGCGGCCGAACCGCAGACCTCGGCGTCGGTCGGCACCCCCTCCGCCGCGCCGTCCTCGGTCACCCCGTTGCGCGCCACCACGCCGGTGGCCGCGCTGCCTGCCGTCGCGTCGAGCGCTCCCGTGAGCGCTTCCCCCACCGAGAAGGCGTCACCGACGGCCCTGCCGACCGCGACGACCGCCCTCCCGACGGCCCTGCCGACCCCGACCGTCAGCGAGGGCTGGCCCACGCACGGAGGGCGGCACCGGCACCACTGGTGACGGCCACTCCCGCCCGCCGGTGCTCCTCAGAACTCCTCGTGGGTCTCCGGGTCGCCGCCGGTACGGCCCCGCTCCAGGGCGGAGAGCGCCGCGATCTCCTCCTCGGTCAGCGTGAAGCCGAAGAGGTCGAGGTTGGCCCGACGGCGCTGCGCGGAGCCGGACTTGGGGATCGGCAGGGCGCCGAGGTCCAGGTGCCAGCGCAGGACGATCTGGGCCGGGGTCACCCCGTGCCGGCCGGCCGCCGCGACGACGGCCGGTTCGGCGAGGAGTTCGCTGCCCCGGCCGAGCGGGCTCCAGCTCTGGACGGCGATGCCCCGGGCGGCATGGGCGGCGCGCTGGTGGGCCTGGGGGAAGCGGGGGTGCAGCTCGATCTGGTTGACCGAGGGCAGTACACCGGTCTTCTCGTGCAGCCGGTCGATGTGCCGGTCGGTGAAGTTGCTGACCCCGATGGAGCGTACGAGGCCCTCCGCGCGGAGGTCGATCAGCGCGCGCCAGGAGTCGACGTACTTGTCCAGGCGGGGCAGCGGCCAGTGGATGAGGTAGAGGTCGAGGTGGTCCACGCCGAGCCGCTCGGTGGACTCGGCGAACGCTCGGCGGGTCTCGTCGTAACCGTGGGCGCTCCCGCGCACTTTGGTGGCGAGGAAGACCTCCTCGCGGGGCAGGCCGCCGGTCGCGATCGCCCGGCCCACGGCGGCCTCGTTGCCGTAACTGGCGGCGGTGTCGATCAGGCGGTAGCCCGCCTCGAAGGCGTCGCGTACGGCCGCCTCCGCCTCGGCTCCCTCCAGCGGGTAGGTGCCGAACCCGACGACGGGGATGGTCACGCCGTCGGAGAGGACGCGGGTGGGGGCTGTGGTCATGGGATTCCTCGGTCTGGAGCGGATGACGCGTCCGCCCGGCGCCGTGGGACCGGTCGCCGGGCGGACGTGACGGGGGATCAGGCGGTGGGTGCGGGAGCGGCCTCGGGGGTTTCCCGTACGGGCTCCGCCATGGGCTCGCGCAGGGGCCGGAGCAGGGTCCACGCGGCGAATGAGGCCGCGAAGGCGAGCATCGCGAGGCCGCACCAGAGGTTGACGTTCCAGCCTCCGGTCTTGCGCAGGTCCGCCGCGCTCGCTCCGGACGCGCCCATGGCGGTGAGCACGGTTCCGTAGATCCCGAACAGGGCCGCGATGATGCTGCGCAGGTCGAGCAGCAGGTGGAAGCCCCTCAGGGGCCGGGTCTGTTGGGGGTCGTTCTCGGACATCGTGGGTCTCCGTATCTCACCAGAAGGCGATGTTCAGGGCGGTGGCGAGGGCGAGCACCCCGACGGCGAGCACGCCGGGCCTGCGGTACCAGCCCGCGTCCTCCCCGGTCGTCTCGTGGGCGCGGCTCTCGCGCGGGGTCAACGACCAGACCAGGCCCACCAGTTCGGCGTCGCTCTTGGGCTTGGTCACCAGCGAGACGGCGACGCTGAGCAGGATGTCGGCCGTGAAGGCGGCGATCGCGCCGAGGAAGCTGGCGCCCTGTCCCGAGAGGTGCAGCACACCGGTGCGGTTGAGCAGGTCGATGGTGACCGCGGCGGTGGTGCCCGCGATGAGCCCGATGCCGCCGGCCGCCGGGGTCATGCGCTTCCAGAACATGCCCAGCAGGAACGTGGCGAACAGCGGCGCGTTGAAGAACCCGAACAGCGTCTGGAGGTAGTCCATGATGTTGCCGAAGTTCCCGGCGATGAACGCGGTGCCGATCGCCACCACGCAGCCGACCACCGTGAGCACGCGGCCCGCGCGCAGGTAGTACGCGTCCGGCCGGCCCTTCTTCACGTACGTCTGCCAGATGTCGTAGGTGACGACCGTGTTGAAGGAGCTGACGTTGGCGGCCATGCCCGCCATGAAGGCGGCGAGCAGACCCGCGATGGCGATGCCGAGCATGCCGTTGGGCAGCAGGTCGCGCATCAGCAGCTCGATGGAGTTGTTGAAGGACACCCCGTTCAGGCTCTGCACCGAGGGGTCCGCCGCGTTGGCCGCCTTGAGCGCGGCGAGCTGGGGCGAGAGCACCGCGGCGACCATGCCCGGGATCATGATCAGCAGGATGAGCAGGGTCTTGGGGTAGGCGCCGATCAGCGGGGTGCGGCGGGCGGCGGACATGCTCTTGGCCGACAGCGCGCGCTGGACCTCGGTGAAGTTGGTCGTCCAGTAGCCGAAGGAGAGCACGAAGCCGAGGCCGAGGACGATGCCGAGCACGGAGAGCGTGGAGCTGCCGATGCCGGTGAGGTTGGTGCCCGGCCAGGAGTGCAGCTGCAGCGCGGAGTTGGCGTTGTCGTGCTCGATCTTCCCGACCAGGCCGCTCCAGCCGCCGACCCGGTGCAGCCCGACGAACGTGAGCGGGAGCAGCAGCGCCAGGATGACGAAGAACTGCATGACCTCGTTGTAGATCGCCGCCGACAGCCCGCCGAGCAGGGTGTAGACGAGGACGATGACGCCCGCGGCGAGGATCGACAGCCAGGTCGGCCAGCCCAGCATCAGGTTGACCACCGTGGACAGGGCGTAGAGGTTCACGCCCGCGATCAGCACCTGGGCGAGCGCGAAGCTCGCCGAGTTGACCAGGTGGGCGAAGCGGCCGAAGCGGCGCAGCAGGAACTCCGGGACGCTGCGGACCTTGGAGCCGTAGTAGAACGGCATCATCACCAGGCCGAGGAACACCATGGCCGGGATGGCGCCGATCCAGTAGTAGTGCACCGAGGGCAGGCCGTACTGCGCGCCGTCCGCCGTCATGCCCAGGATCTCGACCGCCGCGAGGTTGGCGGAGATGAAGGCGAGCCCGGTGACCCAGGCCGGCATGGAGCGGCCGGAGAGGAAGAAGTCCATGCTGGAGGCGATCTTCCGGCGGGCGAGCGCGCCGATGCCCAGCACGAAGGTGAAGTACACCGCGATCAGCGCGTAGTCGACGGGCTGCGCGTTCAGCCGCAGATCGGCCTCAGCGAGTGCGTACACCGCACGCTCCTTCCGGCTGCGCGGCCGCCGCTCCGCTCGGCGGAGGTCCGACGGGGCCCGGCGACGCTGCCGGGTCCGGCACGGCTTCGATCATGTTGGTAGTCCCTGCTGTCCGACCTGGCGTTTTATTGGTTAGGAAGGACTCCTAACCAAAGAATTGCGCGTCAACGTAACAGCGGGGGCGGGGGGTCGCAAGGGTTTGGGAAGGAGTCCTCACCAAAACCCTGGGGGGTCGCGCCGGGGCGGCTGTGAAAAGACGCCTTCTTGTCCTCTCTTGTGCGCCCAATGACAATGCGCATGACAAGACGGACGGCTGGAAGATCTCCGGCCGTCCGCTCCGCAGAGAGGACCCCCACATGAACAAGCCTCTCCTGGCCGCGCTGTCCGCCCTGGCACTCGCGGGGCTCGGCACGGTTCCGGCGGCCGCCGCGTCACCGGCCAAGGCCGCACCCCAAGTCAAGGCGGTGGCCGTCGACTTCGCCGGGACGGTCTCGCTCAGCAACTGCTCCGGCTCCGTCGTCCGCCTCCCGAACTCCGCCGACGCCGACCCCGCGCTCGTGCTCACCAACGGGCACTGCCTGGAGACCGGCTTCCCCGAGCCCGGCGAGGTCATCACCGGCCAGTCCTCCAGCCGCACCTTCGGCCTGCTCAACTCCGCCGGGACCAAGGTCGCCACGCTCCGCGCCAACCAGGTCGTCTACTCGACCATGACCGACACCGACGTCACCCTCTACCGGCTGACCACCACCTACGCGGCCATCAAGAGCTCGTACGGCATCAACGCGCTCGCCCTGAGCGACAGTCACCCGGTGGCCGGCAGCGCCATCAAGGTCGTCTCCGGATACTGGAAGCGGATCTACAGCTGCAACGCCGACGGGTTCGTCTACCGGCTCAAGGAGGGCGGCTGGACCTGGAAGGACTCGCTGCGCTACACGTCCGCGTGCAACACCATCGGCGGCACCTCCGGCTCGCCCGTGATCGACACCGCCACCGGCAAGGTCGTCGCGGTGAACAACACCGGCAACGAGGACGGCGGGCGCTGCACCGAGAACAACCCCTGCGAGGTGGACGAGAACGGCACAGTCACCGTCCGGCAGGGCATCAACTACGCCGAGGAGACCTACCAGATACCGGCCTGCTTCACGACCGGCAACAAGCTGAACCTGGGCGCGGCCGGGTGCGTGCTGCCCAAGCCGTAAGCATTTCAGGCGGGTTGAGCGGTCACAGCGGAGTGCGCCGTACCGCCCGGCCCGCCAGCACGTCCGTGCGCCGGCCGTCCTCGATGACGAACCGGCCGTCGACGAGGACGTACGGAATCCCGGTCGGCAGTGTGCGCGGCGCCGCGAACGTGGAGCCCGCGCCGACCGTCTCCGGGTCGAACAGCACCAGGTCGGCGCGGTAGCCCTCGCGCACCAGGCCCCGGTCCGGCAGCCGCAGCCGGGCCGCGGGCCGCGCGGTGAGACGGGCGACGCACTCCTCCAGGCCCAGTACGCCCAACTCCCTTGCGTAGTGGCCGAGATAGCGCGGGAACGTGCCGTATGCGCGCGGGTGGGGCTTGGCGCCCTGGAGGATGCCGTCCGAGCCGCCGGTGTGGGCGCGGTGGCGCATGATCGCGCGGACGTTCTCCTCGTGGCCGACGTGCTGGAGGATCGTGGTGCCGAGCCGGTCCCCGACCAGCAGCCGGTGCGCGGTGGTCCAGGGTTCCTCGCCGCGCTCGTCCGCCAACTCCCTTACGGTGCGGCCGACATGGTGGGCGAGGGTGGGGTCGCTCACGCCCGAGATCTCGATCGTCTCCCACTCCACCGGCACCCCGTGGCAGCCGTCGGCGCCGGTGACCTCCAGGTCGTGCCGGACGCGTGCGGCCGTCGCCGGGTCGGTGAGGCGGGCCAGGACCGACGCCGGGCCGCCCTCGCTCGCCCAACTCGGCAGCAGGGCCGCGAGGGTGGTGGAGCCGGGGGTGTAGGGGTAGGTGTCCAGGCTGATGTCGGCGCCCGCGTCGAGCGCGTCGTCCAGCAGGGTCAGCAGCTCGGGCGCGCGGCCCTTGTTCACACCGAAGTTCATGGTGGCGTGGGCGAGATGGAGCGGGCAGCCCGCTTCCCGGGTGAGCGCCACCATCTCGGCGTACGCCTCCAGGGCGCCCGCGCCGTAGGAGCGGTGGTGCGGGCAGTAGTAGCCGCCGTAGGAGGCCACCACCTTGCAGAGTTCGGTGAGTTCGGCGTTCTCGGCGTACATGCCGGGGGTGTAGGTGAGACCCGAGGAGAGGCCGACGGCGCCCTGTTCCAGGCCCTCCGCGACCAGTTGGCGCATCCGGTCCAGCTCGGCCGGGGTCGCCGGGCGGTCCTCCCAGCCGACGACGAGCGCGCGGACGGTGCCCTGCGGGATCAGATAGGCGGCGTTGACCGCGATGCCCCGGTCGAGGCGGTCCAGATACTCACCGACCGAGCGCCAGTCCATGTCGATGTCGTCGCCGTACCCGTTCCACCCGGTGATCGCCCGGCGCACCTCCTCCAGCGTGCGGTCGTCCACCGGGGCGTACGACAGCCCGTCCTGGCCCAGGACTTCGAGCGTGACGCCCTGCGCGGCCTTGGCGCTGTGGTCGGGGTCGCGCAGCAGGGCCAGGTCGGAGTGGGCGTGCATGTCGATGAAGCCGGGGGAGAGGACCAGCCCCTCGGCGTCCAGCTCGCGCGTCGCGCGCGGGCGCTGACAGCCCGAGGCCGCGGCCTCCTTGACGATCTGGACGATCCGACCCTGGTGGATCACCACATCGGCGCGGTAGGAGGGCGCACCGCTGCCGTCCACCACGTCGGCGTCCCGGATGACGAGCTGGTCCACGGCCCCGGCCTCCTAGAAGAACGTGCGGATGTATTCCACGACCGTGCCGTCCGCCTCCGCCACGGGGATCAGCGGCCACTTGTCGAAGGACGTGCAGGGGTGGGAAAGGCCGAAGCCGATCCAGTCGCCCACCATGACATCGGCCTCCGGTGTGGTGCGCAGCCACATGTGCTGGTCCGACAGGGCGCTCACCTCGACCCCGGTGGCCGGCCGCTCCACCCCGTCCCGGCGCACCACCTGGGCCTCGGGCAGATCGAGGTCGTACGCCGCGTCCCGCTTGCCCGCGTTGGCGAACGCCTGGCCGGGCTCGGGCCGGGAGACCACCTGCGCCCACAGCCGGAACGCGGGCTCCAGGGCGCCCTCCTCGGGCACCCGGTTGAAGGGGGTGATCCTGCGGTAGTGCCCGTCGTCGTGCGAGAGGTAGGCGCCCGAGCGAAGCAACTTCAGTACCGGGCGCGACAGTTCGGGGAACTCCGCGAACACCTCCGCCACCGCGTCGAACCAGGCGCTGCCGCCCGCGCTCACCACGATCTCGTCCGCCCCGGCGAACCGGCCCTCCGCGTCCAGAGCGGCGGCGAGTGCGGTGAGCCTCTTCAGATAGGCGGCCACGCGCTCCGGGTCGGCCTTCGGCACCTCGCCCTCGTAGCCCGCGACGCCGACCAGGCGCAGGGTGCTCGTCGCGGCCACGGCGGCGGCGACGGTCAGGCAGTCCGCCTCCGTACGGGCGCCGGTACGCGCCCCCTCGCCCGCGGCCAGCTCCACCACCACGTCCACCGGGCGCCCGGTGCCCGCGAGGGCCGCGTCCATCAGCTCGACCCCGCGCACGGAGTCGACGTAACAGACGAAGCGGAAGCCGGGGTCGGCGCTCAGCTCGGCGGTGAGGCGGCGGAGTGCGGCCGGGTCCACCAGCTCGTTGGCCAGGAAGATCCGCTCGATGCCGAACTCCCGTGCCACCCACACCTGATGGGGCGCCGCGACCGTGATCCCCCAGGCGCCGCGCTCCACCTGGCGCGCGAAGAGCTGCGGGGCCATCGAGGTCTTGCCGTGCGGGGCGAAGGCGAGTCCGTGCCGCTCGGTGTACGCCTCCATCAGCGCGAGGTTGTGCTCCAGGCGCTCGGCGGACAGGGCGAGCAGAGGAGTGGAGAAGTCACCGGAGAAGAGGTTGCGCCGCTGCTTCGTCAGCTCGCCGACGGTCAGGCCGGCGGCGTCCGGCGGGAGGCCCTTGAAGCGGTGGTCGACCCGTTCCCCGGCGAGCCGGGACAGCGCGTCGGTGCCGGTCTCACGGGCCATGGAAGCCTCCTGATCTGCGGCGTTGCGATATGTGCAACGTCCATTGCGTATGTCGCTGACTGCTGTCTAACATCTCGGCCAACGCGGGGTCAACGAAGTCGTCACCCCGGACCCCCGGGGCCCCGGCTGTGCGGACCCCCGGACCCATGGACGAGGAGCCGAGACCATCGTGACCGCCGACGGACAGCCGAGCGCCGGACCCGACGCCGTGGATGTCGTCGCCCTCGGCGAGTCCATGGTCACCTTCCTGCCCACCCGCCCCGGCCGCCTCGCCGACGTGCCCGCCTTCGAACGCGGCATCGGCGGCGCCGAGTCCAACGTCGTCTGCGCCCTCGCCGCCGCCGGGCACTCCGCCCGCTGGGTCGGCCGGGTCGGCGCCGACGGCTTCGGCCGGCACCTGGTGGAGCGGATCGCCTCCCACGGCGTCGACACCGGCGCCGTACGCGTGGACCCCGGTCGGCCCACCGGCATCTACTTCCGCACCGCCGCCGACCGCGCCACCGACGCGCACGAAGTCGCCTACTACCGGGCCGGATCGGCCGCCTCCGCGATGTCCGTGGACAACGTGGACCTCGCGGCGGTGGACGCCGGACGCGTGCTGCACCTGTCCGGGATCACGGCCGCGCTGTCCGCCGACTGCCTGGAACTTATGCGCGCGCTCACCTCACGTCGGCCCGGGCGCCCGGTGGTCTCCTTCGACGTGAACTTCCGGCCCGCGCTGTGGCGGGACGCCTCCGACGCCTCGGTGCTGCTGGAGCTGGCCCGGGGCGCCGACATCGTGTTCGTGGGCGCGGACGAGGCGGAGGACGCCTGGAACGCGCGGGGCGGCGCCGACGCCGTACGGCGACTGCTGCCCGAACCCCGGGTCCTGGTCGTCAAGGAGGGCCCGCACGGCGCCACGGTGTACGAGCGCACCGACACCGGTGAGCGCACGGTGCGTGTCCCCGCCCTCGCCGTCGACGTGGTGGCGACCGTCGGCGCGGGCGACGCCTTCGCCGCCGGGTTCCTCTCCGCCACCCTGCGCGGTCTGTCCGTACGGGACCGGTTGCGCCACGGCCACCTCATGGCCGCCGCCGCCCTCACCGCCCCCGGCGACCTCGCCGCGCCGCCCGCCCGCGACCACGCCGACCGGCTGGCCGCCCTCGACGACCACGCATGGGAGAGACTGCGACTCGGCCCCGGCTGGACCGGAACCGGCCAGGTCACCGAGGAGACGAGCACCCCATGAGCCAGACCGTGGACCGCGCCCTGAGCATCCTTCCGCTGCTCGCGGAGGGCCCCGCCGACCTCGGCCAGGTCGCCGGCCGGCTCGGCGTGCACAAGTCCACCGCCCTGCGCCTGCTGCGCACCCTGCACGAACACGGCCTGGTCTACCGCCAGTCCGACCAGCGCTACCGGCTCGGCGCCCGCCTCTTCGCCCTCGCCCAGGAGGCGATGGAGAGCCTCGACGTCCGCGAGATCGCCCACCCCCATCTCCTGCGCCTCAACGAGGCATGTGGACACACCGTGCACCTCGCCGTCCACGAGGAGAACGAGGTGCTCTACATCGACAAGGTCGACAGCCGCTACCCGGTGCGGATGTACTCGCGCGTCGGCAAGCCCGTCGCCATCACCGTCGCGGCCGTCGCCAAGCTGCTCCTGGCCGACCTGCCCGAACCCGAGCGCCGCGCCCTCGCGGAACGGCTCGACTACCCCCTCTACACGGCCCGTTCCACCCCCAACTCGACCGCTTTCCTGCGCGAGTTGGAGAAGGTGCGCGAACAGGGCTGGGCCACCGACCTCGGCGGCCACGAGGAGTCCATCAACTGCGTCGCGGCCCCCATCCGCGGCGCCGACGGGCGGGTGGTCGCCGCGATGTCGGTCTCCGCGCCGAACGTCGTCGTCACCGCCGACGAACTCCTCGCCCTGCTCCCGCAGGTGCGCCGTACCGCGGACGCGATCAGCGGCGAGTACTCCGGAAGAACCCCAGTGAAGGACCCCACCCCATGACCGACAAGATCGCGCTCACCCCGAAGACCCACACGACCCCGCCCGCGAAGTTCTCCCACGGGGTGCGGAAGGGCAACATCCTCCAGGTCGCGGGCCAGGTCGGCTTCCTCCCCGCCGAGGAGGGCAAGGCCCCCACCCCCGCCGGACCCACCCTGCGCGAGCAGACCCTCCAGACCCTCGCCAACGTCAAGGCGATCCTCGAGGAGGGCGGCGCGAGCTGGGACGACGTGATGATGATCCGCGTCTACCTGACGGACGTGGACCACTTCGCCGAGATGAACGGCATCTACAACACCTACTTCGAGGAGCAGGGGCTCACCCAGCCTCCCGCCGCCCGTACGACGGTCTACGTCGGCCTTCCGGCGGGGCTCCTCATCGAGATCGACGCGCTGGCCGTACTCGGCTGAGGTCGCGTCCCTCTCGCACCACCCGCACCAACCCGCACCAGGTACACGGCACGGCATTCCCCTCGGGGTGCCGTGCCGCGCTCCACCCTGCCCGAAAGCCCGATGCACGTACGGTACTCACGCAGAGGACCCCCTCTCATGTCCTTCTCCCTCGCCGCACCAGCCCCCGCAGCGCCACCCCACACCGGTGGACTGCTCCTGCTCCTCGACGGCACGCCCGGCCTGCTGACCGTCGCCGGAATCGGTATCGCCCTGCTGCTCTTCCTGATCATCAAGGTGCGACTCCAGCCGTTCGTCGCCCTGCTCGCGGTCTCCATAACCGTCGGCCTGCTGGCCGGCCTCTCGGTCACCGAACTCTTCGGCACCGTCCAGCGCTCCGACGCCGTCTCCACGCTGGAGTCCGGCATGGGCGGCATCCTCGGTCACGTCGCGATCATCATCGGCCTCGGCACCATGCTCGGCGCGATCCTGGAGGTCAGCGGGGGCGCGGAGGTACTGGCGGCGCGGCTGCTGCGGCTGTTCGGCGAACGCCGGGCGCCGCTCGCCATGGGCCTGACCGGCCTGATCTTCGGCATCCCGGTCTTCTTCGACGTGGGCATCTTCGTCCTGGCCCCGCTGGTCTACGCGGCCGCCAAGCGCGGCGGCAAGTCGATCCTGCTCTACTGTCTCCCCCTGCTCGCGGGCCTCTCCATGACCCACGCCTTCCTGCCGCCGCACCCCGGCCCGGTGGCCGCGGCGGGACTGCTGCACGTGCAGCTCGGCTGGGTGGTGCTGATGGGCATCGTGTGCGGCATTCCGGCGGTCCTCGCGGCGTGGGCGTACTCCGCGTGGGTCGGCCGGCGGATCTTCGTCCCCGTACCGCAGGACATGGTGGAGGCGGCGGAGGAGGCCCGGCGGACGGTCGCGGCGGAGCGGGTGGCCGCGGTGGAGCGGCCGGTGGTCGTGGGACAGCGGGGGGCGTCGGGTACTGATGCGCAGGCATCGGAAGATGAACCGCAGTCCGCTGTTGCCGAACCCCAGGAGAAGCCCGTCCCGTTGGGTGTCGTACTCGGCATCATCGGCACCCCGCTGGTGCTGATCCTCGCCGCGACGTTCTCCTCGGTCGCGCTCGACCCCTCCACCGGCCGGTCGGTCATCGAGTTCTTCGGTCACCCCTTCGTGGCCCTCACCCTTGCGCTGCTGCTCGCGTACTACCTGCTCGGCATCCGGCGCGGCTGGTCCCGCAAGTCCCTGGAGAACGTCTCCACCGCCTCCCTCAAGCCGGTCGGCAACATCCTGCTCGTGGTGGGCGCGGGCGGGATCTTCGGCGCCGTACTGAAGGCCAGCGGGGTCGCGCAGGCGCTGTCGGACACGTTCCACGGCGTGGGGCTTCCGGTGATCGTCCTGGCGTACCTGATCTCGCTGGTGCTGCGGGTCGCGCAGGGCTCGGCGACCGTGGCGATCGTGACGACGGCGGGCATCGTGGCGCCGCTGCTGTCGGAGGACCACCACTCGGCGGCGTTCGCCGCGCTGGTCATCATGGCGATCTCGGCGGGCTCGATCTTCGCCTCGCACGTCAACGACGGCGGCTTCTGGATGGTGGCCAAGTACTTCGGCATCACCGAGCGGGACACCCTGAAGACGTGGACCGTCCTCGAATCGGTGCTGTCCGTCGCCGGGTTCGCGATGGCGGCGGTGGTGAGTGTGTTCGTCTGACGGCAGGTTGGGGACTTACCGGTGGGAATGGAGCGCCGGGTGGTTCCGGCACAGGTAAGTCGTCCATACTGCCGCCGTGGACCAGCGCATAGGATCGAGCAGCAAGCCCGAGAAGGGCGAGCCCCTCACGGGCGCCGGATTCGACCCGGCTTTCATCCCCGGCCTGACGCCTCCGGCGAAGCCCGAGCCGAAACCGGAGGCGGACGGCCCGGTCGCGGAGGCGGAGGAGGACGGCCCGGTGCCGGAGGAGGAACGGCCGGCAAAGGCCGACGCCGACGCCGAGCCCGTGGCGAAGGCGGACACCGAGGTGGCGCCCGAGGCGAAGGCGGACACTGAGGCGGAGCCCCCGGCGGAGGCCGGCGCCGTGGCGGACGCGCGGGACGAGCCGGAGAAGGCCAACGCCGACGCCGACGCCGTCGACGGCCCGGCCTTCGAAGCCTCCGACCGCCGCGCCCGCATACTGGCGGACCGCACCGGCGTCCACCTCACCCTGGACGAGGAGAACTGCGAGTTCACCTGGGCGGAGATCGCCGCCGTCGAAACGGAGTCCTCCCGCTTCGGCAAGCGCTTCACGATCACCGTCCACACCCCGGACCACCGCTGGTACCCCATCGAGATCGAGGCCAAGGCCCGCGCCGACTTCAAGCAGTGGGAGTCGGAACTGGACGCGGTGCTGGACGCGTACTTCGAGGAAGCCTGAGCGTTCCGCGCGTGAAGGCCCCGCGTGGGGCCTTCACGGCAGCCCGGGGAGCAGGGCCAGCCACTCCGACAGCTCCCGGTGGATCGGGTCGTCCACCGGGAGTACGTCACGCATCGGCCGCAGCAGCGTCAGCACGTTCTTGATACGGCGCAGCCGCAGCATCTCCAGCCGGGGAAGCGCCCGCCAGTCGACGGCCTCCGCCGCCACCCCCGCCGGTGATGCCCCGAACTCCCGGAAGACCGTCTCGCAGAGAAAGACCGGGTCACGTATCAAGTCGCCCCGTCGCACCCCGAATTCCTCGATCGCGTAGACCCGCACGGCGACCACATCGGCCAACGTCCCAAGCGCACAGGCGTCACCGCCCTCACTCCTCAGCCGACACGCGGTCAGCGCAAGCCGCACCCACCGATACCGCGCCCCGGCGTCCTGCCCCTCGTCCCGCATACGAAGGACCGCCAACTCCCGCAGGGCTTCCCAGGTCTGGTTGTCGTAGTACGCCGTCACGCTGACCTCCCGTCGACTCGCTCGTTGAGCACGTCGTACGGAAAGGAGAGCTGATGGTCGGCTCGTCGCACGAGGCGCTGCACCGCATTTTCCAGAAGGACCCCGCACTGCTGACCCGCGCCCTGCAGCGCGTGCTCCATGTGCCGTTCCCCCCACCCCATGAGATCGTCGCGTTGAACGTGGACCTCACCGAGATCGAACCGGTCGAGCGGCGCGTGGACACGCTGCTGCGGGCCGAGACGGACGACGGCACGTATCTCCTCGTGGTCGAGTCCCAGACCCAGGCGGACGAGCGCAAGCGGGGCAGCTGGCCGTACTACCTGTCGTACCTGTACGAGAAGTACCGCTGCGAACCGGTCCTCATCGTCATCACCCAGAACAGCGCGACGGCCCAGTGGGCATCGCGGCCCATCCGGCTCGGCTTCCCCGGCTGGCACTCGCTGACCGTGCGGCCTCTCGTCCTGGGTCCGGACAACGTCCCGGTGATCACGGACGAGCGTGAGGCCGAACGCGATGTACCCCTTGCGGTGCTTTCCGCGATGACACACGGGCGCGGACCGAAGGCCGCGCCCATACTGGAATCACTCGCCACCGCCCTGAAGACCATCGACCCCGACAGTGCCGCGGTCTTCGTGCAGTTCGTCGACTCCTGCCTGGCCGACCCCCAGGCGAAGCAGATGTGGAGGGACCTGATGACAGCGATCCAGTACTTCTGGCGCCACCCGCTGGCCGAGCAGGTACGCGAGGAGGGGCGGGAGCAAGGCATCGAGGAGGGGCGTATCGCGGCTCAACGGGACATGGTGCTTCGCGTCCTCGAATGGCGTGGCATCCCTGTCCCCGAGGATGTCCGCGAGCGGGTGAACGCCTGCACCAGCCCGGAGCAGCTGGAGATCTGGGCTCAGCGGGCCGTCCATGCGGAGGAGGCGGGCGAGTTGTTCGCCGCTTCGGGGGAATAGCCCCTCGGCCACATGAGGGTGCCCCGGGCCGGTGTCGGTCCGGGGCACCCTCATGTGCGGGAGCGGTCAGGGGGTTACGGGAGGGCGTGCACGTGCGCGCCCACCGACCCGGACCACGCGTTCCCCGCCGTCGCGTCCCAGTTCGTCGACCAGGTCATCGCGCCGCGCAGGGACGGGTAGGTCTTCGACGGCTTGAACGAGCCGCAGGCCGTGCCCTGGGTGAGGCAGTCGAGGGCGTTGTTGACGATGGTGGGGGAGACGTAGCCGCTGCCGGCGCCCCGGGTGGAGGCGGGGAGGCCGAGGCCGACCTGGGAGGGGGAGAGGCCGCCTTCCAGCTGGATGCAGGCGAGGGCGGTGAGGAAGTCGACCGAGCCCTGGCTGTAGACCTTGCCGTCGCAGCCCAGCATGGAACCGCTGTTGTAGTACTGCATGTTGACGACCGTGAGGATGTCCTTGATGTTCAGGGCCGTCTGGAAGTAGGGACCGGACGTCGACTGCATGTCGATCGTCTGCGGGGCCATGGTGATGATCAGCGAGGAGCCCGCCTTCGACGACAGGGAGCGCAGCGCCTGCGACATGTACGTCGGGTTGAGGCCGTTCTCCAGGTCGATGTCGACGCCGTCGAACCCGTAGGTCTGCATCAGGGAGTAGACCGAGTTGGCGAAGTTCGCCGCCGAGTTGGAGTCGTTGACGGACACCGTGCCCGTCTCGCCGCCGACCGAGACGATCACCTTCTTGCCGGCCGCCTGCTTGGCCTTGATGTCGGCCTTGAACTGGTCGACGGTGTAGCCGTTCAGGCCTGCCGAGTCCAGGTTGAAGGTGACCGCGCCCGGCGTGGAGGTGGCGTCCGCGAAGGCGACGGCGATGATGTCGTAGGACGACGGCACGTCGGAGAGCTTCTGGACCTGCGCGCCGTTGTTGAAGTTCTGCCAGTAGCCGGTCACGGCGTGCTTGGGCAGCGCACCGCCGCCACCGCCCCCGCCGCCGGAGGACGCCGTGGTCGCCGTCACCGTCGACGACTTCACCGACTCACCGGCCGAGTTCACCGCCGTGACCTGGAAGGAGTACGAGGTCGAGGCCGACAGACCGCTGACGGTCGCCGACGTCCCGCTCGCCGACGCCACCTTCGCGCCGTCCCGGTAGACGTTGTAACCGCTCGCCCCGGAGACCGTGTTCCAGGACAGCGAGACCGAGGAGGAGGTCGTACCGGAGACGGCGAGGCCGCCCGGTGCCGACGGGACCGTCGGGTTGTCGCCGCCGCCACCACCGCCGCCGTCGGGGCCGAAGACCTGGATGTCGTCGGCGTAGTAGGCGGCCTGGCCGTACCAGCCGTGGGTGTAGACCGTGACGGACGTGGTGGAGGCGCCCGTGGTGAAGGTGGTCGTCAGCTGCTTCCAGGACGGGGCGTCCGGGGTCCAGGTCGACACGTCGGTGGTGCCGGTGCCGGTGACGCCGAGGTAGGCGTAGCCGCCCTGCACCCAACCGCTCAGCGAGTAGGTGGAGTTGGGCTTCACCGCGACCGACTGCGTGCACTGGGCGTTGTCCTGCCCGGCCGGGGTCGCCTTCAGAGCGGCGGAGCCGCCGTGCACCGGGGACGAGACGGTCGTGCCGCTGCCCGCCGAGCAGGTCCAGCCGCTCAGACCGGATTCGAATCCGGCGTTCTTCGCGTTGTTGACGTCAGCCGCGCTGGCCGGGGCCGCGGAGATGCCCGCGACCGCGAGGGCCACCGTGGCGGCGGCCGACCAGGTGCGGGCGCGGACGCGCCGACCGCGTCCGGGCATGACGGATACGAGGTCCAACTGGAGCCTCCAGTGGGGGAGTTCGCGAGGGGGGTGAGGTGGGAAAGAACGTCCACCCCATGAGTACAAGTTGGTCCAGACCAATCCTGCTGTCAAGTCGCGGCGCAGGCAGGGCCCTTCGTGTGTCTGATCAACCCGTCCCGGTTTGGTGCGACTTGCACCTGGCAAGTTCCCCACGAGGTACGCAAACGCTGTTCTCCCGTGATCGAGCCGTGGATACAGTGCTCGGGTAGTCACGCAATGAAGTCGTCCTGGCCCACGGGAGTGACACCGGTGGACCGGGTGATGCGAAGAGCGGGGAGCTGCGCGTGCCAACTGCCATTGCCGTGACCAGCGCCGACCTGGCGCTGCCGGCACAGGACGAACGGACCATGCCCGCCGTGGTGCTGCGCGATCTCGACCGGCGCCCGCTGGAGCAGACGCTCCTCGAACTCCAGTCCCTCACCGAACAGTTCGGACATCTGGTCGTCGTCTGCTCGCAGGCCACCCCGCAGCCGGTGCTGCGCCGCCTGTACACCCTGCGCGCGCTGCTGGAGAGCGACCGCATCGCCCTGTTCCTGCCCGAGCTGCCGCCCCTCGGAGTCGCCGTCCTGGCGCGGCAGTTACGGCAGCTCGCCTCCTGCGACCTGAGCCCCGGCGTGCTCGCGTCGGCAGGGCGGCTCCTCACCCACTACATCCACGCCGGAGCCGTCCTCGGCTCGGTCGCCCGGCTGGACCGCGTGCCGGTGGGCCTGAAGTCGCACGCCAAGTCCTGGGTGCCCGGCACCCAGTTCGCCGTCGTCGCCCACCCCGAGCCGCAGCTCGTCAAGGCCGTCCCCGGAGCCGCCCTCAAGGGGCCGGAGTTCGGCACCTGGCTGCTGCTCGCCAAGGGCCAGCTCCAGTCCGACTGGACGGCCTCGCTCGCCAACTCCTGGGGCACGCAGGGGATGCGCGAGGCCCCGCTGCCCGCCGAGTCCGCCGCCTGGTGGGGCACCGGGCGCCTGATCGAGTTCTGCGCCCATCTGGCCGACCTCTCCGTCCTGTACCAACTCGTCACCTCCGTACGGCAGTCCGTCTGCCACTGGTGCGGCGTCGACGTCATCGGCGACCGCTGTGTCTTCTGCTCGGCCACCCCACCCGACCGACGCCCGCCCGAACCCCGCGCCCTGGAACGGCGCACCCCCGCCTGACCGGCGCCCCGGCTCCCGCGCTCATATCCCGCCCGACCGATTCCCCCAATGAGGTTGCACGGTTCATGAACTCCCGTCAGCGCCGCGGCGTGATACTCCTGATCCTGTCGGTCCTGTGCGCGCTCGGCGCGTTCGCCGGCGTGCTCTCCGTCGTCCACGACGTGCAGTCCAAGGTCGGCCCCGAGGTGACCGCGTACCGGGTGCGGTCCGCTGTGCAGCCGTACACCGCCCTGAACGCGGGCCAGTTCGAGAAGATCCGCATGCCGAAGCGCTGGCTGTCGGAGAACGCGGTGACCGATCTCGCGCAGTTGCGCGGCAAGATCGCGGTGACCACTCTGCGGCCCGGCTCCCTGCTCCAGAGCGACATGATCGTCGACCGGCCCGCGCTCCGGCCGGGCCAGCAGGAGGTCGCCATCATGATCGACGCGGCGACCGGCGTCGCGGGCAAGATCACGGCCGGGGCCCGCGTCAACGTCTACGCCACCTTCGAGGGCAAGAAGGAGAGCGACCCCGACCAGTCGAAGATCATCGTCACGGACGCGCGCGTCATCGACGTCGGACAGATCAAGGCCCTCGACCCGGACGAGGACAAGAGCCGGCCGGCCGACGCCGTCCCGATCACCTTCGCCCTCTCCGCCCTCGACGCCCAGCGCGTCACCTACGCCGAGTCCTTCGCCAAGCGGGTCCGGCTCGCCCTGGTGGCCCCCGGCGGCGAGCCCGCCATACCCGAGCGGGACCGCACCTACGAACTCGCGACGGACAAGTGAGAGGCCGCCCGGATGCCCATCAGGATTCTTCCGGCCGGCGCCGACCCGGACGCCGTCCGCACCCTCACCACCCTGCTCAGTCAGCTCCCCGACGCCGAACCGCTGCCACCGGCCGTCGACTCGACCCAGCTGGTCGACACGCTCGCCCGGCTCGCCGCCGAGTCGGTGGACGAACTGCCCGAGGTTGTCGTCGTCCATGAACGCATCGGTCCCGTACCGGCGTTGGAGCTGATCCGCGAGGTCGCCCTGCGCTTCCCGGCCGTCGGCGTCATCCTCGTCACCACCGACGCCGGACCCGCCCTGTTCGCCGCCGCCATGGACTCCGGCGCCCGCGGCCTGGTGGCGCTGCCGCTGTCGTACGAGGAACTCGCCCACCGCGTCCAGGCGGTGGCCCAGTGGTCCACCGGGGTACGGCGCCACCTCGGGCACGGCGCGGCCGAGGGGCCCGGCGGCACCGTCGTCACCGTCAGCGGCGCCAAGGGCGGGGTCGGTGCGAGCCTGGTAGCCATCCAACTCGCCCTGGCCGCCCAGGCGTCGGGCCGCAGCACCGCGCTCGCCGACCTCGATCTCCAGACCGGCGACATCGCCTCGTACCTCGATGTGCAGTTCCGCCGCTCGGTCGCCGACCTCGCGGCCATCAACGACATCTCCCCGCGCGTCCTCGCGGACGCCGTCTTCCGCCACGACTCCGGGCTCGCCCTGCTCCTCGCCCCCGGCGAAGGGGAGCGCGGCGAGGAGGTCACCGACCGTGCCGTACGGCACACCGTCGCCGCGCTGCGGCAGCGCTACGAGGTCGTCGTCCTCGACTGCGGCGCCCAGCTGACCGGCGCCACCGCCGCCGCAGTGGAGGGCGCCGATACCGCGCTCCTGGTGACCACCCCGGACGTGATCGCCGTACGCGCCGCCAAGCGGACCGTGCGGATGTGGGACCGGCTCCAGATCCGCAAGGCGGAGGAGACGACCGTCGTGATCAACCGGTTCAGCCGGGCCACCGAGATCCAGCCCGCGCTCGTCCAGCGCATCACCGGCACCGCCCTGGCCCGTACGACCGTCCCCGCCGCCTTCAAGGAACTCCAGGGCGTCGTGGACTCCGGACGGCTGCACGAACTCGACCACCGCAGCACCGTCAAGCAGGCCCTGTGGAGCCTCGCCGGTGAACTCGGCCTCGCCAAGCCCCCGGAGGGCCCCGCGCACCGGGGCGGCCGACAGCGCGGCGACCGGGGCGCGGTCGGCTTCCGGCGGCGGAAGGAGTGAGGCGCGATGAGGACCGCTGCCGGGGAGACGGCGAGGACTGCTGCCGGGGACACGGGGAGGAGGGCGGCCGGGGACCGGGGGCAGGTCGCCGTCGAACTCCTCGGGATGACCCCGCTGATCGTGCTGACCCTGGTGCTGATGTGGCAGTGCGTGCTCACGGGGTACGCCTTCACGCTCGCGGGGAATGCTGCGGACGAGGGCGTACGGGCGGGCACGGCGGCGGCGCCCGGCGGCGCGCGCGAGGCCGCCTGCCGGGCGGCCGCCCTGGAGCACCTGTCGGGGGACTGGAGAGGGGGCGCGACGGTGACGTGCGGCGGCTCCGGGTTCGTCACGGCCGACGTCGACCTCAAGGTGCCCGTCCTCTTCCCCGGCTCCATCGACTTCCCGGTCACGGTGCACGGCCACGCCGGTGCCGTGGAGGAGGTGAAGCACTGAGATGCGGTACGGACGCGAGCGGGTACGGGTGCGGGCGCAGTTACGGGCGCGGCGGGTGCGGGCGCGGGTGCAGGTACCGGCGCACGATCGGGGCCAAGTGGCCATCGAATACCTGGGGTTCATCCCCGTCCTGCTGATCGTCGGCCTCGCCGGGCTCCAGATCGGCGCGGTCGCCTACGCCGCCGAGCAGGCCAGTACGGCGGCCCGCGCCGGGGCCCGCGCGGCCTCCCTGGGGCAGGGCGCGCAGGCGGCGTGCGCGGGGGCGGTCGGCGGGGGGCTGAAGGTGAGCTGCGCGAGCGGGGGCGGGGGCGACTCCGTCACCGTCACGGCCTCCGTCGACATACCGCAGCTCGTGCCCGGGTGGAGCTTCGGCGCCGCCCACAAGACCGCCACCATGCCGCTCGACCACTGACCAGGACCGAGGAGCAGCCGACCCATGAGTCTGCGGGCACGCATCAACTCCCCCGAGGAGCAGGGCAGCCGGGGCGAGGACGGCCATCTCGTCGCCTCGTACCGCGCCAAGCTCCTGGAGGAGATCGACCTCGCCGAGATGAGCGCGCTCGCGCCCGCCGAGCGCCGGGCACGCCTTGAACGGGTCCTCGGGCACATCATCAGCCGCGAGGGCCCGGTGCTGTCCACGGCCGAGCGCACCCAGCTGATCCGCCGGGTCGTGGACGAGGCCCTCGGCCTCGGCATCCTCGAACCGCTCCTGGAGGACGCCTCGGTCACCGAGATCATGGTCAACGGCCCCGACGCGGTCTTCGTCGAACGCGGCGGCCGCGTCGAACGCCTCCCGCTCCGCTTCGCCTCCGCCGACCAGCTGATGCAGACCATCGAACGGATCGTCTCCACCGTCAACCGCCGGGTGGACGAGTCGAATCCGATGGTCGACGCCCGGCTGCCGTCCGGCGAGCGCGTGAACGTCATCATCCCGCCGCTGTCGCTGACCGGACCCGTCCTCACCATCCGCCGCTTCCCGCGCTCCTTCACCCTCCAGGAGCTGATCGGCTTCGGCTCGCTGGACGAGCAGATGGTGTACCTGCTGGCGGGCCTGGTGCAGGCCAAGTTCAACATCATCGTCTCCGGCGCCACCGGCACCGGCAAGACCACCCTGCTCAACGCCCTGTCCGGGACGATCCCCGCGCACGAGCGGATCATCACCATCGAGGACTCCGCCGAACTCCAGCTCCAGCAGACCCATGTGGTCCGCCTGGAGTCCCGGCCGCCCAACGTCGAGGGCAGCGGGCAGATCACCATCCGCGACCTGGTGCGCAACTCGCTGCGGATGCGGCCCGACCGGATCGTGGTCGGCGAGGTCCGCGGCGGCGAGTCCCTGGACATGCTCCAGGCCATGTCCACCGGCCACGACGGCTCGCTCGCCACCGTGCACGCCAACAGCGCCGAGGACGCGCTCACCCGGCTCCAGACCCTCGCCTCCATGTCCGACGTGGAGGTGCCCTTCGCCGCCCTGCACGACCAGATCAACAGCGCGGTCGACGTCCTCGTCCAGCTGACCCGGTTCGCGGACGGCGCCCGCCGCATCACCGAGATCGCGCTCCTCGACAGCCACGGCGGCGAGCCGTACCGCCTGGCCACCGTCGCCCGCTTCGACGCCCGTCCCATGACCGCCGACGGCCGGGTGCCCGGCGCCTTCCAGTACTTCCCGCTGCCCCGCCGCACCGCCGACCGCCTCCACATGGCGAGCCAGCCCGTCCCGCAGGCGTTCGGCGTCGCCCACACCGACGCCCAGCTCGCCACCCGAGAAGCCAGGTAGGTAGGCCACCCATGGATCTCCCCACGCTCGTCCGGCTCACCACCGGCATCACCCTGCTGACCTGCGTCCTCGCCGTGCTCGGCGTGCAGAGCTACGCCGCCGGGCGGGCCCGGCGCGCCGCCCTCGTCGACCGCCTCTCGCACACCGGCCAGATCACTCCCGGCGGCCGCAGGCGGCACTTCCGCGGGCTGGACCGACGGCTGCGCCGTACCGGGCCCGGCCGCAGACTCGAACTGCGGCTCGCCGCCACCGGACTGGACGTCACTCCGGGCGAGTTCTTCGTCTACCTGCTGGTCCTGGTGGCCGGACTGTGGATCGTCGGCGACGCCACCCTGGCCCCCTTCTTCGGCCCCATCGCCGGACTCCTCGGCATCTGGGCCGCGCTCCAGTTCCTCAACTGGCAGCGACAGAAACGCATCGAGCGGTTCATCGGCCAACTCCCCGAACTGGCCCGCATCCTGGCCAACGCCACCCAGGCCGGACTCGCCCTGCGCACCGCCATCGGCATGGCGGCGGAGGAACTGGAGGACCCGGCAGGCGAGGAACTCGCTCGCGTCTCGGACCAGTTGGCCATCGGCCAGTCCATGGACGACGCGCTGGGTGAACTCGCGGATCGGCTCCCCTCACGCGAACTGGTGGTCCTGGTGACCACGTTGGTCCTGGCCAACCGTGCGGGCGGACAGGTGGTGTCGGCCCTGCGCAATCTCACCGAGACCCTGGAGGAGCGCAAGGAGACCCGGCGCGAGATCCGCACCCAGCTCTCCCAGGTGACCATGACCTCGTACGCCGTCCCCGTCCTCGGCGTCGGCGCGCTCTTCCTGATGAACGGCGTCAAGGACGGCGCCCTGGAACGCATGACCGGCTCACCCATCGGCCAGGCATGCGTGATCATCGCCTTCGCCCTGTATGCCCTCGGCTTCCTCCTCATCCGCCGGATGAGCCGGATCGACGTGTGAGGGGGTGACGGACCGCATGGCACTCCTCCTCGCGCTGATCGCCGCCCTCGGTGTCTGGGGCGCCTTCACCGGACTGCGCATGTACCGCGCCGACGCCAAGCTCCCCGGCGACCTCGCCCTCGCCCTGGAGATCGGCGCCACCCGCACCGGCGCGGTCGACTCCGTGATCGACCGCATGGGGATGCGCTACGCCCCCTTCGTCCTGCGCCTGATGGGCCCCCGCCTGGTCGCCCGCTACCGGCGCCGCATCGACCTCGCGGGCAACCCCGGCGGCCTCACCATCGACCGCTACGCCGCCCGCCGCGCGGTCTACGGCGTCCTCGGCGGCACCGGCTTCCTGGTCTTCCTGCTGCGCGGCCAGTGGTTCGTCGCCCTGCTGCTGCTCGCCTTCGGCGCGCTGTGGACCGAGGTCGGGCTCTGGTCCGCCATGCGGGTCCGCAAGGACGTCATCGAACGGACCCTGCCCGACTTCCTCGACGTCCTCGCCGTCGTCGTCAGCGCGGGCCTCGGCTTCCGCCAGGCCCTCGACCGCGTCTCCACCCGCTACGAGGGCCCCTGGGCCGACGAACTCCGCATCACACTCCGCCAGATGGACCTCGGCATGACCCGCCGCCAGGCCTTCGCCGAACTCCGCCGCCGCAACGACTCCGAACAGGTCGCCATGTTCGTCACCGCCCTCCAACAGGGCGAGGAACTCGGCGCCCCCATCGTCGACACCCTGGTGTCGTTGGCCAAGGACATGCGCCGCACCGACGCCCAGAACGCCCGCCGCAAGGCCGCCCGCGCGGTCCCCAAGGCGACGCTGATGATCACCACGTTCATGGTCCCGGCGACGATGCTGCTGCTCGGCGCGGGGCTGATCCTGGGGTCGGGCGTCGACTTCGGGTCGCTGGCGGGGAAGTGAGGGGGCGGTGAGCGGGCGCGGGGGTGTGCGGGGCCGGTTCGGTGCGGGGGCGCTTCATGGCGGTGGTGAGGGGGTGGCTTCGGGCGGTGCGGGGGTGAGCGCGGAGGCGACTCCGGGCGGGGACGCGGCCACGGGCGAGGGCGCGGCGCAGGGTGACGGAGTGGCTCCGGGCTGGGGCACGGTGCAGGGTGACGGAGTGGCTCCGGGCTGGGGCACGGTGCCGGGCGAGCGCGCGGCCTCGGGCGAAGGTCCGGCATCAGGCGCGGAGGCGAGTCCGGGCGGCGACGCGGTTCCGGCCGAGTGCACGGTGCCGGGCGGAGAACCGGCGCCCGGCGGGCATGCGGCGCCCGGTGAGGGCATGGCGCCCGGTGCGTACCCCGGCCGCCACACAGCGCAGGGCGAGCACACCCCCCTCCCGCTCGCCGAACCCCCGGAGGGCCCCCTCCCCGAACCCCCCGAGCGCCTCCAGGTCCGGGCCCTCCAGGCCCTCTGCCGTCAGGTCTTCGGCTTCCGGCTCGCCATGATCGTGCTGGCCGCGCCGGCCGCGCTGCTCAACGCCGCGCCCGGACTCGGTGCCCGGCTGGTCGGTGCGGCGGTCGTCGTGACGTTCATGGGGTCGTACGTCCTCTTCCGCGACTGGGAACGCTTCGGCCCCCTCCTCCTGCGCCACCCCGCGCTGCTCGCCGCCGACACCTTCTTCGGCTCGCTGCTGCTCGTCTCGGCGGGCCCGGACACCACCCTCGCCTACGTCAGCGTCTGCACTCCACTGCTGGCCGGGCTGGTCTACGGCTGGCGCGGCGCCGCCTGCTTCGCGTCCCTCCAGTCGCTGATCCTCCTCCTGGTCCACGCCACGCTGACGGCGGACCAGCACACCGGCCCCGCCGAGTCGCTGCTGCTGCCCGGCCTGTGTGTCGTCACCGGCGCGATGGGCTCCACCCTGCGCAACCTGATGCTCCGCTACGGCACCGCCACCCAGGCCCTCACCGCCGTACGCGCCCGCCTCGCGGCCACCGAGGCCGTCCACGCCGAACGCGCCCGCCTCGCCCGCGAGATGCACGACTCCCTGACCAAGACCCTCTACGGAGTGGCCCTCGCCGCCGACGCCCTCGCGGCCACCGCCGCCACTCCCGACCCCGACCCCGCTCTCCTGCGCGACCAGGCGTCCCTGGTGTCCCGCTCGGCCCGCAGGGCGGCGGCGGAGTCGCGGGCGCTGCTGACGGACCTGCGCGAGGAGACGCCCCCGCCGGACCTGACGACGGAACTCGACCACCTGACAACGGACTTCACGACCCGCACCGCCCTGCCCACCACCACCCATACCCCCACCCCCCTCCCACCCCTGTCCCCACCCCTCACCCGCACCCTCCTCGCCATCACCACCGAGGCCCTGGACAACGCCCACCGCCACGCCCACGCGACCCACGTCGAGGTGACGGTCGCCGTACACACCGACCGGCTCCACCTGACCGTCCGCGACGACGGCCGGGGCCTGCCCCCCGACACCACTCTCGAACAGCTGCGCATCACCGGCCATTTCGGTCTCCTCGGCATGACGGAGCGGGCGGAGGCGGCGGGGGGCCATGCCGTGGTGGTCCGGGGTGACGACGGCGGTACGGAGGTGCGGGTGGACGTACCCCTGCCGCCGACGACGGAGAGGACCGCCTGATGCGCCCACGCACACCGTCGTACGAGGACTTCCCGCCCCCCGCCCCGCCCGCCTGCCTCCGCCTGCTGATCGCCGACGACAATCCCGTGATCCGCGCGGGGCTCACCGCGTTGCTCTCCGGCCGCCCCGACACCACGGTCGTCGCGGAGGCGGCGGACGGGCGCGAGGCGTACGAGGCGGCGCTGCGGCACCGGCCCGACGTGGTCCTCCTCGACGTCCGCATGCCCGGCGTCGGTGGAATCCCCGCATTACCGCACCTGGTCCGGCTCGCCCCCGTCATGATGCTGACCTACAGCCACGAGACGGAGACCGTGCGGGAGGCGATGCGGCTGGGGGCGGGGGGTTACCTGGTCCACGGAGAGTTCACGGCGGAGCAGTTGGTACGGGCCGTGCGGGATGTCAGCGAGGGGCGTCCGCATGTGACGCCGGGGGCGGCGCGAGCGTTGCTTCCTGGCGTGGATTCCGATGCGAATGCACACACCGGTGCCGAAAATCTTTCTCCCGCAGCTGACTTGTCTCCCAAAAGCCTTTCGCGTTTGCAATCCCCTGTGGGACAGTCTTTCCGGTCGCGCTTTCAACTGAGCACCCGAGAGGCGGAGATCATGGACCTCGTCGCGTCCGGCCTGACCAACCAGCAGATCGCCGCCGCCTGCTTCATCACCGAGAAGACGGTCAAGAACCACATCAACCACATCTTCGCCAAACTCCACGCCACCAGCCGGGGGCGGGCCGTGGCCGTCTGGCTGGGGGTGAGCTGAAATGCGACGTCGCCGTGCGAACTGGGCCCGGTTATGGGCCCCCGGGCCCTCCGACCCACCCTCCCTCCCGCCCTACGGTGAGCGGATCGGAGTCCGAGCCGGAGGGAACCGTCATGAGCGATCCGATCCTGAAGCTGGTGACCGCGGTGCAGCGCCGCGTGGACGACAAGGGCCAGACGGCGGTGGAGTATCTGGGGATCATCGCGGTGGTGGTGGCGATTGTGCTGGCGGTGACGGGCACCAGTATCGGATCCGCGATCCTCGACAAGATCATGGCGCAGATCAACAGGATCGTGTGAACCGTCTTTTCCGCCGTGGCGACACCGGGCAGGCCTTCCCCATCTACATCACGGTGGTGGCGGGCCTGCTCTTTCTTGCGCTCGCGTACCTCGCCGTCGGGCAGGCCGCGGTGAACCGGTCCGGCGCCCAGACGGCCGCGGACGCCGCGGCCTTGGCGGCCGCACAGGACGTACGTGACCAACTGGCGGGTGCGTGGGCGGACGACCTGCTCGATCCCACCCAATGGTCGAAGATCTTCTCCGGGGGCGTGGATGTCGACGATCCGTGCGGGCGCGCGGCCGACCTGGCCGCTCAGAACGACGCACGTGTCGAGAACTGCGACTGGCCGCCCCTGCGCTACACGGTCGAGGTCACGACCAACAAGACGGTCGGCGACTCCATCGTGCCCGGAACGGAAAACCTCAAGGCGACGGCTTCCGCCACCGCTGTGATCGATTCTCGGTGCACTTTCAGACTTCCCGGAGACGGTGACGCCCTGCCGCGCCTCAAATGCGGCGGGAAGGACTGGGACCCGAACCCGGACGACGAGGAAAGCCTTCCCAAGCCCGAAGACCTCTTCGACGTCCACTTGGCCGACTGACGGACGAGACGACTAGGAATGAAGGAAGCGGTGCGATGAACGGTGGGTTCACTGCCAGGGCGGGGAGGGGGTTCGCCGCGTTGGCCGTTGCGACCGGTCTGATCCTCGGCGCGGCTTCCTGTGGGGGCGGCGGGGACGAGAAGAAGCCGGACTCCCGGGCTTCGGCTTCCAAGGGCGGCGCGTCCCGGCCCAGCCCCCAGGAAGGCGCGTCGCAGGCGCCGCTGGCCGAACTCAAGGGACAGGACGGCCTGCTCCTTCAGATCACGTCTGCCCAGCGGGATTCAGGCGGTTTCGTCACGGTGAACGGGAACTTCAAGAACGACGGAAGCCGGTCGCTCGTGATCCCTTCCGGGCTGCGCGGCGACGAGACCGAGATCGTGCAGCACGGCACATCGCTCGGCGGCGCCACCCTCGTCGACTCGCAGGGAAAGAAGCGCTACTACGTCCTGCGCGACACGGAGGGGCGTCCCCTGACGACCACGGGCCTGACGACGATCCAGTCGGGCCAGAACATTCCCGTCTTCATGCAGTTCCCGGCGCCGCCCTCAGGCGCGGAGGAGCTGACCCTCCAACTGCCCACTTTCTCCAGCGCCCCCATCAAAATCTCCTGATGAGGCCCCCCGTGACCACCACCCCCCGCCAAGCCCTCCCCCTCGCCCTCCTCACCACCCTCCTCCTCGCCACCCCCCAGACCACCGCCCACGCCACCGACACCACCCCCAGCGAGCCCCCCGGCACGGAACCCTCGGCCGCCGCCCCCGTGAAAGTCGACCCCACCGACCCGGACCTGAAGCTCCCGGAGGGCGGGACGCTGGCGGAGCCGAAGGTGTTGGACATCAAGTCGGTGGTGGAGGATCAGAGTGGGGACGAGCGGCGGGAGGACACGAACGCGGATGTGACGTTCGCGCTGCAGGCGGAGGTGCTGTTCGGGAAGGACAGTGCCAAGCTCGGGGCGGACGCGCGGGCGCGTATCGCGGCCATCGCCGGGGAGATCAAGAAGCAGAACGCGACACGGGTCAGGGTGTTCGGGTTCACCGACGACCTCGGCACGTCCGCACACGGCGACGTCCTGTCCAAGCAGCGCGCCAACGCCGTACAGGCCGTGCTCGACCAGGACCTCAACGACCCGGACGTGACGTTCGAGGTGCGCGGCTACGGCGAGCAGTACCCCATCGCCGACAACTCCACGGAAGCGGGACGGAAGAAGAACCGCCGCGTCGAGGTCAGCTTCCCGCGCACCGGTCAGGCCGGTCAGGCCGATCAGACCGATCAGACCAGTTAGACCGGCTAGACCGGTCAATAGGGACCGCCGACACCGACACCCGTACGCCCACCCCCACCCCCCACCCCGCCATCGCCCCGGCCCCCGCCTCCAGCACGTGCCGGGACCGCGGCCGGGGCAGTCCCAGCCGCCCCGGCACCATCGTGCGTACCGCGATCACCGTGAGGTGCCGGTCGAGGTACGCCACGTCGATGGGGAACCGCATCCGGAAGGTGTGCACACTCCCGGCCGGCGTCAGCAGCATCGCGCCGTCCACCGCGTCGCGCCCGAGCAGCCCCCTGGTCCGTGCCCGGTAGGACGCCGCGACCTCCAGCGGGACAGCCACCGCACCCCCCGCTCCGTGCACCGTCAGCGTCCCCGCCCCGTCGTGCCACCGCCGCCCCATCCCCGCACCACCTCCGCCGCGACCGTACCCGTCCGAGCGGCAAGCAGTGCGGCAAGCAGTACTGAAAAGCAGCGCGGAAAAGGAGAGGACGACACCCGCGCCCCCTGCCAGCATGGCCCTCATGACCGCCGCCCACCCCACCGCCTACGACAGCCTCGTCGCCGAAGCCACCGCCGTCTCCACCGACGGCTGGGACTTCTCCTGGTTCGAGGGCCGCGCCAGCGAGGAGCGGCCGTCCTGGGGATACGCCCGGTCCGCCGGTGAGCGCCTCGCCCGCGCCGGGGCCGCGCTGGACGTGCAGACCGGCGGCGGTGAGGTGCTGGACTTCGCGCTGGGTACGGCCGCCCCCGGGCGCCCCGCGCTGATCGCCGCCACCGAGGGCTGGCGCCCGAACGCCGCGAAGGCCACCGCCCTGCTGCGCCCGCGCGGTGTCGTCGTGGTCGAGGTGCCGGACGGCGCCCCGCTGCCGTTCGCCGACGCCGCCTTCGACCTGGTCCTCAGCCGCCACCCGGTGTCGCCGGACTGGGCGGAGATCGCCCGGGTGCTGCGCCCCGGCGGCACGTACTTCGCGCAGCACGTCGGACCGGCGAGCGTCTTCGAGCTGGTCGAGTACTTCCTCGGGCCCCAGCCGGAGGAGGTCCGCACCGGGCGCGACCCCGAGCGGGAGCGGGCCGGGGCGGAGGCGGCCGGGCTGGAGGTCGTCGATGTACGGGCCGAGCGGCTGCGGATGGAGTTCCACGACATCGGCGCCGTCGTGCACTTCCTGCGCAAGGTCGTCTGGATGGTCCCGGGGTTCACCGCGGAGACGTACGAGACGCGGCTGCGCGCGCTGCACGAGCGGATCGTCACGGAGGGACCGTTCGTCGCCCACAGCACCCGGCATCTCTTCGACGCCCGCAAACCCGAGGGGCCGGCACAGCGGTGATCACATGGATCCCCGCCTCGGTGACCACATCGTTATCCACACCGGCGGACCCGCCGCCCCACCGCACTTCACTCGGCATTCGCGGCAGCAAAACCAGAACCCCGTCCGTGGCCCCCGCCCGCCTCCCGCGGCCCCCTGAAGTCCGGCTATTCCGGAGCGGAATCGTCAAGTCCGCCGTTCGCTGACGGGGTCGCCCCGAGGGGGGACCTTGGACAACTCGCCACGCGGTCACCGAGACGGCTCAAACCCTGGTATTCGTTTCCTAGTGGCCCGTTTCTCCTGTGATTCCGTCGCGAATCAGCCATTCGAGGCCACTGAATCAAGCATTCCGCACCCACCAGGGCGCTATCGGGTGACTCCGCAGAGTAGTTGTGGTGCGCCGATGCACGCACCATCCCTCACGAAGGGTTATGGTGGAAACCCCCCCTCGGGCCGGTCCGTCTCCCCCCCCACGGACCGGCCCGTTTTTCTTGGGGGAAGGCTTTGGCACCGAAACCCCCGGCCACCGGCGTACCGAGGGCGGGGGTAGGCTCGGCCTCCGCGGGGACCGCAACCGCGGCCGTTTTGGAGGGGCTCACACGTGAACCTGCGCGACAAACTGCGCGGCCTGCTCGTCAGGCTCTACGCGCGCCGGGTGGAAGGTCACCTGGACCACGCTCAGGTGCCCAAGCACATCGGCGTCATCATGGACGGCAACCGTCGCTGGGCGAAGGCGGCGGGCTCCAGCACCGTCCACGGGCACCGGGCCGGGGCCGAGAAGATCGAGGAATTCCTCGGCTGGTGCTCCGAGACCGACGTCGGGGTCGTCACCCTGTGGCTGCTGTCCACGGACAACTTCGACCGTCCCCAGGACGAGCTGGGCCCGCTGCTCGGCATCATCGAGGACGTCGTCCGCACCCTCGCCTCCGACGGCCGCTGGCGCGTGCACCACGTCGGCACCCGCGACCTGCTGCCGGCCGGGATGCAGCGCACCCTCAAGGAGGCCGAGGAGGCCACCCGCGAGGTCGACGGAATACTGGTCAACGTCGCCATCGGCTACGGCGGCCGCCAGGAGATCGCCGACGCGGTGCGCTCCATGCTCCTCGACGCCCAGGACAAGGGCGTGCGCATGGAGGAGCTGGCCGAGTCGGTCGACATCGACATGATCGGCCGCCACCTCTACACCGGCGCCCAGCCCGACCCCGACCTGGTCATCCGCACCAGCGGCGAGCAGCGCCTGTCCGGCTTCATGCTGTGGCAGACCGCCCACTCCGAGTACTACTTCTGCGACGTCTTCTGGCCGGCCTTCCGCAAGGTCGACTTCCTGCGGGCCCTGCGCGACTACGCCGCCCGCCACCGCCGCTTCGGCGGCTGACGGACCCCACCGCCCACAGGGCGAACGGCGGGACCGGAGAGACCGATCGCCCCGTATACCCCCCTCCACCCCGATGTAACGACGAGTTCATCGGCGTGCCCGAGGGGGGTTCGGCATGGTGGCGGGGGTTGCCGGGCATAACGAAGGCAGGTCGACGCCCGAACCACGGGTGTCGTATCTCAGCGGGCGGCTCGGGGCCGTCCGCCCGGGAGGCCCTTTGCACCAGCCCGACCGTGCGGTCCTCGCGCGGAAGCAGCCGCGGAGGGCCGGTGTCCGGCCCGCCGCACGCGGGGGCCAGGAACCGGCCCAGCTCCTCTTCGTCGCTCCCCGACCTCATCCGAGGGGGTACGTCCTTCCGTGGTGACCAGCACAAAGCGCCGCACGCCCGACCGGCGCACCTATGTTCTCGACACCAGCGTCCTGCTGGCCGATCCCAATGCCCTGACCCGCTTCGAGGAACACGAGGTCGTGCTCCCGATCGTGGTGGTCACGGAACTGGAGGCCAAGCGGCACCATCCCGAGCTCGGCTACTTCGCCCGCCAGGCCCTGCGCCTGCTGGACGACTACCGGGTACGGCACGGCCGCCTCGACGCCCCGATCCCGATCGGTGAACTGGGCGGTACCGTCCGTGTCGAGCTCAACCACTCGGACCCCAGCGTGCTGCCCACCGGCTACCGCCTGGGGGACAACGACTCCCGCATCCTCGCGGTGGCCCGGAATCTGCAGGCCGAGGGATTCGACGTCACCGTCGTGTCGAAGGACCTGCCGCTGCGCATCAAGGCGTCCTCCGTCGGCCTGCTGGCCGAGGAGTACCGCGCGGAGCTGGCGATCACGGACGCCTCCGGCTGGACCGGCATGTCCGAACTGACCCTCCCCGGCGACCAGGTGGAC
The DNA here is from genome assembly GCF_040638245.1 of Streptomyces sp. NPDC026659. Taxonomy (NCBI): domain Bacteria; kingdom Bacillati; phylum Actinomycetota; class Actinomycetes; order Kitasatosporales; family Streptomycetaceae; genus Streptomyces; species Streptomyces sp. NPDC026659. The sequence goes on along the minus strand of NZ_JBEZXY010000002.1, from coordinate 390,622 downwards.
ATCCTCTTCGAGGAAGGACACGTGTACGTCCCGGAGGCCGCCGACCTCCCCGTGCACACCGGGCTGACCATCCAGTCCGAGCGCGGCAAGGCGCTCGGCCGGGTCACCCCGGAGGGCAACGTCCGGCTGGTGCGCGGCGACCGCGAGGCGTTCGGCATCAAGGGCCGCAGCGCCGAGCAGCGCATCGCGCTCGACCTGCTGCTCGATCCGGACGTCGGCATCCTCTCCATGGGCGGCCGCGCGGGCACCGGCAAGTCGGCGCTGGCGCTGTGCGCGGGCCTGGAAGCGGTCCTGGAGCGCCGTCAGCACCAGAAGGTGATGGTCTTCCGGCCGCTGTACGCGGTCGGCGGGCAGGAGCTGGGCTATCTGCCGGGCAGCGAGGCGGAGAAGATGGGCCCCTGGGCCCAGGCCGTCTTCGACACGCTCTCGGCGGTCACCAGCCGGGAGGTCATCGAGGAGATCACGGCGCGCGGGATGCTGGAGGTCCTCCCGCTCACCCACATCCGCGGCCGCTCCCTGCACGACGCCTTCGTGATCGTGGACGAGGCCCAGTCCCTGGAGCGGAACGTCCTGCTGACCGTGCTGTCCCGGATCGGCGCCAACTCGCGGGTGGTCCTCACCCACGACGTGGCCCAGCGCGACAACCTGCGTGTCGGGCGGTACGACGGTGTGGTGGCCGTGGTGGAGAAGCTGAAGGGACATCCGCTGTTCGCGCATGTCACCCTGAACCGTTCGGAAAGGTCCCAGATCGCGGCACTTGTGACCGAAATGCTGGAGGACGGCCACATCTGACATCCTGTTGAACCCCTCAGGCGCCGCCCGGAGAAGCCGAAGAGCTTATCCGGGCGGCGTCTTCGTGCGCGGGTGTTTCCTGAAATCCCCTGGGCCAAACGAGGTGTGAGCTTTCACACGCAACTCGGAATTGCCACCCGGCGTCCGGTTACGGCAGAGTCTCATTTCTGTCAGGCCCCGCATACGACACACCTGTACCCCTGGGTACCGCCCTCGCCCCTGGCGGGGAAGGTGCGGCACCACCGGGAGCACGATCCCAACTCCATACTTCCGTCGTATGCCGCCCGAGCACCACGCGGCGCTCCCGAGAAGGGAGTTGCCCACCGGGCCCGTGTCTCCCGTGACCCTCAGTTGGGAGGCCAGCGCCAGGGGCACGATTGCGTCCGCCAGGGTCACCGAAGCGGGCGGTGCTGGAAGGAAACCGTGTGAGCCGGATTTCGGTCCGGGGATTCGCAGTGGCCTCGGCCACCGCGGTCACCGCCGTAGGTAGCGTCGTCGGAGTTGCCTCGGGCAGCGTCGCGCAGCCCAACGACCCCGAGGCGATGGCAGCGGACGCCACGCTCCTCGCGGACATCCCCGCGGGTCAGCAGGCGCAGGTGCAGACCGCGTCCCTGACGCAGCAGGCCGATGCCCAGGCCATCGCGGCTGACGCGACCGCCAAGAAGGACGCCGAGGCCGCGGCCCGCAAGGCCGCCGCCGAGACGGCGATCGCGAAGAAGGAGGCCGCCGAGAAGGCGGCCGAGCTGGCCAAGGAGCGGGAGACCAAGGCAGCCGCCGAGGCCAGCCGCGACGACGTCCGCGACGCCTCCAGCTTCGCCACCCAGAGCAGCTACTCGGTCGCGCAGATCCAGGCGATGGCGCGTCAGATGGTCGCGGGCGACCAGTTCCAGTGCTTCAGCAACATCGTGGACCACGAGTCCAGCTGGAACTACCACGCCGTCAACGCCTCCTCCGGCGCCTACGGCCTCTTCCAGGCGCTGCCCGGCTCCAAGATGGCCTCGGCCGGCGCCGACTGGCAGACCAACCCGGCCACCCAGATCAAGTGGGGCCTCAGCTACATGGACGGCCGCTACGGCAGCCCGTGCCAGGCCTGGTCGTTCTGGCAGGCCAACCACTGGTACTAGGCCACCCGGCTCAACCCCGCACAGCCCCTCCCCGTCCTAGGGGGAGGGGCTTTCGCGTTGTACGGTCGTACCCGGACGGCTCGCAGCGCCCCGGTAGGCGGGGAAGAGGGACGGATGATGTCGCGAATGCCAGGGTGGCTCGGCCGGCTCGGGGCCGGTCTGACCGAGATGAGCGAGCGTCTGGACGAGCTCCGCGCCGAGGTGGAGAAGGAACACGCCCCGCCGGCCGAGTCGTCCCCCGAACCCGTGGACACCGTCAAGGCCGTGGTGCCCCATCAGGCGGGCGCCGACCGCCGCCCGGACCCCGCGCAGGCCGTCCCCTGGGGCGTACGGGTCGCCGCCGAGGCGGGCTGGCGGCTGCTGGTCCTCGCGGGCACCGTCTGGGTGCTGATGCGGGTCATCAGCGCGGTCCAGCTCGTGGTGTTCGCCTTCGTCATCGCCCTGCTCGTCACCGCCCTGCTCCAGCCGACGGTCGCCCGGCTGATGCGCTACGGCCTGCCACGCGGCCCGGCGACCGCGCTCAGCGCCATCTCGGGGTTCGTCATCATCGGCCTGATGGGCTGGTTCGTGACCTGGCAGGTCATGGAGAACATCGACACGCTCTCCGACCAGATCCAGAACGGCATCGACGACCTGCGCAACTGGCTGCTGAAGAGCCCGTTCCATGTGACGGACAAGCAGATCAACCAGATCGCCAAGAGCCTGCGCGAGGCCATCGGAGCCAACACCGACCAGATAACGTCCGCCGGACTCGAGGGAGTCCAGGTCGTGGTCGAGGCCCTGACCGGCATCCTGCTGGTCTTCTTCTCGACCCTGTTCCTGCTCTACGACGGCCGGCGCATCTGGCAGTGGTTCCTCAAGCTGGTCCCCGCAGCCGCCCGCCCGGGCGTCGCCGGAGCCGGTCCGCGCGCCTGGAGCACCCTGACCGCCTACGTCCGGGGCACCGTCCTGGTCGCCCTCATCGACGCCATCTTCATCGGCCTCGGCATCTACTTCCTCAACGTGCCGATGGCCGTGCCCCTGGCCGTCTTCATCTTCCTGTTCTCCTTCATCCCCCTGGTCGGCGCGGTCGCCTCCGGCGCGCTCGCGGTCGTCGTCGCCCTGGTGACCCAGGGCGTCTTCACCGCCGTCATGACCCTCGTGGTCGTGCTCGCCGTCCAGCAGATCGAGGGCCACATCCTCCAACCGTTCATCCTGGGCCGCGCGGTACGGGTCCACCCGCTCGCGGTGGTGCTCACGGTCGCGGCGGGCGGCATGGTGGCGGGCATCGGCGGTGCGGTGGTGGCGGTACCGCTGGTGGCGGTGACGAACACGGTGGTGGGGTATCTGCGGCAGTACTCGATGGGGCAGACGGCTGACGGTGTGCCTGTCGGCGCGGCCCGGCAACAACCAGCCCGTCCGGCGCTTGAGGACGAGGCCGTTCAGGCCGATGGGGGTCCCGGGGGCGAAGCCCCCGGGGACGCCCAGGAAAACACCGAGGGCCTCGCCCACAAGGAGTGAGCGAGGCCCTCGTACCGCCGACTACTCAGCGAGCAGCGCTTCCGCGTCCAGCGTGACGCCGACCGCCTGCACCACGGAGGCGATCTTGAACGCCTCCTGGATCACGTCGCGCTCGACACCGGCCTTGCGCAGCACCTGCTCGTGCGAGTCCAGGCACAGGCCGCAGCCGTTGATCGCGGACACCGCGAAGGACCACAGCTCGAAGTCGACCTTGTCGACGCCGGGGTTGCCGATGACGTTCATCCGCAGACCGGCGCGCAGGGTGCCGTACTCGTGGTCCGACAGCAGGTGCCGGGTGCGGTAGAAGACGTTGTTCATCGCCATGATGGCGGCCGCGGACTTGGCCGCGGTGTACGCCTCCGGCGAGAGGTTGGCCTTCGCCTCCGGCTCCAGCTCACGCAGGACGATGGGCGAGCGCGAGGCGATGGCGGTCGCCAGCACGGTGCCCCACAGCTGCTGCGCGGGAAGGTCGGAGTTGCCGATGACCGAGCCCAGGTTGAGCTTCAGGTCCTTGGCGTAGTCCGGGACGCGGGACTTCAGCGAGTCGAGCGACATGGGTCACTCACCGGCCAGCAGCGCGACGGCGTCGAGGGTCTCGTCGCCCTTGCTCCAGTTGCACGGGCACAGCTCGTCCGTCTGGAGCGCGTCGAGGACCCGCAGGACCTCCTTGGGGTTACGGCCGACGGAACCGGCGGTCACCATGGTGAACTGGATCTCGCGGTTGGGGTCGACGACGAAGACGGCGCGCTGCGCGAAGCCGTCCTCACCCTCGATGCCCAGGTCGCGCATGAGCTCGTGCTTGGAGTCGGCCATCATCGGGAACGGCAGGTCCGTCAGGTCCGGGTGGTCCTTGCGCCAGGCGTGGTGCACGAACTCCGAGTCACCGGAGAAGCCGAGGATCTGGGCGTCACGGTCGGCGAACTCGTCGTTCAGCTTGCCGAACGCGGCGATCTCGGTCGGGCAGACGAAGGTGAAGTCCTTGGGCCACGCGAAGACCACGAGCCACTTGCCCTCGTAGGACTTGTGGTGGATCTCCTCGAACTCCTTGCCCTTCTCCAGCGAGACGCAGGCGGTCAGTTCGAACTCGGGGAACTTGTCACCGACAGTGAGCACTTGCTCTCCTTGCAGCGAGGAGGCACCCCTGGTCGGGAGGTGCTTCCCATGGGTTGGACGGGGCCGATGGTGGCACAGGGTGCATTGATTAGGGAAATAGCTACACTCGGTGTCATTGATCGGAGGAGGTTATCGGTGACCAGCGGTAGCGGCACCCGGAAACAGCCGAGTCTCGCGCAGCTGCGGGCCTTCGCGGCGGTGGCGGAGCATCTGCACTTCCGTGACGCGGCGGCGGCGATCGGGATGAGCCAGCCGGCGCTGTCCGGCGCGGTCTCGGCGCTGGAGGAGACCCTGGGGGTGACCCTCGTCGAGCGTACGACCCGCAAGGTGCTGCTCTCGCCCGCCGGTGAACGGCTCGCGGTGCGGGCCAAGGCGGTGCTCGCCGAGGTCGGGGCGCTCCTGGAGGAGGCCGAGGCGGTGCGGGCGCCGTTCACCGGGATGCTGCGGCTCGGGGTCATCCCCACCGTCGCGCCCTATCTGCTGCCCACCGTGCTCCGCCTGGTGCACGAGCGCTACCCCCAGCTCGACCTCCAGGTGCACGAGGAGCAGACCGCCAACCTGGTCGAGGGCCTGCACTCCGGACGGCTGGACCTGCTGCTGCTCGCGGTGCCGCTCGCCGTGCCCGGGGTGGTCGAACTCCCGCTGTTCGATGAGGACTTCGTGCTGGTCACCCCGCTGGACCATCCGCTCGGCGGCGACGACGGCATCCCGCGCGAGGCCCTGAAGGAGCTGAACCTGTTGCTCCTGGACGAGGGGCACTGTCTGCGCGACCAGGCGCTGGAGATCTGCCGCGAGGCCGGGCGCGAGTTCCGCGGCGCGGGGCGCGGCGGGCGTCCGGCCGCGGCGCCGGTCACCACCACGGCCGCCGGGCTCTCCACGCTCGTCCAGCTCGTCGCGGGCGGTCTCGGCTGCACGCTGCTGCCGCGTACCGCGATGGAGCTGGAGACGGCCCGGGGCGACCGGCTGCGCACCGCCCGCTTCGCCGACCCGGCCCCGAGCCGCCGTGTCGGCCTGGCGATGCGCGCGGGCGCGGCCCGGGGCAGCGAGTACCAGCAACTGGCCGCCGCCCTGCGGGAGTCGCTGCGCCCGCTGCCGGTGCGGGTGCTGGACGAGGATGCGTGAGACGGGCGGGGCCCGTGCAGCCCCGCCCGTCCCCTCGCCCCCGAGGGCTACTCCGTGCGCAGCCCGTCGGGCCGCGTCAGCCGGAGCAGCGGGGGCAGGCTGAGCAGGGTCACGGCCGCGACCATCGCCGCGCCCACGCCCGTCAGGGACAGCACGCTCGTCCAGTCCACCCGTACCGGCGTCGCCGTCATGCGCAGCAGTACGGCGCCCAGGGCGAGGCCCGCGGCCGAGGCCAGCAGGACGCCGAGCGCGATCGGTACGGCCGCCTGCCACAGCACCGACAGGCCCAGGGTCCGGCGCCGGGTGCCGAAGGCCACCAGGACCGACAGCAGTCTGCGCCGCTCGCGCAGCTGCTCCAGCTGGGAGACCAGCAGGCTCGCCCCGATCAGCGCCAGCACGCAGGTCGCGCCGATGAACAGGCCGGTGCGCAGGGAGCTGTACCCGCCGTCGGTCTCGGTCGACGTCCAGGCGAGGACGTCCGAGACGGGGTCCACCCGTGCGGCGGTGTTGCGCACGTACTCCCGGCCGTCCGGAAGGGACGGGTCCAGGCGGAGGAAGACCTGGGCGGACAGCGCCGGTTTCGCCGCGGCGGGCAGCGCGGACGGGGTGACAAGCAGCCCGTTGACGCTCCGCATCAGGGAGTCCGCGCGGAAGGCCGCGTGCGGCAGCGACGCCGTGAGCTTCAGCGGGACCGCGAGACCGGGGCCGCCCATGATGCGCGGGTTGATCCAGGCGCGGCCGCCGGGACGCAGCGCGGCATCGCGCATCGCCTTGTCGGTCGCGCTGGAATAGTCCGGGCTGTTCACGGTGAACATGTCGCCGTCGCGGCACGAGGACAGCCGGGCCACCTCGCGCAGGGAGGCGCAGTCGCCGACGACCATGTCGGTGAAGGAGGCCGGGTCCGCCGGTCTGTCGCCGAGGCTCGCGGTGGCCAGCCCCACCGACGCCCGTACGCCCTCGGTCCGCGCGAACGCCCGGGTCGCCGAGGTGACATCGGTGCGGTGGCTGAGGGCGACCTCGATCTGCGCGCGGGCGGGATCGTGGCCGGTGCTCTTCACGTACTGGCTCTGCACGCCCGCGAACAGCATCTGGAGCGCGATCGCCCCGGCCACCGCGACCGCGATGCCGTTGACCGTGCGGGCCGCCATGCCGCTGCTCGACTGGAGCCGTCGTACGGCCAGTTGCCAGGAGAGCGGGCCCGCGCCGAGCGGGGTGACGCCCCGTTCGACGATCCAGGGCAGCAGCGCGGTCACGCCGACCAGGAGCAGCAGGACACCGCCGATGACGAGGAACTGGTTGAAGTCGCCGTTGACGCGGCCCTGGCCGATCATCGGCCAGAGCAGTGCGAGACCGGACAGCGGCAGGAGCAGCCGCCACCACAGCCGGCGCCGGGCGGACACGGCCGCGCGCACCACGCCGAGCGGTTCGACCACCACCGTGCGCATCGCCAGCAGGGTGACCAGCACCGCGCACACCGGGACCGCCACCGCGACCAGCGGGACCAGCGCCGGGGAGGGGGTGACACGGCTCGGGAAGAAGCTCTCGCCCTGGATCTCCACCAGGCCCGCGGCCTGCCGTCCGGCCAGGAAGAGGGCCGCGCCGACGAGGAGGCCGAGCACCGCACCGGCCAGCGCCTCGCCCGCCGCGATCCGCCGGGTCGTACGGCCGTCGGCGCCGACCAGCCGGAGCGCGGCCAGTCGGCGGTCGCGCCGTTCGCCGCCGAAGCGCACGGCGGCCGCGATGAACACGGCGACCGGCAGCAGCAGGGTCACGAAGACGACGATCATCATGAGCAGCAGCACCGGGTCGCTCTCGCGCTGCCACGACTGGGTCTGTCCGAACCGGGTCAGCCGGTCCGTACGCGCACCGCCCGAACGGGGCTCCAGGCCCTCGGCACCGGCGTAGTAGGCGAGTTCGCGCGGGCCGAGCAGCCCGCTCTCGCCGATGGTCCCGACGATTCTGTACGGCAGCCGCTCACGCAGCAGCCGGGCGTCGGGGGAGGCGAGCAGGTCCCGCAGCGGCGGGGAGACCACCATCTCGCCCGTGGCCGGGAAGCGGCTCAGTCCCGGTGGCAGCGGGGCCCTTGGGCCCTCCGGCTGGAGGAGCCGGCCCCGGATGTTCTTGTCGTGCCACCAGGTGTCGGTGGCCGCGACGACCACCGTGTTGTCGGCCTTCGGCCGGGGGACCGCGCTGAACGTGAGGTCCTGACGGGACAGTTCACGTTCGTGCCGCGCGTCCAGCACGCGCGGGACCGAGGTTGTCAGCAGCAGCAACGCCACTCCGATACCGACACCGACCGCCGTCAGTGTCGTACGGACCCACCCCTCGCGCCCTCCGGTCACGGCGAACCGGACCCCCATCCCCAGGTCGCGGGCGTACTGCCGCAGGCTCATCCGGCCCGCTCCATGTCCCGTGTGCGGCCGTCGCGTACGACGATCTCGCGGTCGGAGTACGCGGCGACCCGGGCCTCGTGCGTGACGAGGACGACGGCCGCGTTCGTGGAGCGGGCGGCGTCGGTGAGGAGCTCCATCACGCGCTCGCCGTTGAGCGAGTCCAGCGCGCCGGTCGGCTCGTCCGCGAACAGCACCCGGGGCCCGGTGACCAGTGCCCGCGCCACCGCGACCCGCTGTCCCTGGCCGCCGGAGACCTCGCCGGGCCGCTTGCGCCTGAGGTCGTCCACCTCCAGGCGCTCCATCCACTCGAGCGCGGCCTTCTCGGCCTCCTTGCGGCCGGTGCCGTTCAGCCGGAGTGGCAGCGCCACGTTCTCCACGCAGGTCAGCTCCGGCACGAGCTGGCCGAACTGGAACACGAACCCGAACTCGCCGCGCCGCAGGGTGCTGCGCCCGGCGTCGCTCATCGCGGTCAGCTCGCGGTCCGCGTAGGTGATCGTGCCCGAGTCGGGCAGCACGATCCCGGCGAGGCAGTGCAGCAGGGTCGACTTGCCCGAGCCGGAGGGGCCCATCACGGCGACGACCTCGCCGGGGTGGATGGAGAAGCCGGCGCCGTCGAGGGCGGTGGTGGGGCCGTAGGTCTTGCGCAGGTCCCGGGCGTGGAGCAGGGAGCCTTCGGGGGGTATCACGAGGTCACCTCCGTGCGGAGCCGGTCCAGGCGCGCGGCGGTCAGCTCCAGCCAGCGCAGATCGGCCTCAAGGTGGAACAGGGCGTGGTCACAGATCAGCTGGTCGGCGAGGTCGCCTCCGCGCTTGCGCTCGGTCAGCCCGCGCATGGCGCGCAGGTGCTCGGAGCGCTGGCTGTCGAGCAGTCCGGCCGCGTCGCGCCGGGTCAGCAGCGCGAGGACGACCTTGGTGTAGAGGGTCGACTGGAGGTACTCGGCGGGCTTCTCGGGGGTGGCGAGCCAGCGCTCGACGTCGGTTATCCCGGCGTCGGTGATGGCGTACCGTTTTCGTTCGGGCCCGCCGCCGGACTCGACGCCGTCGATCTCCACCATCCCGTGCTTCAGCAGCCGGGACATGGTCGAGTAGACCTGGCCGTAGTGCAGTGGCCGGTCGTGGCCGAACTTCTCGTCGAAGGCCCGCTTCAGGTCGTAACCGTGCCGGGGGCCGGACTCCAGGAGTCCCAGGAGTGAGTGACCGATGGACATGGCGAGCACTCTACACACGGTGTATACACCGGGTTCATAGTGGGTCGGGAATCAAACCCGTGATGCCTTTCGCGCCCCATGAGGCAACCTTCTGCCCCTTGATTCCGTCGGTTCCGATAGGGCGGGTGCTCATTCTCACGTCCCCAAAAGAGCGGATCAGCCGCCCTTTGTCACATAGAGGGGTGTTAGCTTTCGGAGCTGACCCCGAGACGGAAGCGGAGCGAAGGGACCCATGGGACGAGCGGAAGAGAGACGAGCGCGTCAGCGCGGCGGCCGCCGCGCGGCACCCGGAGGCCGCCGCTCGCCGTCCCCGGCGCCCGGCGGCGGCAAGCCCGCCAAGAGCTGGATACGCAGGCTCTTCACCTGGAAGAAGATCCTCGGGACGTTCCTCGGCTTCTGTGTGCTGGGCATAGGCGCGTTCGTCGCGCTGTATCTGTCGGTGGACATTCCCGAGGGCAATGTGGCCGCCCGGCAGCAGAGCAACATCTACAAATACAGCGACGGCAAGGTCATAGCCCGCTCCGGCAAGGTCAACCGTGAGATCGTCGACCTGTCGAAGGTGCCGAGGAAGGTCCAGCTGGACTTCGTCGCCGCCGAGAACAAGTCCTTCTACACGGACCCCGGCGTCGACCTGAAGGGCACCGCGCGCGGCATCATCAACACGCTGGCGGGCCGGGGCAAGCAGGGTGGTTCGACGATCACCCAGCAGTACGTCAAGAACTACTACCTGAGCCAGGACCAGACGGTCACGCGCAAGCTCAACGAGCTGGTCATCTCCCTCAAGGTGGAGCGCGAGAAGTCCAAGAACGACATCCTCGCGGGCTACATCAACACCAGCTACTACGGCCGCAACGCGTACGGCATCCAGGCCGCCGCCCAGGCCTACTACCGCGTCGACGCCCAGAAGCTCACGGTCGCGCAGGGCGCCTATCTCGCCGCCCTCCTCCAGGCGCCCAGCCAGTACGACTGGTCGGCGGCCACGCCCACCGGCCGCAGGCTGGTCACGGACCGCTGGAACTACGTCCTGAACAACATGGTCAAGCAGGGCTGGCTGGACAAGACCGAGCGCGACTCGCTGAAGTTCCCGTACCCCAAGGACCCCAAGCCCGCCCCCGGTCTCGACGGGCAGACGGGCTACCTGGTCGACCTCGCCAACCAGCAGCTCGAACGCCAGCTGATGAAGCAGGAGGGCCTGACCGCCTCCCAGGCGGAGAACGCGGTCATCGGCAAGGGCTGGACGATCACCCTCAACGTCGACCGCAAGAAGCAGGCCGCGCTGGAGAAGGCCGTCAAGACCCAGCTGACCTCCAAGCTCGACCCGAAGACGCGCAAGGTCGACGGCGACATCCAGGCCGGTGCCGTCTCGGTCGACCCCAAGACGGGCCACGTCCTCGCGCTCTACGGCGGCCAGGACCTCTTCACGCACTGGACCAACAACGCCACCCGGCCCGACTACCAGCCCGCCTCCACCTTCAAGCCGGTCATCCTCGCCGCCGCGCTGGAGCAGAGCGCCACCACGCAGGACGGCCGCCCCATCAACGCGAACACCGTGTACGACGGCACCAGCCGTCACCCGGTGACCGACCACGGCACCGAGGTCGGCTTCGCGCCGCCCAACGAGGACGACGCCGACTACGGCAGGATCACCGTCCAGCAGGCCATGAACAAGTCCGTGAACTCCGTCTTCGCGCAGATGGGCGTGGACGTCGGCATGAGCAAGGTCATGGCCACCGCCAAGCAGCTCGGCATGGACACCGACGGGATGCAGGCGGTACCCGCGCAGACGCTCGGCTCCATGGGCGCCAGCCCGCTGGAGATGGCCGGCATGTACGCCACCCTCGACAACCACGGCAGGAAGGTCACTCCGACCCTCATCAAGTCCGCGGAGAGTGAGGGCCGCAGTGTGCAGATGCCGGACCCGATCGGCGGCCAGGTGATCAGCCGCAACGCGGCCGACACCGTGAGCTCCGTGCTCACCGGCGTGGTCGACGACGGCACCGCCCGGCAGTCGGTGGCCAACAACCCGCTGCGCAACGGCCAGCAGGTGGCGGGCAAGACCGGTACCTCGGACGAGAACAGGTCCGCCTGGTTCACCGGCTACACGCCCGACCTGGTCACCTCGGTCGGCCTGTTCGGCGAGAACCCCAAGACCGGGGCCCATGTCTCGATGACGGGTGCCACCGGGCTCCTCCCGGCGCCCGGTCGCATCAACGGCGGTGGCTACCCGGCCCAGATCTGGGCCGCGTACACCTTCGGCGTGACCGGCAAGGTCCCCTTCGAGCTCGAGACCACGCAGGGTGCCGCCGTCGCGCCGACCGACACCCCGACGGTCAGCGAGACCCCGTCCGAGTCGCCCTCGGAGTCGCCCTCCAGCTCGCCGACCGAGTCCGAGACGCCGACGACCGAGCCGCCGACGTCCGAGACGCCGACCGAGACCGAGACGCGGACCCCGACGACCCCGCCGCCGTCCGAGACGCAGCCCACGGGACCGCCCACGGACCAGGCCAGCCCGAGGAACCCGTTCGACCTCGGGAACGACGACAAGAACTGAGACACCCGCACAGCGCGAAGGGCGCCCGGCGATCCGCCGGGCGCCCTTCGCCGTGCCGTACGGAAAACGCCGTACTCGCCCGGTCTCGGCTCAGCTGCCGCTCAGCTCGAACCACACCACCTTGCCGGCGCTCAGCCGGGTCGCGCCCCAGCGCCGGGCCAGCTTGTTGACCAGGTACAGGCCGCGGCCGCCCTCGTCCGTGGCGCGGGCCTGGCACAGCCGGGGCAGGCGCGGGATGTCGTCGGACACCTCGCAGCGCAGCACGTCCGTGCGCAGCAGCCGCAGGGACACCGGGCGCGTGGTGTAGCGCACGGCGTTCGTGACGACCTCGCTGACCAGCAGCTCCAGCGAGTCCGTCAGGTCCTCCAGGCCCCACTCGGCCAGCGCGGCGCGGGCCAGCCTGCGGGCCTTGCCCGGGGTGGCGTCCTCCGCCTCCAGCGACCAGTGCTTGACGTCGCTGGAGGTGATCCCGTCGAACCGGGCGGCGAGGAGCGCGATGTCGTCGTCCCGGTCGCCCGGGCCGAGCATGTCGAGCACCTCGTCGCACAGGGCCTCCAGCGGCGGCGGATGCCCGGGACCGGTCAGGCGCGCGGTCGCCGTCAGCTTCTCGCGCAGCTGCTCTATGCCCGTCGCCACGTCCCGCAGGCGGGACTCCACCAGACCGTCGGTGTACAGCAGCAGCGTGGCTCCGGCGGGCGCCTCCAGCTCGACCGCCTCGAAGTCCACCCCGCCGACCCCGATCGGGGCGTTCGGCGGCACGCGCAGCACCTCGGCCTCGCCGCCCAGGTGCAGCAGCACCGGCGGGGGATGACCGGCGTTGGCGATGGTGATGCGCTGCGCTATCGGGTCGTAGACCGCGTACAGACACGTCGCCATGCGGTCGGTGCCCAGGCGCTGGGCCTGCTCGTCCAGGTGGTGCAGCACCTCCTGCGGGGGCAGGTCGAGCCCGGCCAGGGTCTGCGCGGTCGTGCGCAGCTGGCCCATGATCGCCGCCGAGGTCATGGAGTGCCCCATGACGTCACCGACGACCAACGCCACGCGGCTGCCCGGCAGCGGGATCGCGTCGTACCAGTCGCCGCCCACCCGCGCGGTCTCCGCCGCGGGCAGATAGCGCGAGGCCAGGCGCACACCGGTGGGGCGCGGCAGGGTCTCGGGCAGCATCGTGCGCTGCAACTCGTCCGCGATGTACGCCTCGCGGCCGTAGAGCACCGCCTTGTCGATGCCGAGCGCGCTGTGCGTGGCGAGCTGCGCCGCCACCAGCAGGTCCTCCGCCTCGAATGCCAGGCGCTCCGGGCGGCGCAGGAACAGCGCTGCGCCGATCACCCGGCGCCGTCCGCGCAGCGGCGCGAGGATCGCGTGCTGCCCGTCGGGCACCAGCGCCTCGCCCTCCTCGCCGAGCAGCTCGGGCAGTGCGGCGCGCGCGGCGGGCGTGTCCGCGAACACCGGACGCACCCCGCGCAGCACCTCGTTCAGCGCGCCGCCGGGGCGCACCTCGCACAGCTCGGCGGTCAGCGCCGCGGGCCCGGAGAGCGCGGCGAGCCCCGGGGACTCCCCGTCCGGGTCGGGGTACGGCGCGGGCAGCAGGGCCTCGGTGTCCCGCTCGTCCGGGACGCGGTCGCTGCGCCGCAGCCGCAGCACCACCGGACCGGTGGGCCGCTCGTCGCCGACGGGCAGCGGGTCGCGCAGATAGACCAGGATCGCGTCCGAGAACGTCGGCACCGTGGCGCGGCACAGCCCCATCACGATCTCGTCGAGATCGAGGCCGCGCGCGATCCGCCGGGTCGCCGCGCCCACGAACCTGAGCCGGTCCCCGTCGCGCCGCATGGGCATGGGCCGGCCCGGCGGCAGACCGCGTCCGGTACGGCGCTCACGGCTGCCCGGCGTCCGGTCCTGCTCGGCGCCCGGCTGTGCCGGAATGCCCTCCGGCGCGGGCCGGGGGCGGTGGGTGCCCTGCTCGGTGGTGGCCGGCTGGGAGTGCTCGGGGCCGTTGACTGGGGGCTCCTTCCCCTTGTTTCCCTTGCCGCCGCCGCGCTTTCGGCGCGGCTCGGTGCCCGGGGAGGACGACTGTCCGTCCGCCCGGGTCTGTGCCGGTAAGCCCGGCGCGCCGAGTGGCGGCTGGGTACGCAGCAGCGCCCCGCGGGAGTCCGCGGGGTCCACGCCCGGCTGGGGGCGTTCGAAGGAGGAAGTGGGCTGCTCCGTCACGCGTGTCGAATCCGTCCGTCCGGGGCCGCGCGCCAGGCGCGCGTGTGGTGCCGCCGACATGCCGATACCCGCAATACGTGCCCCGGGAACGGATTTCCCGCGTGGTCAGGGGTGGTTCCGTCGCACGGGGCGTACCTCGCCCGGACGGTGCCGCCGCTCTCGTACCCCTCGCTCACGTCCTGCCGCCCCTCGGTGACATATGGTCAAGCCCGGCGTGTGTTCCGGTAGTTGCTACTCGATGCCCTTGCGGAGGACGATCCTACGTTTGTGGTCCGGGGGCGCATCAAGGGTCTCATGAGGACACGTGCGCGGGCGTACGGTCCCAGTCCTCCGGCAGCGACGGTACCGCCCAGGCGGGGTCGGGGCGCCAGTGCTGCCAGCCGTCCGCGTACGGCACTTTCCAGGCCCGGATGCCCTCGACCGCCCGCCGGCCCGCCTCCCGCACCCGCTCGGCGGTCTCCGCGTCCATCAGGCCGTCGCGCTGCGCCTGTGCGAACTCGTCCTCGTCGCGCCAGTGCCAACTGCGGTCCGGGTTCACCGAGATGTCCAGGAAGTGGTCCTCGGAGTCGACGCCGCCCGTCCAGCGGGCCAGCGGCTCCTCCAGGTTGACGTACCAGTTCTTGAACCGCCAGCCCGGATCCCAGAACAGCCACACCGACCAGGGCTCGCCGGGCCGCGCCAGCTTCAGCACGCCGGTGCCGAACCAGCGGTCCCGCCGCACCCCGCGCGGCTTGGTGTAGCGGGACTCCAGCGGCTCCAGATGGACCGGAGTGCCGTCGGCCAGCACGGGTTTGACGCACTCGGTGCCGGGCGCCAGCCACACCGCGAGCAGGTCGGCGTCGTCCCGGACGACCGTGACGGGCCGGGCGATGTGGAAGCCGTCACCGGCGTTCTCCCGGTACCGCCACAGGATCGGGGTGCCCGCGGCCCAGTACGTCGTCGTGTCCGTTTCCGCTCGTCTCACCGCTTCGTCGTCCGCCATGGAGAGATATTAGGTGCCATGGGCACCCGATGCCGTGGCGTCCGCCACGGTCGGGCGCCGGTGGCGGAAATCGGCGGACGCCCGTTACGGGTGTGTCATCCGCAGGACATCCAGCGCCTCGTCGAGCTGTTCCCGCGTCAGCTCCCCGCGCTCCAGATAGCCGCCCTCCAGGACCACTTCACGGATGGTCTTCCGTTCGGCCAGCGACCGCTTGGCGATCCGCGCGGCCTCCTCGTAACCCAGGTACTTGTTCAGGGGGGTGACGACCGAGGGCGACGACTCGGCGTACTCGCGGGCCCGTTCGCGGTCGGCGGTGATGCCGTCGATGGTGCGGTCCGCGAGCAGCCGGGAGACGTTGGCGAGGAGCCGCACCGACTCCAGCACGTTCCTGGCCAGCACCGGGAGCATCACGTTCAGCTCGAAGTTCCCCGCCGCACCGGCCGTGGCGATGGTCGCGTCGTTGCCGACGACCTGCGCCGCGACCATCAGCACGGCCTCCGGGACGACCGGGTTGACCTTGCCCGGCATGATCGAGGAGCCCGGCTGGAGATCGGGCAGCCGGATCTCGGCGAGGCCGGTCCGCGGACCCGACGCCATCCAGCGCAGATCGTTGGCGATCTTCGTCAGTCCGACCGCGATGGTCCGCAACTGGCCGCTGGTCTCCACGATCCCGTCGCGCGCCCCCTGTGCCTCGAAGTGGTCGCGTGCCTCGGTGAGCGGCAGTCCGGTGGCCCGCGCGACCTCCTCGATCACGGCGGCGGAGAACCCGGGAGGCGTGTTGATCCCGGTCCCGACGGCCGTCCCGCCGAGCGGCAGCTCCGCCAGCCGGGGCAGCGAGGCACGCAGGCGCTCGACGCCGTACCGCACCTGCGCCGCGTATCCGCCGAACTCCTGACCCAGGGTCACGGGGGTCGCGTCCATGAGGTGCGTGCGCCCCGACTTCACCACGTCGGCGAACTCCTCCGCCTTGCGAGTGAGGGCGTCGGCCAGGTGTTCCAGTGCCGGGATCAGATCGCGGGTGACGGCGGCGGTGGCGGCGATGTGGATCGAGGAGGGGAACACGTCGTTGGACGACTGCGAGGCGTTGACGTGGTCGTTCGGGTGCACGTCCCGGCCCAGCCGCTCGCTCGCGAGGGTCGCGATCACCTCGTTGGCGTTCATGTTGGACGACGTGCCCGAGCCGGTCTGGAACACGTCCACGGGGAACTGCTCGTCCCACGTCCCCTCGGCCACCTCCCCGGCGGCCTCCTGGATCGCCTCCGCGACCTCGGGCTCCAGCACCCCGAGCCCCGCGTTCACCTTCGCGGCCGCCCCCTTGATCCGCGCCAGCGCCTCGATGTGCGCCCGCTCCAGCCGCTGCCCGGACACCGGGAAGTTCTCCACGGCACGCTGCGTCTGCGCGCGCCACTTGGCGTGGGCGGGGACGCGGACTTCGCCCATGGAGTCGTGTTCGATGCGGTAGTCGTGACTCATGTCAGGTACAGCGAGCGGGGGCGGTGGGATGTTCCTGCCCTGATCCGAACGGGGCTCAGTGCACCGAGAACCCGCCGTCCACGAACAGCGCCTGACCGGTGACGTACGAGGAGGCCCGGCTCGCCAGGAACACGGCCGCGCCCGCGAAGTCCTCGGCCAGCCCGTTGCGCCCGACGAGCGTGCGCGCGGCCAGGGCCCGTACGGTCTCCGGGTCGGACGACAGCCGGGCGTTGAGCGGCGTCATCACAAAGCCCGGCACCAGCGTGTTGCAGGTGACGCCGTGCGGCGACCACTCCTCGGCCTGCGAGCGCGCGAGCGACTCCAGCGCGCCCTTGGAGACGCCGTACGCCCCGGAACGGGCGAAGGCGCGGTGCGCCTGCTGGGAGCTGACGTGGATGATCCGCCCGAAGCCCCGCTCGGCCATGCCGGGCGCGAACCGCCGGCTCAGCAGATGGGGTGCCTGGAGGTTCACGGCGAGGGTGAGGTCCCACTCGTGCTCGGTCAGCTCGCCCAGCGGGGGGCGGATGTTGATCCCGGCGCAGTTGACGAGGATGTCGGGCTCCCCGAACTCCTTCACGGCCTCGTCGGCCGCCGCCCGCACACCCTCACGGCCGCCGAGGTCGGCACTCACCCAGGCGGCACGGCAGCCGAGCGCGGTCAGCTGCGCGGTCGTCGCCTCCAGCGCCTCCTTGCCCCGCGCCACGACCACCACCGACGCCCCGGCCCGCGCCAGCGCCTCGGCGATCCCCCGCCCGATCCCGGAACTCCCTCCGGTCACGACGGCGACGCGGCCTTCGAGGGAGAAGAGCCCGGAGAGGTATGCGGGGGAGGTCATGTCGGCACCCTAGAACGGGCCTGGGGGCCGACTTTCGTCGGCCCCCAGGGTGTTGTCGCTCAGGGTGTTCCTCAGCCGAGGCCAGGCCCCCGCACCGGAATCGACGTGAACGTCGGCGCGGGCGCCGGGTCCTGGAAGAAGTCGTTGCCCTTGTCGTCCACGACGACGAACGCCGGGAAGTCCTCGACCTCGATCTTCCAGACCGCCTCCATGCCGAGCTCCTCGTACTCGACGACCTCGACCTTCTTGATGCAGTCCTGGGCGAGCCGCGCGGCCGGGCCGCCGATGGAGCCCAGGTAGAAGCCGCCGTGCGCGGCACACGCGTCGGTGACCTGCTTGCTCCGGTTCCCCTTGGCCAGCATCACCTTGGAGCCGCCCGCCGCCTGGAACTGCTCGACGTAGGAGTCCATGCGCCCGGCGGTGGTCGGACCGAAGGAACCGGAGGCGTACCCCTCGGGGGTCTTCGCCGGACCCGCGTAGTACACCGGGTGGTCCTTCAGGTACTGCGGCATCTCCTCGCCCGCGTCCAGCCGCTCCTTGATCTTGGCGTGCGCGATGTCGCGGGCCACGACCAGCGGACCGGTGAGTGAGAGGCGGGTCTTCACCGGGTACTTGGTCAGCTCGGCGAGGATCGTGTCCATCGGCTGGTTGAGGTCGATCCTGACGACGTCACCGTCGGCCTCGAGGTGCTCGTCCGTCGTCTCCGGCAGGAACCGCGCCGGGTCCGTCTCCAGCTGCTCCAGGAACACACCCTCGGCGGTGATCTTCGCGACGGCCTGGCGGTCGGCGGAGCAGGAAACCGCGATGGCGACCGGGCAGGACGCGCCGTGCCGGGGCAGGCGCACCACCCGCACGTCGTGGCAGAAGTACTTGCCGCCGAACTGGGCGCCGATGCCGATCTTCTGGGTCAGCTCGAAGACCTTCTCCTCCAGGTCCTTGTCCCGGAAGCCGTGGCCCAGCTCCGAGCCCTCGGCCGGGATCTCGTCCAGGTAGTGCGCGGAGGCGTACTTGGCGGTCTTCAGGGCGAACTCGGCGGACGTACCGCCGACCACGATCGCCAGGTGGTACGGCGGGCAGGCGGCCGTACCCAGCGAACGGATCTTCTCCTCCAGGAACTTCATCATGGAGGACTCGTTCAGGACGGCCTTGGTCTCCTGGTACAGGAACGACTTGTTGGCCGAGCCGCCGCCCTTCGCCATGAAGAGGAACTTGTAGGCGCCGCCGTCGGTCGCGTACAGCTCGATCTGCGCGGGGAGGTTGGAGCCGGTGTTCTTCTCCTCCCACATGGTGAGCGGAGCCATCTGCGAGTAGCGCAGATTGAGGTTCAGGTACGCGTCGTAGATGCCGCGGGACAGGGCGGCCTCGTCGCGGCCCTCGGTCAGCACGTTCTGCCCGCGCTTGCCCATGACGATCGCGGTGCCGGTGTCCTGGCACATGGGCAGCACGCCCGCCGCCGCGATGTTCGCGTTCTTCAGCAGGTCGAGGGCGACGAACTTGTCGTTGCCGGACGCCTCCGGGTCGTCGATGATCCGGCGGAGCTGGGCGAGGTGGGCCGGGCGCAGATAGTGCTGGATGTCGTGGATCGCCTCTTCGGCCAGCTTGCGCAGCGCCTCCGGCTCCACCTTGAGGAACGTCCGCCCGTCCGGCCCCTCGACGGTGGACACGCCCTCGGAGGTCACCAGCCGGTACGGGGTGGTGTCCTCTCCCTGGGGGAGCAGATCGGTGTACGCGAACTCAGGCATCTCAGCCCATTCCTCACTCGACGGACGGGGCCCGCCGACGCTGGCGAGCCTGTCCAGCGTAGAACCCCTTTTGGAGGGAGCTCTTGTGAGGTAAGGCTCAGTTGCGACACGCCGGGTGCGCGCGGCGGATGGGCGACTTATCCACACCCCCTAGTCGCGATCTATCGCGTTTGGGTACTCTGCCGTCGTGGACCTTCAGAAGCCTGCCCAGACCCCGGGCGCGGAGCCGCGCGTGTCCGAGCTGCGCGCCTCCGACGCCGACCGCGACCGCGTCACCGACATCCTCCGCGAGGCCCTGGCCGAGGGCCGGCTGACCGCCGAGGAGCACGCCGAGCGCGTCGAGGGGGTGCTGCACACCAAGACGGTCGGCGAGCTGGACGTCTACATCCAGGACCTCCCGGCCGGCCACGAGCGGCCCGCCCCGGCCGCCGCCCCGGCCCGCCCGATACCCGGCGCGGTCCCGGCCGACGCCGACGCCAGCGTGGTCGCCGTCTTCAGCAGCGCCGTGCGCCGGGGTCGCTGGCGCGCCGGGCGCCGGTTGCACGCGTTCGCGGTCTTCGGCAGCGTCGAGATCGACCTGAGCGAGGCCGTCTTCGAGTACCAGCAGGTGGTGATCAAGGCGATCTCGGTCTTCGGAGACGTCCAGATCCGCGTCCCGGAGAACGTGTCGCTGCGTGGCACCGGCGGCGGTGTGATGGGCAACTTCGAGGTCAGCACCCGCGACTCGACCGACTCCCAGGCCCCCGTGATCTACGTCGACGGCTGGGCGGTCATGGGCAACGTCGAGGCCAGGCCCAAGCGCGGCCGCTTCGTGGCGGACATCCTCGACCGGGTCCAGGACAAGGTCGACCACAAGCTGCGCAAACACCTGGACCGTTGACGGTCGCGAATTCCGGTGCGGTCCGCGGGGATGTCGCACACCGGCACCCGGGCGCGAGGGGTTGTGAACAGGCCGCCGCGCGCCCGGGGTTGGGGACGCAGTGCATAGGCGCGCGCACAGCGGGTAGGGCTTGCTGCATCGTCTCTCGCTCGCGAAGCCGTCGTCAGGAGTAGACCGTGCTGCAACCGCCGCGTTCGTCCCTGCAGGTCGCCGCCGTCCCGGCCCAGCGGTCACCGAAGCGGGACAGGGACCAGGACGCGCCCTGGCACACCGAGGCGGTGTGCCGGCGTGACGAGGCCACTCTGTTCTTCGCCCCGTCGAAGGAACCGACCGCCGCCCGGCTCTCCCGCGAGGAGGCCGCCAAGCGCGTCTGCGCCCGCTGCCCGGTCATGGTCGAATGCCGCGAACACGCCCTCCTCCAGCCCGAGCCCTACGGCGTCTGGGGCGGCCTGACGGCGGCCGAACGCCGAGTGGTCCTGGCCCGCCGCCGCAGGCGCGAGATGGAACTGAAGAAGACGACGGCACCGCGCATAGCGGGCTGAGGACCGAAGCTTTTGTTTTTGCTTTTGAGGGGCGCGGGGAACTGCGCGACGAGCCCCCACCGGCCCGCAGGTATGCACGGCCCGCAGTTCCCCAGTCCAACCGGCGGAGCTACTTCGCCCGGCCGAAATCAACCGCGCTGTACGCCCGCAGCTTGCTCAGCCGATGCTCGGAGTCGATCCTCCGCACCGTCCCCGACTTGGACCGCATCACGATCGAGTCGGTGGTGGCCGTCTCCGACCGGTACCGCACCCCCCGCAGCAACTCCCCGTCCGTGATCCCGGTCGCCACGAAGAACACGTTCTCCCCGTTGACGAGATCCTCGGTGGTGAGCACCCGGTCCAGATCGTGACCGGCGGCGATCGCCCGCTCCCGCTCCGCCTCGTCCTTGGGCCACAGCTTGCCCTGGATGGTCCCGCCGAGGCACTTGACCGCGCAGGCGGAGATGATCCCCTCGGGGGTGCCTCCGATGCCGAGCAGCAGATCGATGCCGGTGCCCTCGCGCAGCGCCAGGATCGAGCCCGCGACATCGCCGTCGGTGATCAGCTTGATCCGCGCACCGGTCTCCCGGATCTCCCTGACCAGCTCCTCGTGGCGGGGCCGGTCCAGCACGACCACAGTGACGTCCTCGGGCGCGCACCCCTTGGCCTTGGCGACCCGGCGGATGTTGACCGCCACGGGCGCGTTGATGTCCACGAAGTCGGCGGCCTCGGGGCCGGTGACAAGTTTGTCCATGTAGAACACGGCGGACGGGTCGAACATGGCGCCGCGCTCGGCGGCGGCCAGCACCGCGATCGCGTTCGGCATGCCCTTGGCGGTCAGCCTGGTCCCGTCGATCGGGTCGACGGCGATGTCGACCTCGGGTCCGGTGCCGTCACCCACCCGTTCCCCGTTGAACAGCATGGGCGCTTCGTCCTTCTCGCCCTCGCCGATGACGACGACGCCGTTCATCGAGACGGTGGAGACGAGGGTCCGCATGGCACGTACCGCGGCACCGTCGGCGCCGTTCTTGTCGTCCCGCCCGACCCACCGCCCTGCGGCCATCGCGGCGGCTTCGGTCACGCGGACCAGTTCCAGGGCGAGGTTGCGGTCGGGAGCTTCGGAGGGGACATCGAGTTCGGACGGCAGATGATGCTCGGTCATCGGAGCGCACCTTTCTGATACGACGACGGCCGGATGAGGGTTCGATTCCCGACTCTAACGCCAGGCCGACAAAATGAGCAGGGGGCCCCACGGATGAGCGCGCGGGGGTACCTGCGACCATAGGGGACGTGGCAGGAACGAACGGCAAGCAGAAGACGGCCAAGGACATGATCCTTTCCTTGGTCCTCATCGGTCTCGCGGCGGCGGTCGTCTACGTCTTCGTCCCGCACGACGATCACGCTCCCGACCTCAAGCGGGTCGACTACACGGTGGAGACGGCCGGTGCGCGCCGTGCGGCGAGCTACCCGTTGGCCGCCCCCGTGGGACTCCCGAGTACCTGGAAAGCGACCTCCGTACGCTTCCAGGGCGACGATTCCGACCGCTGGCACCTAGGCTTCCAGGCTCCCGGCGGCCAGTACGTGCAGGTGGAGCAGTCCGCCGGCAAGCGCGCCGACTTCATCGACCAGGCGACCCAGGGCGCCAAGGCGACCAAGGAGACCGAGCGCATCGACGGCCGCACCTGGACCCGGTACACCGGAGGCCGCTACGACGGCCTGGTCCTGGAGGGCACCCCCGGCTCCACGACCGTGGTCGCGGGCACCGCGTCCTTCGACCGGCTGGCCACGATGGCGGCCGCGCTGGAGATGAAGACGGCGAAGTAGCGGCGAAGCAGCGAAGGGGCCCCGGACGGAATCCGGGGCCCCTTCGTCGTGCGACGCGCGGTGCGGCGGCTCAGACGGTCGTGACGACGTCGTCGTACGCCAGGCGCGGCGAGCGCGGGTACCAGGCGTCCGGGCCCGGGTGGCCGATGTTCACGACCATCAGCGGCGTGTGGTCGTCGTCCAGGAACTCCTTGCGGACGCCCTCGAAGTCGAAGCCGGTCATCGGGCCCGCCGCCAGGCCGGCCGCGCGGACGCCGACGAGGAAGTAGGCGGCCTGGAGCGCGGCGTTCATCGCGGCGGAGCGCTCACGCACCGGGCGCTCGGCGAAGAACAGGTCCTTGGCCTGCGGGAACGCCGGGAACAGGGCCGGCAGCTCCTCGTGGAACTCGTTGTCCGCCGACAGGATCGCGACCAGCGGCGCGGTGGCCGTCTTGGACTTGTTGCCGTCGGCCATGAGGGCCACCAGGCGCTCGCGGGCCTCGGGGGAGCGGACCAGGGTGATGCGCAGCGGGGTCTGGTTGAAGGCGGTCGGGCCGTACTTGACCAGGTCGTAGATCGCCCGGACCTGCTCGTCGGTCACCGGCTCGTCGGTGAAGGTGTTCGCGGTGCGGGCCTCGCGGAACAGCAGGTCCTGGGCGGCCGGGTCGAGAACGAGAGACATGCGTGACTTCCTCGGATACGCGTCCGGCCCGAGGTGCCGGGCCGACTGAACGGGACGACCCTACGCGAGAGAAGTTAAAGCTTTAACGAAGGGTGCGCGCCCCGTGAAGCGCGCGGCCCGCTACTCGTCCCCCTCGGCCTCCGCCTCCTCCGCCAGCGCCGCGTCCAGCCGTGCCCGCGCCCCCTCCAGCCAGCGGCGGCACACCTTGGCCAGCTCCTCGCCGCGCTCCCACAGCGCCAGCGACTCCTCCAGCGTCGTACCGCCTGCCTCCAGGCGCCGTACGACGTCGATCAACTCGTCCCGCGCCTGCTCGTACGACAGCGCCTCGTCCACCTTGCTGGTCATCCGCCCACCCTAAGCATCGCTGCTGACATCGCCATCGCCACCGATGTCCCCACCGGCGTTCACCCGCACCGCGAACTCGCCCCCCGCGACCCGCGCCCGCAGCGCCTCGCCGTCCGTCACCTCGTCCGGCGCGCGCACCACATGGCCGTCCGCCTTCTGGAGCACCGCGTACCCCCGGCGGAGCGTGGCGGCGGGGGAGAGGGCCACCACGCGCGCGTGCGTGTGGGTCAGCTCGGAGTCGGCGCGGTCCAGGAGGTGGCCGAGGGTGCGGCGGCCGCGCTCAAGGAGGGCGTCCACCTGAGCTGCGCGCTCGTCCAGCATCCGGTGCGGCTGCTCCATGGCGGGCCGGGCCAGCGCGTGCGCGAGCCCCCGCTCCTCGCGCTCCAGGACCGCCCGCACACAGCGCCGGCCCCGGTCGCGCAGCATCCGCACCCGCTCGAACTCCTCGCCCACGTCCGGTACGACCTTCTTGGCCGCGTCGGTCGGCGTGGAGGCCCGCAGATCGGCCACCAGGTCGAGCAGCGGACTGTCCGGCTCGTGCCCGATGGCGGACACGACCGGCGTACGGCACGCGGCCACCGCCCGCACCAGCTCCTCGTCGGAGAACGGCAGCAGGTCCTCCACGCTGCCGCCGCCCCGGGCCACGACGATGACGTCCACCTCGTCCATCGCGTCCAGTTCCTTGACCGCCCCCACGACCTGCGGCACCGCGTGCACCCCCTGCACCGGCACATTGCGCACCTCGAAGCGGACGGCGGGCCAGCGGTGCCGGGCGTTCTCCAGCACGTCCCGCTCCGCCGCCGAGGCCCGCCCGCAGACCAGCCCGATCAGCTGGGGCAGGAACGGCAGCGGCTTCTTCCGGTCGGCCGCGAACAGCCCCTCGGCCGCCAGCGACTTCTTCAGCCGCTCAAGACGGGCCAGCAGCTCGCCCACGCCGACCGGCCGTATCTCGGCGGCGCGCAGCGAGAGCTGCCCGCGCGGGGCGTACCACTCCGGCTTGGCCAGCACCACGACCCGCGCGCCCTCGCCGACCACGTCCGCGACCGCGTCGAACACCTGGCGGTAGCACGTCACGCTGACCGAGATGTCGTGCGAGGGGTCGCGCAGGGTCAGGAAGACCACCCCGGCCCCCGGACGCCGCGACAACTGCGTGATCTGCCCCTCGACCCACACCGCGCCGAGCCGGTCGATCCAGCCGCCGATCAGCCGGGAGACGTCACCGACGGGCAGCGGGGCTTCGGGGGACGTGTTCACAGCCATGCCGCGAGCGTAACGGCCGCCACCGACAAAGGAGCTGTCCGCCGAACCCCACCCTGGGGGGATCTACGGGGCCGTGGGCCCGGCCTTACGATGGGACGCATGACCGCTTCGCCTGGCCGCCGTGTCCTGCTCGCCGCCCCCCGGGGCTACTGCGCCGGTGTGGACCGCGCCGTGATCGCCGTCGAGAAGGCCCTCGAACAGTACGGGGCCCCGATCTACGTCCGCCACGAGATCGTCCACAACAAGTACGTCGTCCAGACCCTGGAGAAGAAGGGCGCGATCTTCGTCGAGCAGACGGAGGAGGTGCCGCCGGGCAACATCGTCATGTTCTCCGCCCACGGCGTCGCCCCCACCGTGCACGAGGAGGCCCAGCGCGGGCGTCTGGCCACCATCGACGCCACCTGCCCCCTGGTTACCAAGGTCCACAAGGAGGCCGTCCGCTACGCCAAGGACGACTACGACATCCTCCTGATCGGCCACGAGGGCCACGAGGAGGTCATCGGCACCTCCGGCGAGGCCCCCGAGCACATCCAGCTCGTCGACGGCCCCGAGGACGTCGCCAAGGTCGAGGTCCGCGACCCGTCCAAGATCGTCTGGCTCTCCCAGACCACGCTCTCCGTGGACGAGACCATGGAGACCGTCAACGCCCTGAAGGCCAAGTTCCCGGGCCTGGTCTCCCCGCCGAGCGACGACATCTGCTACGCCACGCAGAACCGCCAGCTCGCGGTGAAGCAGA
This sequence comes from Streptomyces sp. NPDC026659, assembly GCF_040638245.1. NCBI lineage: Bacteria > Bacillati > Actinomycetota > Actinomycetes > Kitasatosporales > Streptomycetaceae > Streptomyces > Streptomyces sp. NPDC026659. The sequence goes on along the minus strand of NZ_JBEZXY010000002.1, from coordinate 365,359 downwards.
TGGGCGCCGAGGCCGAGCTGGTCATCGTGGTCGGCTCGCGCAACTCCTCCAACTCCGTACGGCTCGTCGAGGTCGCCAAGCTCGCCGGTTCCCGCGAGGCGTACCTCGTGGACTTCGCCAGCGAGATCGACGAGGCGTGGCTCGACGGTGTCACCACGGTCGGCGTCACCTCCGGCGCCTCCGTCCCCGAGGTCCTCGTCGAAGAGGTCCTGGAGTGGCTGTCCGCGCGCGGCTACGGCGACGTGGAACTGGTCAAGGCGGCCGAGGAGTCCATCACCTTCTCGCTTCCCAAGGAACTGCGCCGCGACCTGCGCGACGAGGCGGCGGCGCTGATGGCGGAGCGCGGGGGCAGCGGGGCGTCCGAGGTGTGACGGTCGCCGGGGTGTGACGGTCAGCGGGGTGTGACGGTCATCGGCGTGCGGGGAGTCCCGTACGCCGATGGGGATGCCCGGGGCGTGACCGTCAGTCGTACGTCGTAACGTGTTGCCATGCAGATCTTCGGCGTGGACATCGGCGGTTCCGGGATCAAGGGTGCCCCGGTGGACCTGGACAAGGGCGATCTCGCCCAGGAGCGCTGCAAGGTGCTCACCCCGCACCCGGCGACCCCCGAGGGCGTCGCCGACGGCGTGAAGCAGGTGATCGACCACTTCGGGTGGACCGGCCCGGTCGGGCTGACCTTCCCCGGAGTGATCGCCGACGGCGCGACGGTCCTGACGGCGGCCAACGTCGACAAGAGCTGGATCGACACCGACGCCCGCGCCCTGTTCAGCGAGCGGCTGGGCGGGCTCCCGGTGACCCTGGTCAACGACGCGGACGCGGCGGGTCTGGCCGAGATGAAGTTCGGCGCCGGACGCGGCCGCACGGGCACGGTCATCGTCCTCACCTTCGGCACCGGCATCGGCAGCGCGGTCTTCAGCGACGGCGTGCTGGTCGCCAACACGGAGCTGGGCCACCTGGAGCTGAACGGCCACGACGCCGAGAAGAAGGCGTCCAGCAAGGCCAAGGAGGACGGCGAGCTGAGCTGGGAGCACTGGGCACGGCGGGTGCAGAAGTACCTGGCCCACCTGGAGATGCTCTTCTCGCCCAACCTGTTCATCATCGGCGGCGGCGTCAGCCGCAAGGCCGAGAAGTTCCTGCCGCACATCAAGGGCATCAAGGCCGAGATCGTCCCGGCCCAGCTGCAGAACAACGCGGGGATCGTGGGCGCGGCGATGCGGGCGGCGCAGTCGGAGCAGTAGGGGTGCGGTAGGGGTGCGGTAGGGGTTTCGACGCCGGGCCGGTGGTCAGCGAGGGTTCCGGCCCGGCGTCGCCCCGAGGTCGGTGGCGGCCCGGCGCCGCCGCTCCCGTACCCACCGCACCCGTCGTACGAGCACGATCACCCCGGCGATCAGCGTGCCGCCGTAGAGCCACGCCGCCTGGGTGGCGAGGCCGGTGAACAGCCCCATCAGCCGGGCGAGCAGCCCCGCGCCGCCGTCGGTGAGCGGGAAGAGCCCCACGCCGAAGGCGATCGGCACGACCACGGGCGCGGTCAGCAGATCGCCGCCGCGCACCCACAGCGCCGTCAGCACGCAGACGGGCAGGAACAGCACGCCGTACCCGGTCAGGGACGCGTCGAACAGCAGCAGGTCCAGCCAGCCGAGCAGATACATCGCCAGCGTGCAGAAGAGGCCGCCGCCGAGGCCGGTGAGCCGGGGCCCCGGCAGCCCGCGGCGAGCCGGGGCGGTCGGCTGGGACGGCCGTACGCGCGGGGCGCGAGGTGTGGCGGACTGGCGCGAGGGCCCCCGTTCGGCCCCGGCCGGCGGCCGCCGTGCCTGCGGCGGCAGATGCGCGGGCGGTGGCAGATGCGCGGGCGGCGGGGTGCCGCGTCGCGGTCCGTCGTGCGGGGATCGCGTTCTGTATTGCTCCACTGGACCAACTTAGGTCTGTTTATGTGCCGAATCGCACCTGAGACACGCCGAAGACGCCCGAGCGGGAGGGGCGGACCGAGGTGCGCGGGGACGAGCGGGCTGAGGTAAAGGGGTGGGCCCGGCTCCCGCGAGGGCGCCGGCCCCGGACGCCGTAGACTGGTGGATCGGCCGGTGTCACCTGGCCCCTGGCAGCCCCCGCCCCTGGCCCACTCATCAACGGGAAGTCGCAACGTGTCGCTCACGATCGGAATCGTCGGCCTGCCCAATGTCGGCAAGTCGACCCTTTTCAACGCCCTGACCAAGAACGACGTGCTGGCGGCCAACTACCCGTTCGCCACGATCGAGCCGAACGTCGGCGTGGTCGGCGTCCCCGACGGCCGCCTGGCGCAGCTGGCGTCGATCTTCGGCTCGGAGCGCATCCTCCCGGCGACGGTGGACTTCGTCGACATCGCGGGCATCGTGCGCGGTGCCTCCGAGGGCGAGGGCCTGGGCAACAAGTTCCTCGCGAACATCCGTGAGTCCGACGCGATCTGCCAGGTCATCCGGGCCTTCAAGGACGAGAACGTCGTGCACGTCGACGGCAAGGTCTCGCCGAAGGACGACATCGAGACGATCAACACCGAGCTGATCCTCGCCGACCTCCAGACCATCGAGAAGGTCCTGCCGCGCCTCCAGAAGGAGTCCCGGATCAAGAAGGACGTCGCGCCGAAGGTGAAGGCGGTCGAGGAGGCGAAGGAGATCCTGGAGAAGGGCGACACCCTCTTCTCCCAGGGCGTCCTCCAGGGTTCGGAGCGCGCGGAGCTCCTCCACGACCTGCACCTCCTCACGACGAAGCCCTTCCTCTACGTCTTCAACGTGGACGAGGACGAGCTGACGGACGAGGACTTCAAGAACGAGCAGCGGGCGCTGGTCGCCCCCGCCGAGGCGATCTTCCTCAACGCCAAGCTGGAGGCCGACCTCGCCGAGCTGGACGAGGAGGACGCCATCGAGCTCCTCGAGTCCGTCGGCGCCGAGGAGCCCGGCCTCGCCACCCTCGCCCGCGTCGGCTTCAACACCCTCGGCCTCCAGACCTACCTCACCGCCGGCCCCAAGGAATCCCGCGCCTGGACCATCAAGAAGGGCGCCACCGCCCCCGAGGCCGCCGGTGTCATCCACACCGACTTCCAGAAGGGCTTCATCAAGGCGGAGGTCATCTCCTTCGAGGACCTGGTGGAAACGGGTTCGGTCGCGGAGGCCCGCGCCAAGGGCAAGGCGCGGATGGAGGGCAAGGAGTATGTGATGCGGGACGGGGATGTGGTGGAGTTCCGCTTCAACGTCTGATTTGACGTGCAGAAACGGCCTGACCTGCGAGAACGTGGGTCGGGCCGTTGTGTTGTCCGCAGCAGTCCGCAGAACCTGGAGCAGCTACGTGTCGTAGACCGTGGAGCGGTGTCCGACGTGTACGGCCCACACCACCAGCTCCCCGTTGTCGATCGTGTAGACGACACGGTAGTCGCCGACCCGTAGGCGGCGGCGCTCAGGCTGGGATACGAGTGCGGTGGTGTTGAAGCCGAAGGGATCGTTCTCCAGCTCTGTCAGTTTGGCCAGGATGCGAAGCGCCATGTCACGCGGGATCTTGCGCAGCTCGGCCTGGGCCTCGGGCCGGAACACCGCGCGGTAGTCACTCACTGCGTTCCAGCGTCTCCCTCATCACGTCCTCGATCGGGACGCCCGCAGCCGGGCTCGCCATGCGCTCGTCGATGATGCGGTTGATCTCGCGCTCTTCCCATTCCTGATACTTGCGCAGCACCTCGATCGAGACCACGGCGGCTACCTGCTTGCCGCGACGGGTGATGACAGTGGGCACGTCGTCGCGGTCGGCCCGTTCGACGACTTCGGCCAAGTGGGCGCGTACGTCGCGGATGGACTCTATGGGCAGCGGCTGCGTCATCCCCCAAAGGTACCGAGTGTGCCATGTGTACACAACGGCTGCAGGTCCCGGCCAGTGCCGGGGGTTGGCGGTGGCAGTATGCGGGGGCATGGCGAGAGGCCGGGGCGGGATGGGGTGCAGTGAGCGGGAGGCGGTTGCCGCGGGAGAGCGGCTGCGTCGCGTCGACGCCGGATGCGGTCGCCCGGAAACATGAGTTCGTGCGGCAGGTACGCGTCGTCCGGAACGCACGGTACGTAGTCCGGGGCCGTGCGTGCCGCCACGGTCAGCAGGCGGGTGGCGGCTTCCTCCTCGGAGATGAGGGCGAGCCCGAGGGTGTGCAGGAGGTGGTCGCGCTCGGTGTCGAAGTCCGGGTGTTCGGTCCGGACGTCCGAGGCGAGTTCCGTGACCGAGAAGCTTTTCGCCAGGTCGCGCCAGAAGGGGAGCACGGCGATGAGTGTGACGGCCTCGACGAGGTCGGCGCCGATCAGCGTGGCCCGGCCCTCGGAATCGGCATAGAGGACAGGGCGTTCCGCGTCTTCGGTTTCCCCGCAGAGGAAGTACGTGCCGCCGGCGCCGCATCCGGCTATCGGGTGCAGCGGTCTCCCGGACGGGAGTACGAGTTCCTCGACGGGAATCCGGCGGTCCATGTCGAAGTCACCCGGCCAGGCGAGGGAATCAGCCAGTGACGGGTCCTGTTCGAGGCGGCGGAGCAGAGTGTCTGACGCGGTCATGGGCGGGAAGGCAGCAGCGCCCTCGGACAGTGCGTCCGGTTGTCGGGGCGCGTGATACCGAGGGCGCGTCTTGGCGCTCCTCAACGTCGAAGCCCGGTCCACCCGTTGGCGAAATCGCAGTGGAGGTCGGTCCAGCGGCGTTGCTCGGCGGGGGTGTGGTCGGGGTGGTTGCTGGGGTGGATCAGTGCGTTGACCCACTGGTCCCAGAGGCCGTCGGGCTGGGTGAAGCGGTCGGCGTGGTGGGTGCCGAGGAGGGCGTCGAGGCGGAGGAGGGCGCCGAGGGCCGCGGGCTGGTCGTAGTGGAGGTCGGTGCGGGGTAGGTAGCGGTCGAGGTAGGCGGTGAGGATCTCGGCGTCCGCGTGGGTGCCGAGGCGGGCCAGGGCGAAGCAGTAGGCGCTGCCGGAGTAGCAGACCTCGCTGGCGAGGAGGAGATCGCCGAGGCGCTCGCGGAAACGTGCCCGCCGGTCGACGCCGATCAGCCAGGCGGCGGTGAGACGTGACCGCCATTCGTACCCGAGGAGGGCTTCCAGTTCCTCGTCGGTGATCGCGGCGGCGTCACTGAGCAGGTGTCGGGTGAAGCGGGTGGTGTGCCACCACCGGGGGCCCAGGAACCGCCCGCCGTTCAGTACGAGGTAGCGCGGGAGGCCGCCGTACATCCTCGTCACGTAGCTCTCGACCACATGGCCGTAGCCGACTTCGTCGGGGCGTTGGGATGGCATCGGTCACCTCTCCGGGTACAGGTCGATACGGTCGATCCAGGTGGGAGCGACGAAGATGTTGTCGCCGACGGGCGCTTCGGAGGCTTCCAGCAGGGACCAGGTGCGTGACTCCTCGACCAGGTGCTCCCAGGGCGCGGTCCAGTCGAGTTCCCAGTCCGGGGCGGTGCCGGAGACGCCGTACGTGTGACCGGCGTCCACTCGCCAGAACTGGGAGTGGAGGATTACTTGGGAGTGGTCGGCCAGGTCGTTGACGATCTCCGGGAAGTGGGCCGAGGGCCAGCCGGGGCTGTCCGGTCCAGTACCGGCTTGCAGTCGGGCGGTCAGGGAGGGGACGACGGGGTTGCGGGCGCCGAGGTCGGTCAAGGCCCAGCGGATGGCCACGGGTTCGGACTCGTCGGGCGGAGTCCGCCGCTCCCGGCAGGCTCGGTAGGCGCGGCGCAGGGGCTCCACAGCGTCCTCGATCTCCAGACTCGCCAGGGCCGAGGCCGCCCACTGGCGGACGGTGGGGTTGTCGCCGCCGAGCAGGGTGATCAGGGCGGGGCCGCAGCGGGGGTCGGCGACCTCCTCGAAGACCTCGATGGCGGTCAGCTGCCCGAAGCTCCCGAGGGAGTCCAGGGCGGCGAGGATGGCCGGGGTGGCGGCGGACCCGATGTGGATCAGCTCGGCGCGGGCGTCGTAGGACTTGCTGGACTCGGCGTCGAGCTGCTGGACGAGGCTCTCGATGTGGGTGGTCATGACGCGGGGCGGACGTAGTGGCGGACGTACCGGCGGACGTATTGGCGGCCATGCCGGTGGCAGGCGCCGAAGTGGCCGGGCACGGTTCAGGCCCCCGTTTCGTCTGGATGGGGCCACTGACGGCCCACCCATTCGGATTCCGGGATCGCGCCCTCCCAGTCGTCGGTGCACCGGTCGGCCCAGGCGCGGCCCACCATGACCGGCCGGGTCGCCAAGCCGCCGGTGACCTCCTGCACCCGTAGCACCAGGCCGATCCCGTTGGCTCCGGGGTTCCCCCGTGGGCCGTAGGACACAGCGAGCACCCCACAGTTGTGGGCGTGCGAGAGGAACCGTTCCAGATCGGCCGGGACGCAGGCGGTCAACTCCCGGCCCCAGAGCAGCACCTGGGGTCCGTGGATCGCGTCGGCCGAGACGCAGAACAGCCGTCCGTCGACGAAGTAGGTATGCACGGCAGGCTCTGTCGTGCCGAACTCCACGCCGAGCGTCTCCGGAAACGAGGGGGCGGCCTGGAACCGGCGCAGCTCGGTCATGCCCGGCAGCGCCTCGGCAACCTCGTTGATGCGCATGCCGAACCACAGCGGGCCTACGCCGTCCAGTGGCATCAGCTCCCAGTCCAACCGTGCCGGCCCCTTCACAGCACCCCGGAGTTCTGCCACGTCTCCACGCCCGTCCCCGTCCGCACACCGATCCGCGCCGCTTCCCGACGCTCGACCTCACCTGCCATTACACCAAGCTCCAGATCCCTTACGGACCTTCGGGCGGAGCCAGTGGACCGACGTGGCCTTCCTGCGCGCAGGTAGCGTGACCGGCATACGCGGTGGAGGAACTCTCCGACCGGCTGTGCCCGTGGTGCATCGCGGATGGCAGCGCGGCCGCGAGGTACGACGCGCATTTCATCGGTGATCCGGTCGGGGACGATGTCCCGCTCGAGGTCGTGATGGCCGTCGACGCGTGTACGCCGGGCTTCTCGTCCTGGCAGGACCCGCGGTGGTTCTTTCACTGCGGTGATGGTGCGGCGTTCATGGGGGCGGCGGGAGCGGCGGAGCTGGCCGCGTTCCCGGAGGCCAGGGAGGGGCTGCGGGGCGAGGCCGGGGCGTGGGGGTGGTCGGCCGAGGACGTCGACAGCCGGCTCGGTGCTCTGGACAAGGACGGTCAGCCCACCGGCTATCTCTTCAAGTGCCGTACCTGCGGCCAATACATGGCGTACGCGGACTTCACGTAGCAGCGGTCGAGTCGCTCACCTGGGCAGTCTCGTCGCAAGCCCCGTCACCGTGCCATGGACTTCTCCGTCTCGGTGGGAGAATGCCGGCACATGTGAAGAGGGCGGGGGAACGTGGGGCGTGGGGAGCGGGACGTCGTCGCGAGGGGGACGCGGCTGTTCGAGGCGGCGCGGGCCGTGGTCGATGACCATGGCCGGGCCGTGGAGGCCGTGCGGGCGGCGCTGAAGCCGATTCAGGACGCGGCGGTGAAGCGGGAACTCGACGCCATTCCCGTCGTCCGTCTGCAGGACGTCACCGAGGGACGGCTGCGGGTGGGGAGCGTCGAGAAGGGCGGACTGCGCACCGTGGGCAGCGTCCTGGAGGCGGGCCCCTACCGGTTGCGTCAGATTCCCGGCGTCGGGCAGCACACCGTCGACCAGATGCTCGCCGCCGCCCGCCGGCTCTCCGAGGCCGTGTACGAGACGGTGGGTGTCCACCTCGACGTGGACCGGCCGGAACCGAGCACGACCGCGCTCGTCGTGGCCCTGCACGTGCTGGTGGAGGCCGGACCGGACGCCCGTCGCGCGGTCGACAGGGCCGTTGAACTGTCGGGGCGGGTGGGGCCGTTGCTCGATGATGCCCGGCTCGTCACCGGTCGGCTCCGGATGCTTCTGGCGGGCCGGGAGAAGAAGGCCCGCGCGTTGGCGGCGGTCACCGCGCTCCAGTCGCTGGTGGACGAGACGGAGCGGGCGGGGCTGCCCGAGCTGCTGGCCCAGGCGTCGGTGGACCTGCTCCGGGGGCCCTCGTCCGACATCGCGGCCTGGGTGGACTTCGAACTCCGGTCCGCCGAGTACTACAGCCTGTTGGCGGAGATCTCCGGACGGCGTCCCGACGTGGCCGCCGTCGAGGGGTTCCTGCCGGACGAGGTCGCCGAGCGGGTGCGGGTGCAGCCCCTCGACGACACGCACCGGCGGGTCTCCCTGCGCGGTTACCAGGCGTTCGGCGCACGGTTCGCGCTCGCCCAGCACAGGGTGATACTCGGCGACGAGATGGGTCTCGGGAAGACCATCCAGGCGATCGCCGTACTGGCGCACCTGGCCGCCGAGGGGGCGAGTCACTTCATGATCGTCTGTCCGGCGAGCGTCCTCGTGAACTGGACGCGGGAGATCGAGGCCCGCAGCGCGCTGCGTGTCGTACCGCTGCACGGTCCCGACCGGCAGTACGCGTTCGCCGACTGGAAGGAGCGGGGTGGGGTCGCGGTGACCACGTTCGACTCCCTTCGGGGTTTCCCGGTGTGGGACGGCGGGGAGGTCGGGCTGTTCGTCGTCGACGAGGCGCACTCCGTGAAGAATCCGAACGCCAAGCGGTCCCAGGCGGTGGCCGGCTGGGCGGAGCGGTGCGGGCGCACCCTCTTCATGACCGGAACCCCGATGGAGAACAGGGTCGTCGAGTTCCGCAACCTGGTCCGGATGCTCGACGGCGCTGTCGCGGACTCCCTGGGCGAGGGCGACGCGCCGGCGGGTTCGGTCGCCTTCCGTAAGGCGGTGGCCCCGGTCTATCTGCGACGCAACCAGGAAGACGTACTGACCGAACTTCCCAGTCTCCAGCGGACCGACGAGTGGGAGGAACTGAGCGCGTCCGACGAGGAGGCGTACCGCGAAGCCGTCCGCGCGGGCAACTTCATGGCGATGCGGAGGGCCGCGTACGCGCGCCCCGAGAAGTCGGCCAAGCTGGAACGGCTCCGGGAGATCGTCCAGGAGGCGGCCGTCAACGGGCAGAAGACGGTGGTCTTCTCCAATTTCAGAGACGTACTGGGCGTGGTGCGGGAAGCGCTCGCGGCCGGAACCGGCGGCAGCACCGCGGTCTTCGGCCCGCTCACCGGGAGCGTGGCGGCCGAGCGGCGGCAGCGGATCGTCGACGACTTCGCTGCCGAGGCGGGCCCCGCGGTGCTCCTCGCACAGATCCAGGCGGCGGGCGTGGGCCTCAACATCCAGGCCGCTTCCGTCGTCGTCATCTGCGAACCCCAGATCAAACCGACCATCGAGCACCAGGCGGTGGCCCGCGCCCACCGTATGGGCCAGGTCAGGCCCGTGCGCGTGCACCGCCTCCTGGCCACCGGGGGCGTGGACGAACGCATGGTGAGGATGCTGGAGGACAAGACCCGCCTGTTCGACGCCTACGCCCGCCGCAGCGCCGTGGCCGAATCCACGCCGGACGCGGTCGACGTGTCGGACACCGAGTTGGCACGCCGGATCGTCGAGGAGGAACAGGCGCGGCTCGGAGTGGTCCGCAAGGAGTCAGCGGGACACCCGTGAGCGGCCTTCGGGGCGCGATGCCTGCCGAACGGAATCCTTCCTCCGCGCGCCGGGGGCTGGGAGGAGACGCGGCGCGTCAACGGCGAGCCCCGTCCTCGGCAGTCCGCCCGCCACGGCCCCGAACCGGCCGCCGCAACCGCTTTCACCTCCCCTGATAAGGCACCGGCTCCGTAACCCACCCCGCCGTAAGGATCAGCCGGCTCTCGCGGTGGACGGCGAGGAAGGCGAAGGGGCGGTCGAAGGTCGCGCGGACCACTGTCGTCTCGTAGCGGTACTCGGGTACGCCGCCCGGGACCGCCATCACCGCCGTCACCGCGCCCGCGCGGAAGCCGAGGGCGCCGAACTGGGCTACGGCCGACTGGCGGGCGTCGCCGATGGCGAGGGGGGCGTCGCTGATGCCGGGGAAGTGGGAGCCCGGGGTCCGCACCGCCGTGGTGAGGCCGAACAGGGCGGGCAGGGCGAGGAGGTTGTGGTCGGTGCGCACCTCGTACGCCACCGTCCGCACGTCCAGGGCGATCGGCTCGGGCCGGACCGCGGGCTGGGACTCGATGTGCAGCCCCGGGCCGACGTGGCCGAACGGCAGCGCGCCCCCGGCCGTGACCGCGACCGTGCGCTCCACCACGCCGACGCCCGCCGAGAGGACCTGGCCCGGCGTCATGCGCTCCTCGCCGAGCACCAGATGGACGTCGATGCCGTTGTCCCCGGGCACGGTCAGGGTCGTGACGAAGCCCTCCGGCGCGCCCGCGACGCCCACCCGGTCGGGGCGGACGCTCCTGCGGTGCAGCCCGCGCAGCCTGCGGCCCTGCCAGGGGCCGGACTCCGGGGCCAGCATCGTATCGGTGAAGGGCTGCCGCCAGGTCGTACGCAGGGAGAGCGCGCTCGCCAGCACCATCCGCGCGTCACGCGTCAGCGTCACCGGCATGCGCTCGACCAGGCCGCCGGTCCGCTCGACCGCCCACGCGTCCAGCCGTTCCTGCGCGGTGAGCAGGTCGTCCCCGAACACCCCGTGGCTGCCCACCGGCAGGGCTCCGCGCCACTCCTCGCGGAACCGCAGGCTCTGGTGCGCCCACAGGCCGACCGCCGCGTCCAGGCCGGAGACGGAGTCCAGCGCGGTCAGCAGTCCCCGCGCGGCCGCCGCCGCGTGCTCGGCGGGCACCCCGAGGGCCTGGGCCAGTTCGGCCCGCGCCGGGCCGCCCGCGCCGTCCGCGAGGAAGGCCAGCAGGGGCCACGCCCCGGCCGCCGAGAACACCGTGCCGTCCGCCGGGGCCTCCCACGCCCATCTCGCGGTCAGCCCGTTCACCGCGCGTACCGTGTCGCTCCCGGTCCATGAGCCCACGCCGGTGCCCTCCACTGCCGCTCCGCCCACTGCCGTGCCCCCACTCCGCCCCTGCCGGTCAGGGTCCTCGCCGCCGCGTTCCGGGGCGGTCCGCCCCAGGAGCACCGTACCTGTCCGGTCTGTGCCCCGGAGCGGAGTCCGGTACGTCCGCTTGCGCCCGCCCCGGGACCGTCCCGAGACCCGCCTCGACACCCGCCCGGACACCCGCCGTGCACGCCCCGACGCGCCCGGCGCGACGGCCGGGTACGGCTCCGGAGGTGTGATCGTCGCCGGAGCGGGGAGTCATAGCGGAGTCATGGCGGGGGCCGGGGCGGGAAAGCCCCTGGGTGCGGCTCTCCCCGACACCACGTCATCACTTCGAGTGATTCTCTGGCCTTTGCTTGCACGGCACAACCCAGGGTTGCCACGCTGTTGCTGTCTGTACAACCTGATGGGAGCGGCCAGTGACTTTCGGTGAGCAGCCGGCGTATCTGCGCGTCGCGGGAGATCTCCGCAAGAAGATCGTCGACGGTTCACTGCCGCCCCACACCCGCCTCCCGTCCCAGGCCCGCATCCGCGAGGAGTACGGCGTCTCGGACACGGTCGCGCTGGAGGCCCGCAAGGTGCTCATGGCCGAGGGGCTGGTCGAGGGCCGCTCCGGCTCCGGCACCTATGTGCGCGAGCAGCCCGTGCCCCGGCGCGTGTCCCGCTCGGGGTACCGCCCGGCGGGCGGCGCCACGCCCTTCCGGCAGGAGCAGGCCGACGCGACGGCGCGCGGCACCTGGGAGTCGAGCAGCGAGCAGACCGAGGCCGTCGCCGCCGTCGCCGAGCGGCTCGGCATCCCGTGCGGCGAGCGGGTCATGCGCACCAAGTACCTGTTCCGGGAGGCGGGGGAGCCGATGATGCTCTCCACCTCCTGGGAGTCGCTCGCGGTCACGGGCCGTACGCCGGTGATGCTGCCCGAGGAGGGGCCGCTCGGCGGGATGGGCGTGGTCGAGCGGATGCGCGCCATCGACATCATCGTGGACAACGTCACCGAGGAGGTCGGCGCCCGCCCCGGCCTCGCCGAGGAGCTCCAGCTGCTCGGTGGTGTGCCCGGTCATGTGGTCATCGTCGTACGGCGGACGTATTACGCCTCGGGCCGTCCGGTGGAGACCGCCGACGTGGTGATTCCGGCCGATCGGTACCAGGTCGCGTACCACCTGCCCGTGAGGTAGCGCACACTCGATGCGCCCCCTGGGGGTCGGACCCTGTCGGCCGGCTCCTCGCCCCCGGTGCTTCCGTGCGCCGCGTTCCGGCCGTTTCCCCAGGTGATCGAAGGTCTGTTCGCCTACCCCGCGTGCTGCGGCACTTCCGCGCCGACCGGGCGCGTTCACTCGTGTGCGCCCCCATGCGTTCTGGCCGGTTGCATACCTCTTCGTGAAAAGCCGTATTCGCAGGGTGAAGGTTGGGCGTACGCTCGGGCATATGCGTATTGCGGTTTCCTTAGGCGGGGTGCGTCGGGAGCCCGGGACCGGAAGCGGGTGGGGCGGTGCGAAGGGGAGCGGTGGGGGCGATGAATGAGGGTGCGATCGTCCTGCCCTGGATCGTGATACGGCAGGACGACAACGGCAACACCTATCGGGTCGGCCGGTACGCCACACGGGCCGAGGCCGAGCGGATCGCCGACAGCCTCGACGGGCACGGCCACAAACAGCTCTACTGGGTCGAGCACATCGACCACAGCGGGGAAGCCACCCGCAACTGAGCCCCGGAGGTCCTCCGGCACCGGGCGCTCCCGCGGCCGACGCCGGACGCGCTCCCGTAGGCTCCACTTCATGAACGCACGGATCGTGGTGGGCGCCGCCCTGCTCGACGAGGGGCGGCTGCTCGCCGCGCGCCGTAGCGCGCCCCCCGAACTGGCCGGGCGCTGGGAGCTGCCCGGCGGCAAGGTCGAGCCCGGCGAGCGGCCCGACGAGGCGCTCGTGCGCGAACTGCGCGAGGAGCTGGGCGTCGACGCCGACGCGGTCGAACGCCTCCCGGGGCAATGGCCCCTGAAACCCCCTTATGTCCTGCACGTGTGGACGGCGCGGCTGCGCCCCGGCTCGGCGGGACCGAGCCCCCTCCAGGACCACGACGAACTGCGCTGGCTCACCCCCGACCGTCTCTGGGAGGTGCCCTGGCTGGATCAGGACGTCCCGGCGGTCCGCGAACTCGCCGCCCGGCTCGGCGCCCCGGCCGCGCACGGAAGCACGGCGTCCACCGACGGCTGAGGAGGGGCGGAGCTCCGGCGTGCGCCCCGCTCCGGATACGCCGTTCGTGCCACAGTGCGCCCACCCCTGCGATACCACCCCGCGAAATGCGGGTATATCGCCATTGACCCCATGAAAACGGGCATGAGTGGGCTCGCCGGCCTGGGAAGTGATCCGTGATCGACACCGGAGGCGACCGCGCCGAGTGGACGTTCGCCGCGGAGCCGGGCGCGGTGCGCGCCGCCCGCGCCGCCGTCCGTGGCCAGTTGCGCCACTGGGACCTGGAGAGTCTCGCCGAGCTGACGGCCCTGCTGGTCAGCGAGCTGGTGACCAACTCCCTGCGGCACGCCACCGGTCCCATCGGCCTGTGCCTGGTGCGCCCCTCCGGACTCGACGGCTCCCTCCTGGTCGAGGTCTCCGACCCGCTGCCCGACCCGCCGCGCGAGCGGATCGCCCGCCCCGAGGACGAGAGCGGCCGCGGGCTGCAACTGGTCGCGGGCGCCTCGCACCGCTGGGGCACCCGCCTCGGCGGCACCGGCAAGACCGTCTGGTTCGAACTCACGCTGCCGGGGTGAACCGGGGGCGCGCCGCGCCGTGCGCCGGTGGCGCCGGACACCCGGCCGACGACGCGTGCCCGCGTGGGTGATTCGAGGACGTGTTCCCTGGTTAGAAGAGTGGAAGTGTTGTCGCGGCGCGGTCCGGAACTCACCCGCACCGAGCTGTGATCGTGAACACCGTGTCCTACGGCGCCGTAGTGCTGGATACTGCGGGCAGCCGCCCCCGGTGACCGGTGCCGGACGCGGTGAGCTGGAGGGGACGGTTCGCGTGAGCGAGATACCAGCGAAGGCCACGGAGTCCGAGGACCCGTCGGACGGCGCGAGGAACGAGGTCGCGGCTGCCGCCGCGCGCGGTGAGACGCCGTCCGCCGACCTGTGGCAGAGCAGTCCGCCCGGCTCCATCTACGAGTACATCAAGGCGGCCTCCTTCTCCATCGGCCCCGGCGGACTGGTGGAGCAGTGGGGTCTGCGGGCCGAACAGCTCCTGGGCGTCCCGGCCGAACGCGCCCTCGGCATGGACCCCATCGAGGCGTTCGTCGACCCCGATCTGCACTCCCGCGGCCACCGCAAGATGGCCGAGATCCTGGACGGACGGGAGTGGACCGGCGTCGTCCCCTTCCGGATGCCGGACCGGGACGACGGCACCCGCGGCGAGGAGGGGCTGGCCGAGGTCTACGTCATGCCCACGAAGACCGCCGACGGGGAGAACGCCGCCGTCTGCGTCGTCGTGGACATCCGCACCCTGCGCGGCATCGAGACCGATCTCGCCGCCTCGCAGGCGATATTCGGCCAATCTCCCTTCGGCTTCCTGCTCATCGACGGCGATCTGACGGTCCGCCGGGCCAACAAGCGGTTCGCGTCCATCTTCGGCGGCACCCCGGACGACCACCGGGGCAAGGGAGTCCACGACTATCTCCCGCGCGCCGAGGCCGACCGGGTCGCCGCCACCCTGCGCCGGGTGATGGAGACGGGCGAGTCCATCACCGACATGCACGTCACCGGCTTCGTGCCCGACTCGGACGAGCGGCGGCACTGGTCCATCAACCTCTATCGCGTGCACAGCGGCAGCGGGCGCCCCATCGGTGTCGCCTGGCTCGGCACCGACATCACCGCCCGTCGCGCCGCCGCCCGCGAGGCCGCCGCCGCCCGGCGCAACCTCGCCCTGCTCAACGAGGCCGGTGCCCGCATCGGCAACAGCCTCGACCTGGAGACCACCGCGCGCGAACTGCTCGACGTGGTCGTCCCCGGCTTCTGCGACCTGGCCACCGTCGACCTCTGTCAGGGCCTGCTCACCGGCGACGAGACTCCGCCGGGCCTGGCCGACGGCAGCGCCGAACTGCGCCGGGTCGCCTTCGCCAGCGCCGTGTCCGACGTGCCCTTCGGCGACTCGGGCGAACCGGTCGAGGTCGGCTCGGTCCACCGCTTCCCGTTCAACTCGGCCTGCGCGGACGCCCTGCGCACCGCCCGCCCGCAGCGCGTGCCCGCCGAGGAGGGCGGGCTCGTGCAGTCCACGCTGGCCGTGCCGATGGTCGCGCACGACACCGTGGTCGGGATCGTGCAGTTCGCCCGCACCAAGGGCAGCGAGCCCTTCGGGGACCGCGACCGGGACCTCGCCGTCGAACTCGCCGCGCGCGCCGCCGTCTGCATGGACAACGCGCGCCTGTACCGCCGCGAGCACGAACGCGCCCTGATACTCCAGCGGTCCCTGCTCCCGCCCGACGACCCCGAGGCGTCCGGACTCGACATCGCCTGCCGCTATCTGCCCGGCAACGCGGCCACCGAGGTCGGCGGCGACTGGTTCGACGTCATCGAACTGCCCGGCCACCGCACCGCGTTGGTGGTCGGCGACGTGATGGGACGCGGACTGCGCGCGGCCGTCGCGATGGGTGAACTGCGCACCGCCGTCCGCACCCTGGCCCTGCTCGACCTCGAACCGGCCGAGGTCCTCTCGGCGTTGGACGAGATCGCGCGCGGTCTCGGCACCTCCGGCAACGTCCAGCAGGCCACCCGCGCCGCCCGCCAGCCGCGCGACGCCGACCTGTGCGAGGTCTACCTCGCCACCTGCATCTACGCGGTCTACGACTCCGTCACCCGGCGCTGCACCTTCGCCAACGCGGGCCATCTGCCCCCGGTCCTGGTGGAGCCGGGTGAGAGCGCGCTGATGCTCGACGTGCCGCCCGGGATGCCGCTGGGCGTCGGCGGCGAGCCCTTCGAGGAGGTCGAGGTCGACCTCCCCGAGGGCGCCCTGCTCGCGCTCTACACCGACGGCCTGGTCGAGTCCCGCGACCACCCGCTGGACGAGGGGCTGCAGGCGTTCGTGGGGGCGCTCACCGACCCGGCCCAGCCGCTGGAGGACGTGTGCGACCACGTCCTGAGCAGCCTGGACACCCGGCACGGCGAGGACGACATCGCGCTGCTCCTGGCCCGCGTCCAGGGCCTGCCCGCCGACTCGGTCGGCGACTGGACCCTGCCGCGCGAGCCGCGCAGCGTGGGCCGCGCCCGCGAGTACGCCCGCGCCCAGCTGCTCGCCTGGGACCTGGAGCCCCTGGTCGACACGACGGAGCTGCTGGTCAGTGAGCTGGTCACCAACGCCCTGCGGTACGGCGAGGGCGAGATCAGACTGCGGCTGCTGCTCGACCGCACCCTGGTCTGCGAGGTGTGGGACGCGGGACTCGTCCAGCCCCGCCGCAGGCGCGCCCGCGACACCGACGAGGGCGGCCGGGGACTGCAGCTGGTCGGACTGCTCAGTGCGGCCTGGGGCTCGCGCCGTACCCCGCGCGGCAAGACGGTGTGGTTCGAACTCCCGCTGCCCGGCGCCGAGAGCACGCTGACGGACCCGGCGGAGGCGTTGCTGAGCCTGTTCTGACCAGGGGCCTGTCGACTCGGGTCAGGCCGGCCGGGGCAGCCGGAGCCGGTCCCGGGTCGCGGGGCCGCCGAAGCTCACCGGCGGCCCGCCGTCCGGCTCCTCGCCGAGCAGCACCCCGCCGAGGACGGCACCGGCGAGACCTGCGGGATGCCCGGGCTCGTCGGCGTACGGGGCCGGGTGCGCGCGCACGTCCGCCTCGGCCGACTCCAGCGCGCGCCGGGCCAGGACGTCCGCCTCGGCGTCGTGCTCGGCCCGCCGGTCCGTCGCCGCCAGTGCCTGCCGTGCCGCCGCGAGCAGGGTGCGGGCATCGGCGCCGACGACGCCCCGGCGTACGGCGATGCAGTCCGCCGCCTCGTCTGCGGCGGCCTCGGCCACGAGACGCGCGGCCTCGTGCAGCACCTCCGCCCGCGCTTCCCCCGGCCGCCGCACGGCCCCCGTGATCCGGCGCAGCGCGTCCAGCGGGTCGTACGGCCGCGGGGCCTCGCGTACGGCGGCCAGGACCTCGTCGCCCCGTACGGGTGCCGCGCCCTGTTCGCGGGCCGCGGCCAGGTCCTCCTCGGCGGCGGCGAGGGCGGCCGGGACCAGCACGGTCGCCTCGGCGAGCCGGTCGGCGAGCCGTTCCACACCGTCGATCTGGATGCCCGCCTGGGATATCGCGGCCTCCGCGGCGCGGAGTTGACGGGCCGCCTCCCGGTCGGCGCCCGAATCGACGGCGCGACGAGCCTCGTTGAGCCGGGCGGTCGCGAACACCAGCCGGTCCAGGGCCACTTCGGTGTACCGGTCGGCCCGCACCCCGTACCGCTCCCGCAGCGCCGCCACCGTGCCCTGTGCGGCCGCCGCCCGCGCGGTCAGCTCCCGGAACCGCCGCTCCGCGACCCCGAGGGCCGGACCGCCCGCCGGTCCCCGCAGCCGGTCCAGAGCGGCCGCCTCCGCGTCCAGGCGCCGCCCTGCCTCCTCGCACCGGCCGACCACGCCGACCAGGGCCTGCCGCCGGGCGTGCGCGTCCTCGGGTACGCCCTCCGCCCAGCGTCCGAAGATCGCGAACGCGGCCGCCAGCTCCGCCTCGGCGGCGCGCAGCGCCTCGCGGGCCGGTCCGCCCTCCGCCTCCGAGACGTACGACAGCTCCTCCGCCGAGGCCCGTACGCAGTCGTCGGCGCGTATCAGGGCCTCCCGCGCCTGCCGCTCGGTGCCGCCGGTGCCCGGCGCGGGCGGGGCCGAGGGCGCCGGTGCCGGGGTCGTACGGGTCCGCACCCGGCGGGTCCGCCGTACATAGCCGTACCCGGCGGCCAGCACGGCGGCGACGGCCACGACCAGCGGCAGGGCGAGGTCGACGGCCGACCCGTCCTGCTCCGCCGCCCCGAAGCCGACGGCCGTACGGGTGGTCCCGGCGGGGGCGGTGTCCGTACGCGCGAGGGCGGTCGTGGACACGGCCGGCGTGGACACCGCGGACGGGGCCGCGACGGGATGTCCGGGCGCGTGCGCCGTGGCCGGGAGCAGGAGCCAGACCGCCGCCGTCGTCCCGCCCGTCAGGACGTGGACCACACGCAGGCGCAGGTGCGCCGTGGCGTGCCGGGGGCGGCCCAGGGTGCTGGTCACATTTCGGAGCGTATGGGCGGCCGGGCGGTGCCGCGAGTGGGCGGGACGCGGTGTTTTCCGGCGGAGTGCGCACGGGCGCCGGGGAGGGTTGCGCCGCACGGGTGGGCTTGTCGTACGACCCCGACGTGTCGCCCGCGATCAAACGACAAGGTCGTTTTCAGTGAGTCCATAGATCTGATCAGCTCCATATACCGCCAAAAGTGATCACCACGTCCGCGGCTTCCCGGAGGTAGCACAGATGTCCCACGACGGCGTCGGCCTGCGCGCGGTCATGCGCGCGGTCGCCTTCCTCACCGCGGGCGCCCTCGCGGTGCCCCTCCTGTCGGGATGTGGCTCCGACGACAAGGCCGACCGTCCCCTGGCCCCGCAGGACATCGCCCTTGCCGCCCGCACCCAGGTCGCCGAGGGCGGCACCCTGAAGTGGGCCGTGGACGCGGTGCCGGAGACCCTGAACGCCTACCAGGCCGACGCCGACGCGGGCACCACCCGGGTCGCCCAGGCCGTCCTGCCCTCGATGTTCCGCCTCGACGCGGGCGGCGCCCCCGAGGCCAACCCGGCCTACCTGGAGTCGGCCAAGGTCATCGAGACCGAGCCCCGCCAGGTCGTGCTGTACAAGCTGAACCAGCAGGCGGTCTGGAGCGACGGCCGGGAGATCGGCGCCGCCGACTTCGTCGCCCAGTGGCGCGCCCTGTCCGGCAGGAACACCGCCTTCTGGACCGCCCGCAACGCCGGGTACGACCGCATCGAGAAGATCGAGCGCGGCGCGAGCGACCTCCAGGTCCGGGTCACCTTCTCCCGCCCCTACGCCGACTGGAAGTCGCTGTTCTCCCCGCTGTACCCGAAGGACGTCATGGGCACCCCGGACGCCTTCAACGACGGCGCCCGCCGCAAGCTGACGACCACCGCGGGCCCCTTCAAGGTCGACAAGGTCGACACCGCGGCCAAGGACGTGATCCTCACCCGCAACCCGCGCTGGTGGGGCGAGCCCGCCAAGCTGGACCGGATCGTGCTGCACGCGGTGCCCCGCACCGGCCGCACCACGGCGCTCGCCGACGGCACCGTGGACCTCGCGGACATCGATGCCTCCGAGGCCCAGCGGATCGGCTCCGCCAACGGCGGCAACGGCGCGGGCAGCCCGCTCCAGGGCGGCGGCAGGACCTCGGCGAAGAAGCTCCGCTCCTGGGCACTCGCCCACGGCCTGGCGTCCGAGGAGGTCCACGCGGGCCAGAAGACGCTGCGCAAGGCGATCACCCGCTACCTGGACGAGCAGGAGGCGCTGCGCTCCTACGACGTCCGCAAGTCGCTGGAGCCCGCCTACACCCAGCTCGCCATGAACGGCGCGAGCGGTCTCCTCGCCGACGAGCGGGTCCGCCGTGCCGTGGCCCGCGCCCTGGACCGTACCGAGCTGGCCAAGGTCGTCCTCACCCCGCTCGGCCTGCCCGCCGTACCGGTCGGCAGCCATCTCGCGCTCGCCGGGCAGCCGGACTACGCCGACGGCAGCGACGCCCTCGGCGGCCAGGACACCAAGGAGGCCCAGGCGCTGCTCTCGGAGGCGGGCTGGGTGCCGGGCGGCCCGGTCAAGGAGCAGAAGAAGCCCGACAAGGCGGCCGGGGCCGAGGCCACCAAGGCCGTCGAGGACGAGTCCGAGGGCGGCAAGGACGGCGAGTACGTCGTCGGCGAGGACAACAAGCACCCCGGAAAGCCGGACGGCAAGCAGTCGGACGGCGAGCGGTCCGACGGCAAGAACGGCCACGAGGACGGCGGCCGGGAACTCGCCCAGGACGGCAAGCAGTACTCGGGCCAGGGCGGCGCGCCGGGGGCCTACGCCCCGAAGGGCACCGCGGCCCCGGCGGGCGCCGTCACCGGCCCGCTCGCCAAGGACGGCCAGGCGCTGAACCTGCGCTTCGTGCTCCCCTCGGGCGCGGGCTCGCAGACCCTGGACACCGTCGCCCGGAAGATCTCCGCGATGCTGGAGAAGGTCGGCATCCGCACGACGCTCACCAAGGTCCCGGACGCGGGCTACTTCAAGGACCACGTCGCGGCCGGCGACTTCGACCTCGCCCTGTACTCCTGGCCCGGCACCGCGTTCCCGGCCACCGACGCCCGCCCGATCTACGCCAAGCCCGCCCCGGCCGCCGACGGCTCGGTGAACATCGAGCAGAACTACACCCGGATCGGCACCGACCAGGTCGACCAGCTCTTCGACCAGGCCGCCGCCACGCTCGACGCGGACCAGGCGCGCGACCTGCTCCGCAAGGCCGACTCCCGCATCTGGGCGACCGCCGGTTCCATCCCCCTCTACCAGCGCCCCCAGCTCGTCGGCGCCCGGAAGAACCTGGTCAACGCGGGCGCCTTCGGCTTCCGCACCCCGGTCTACGAGGACATGGGCTTCCTGAAGAAGGGCGCGACGGTCTCGCCCAGCCCGTCCAGGAGCTGACCACCCCGAAAACGGCGCCGGCCGCCCCTCGCAATGGAGCGAGGAGCGGCCGGCGTCACGTGCTGGGGGATCAGCCTTCGCGGATGATCAGCCGTGCTTGGCGCGGCTCGCGGTGCGACCGCGCTCCTTCTGGTCGAGGACGACCTTGCGGATGCGCACGGCCTCCGGGGTCACCTCGACGCACTCGTCGTCGCGGCAGAACTCCAGGGACTGCTCCAGGGAGAGCTTGCGCGGCGGGACGATCGCCTCGAACGAGTCGGCCGACGAGGACCGCATGTTCGTGAGCTTCTTCTCCTTGGTGATGTTCACGTCCATGTCGTCGGAGCGCGAGTTCTCGCCGACGATCATGCCCTCGTACACCTCGGTGCCGGGGTCGGTGAACAGCACGCCGCGCTCCTGGAGGTTCGTCATCGCGAACGCGGTGACGGCGCCGGAGCGGTCGGCGACGAGCGAGCCGTTGTTACGGGTCGTCAGCGTGCCGAACCACGGCTCGAGGCCCTCGTGGATGGAGTGGGCGATGCCCGTGCCGCGCGTGTTGGTCAGGAACTCCGTGCGGAAGCCGATGAGGCCGCGGGACGGGACGACGAACTCCAGGCGGACCCAGCCGGAGCCGTGGTTGGACATGTTGTCCATGCGGCCCTTGCGGACGCCCATGAGCTGCGTGACCGCACCCATGTGCTCCTCGGGCACGTCGATCGTCATGCGCTCGACCGGCTCGTGGACCTTGCCGTCGATGAGCTGGGTGACGACCTGCGGCTTGCCGATGGTCAGCTCGAAGCCCTCACGGCGCATCTGCTCGACCAGGATGGCGAGCGCCAGCTCACCACGGCCCTGGACCTCCCAGGCGTCCGGGCGCTCGGTGTCGAGCACGCGGAGGGAGACGTTACCGACCAGCTCGCGGTCGAGGCGGTCCTTGACCTGGCGGGCGGTGACCTTGCGGTCCTTGACGGCGGACTTGGCGTCCGCGCCCTTGCCCGTGCCACCGCGGCCGACCAGCGGCGAGGTGTTGGTGCCGATGGTCATGGAGATCGCGGGCTCGTCGACCGTGATCAGCGGCAGCGCGACCGGGTTCTCCGGGTCGGCCAGGGTCTCGCCGATCATGATGTCGGGGATACCGGCGACGGCGCAGATGTCACCGGGGCCCGCGACCTCGGCGGGCTTGCGGGTGAGCGCCTCGGTCATCATCAGCTCGGTGATGCGCACGTTCTGGATCGAGCCGTCGCGCTTGATCCACGCCACGGTCTGGCCCTTGCGCAGCTCGCCCTGCTCGACACGGAGCAGCGCGATACGGCCGAGGAAGTTGTCCGCGTCGAGGTTGGTGACGTGGGCCTGGAGCGGCGCGTCCTCCTCGTACGTCGGGGCCGGGACGTGCTCCAGGATCGTGGAGAAGAACGGCTCCAGGCTGGTGGAGTCCGCCGGGACCGTGCCGTTCTCCGGCTTGGTCAGCGAGGCGATGCCGTCACGGCCGCAGGCGTAGACGATCGGGAACTCGATCTGCTCCTCGTCCGCGTCCAGGTCGAGGAAGAGGTCGTAGGTCTCGTTGACGACCTCGTCGATCCGGGAGTCCGGACGGTCCGTCTTGTTGATGCAGAGGATCACGGGCAGACGCTGCTGGAGCGCCTTGCGCAGCACGAAGCGGGTCTGCGGGAGCGGGCCCTCGGAGGCGTCGACGAGCAGGACGACCGCGTCGACCATCGACAGACCACGCTCGACCTCGCCACCGAAGTCGGCGTGGCCGGGGGTGTCGATGATGTTGATCGTGATCGGGTCCCCGCCGTCCTTGGGGTGATACTTCACCGCCGTGTTCTTGGCGAGGATCGTGATGCCCTTCTCACGCTCCAGGTCGTTCGAGTCCATCATGCGGTCGTCGACGGAGTCGAGCTGGTGGGCAGCGAACGCGCCGGCCTGCTTCAGCATGCCGTCGACGATGGTGGTCTTGCCATGGTCGACGTGGGCGACGATGGCGACGTTACGGATGTCGTGGCGCGTGGCCATATTGCGGCGTACTCCCGGAGTTGAGGAATGCCCTGCGCGGACGTCTGTGTTGCGCGGGCCCTGCCGGGCTGGACACGCCACGGCCATCCCCCATCGTACGTCCCGGAGCGCGCTGGGGCGCGCCGGGTGGCCAGAGGCATCCCCCCAAGCTACCCGAAACAGGGTTCTACCTGGTATAAGGCGCATATCTCCACAAGTCCGTCATGAAGATCACGGAGGCGAGGGGGCCCTGGAGAGATCCTTATAAGAAGAAAGGGGACCTCTATAAGAAGGGGAGGGTTCATACAGGGTTTTCCCTAGGGTCTGCCGTGATGGCCCGATTCCGTCGGCTCGGCCGTGTTCGCGGGGCTAGGGTGTCCGGACGCGGGCCTCGCCCCGCCGGCGTTCCGCCGTGTTCGAGTGCGGGCGGTGTTCGAGATCGATCTCCACCGCCGGGTGCAACTCATTTCCTTATCCCATGTCCGCTATTCGGACGACACGAACCGATAGTCGTGTAACAAGTCCGTTTCGCAGGGATCTTTCGGCAATCTGTTTGTCCGGATTTCGGAAGAAGTTAACGCCAGGTGTGATCGAACCGAGACCAAATCACTGTGGTCGGCCAGTGAACGCATGGCAGATAGTTAGGCGCGTAGAGCTCGGGTCAACGGGTCACGTGCCGTGGGAGGCGCCGACTCGCGAGCATTGCGGGGGCACTTGGTCTTCTCCATTCCTTCACGACTGCGGAATGGCGAATGCCCGGGCGCTCCCTTGCGGTGAACAAAATACTCAGGAGGAGGAACCCATGCGCGGTGCCAACAGCGCCAAGTGGGTCGCGGGTGCGATCGTCATAGCCCTGTCCGCGACTGCCTGTGGCGGCGGTGACGACAGCAGCAACAAGGGCGCGGGCCAGGACGGCGGCACCTTCCGGCTGGGTATCACCGAGCCGGTGGCCATCGACCCCTACAACTCGCAGGAGTCCGAGGGCCAGCTCGTCACGGACAACCTCTTCACCGGCCTTTACGAGCCGACCGCCGACGGTCAGGTCATTCCCACGCTGGCGACGTCGAAGAAGGTCAGCGCCGACGGCAAGACCTGGACCTTCACCATCAAGAAGGATACCAAGTTCAGCAATGGCGAGGCGGTCGACGCCGAGTCCTTCATCCGTGGCTGGAACCGCGTGGCGCAGAAGACCGCCGCGTCCGACGTCGCGTACCACATGGCCGGCATCGAGGGCT
This sequence comes from Streptomyces sp. NPDC026659, assembly GCF_040638245.1. Taxonomy (NCBI): domain Bacteria; kingdom Bacillati; phylum Actinomycetota; class Actinomycetes; order Kitasatosporales; family Streptomycetaceae; genus Streptomyces; species Streptomyces sp. NPDC026659. The sequence goes on along the minus strand of NZ_JBEZXY010000002.1, from coordinate 341,633 downwards.
TCGAGGACGTCCAGTCCGGTAAGGCCAAGGAGCTGACCGGTCTGAGCGCTCCCGACCCGTACACCCTCCAGGTCAAGCTCTCCGCCCCGGACTTCGAGTTCTACATCAAGACCACGCACACGGTCTTCAGCCCGGTGCCCAAGGTCGCCGGTGACGCGAAGAACAAGGCGTACAACGAAGCCCCCATCGGCAACGGCCCGTTCAAGATCCAGGGCCGCTGGGAGCACAACAAGTCGATCACGCTGGTCCGCAACGACAGCTTCGGCGGCACGAAGGCGCACCTGGCCAAGGTGCAGATCGACATCCTCAACTCCGCCAACGGCGTGACCCTGGAGTACCAGGGCTTCGAGTCGGGTCAGTACAACTGGGCCCGGATGCCCACCCCGCAGCTCCCGGCCGCCAAGGCCAAGTACGACCCGCAGGGCGAGTGGCTCAACGTCGACACGAACGGGATGAACTACCTCCTCCCGATCACCGACAACGGTTCGCTGAAGACCGTGAAGGCCCGCCAGGCGGTCTCCTACGCGATCGACCGCGACGCCATCATCAAGGGCGTCTTCCAGGGCATGTACACGAAGTCGACGACGATCCTGCCGCCGGTCTTCAAGGACGTGTACCAGAAGGACCTGTGCACCTCCTGCATCAAGCAGGACAAGGCCAAGGCCAAGCAGCTCGCCAAGGAAGGCGGCCTGAAGCCGGGCACCACCATCGAGCTGGGCTACAACACGGGCGCCGGTCACGAGGAGTGGATCCAGGCCATCAAGCAGCAGCTCGAGAGCGTGCTCGGTGTCAAGGTGAAGGCCACCGGCAAGCCGTTCGCCGAGCTGCTCGCCGACCAGCAGAAGCCGAAGGCCTCCGGTGCCTACCGCTTCGCCTGGGGCGCGGACTACCCGACGCCGGACAACTTCCTGTACCCGCTGCTGGACACGGCCTCCATCAACAAGGACGCCAACGGCAAGGTCACCGGTGACAACCGCGGCCGCTACAGCAACAAGGCGTTCGACGACCTGCTCGCCAAGGCCCGCGCCACCCAGGACCAGGCCGGCCGCAACGACCTGTACAAGCAGGCCGAGAAGGTCGCGCTGGACGACCAGGCGCTGATCCCGCTGTGGAACCGCACCCAGCTGCGTCTCGCGGACACCAAGAAGTTCAAGAACGTGAAGATGGACTTCCACGAGAACCCGACCCTGGCTGAGATCAGCCTGAAGTAACGGGTCACCGCCGCAGGCGGAATCCGGCAACCGGGGGTCGTGGTGTCCGAGTGTCCACTCGGACACCACGACCCCCGACGACCGTCGGGGGAAGTTGATCCACTTCTCCCGTCCCACCCCACGCCCGTGATGCGGGGCGCGGGAGCCGCTGCGGAAGAGGCAGCGAGGCAGAGAGGCAGTCATGGGAAGGTATGTGGTCCGCAGGCTGGGCCAGTTGGTCATTGTCACGCTCGGCGCGACGATGATCCTGTTCGCCTGCCTGTTCGTGCTCCCCGGAGATCCGGTGGGCCAGATCGCGGGCAGCGACAAGGCGCGTGACCCCGCGGTCATCGCCCAGCTGCACAAGCAGTACGGGCTCGACAAGCCGCTGGTCGTCCAGTACGGCACCTATGTCGGGAAGCTCGCCACCGGCGATCTGGGCACGGACTACACGCAGGGCCGGCCGGTCACCGAGATCCTGATCCCGAAGCTCGGCAACACGGCCAACCTGGCGATCGCGGCCATGGTGATCGACATCGTCATCGGCATCAGCGTCGGTGTGCTCGCCGCCATGCGCAGATACTCCATCTGGGACGTGTCGGCGACCTTCATCACCACCCTGGCCATCGGCATCCCGTCCATCGTGCTCGGCATGATCATGCAGCGCGTGTTCGTGATCGAGCTGGACTGGTTCCCGCTGATCGCCGGCGACGACTTCGTGGGCATCGTCCTCCCTGCCTTCACCCTCGCCATCATCGACGCGGCACTCGTGGCCCAGCTCGCACGCAGCACCATGCTGGAGGTCCTGCGCGCCGACTACGTCAAGACGGCCATCGCCAAGGGCCTGCCGCGCCGGACGGTGCTGCTGCGGCACATCCTGCGGAACTCGGTCATTCCGGTGATCACCTACCTGGGCATCTCCTTCGGAACCCTGCTCGGCGGCGCGATCATCACCGAGACGATCTTCAACTGGAACGGCATCGGGCTCGCGCTGATCCAGGCGATCCAGCAGAACAACAACCCGATCATCGTCGGAGTCGTGACGATCAGTGTGGCGGTCTTCGTCCTGCTGAACCTGATCGTCGACCTGCTGTACGCCGCCCTCGACCCGCGTATCCGCCTCGCCTGACCCGCGGGATCGCCCCCTTCTAGGAGTCTCACAATGACCGAACTCGTCTCGCAGACCGAAGAGGCGACGGCGGCCGGTCCCGTTCCCGCGCCCCCGGGAGCCGAACCGAGCGTCGCCCGGGTCAGCCAGTGGTCCGACATCCGGCACCGCTTCTTCGCCAACAAACTCGCCGTGGTGGGCCTGGCCATCATCGTGGTCCTGATCCTGGTCGCGATATTCGCGCCGCTGCTCGCCCCGCACGACCCGCTCAAGCAGGACCTGACCAGCACCCTGCAGTCGCCGGGCGCCGGCCACTGGCTGGGCACCGACGCGCTCGGCCGCGACCAGCTGTCCCGGCTCGTCTACGGCAGCCGTATCGCGGTGATCGTCGGTCTGGCCTCGATCCTCGTCGCCCTCGTCATCGGCGTGGTCCTGGGCTCGCTGGCCGGCTACTACGGCGGCTGGGTCGACACGGTGATCATGCGTGTCGCCGACATCTTCTTCGCCTTCCCTGTGCTGATCGGCGCCATCGTCCTCATCCTGCTGATGGGCCGGGGCGTGCTGCCCGTCGTGCTCTCGCTGGCCATCTTCTCGTGGGCGACCTTCGCCCGGCTGCTGCGCAGCCAGATCCTCTCGGTGCGCGAGATGGACTACGTCCACGCCGCCAAGGCGCTGGGCGCGAGCCAGGGCCGGATCATCCGCAAGCACATCCTGCCCAACTCGCTGACCTCCGTGCTGGTGTACGGCACCAGCAACGTCGGCATCGCGATCGTGGCCGAGGCGTCGCTGTCGTACCTCGGCGTCGGCGTCGACCCCGAGGTCGCCGAGTGGGGCAACATGATCTCCGCGGGCCGCAACTTCATGGGCGTCAAGGACTTCATGTGGACCTACCCGAGCCTCGCGATCGTCATCACCGCTCTCGGCTTCATCCTGCTGGGCAACGGTCTTCGCGACGCGCTCGACCCGAAGCTCCGGTGACCGACCGCCATGAATCCAACCCCTTTGGCCAAGCACGATGAAGGTGACGGCATGACCAGCCTGGAGACGGCTCCCAGTGAAGCCGGGGCGGACGGGACCACCCCGCTCCTGGAGGTCCGCGATCTGCACGTGGAGTTCGAGGTCCGCGACTCCGTGACCAAGGCGGTCAACGGTGTCAACTACAGCGTCCGCGCGGGCGAGACGCTCGCCGTCCTCGGTGAGTCCGGGTCCGGCAAGTCGGTGACCGCGCAGGCGATCATGGGCATCCTCGACAGCCCGCCCGGACGGATCGCCAAGGGCGAGATCTTCTTCCAGGGGCAGGACATCCTGCGCCTGCCGGAGTCCGAGCGGCGCAAGCTGCGCGGCGCCAAGATGGCGATGATCTTCCAGGACGCCCTGTCCTCGCTCAACCCGGTGCTCTCGGTGGGCTTCCAGCTCGGCGAGATGTTCCGTGCGCACCAGGGCCTGTCCCGCAAGGAGGCCAAGGCCAGGGCGATCGAGCTGATGGATCGCGTGCGCATCCCGGCCGCGGCCCAGCGGGTCAACGACTACCCGCACCAGTTCTCCGGCGGTATGCGCCAGCGCATCATGATCGCCATGGCGCTGGCCCTGGAGCCGGACCTGATCATCGCCGACGAGCCGACCACGGCCCTCGACGTGACCGTCCAGGCCCAGGTCATGGACCTGCTCGCCGAGCTCCAGCGCGAGTACAACATGGGCCTGATCCTCATCACCCACGACCTCGGTGTCGTCGCGGACGTCGCCGACAAGATCGCGGTGATGTACGCGGGCCGGATCGTCGAGACCGCCCCGGTGCACGAGCTGTACAAGCGCCCGGCCCACCCCTACACCAAGGGCCTGCTGGAGTCGATCCCGCGCCTGGACCAGAAGGGCCACGAGCTCTACGCCATCAAGGGCCTGCCGCCCAACCTCCAGGCCATCCCGCCGGGCTGCGCCTTCAACCCGCGCTGCAGTGTCGCGCAGGACATCTGCCGCACCGATGTACCGCCGCTGGTGCAGGTGACCGAGCCGGACGGTACGGAGATCCCCGGCCGCTCCTCCGCTTGCCACTTCTGGAAGGAGACGATCCATGGCTGAGTCCACGAACCTCGCGAAGGACGACGAGCCCAAGGACGACGCCACGCCGAACGTCTCCGAGGTCGAGACCGTCGACGCGGCCACCGAGACGGAGGCGGTCGCCGCCATCGAGGCGCCCGTCGAGCAGGGCGAGCCGATCCTCCAGGTGCGCAACCTGGTGAAGCACTTCCCGCTCACCCAGGGCATCCTGTTCAAGCGGCAGATCGGCGCGGTCAAGGCCGTCGACGGCATCTCCTTCGACCTCTACCAGGGCGAGACCCTGGGCATCGTCGGCGAGTCCGGCTGTGGCAAGTCCACGGTCGCCAAGCTGCTGATGAACCTGGAGCGGGCGACCGCCGGCGAGATCTTCTACAAGGGCCAGGACATCACCAAGCTGTCGGGCCGCGCGCTGCGCGCGGTGCGGCGCAACATCCAGATGGTGTTCCAGGACCCGTACACCTCGCTCAACCCCCGTATGACGGTGGGCGACATCATCGGTGAGCCCTTCGACATCCACCCCGAGGTGGCCCCGAAGGGCGACCGGCGCAAGCGGGTGCAGGAGCTGCTGGACGTCGTCGGCCTGAACCCGGAGTACATCAACCGGTACCCGCACCAGTTCTCCGGCGGCCAGCGCCAGCGCATCGGCATCGCCCGCGGCCTCGCGCTCAACCCCGAGGTCATCATCTGCGACGAGCCGGTCTCGGCCCTGGACGTGTCGGTCCAGGCGCAGGTCATCAACCTGATGGAGCGCCTGCAGGACGAGTTCAACCTGTCCTACATCTTCATCGCGCACGACCTGTCGATCGTCCGGCACATCTCGGACCGCGTGGGCGTGATGTACCTCGGCAAGATGGCCGAGATCGGCACGGACGAGCAGATCTACGACCACCCGACGCACCCCTACACCCAGGCGCTGCTGTCGGCGGTCCCGGTGCCGGACCCGGACGCGCGTGAGCACCGTGAGCGGATCATCCTCACCGGTGACGTGCCCTCCCCGGCCAACCCGCCCTCGGGCTGCCGCTTCCGCACCCGGTGCTGGAAGGCCCAGGACAAGTGCGCCGAGGAGGTGCCGCTGCTGGCCGTGCCCGAGCGCTTCCAGGGCAGCGACACCCCGGCGGCCCACGAGTCGGCCTGCCACTTTGCCGAGGAGAAGGACGTGGTCCACGCCTGACCCGCCCCGGCTCGTCGTGTTCCCGGTGCCCTGTTGGATGAGGGCGCCGGGAACTCGGCGTTTTCCGGGAGCTTTTTTCGAGAGCTTTTTCCGAGAACCGTTCCGCCGAGAGCTTCGCTGGAGTCGCGCGATGACCCTGCACCATGTCGAGCTGTGGGTGCCCGACCTGCCCCGTGCCGAGGCCGAGTGGGGCTGGCTGCTCGGCCGCCTCGGCTACGAGCCGTACCAGAACTGGGAGCACGGCCGCAGCTGGCGCCTTGGACCGACGTACGTCGTCGTCGAGCGGTCACCGGCGCTGCGCGGCACCGGGCACGACCGGCTGCGCCCGGGCCTCAACCACCTTGCCTTCCACGCCGGTTCGCCCACCGAGGTCGACGTCCTCGCGGCCCAGGCGCCCGAGCACGGCTGGGAGTTGCTCTTCCCCGACCGGCACCCGCACGCGGGCGGCCCCGACCACTACGCGGCCTACCTCGCCAACTCGGACGGTTTTGAAGCCGAGTTGGTGGCCTCGCCGAAGGACTGACCCGGGCCCGCGAGTCCTACGCCGTCACCTGCGCGTGCACCCAGTGGCAGGCCGCCTGCGCGGTGGGGCCCGCGTCGAGGACGGCCGGGTCCTCGGTGCGGCAGGCGTCCGCGACGCCCGCCCGTTCCGCCTCGTCGCTCGCCAGGACCGGGCAACGGGCTCGGAAGCGGCAGCCGGTGGGGATGCGGGAGGGGTCGGGGGGTTCGCCGGTGAGGATCACGGGGTCGCCGGGCGCGTCCGGGAGGACGGACAACAGGGCGCGGGTGTAGGGGTGTTGGGGTGCGGTGAGGACCTGCTCGACCCGGCCCGTCTCCACGATCCGGCCGAGGTACATCACCGCCACCCGGTCCGCGATGTTCCAGGCGAGGCCCAGGTCGTGGGTCACCACCAGCGCGGCCAGGCCCAGTTCGGTGCGCAGTCGCAGCAGCAGGTCCAGGATCTCGCCGCGCACCGAGGCGTCCAGGGAGGCCACCGGCTCGTCGGCGACGAGGAGTTCGGGCTCCAGGACCAGCGCGCCCGCGATGACCACGCGCTGGCGCTGGCCGCCGGACAGCTCGTGCGGGTAGCGCAGGAAGAACCGCTCCGGGGGCCGCAGTCCGGCCCGGGACAGCGCGTCGGCCACCGCCGCCCGCTCGTCGCCGGAGTGCCCGTGGATGCGCAGTCCCTCGGCCACCGCGTCGTACACCGTGTGCCGGGGGTTGAGCGAGCCGATGGGGTCCTGGAGGACCAGCTGCGCGCGGCGGCGGTAGGCGCGCAGGGCGCGGGTGGAGTACGCCAGCGGGCGGCCGGCGAACGACACCTCTCCCGCCGTCGGCTTCACGAGCCCGAGCAGCGCCCGGGCGAGCGTGGACTTGCCGCAGCCGGACTCGCCGACCAGCGCGACGATCTCGCCGGGGCGGATCTCCAGTTCGACCTGGTCGACGGCGCGCGCGGGCGCGGCCCCGGACCGGCCGGGGAAGACCACCCGCAGGTCGCGCGCGCTCAGCAGGGCGGGCGGCTCCGTTGTCGTCATGGGGTGCTCACCGGTTGTCGTCATGGGGTGCTCCCGGTGTTCTCCGGCTCGGTCGCGCCGGTCCGTGCTGTTCCGGCATCGCCGCCCGGCGCCCCCACATGGACGCACGCCGCGACCCGTCCGGCCTCCGCCTGCCGCAGCGGCTGGTCCTCCGTGGCGCACTCGGGCAGCGAGACCGGGCAGCGCGGCTGGAAGGCGCACCCGGCGGGCAGCGCGAACGGGTCGGGCGGGTCGCCGGGCAGACCGCGCGGGGCGAACCGGGAGGCCGGGTCGCCGATGCGCGGGAACGCCCCGGACAGGGCCTGGGCGTAGGGGTGTCGGGCGTTCTCGTGGACGGCGCGGGCGGGGCCCTCCTCCACGACCCGGCCCGCGTACATCACCGCGAGGCGGTCGCAGGTGTCCGCGAGGACGGCCAGATCGTGGCTGATCATGACCAGGGCCACGTCCTGCTCGCTCACGAGCCGTTCGATCAGCCGGAGGATCTGCGCCTGGATCATCACGTCCAGGGCGGTGGTCGGCTCGTCCGCGACGACCAGTTGCGGGTCGCAGGCGAGCGCCATGGCGATCATGACGCGCTGGCGCTGGCCGCCGGAGAGTTCGTGCGGGTACGCCGTCGCGCGGGCGGCGGGCAGGCCGACCTGTTCCAGGAGTTCACCGGTCCGCTTCTTCGCGGCGGCCGCCGTCGCCCGGCCGTGCAGCAGGATCGGCTCCGCGATCTGCTCGCCCACCCGGTGCACGGGGTTGAGGGAGTGCATGGCGCCCTGGAAGACGATGGACGCGCCCGCCCAGCGCACCGCGCGCACCCGGCCCCAGCGCATCGCCAGGATGTCCTCGCCGTCCAGCAGGATCTGTCCGCCCACCTGGGTGCCGGCGGGCAGCAGCCGCAGCGCGGCCAGCGCCAGCGTGGACTTGCCGCAGCCGGACTCCCCGGCGATGCCGAGCTTCTCGCCCGCCGCCACCGACAGGTCCACACCCCGGACGGCGGCGGCCCCGCCCGGGTACGTCACGGTCAGGTTCCGCAGTTCAAGGAGGCTCAACGGGCCACCCCCAGCCGGGGATTGAGGACGGACTCCACCGCGCGTCCGCACAGCGTGAACGCCAGCGCGACCAGGGCGATCGCGATTCCGGGCGGCACCAGGTACCACCAGTCGCCCGCGCTGACCGCGCCCGCCTCGCGCGCGTCCTGGAGCAGCCCGCCCCAGGAGACGACGGACGGGTCGCCGAGCCCGAGGAACGCGAGGGTGGCCTCGGCGAGGATGGAGGAGGACACCATCAGCGTGGTCTGCGCGAGCACGAGCGGCATGACGTTGGGCAGCACGTGCCGGGTCATGACGTGCCAGTGGCCGCCGCCGAGCGCCCGGGCCCGTTCGATGTACGGGCGGGACTCCACGGCCAGCGTCTGCGCGCGCACCAGCCGGGCGGTGGTCGGCCAGGTGGTGACGCCGATGGCGAGGATCACCGTGCCCAGCGAGCGGGACATGACCGTGGCCAGCGCGATGGCGAGCACCAGCGTGGGCATCACCAGGAACCAGTCGGTGATCCGCATCAGCACGGTCGACCACGCCCCGCGGAAGTGCCCGGCGACGATCCCGACGACCGCGCCGATCGCCACCGACAGCACGGCGGCGAGCAGCCCGACCAGGAGCGAGACCCGCGCGCCCCAGACGACCAGGCCCAGCAGATCGCGCCCGAACCGGTCGGTGCCGAGCGGGAACTGTCCGCTCGGCGCCTCCAGCGGGTTGCCCGGCGCGTCGGTCACCCGCGCCACGTCGGAGCCGACGGTCAGCGGCGCGGTGAGGGCGATCAGCGCGAACAGTACGAGGGCGGCGAGCCCGGCGACTCCGGCGCGGTGGGTGCGGTACTGCCGCCAGAACCGCAGGGCCGAGCGGCGGCGGCGCTGCCAGGCGAGCGTCCGGGGTCCGGGGCCCGGCCCGGCGACGGTGGTGGTCATCGGCCCACCCGGGGGTCGAACAGCGGGTAGACCAGGTCGGCCAGGGTGTTCATGACGATCACCGCCGAGGCGAAGAGGAGGAACAGCCCCTGCACCAGGGGCAGATCGGGCACGCTGAGGGCCTGGTAGAAGAGGCTGCCGAGGCCCGGCCAGGAGAAGACGGTCTCGACCAGGATCACGCCCGCGACGGTCCGGCCGAGGTTGACGAAGACCAGGGTGACGGTGGGCAGCAGGGCGTTCGGTACCGCGTGCCGACGGCGCACCAGGTCGTCCCGCAGGCCCTTGGCGCGGGCCGTCGTCAGATAGTCGCTGCCCATCTCGTCCAGCAGGGCCGACCGGGTGACCAGCAGTGTCTGGCCGTACTCGACCGCGACCAGGGTGAGCACCGGCAGGACCATGTGGTGGGCGACGTCGAGGACGTACGCGAAGCCGCTCGTGTCGCCCGACTCCATGCCGCCCGTCGGGAACAGTCCCGGGACGGGGCCCATGCCGACGGAGAGCACGATGGTGAGCAGCAGGCCGAGCCAGAACGACGGCAGCGAGTAGAGGGTCAGCGCCAGGCCGGTGTTGAGCCGGTCGCCGAGGCCGCCGTGCCGCCAGGCCGAGCGGGTGCCCAGGTACATGCCGAGCGCGGTGTAGAGCACGAAGGCCGTGCCGGTCAGCAGCACCGTGTTCGGCAGCGCCTCGGTGATCTTGTCGGTGACCGGGGTGTGGAACTGGTACGACGTGCCCAGATCGCCGGTGAGCGCCTTGCCGCAGTACTGCGTGAACTGCTGCCACATCGGCAGGTCGAGGCCGAACTCCTTGCGGTACGTGGCGAGTTGCTCCGCCGAGACCCGGCGGCCGCCGGTCATGGCCTTGACCGGGTCGCCGGGGATCAGCCGGAACAGGAAGAAGCCGGTGACCAGGACGGCGAACAGCGAGACGACGGCGCCGCCCAGCTTGCCCGCGACATAGCGCGCGTACCCGGGCCAGGTGCGCGCCCGGGGGCCGCCGATGTCGGGCGTGACGGCGGCCGGGCCCGGTACGCCGGCCTCGGCGGGGGTGAGTTCAGCGGCCATCGGGCACCGCCCGCCGCCGGGCCGGGTGGATCATCGGTTCCATGGACTACTCGCGGTCGTCGGCGGAGGTGCGGCGCCGCCGGGTGAACAGGAACGCGGCACCGGCGAGGACCACCACGCCGACGACGATCCCGACCACGACACCGGTCGAGTCGGACCCCTTGGACTTGGCGGAGTCGGCCGGGACCGCCGACCACCAGCTCCAGTAGCCGTCCTGGCCGTAGATGTTGCCCGCGGACTTGGGCATGGTCTCGATGGACTTGATCTGGTCGGTGCGGTAGGCCTCGACCGCGTTCGGGTACGCCATGACGTTCATGTACCCCGTGTCGTACAGCCGCGACTCCGCCTGCTTGACGAGTTCAGCCCGCTTGGCGGAGTCGTACTCGGCCAGCTGCTTCGCGTACAGCTCGTCGAACTTCTTGTCGCAGATGAAGTTGTCGGTGAGTCCGGTGTCCTTCGGGGTGGCGGGCAGGGCCGCGCAGGTGTGGATGGAGAGGACGTAGTCCGGGTCGGGGTTGACGGACCAGCCGTCGAAGGCGAGGTCGTACTTGCCGGCGAGCCAGGGGTCGGTGACGTTGTCGAGGCAGTCGAGCGACATGCCGACGCCGAGCTTGCCCCACCACTCCTTGAGGTACTGGCCGACCGCCTTGTCGTTGGGGTCGGTGGCGTGGCACAGCACGCGGTAGTCCAGCGGCTTGCCGTTCTTGCCGGTGCGCTTGCCGTCGGCGTTCTTCTTGTACCCGGCCTGGTCGAGCAGGCGGCCCGCCTCGGTGGGGTCGTAGGCCAGCTCCTGGTCGGCGGACGGCTTCCAGAAGTACGAGGAGAAGCGGGGCGGGATGTAGCCCTGGCCCTGGACCGCGTGGCCCTGGAAGACCTTGTCGACGAGGGTCTTGCGGTCGACCGCCATGAAGAGGGCCTGACGCACCCGCGGGTCGAGCAGCGAGGGGTCGCCGTCGCCGAACTTCTCGCCGTTCCTGGCGCGGGCGCCGGGGTTGACGGCGAGGGCGTAGAAGCGGCGGCCGGGTGCCTCGTTCAGGTGAATGTTCGGCTGGCCCTTGAGGGAGGCGGCCTGGGCCGGGGTCAGCGAGGGCGACCCGGCGACGAAGGAGACCTCGCCCTTGCGGAGGGCGGCGACGGCGGCGTCCTGGTCCTTGTAGTACTTGAAGACCAGGTTGTCGAACTTGGGGGCCCCGCGCCAGAAGTCCTTGTTGGCCTTCAGCCGGACGTAGCTGTCGGGCTTGTAGGCGGTGACGGTGAAGGGGCCGTCACCGACGAGGGGGAACTTCTTGTCGTTGTTGAACTTGGCGATGTCGGTGACGTTCTTCCAGACGTGCTCGGGCACGATCGGAACGTCCAGGGCCGTCATCGTGGCCTGCGGCTTCTTCAGCTCGATGACCAGCTTGTCGGGGCTGGGGGCCGACACCTTGCGGAAGTTGGTGACGAAGCCGCCGTTGGCGGTCGCGGCCGCCTCGTCGGTCATCATCTTGTTGAAGGTCCAGGCCGCGTCCTGGGCAGTGACCTTCTGCCCGTCCGTCCACTTGGCGTCGGAGCGGATCGTGTAGGTCCAGGTGAGCTTGTCGGCCGACGGCGCCCACTTGGTGGCGAGGCCCGGGATCGGGTGGCCGTCGCCCGGGTCGTAGTCGGTGAGGTACTCGTACGTCAGCCGCAGGACGCTCGTGCTGAGCAGGCGCACCGCCAGGAACGGGCTGAGCGAGTCGACGCTCTGCGCGACCGCCACCGTGAGCGTCTTCTCCGCCGGGGCGGCCTCGGCGCGCTGGGGTGCCGGAGCGAGCGGGGTGACGAGTCCGGCCGTGACGGCCAGGGCGGCCGCCGCGGCGGCGGTCAGCCGGCGGACCGGGGACCACGGGCGTCTTGGCGTCAACTCTCGTCCTCCGGACTGGCCGTGTGTGCTCATAGGTCGTGACCTCACGTCGTCGCTCGCACGGAAACCGCTTGTTGGACTGCCCGGTCACGGCCGGCGGTATGCCGTCGGCCGAGAGTGATGAGCTTGTCTATCAGGGTGATCTGCACGCGTCAACGGTCGCGATAACCCCCTATGGCCTGCGGAAAAGCCCAGGTGGGAGGGGGTTTGGCGGTTATTGGTCCAGTCCACTGAAGACCTGCTGGTGAGGGGCTGACGGCACATGCGTACGACGTGGTTCGCCCGGTCGGCGGGGGTGGCGCGGGCGGTACGGGAAAGCACCGCGCCCCGCCGGAGGGAGACCGGCGGGGCGCGACGGGATGCGGTGGGGCGCGGTGGTGGCGCCCCGGATCAGCGGTACCGGATCAGCTGTACCGGATCAGCTGTACTGGATGCCCCACAGGTTGTTGTTGCGCTTGACCGGGGCCACGATGCCGTTCTTCTTCCAGATCGTGTGCTTCACGCACTTCTGCTGCCCGTTGGGCACCAGCCGGAACTTGGTGACGCTGAAGCCCTTGGCCTCGTGGTACATCATCAGCCGGCCCTTGGACTTGCCGGACTTCTTCTCCACCTTCGCCGCGTAGGTCCAGGTGTCGGACTTCGACCAGGTCTTGCCCACCGACACGCTGAACGACGTCGACGCCTTGGCGAAGATGACGCCCGCCTCCGCGCCGATCGTCGCGGTGCCGGTGGCGGTCCAGCTGCCGGTCTTGTTCTTCGCGTAGCTGATGGTCACGCCCGGCTTGGCCCAGTCGCTGTGGACGTTCGTCGGCTCCCAGACCGTCTTCTTGTTCGAGATGCTGTAGATCGGGTCCTTGCCGCAGTCGATGCCCGCGGCGGCGGGTGACGCCGAGACCGCGACGGCGCCGCCGCCCAGGAGTGCGGTGGACAGAAGTGTGCTCAGGGCACGTCTCATGGAATGCCTTCCCCGTTCTGGCATGGACGGGCGTTGGTCGCCGCCCGTCCGGTTCATGACGCGTCAGATCATGCACGCAACTCGCGCATCGGTAAACGCATTTGAGTGCTTCTTGAGCATGGCGTCACCGGGATCACGGGAGTCCCGGGCGTGTCGTGGGTGCCGATGGGGCCGAACGAGCTAAGCGGCACCGCAGACGGGCGCCTGCGCATGCGGAGAGGATCGTATATGCCGATATTTGACACCGAGGCGGAGTGATCACAAGACGGCGTGACCGAGGAAGACGGCACCCACACGAGGAGGCATCCATGCGCCCATCCGCGCGCCCCCGGCTGGCCGCCGGAGTTCTCGCGCTGGCGTTCACCGCCACCGGCTGCGCGGGCGGCGGAAGCGGGGCCGGGAGCGGCGGGGTGCTCAGCTCCTCCTGGGGCGACCCGCAGAACCCGCTGGAGCCCGCCAACACCAACGAGGTGCAGGGCGGCAAGGTGCTCGACATGATCTTCCGGGGGCTGAAGAAGTACGACCCGAAGACCGGCGCGGCCACCGACATGCTCGCGCAGAGCATCGACACCAGCGACTCCCGGTACTTCACCGTCAAGGTCAAGGACGGCTGGACCTTCTCCAACGGCGAGAAGGTGACCGCCCGCTCCTTCGTGGACGCCTGGAACTACGGCGCGAGCCTGAGGCGCAACCAGAAGAACGCGTACTTCTTCGGCTACATCGAGGGCTACGACAAGGTCCACCCCGAGAGCGGCAAGCAGAGCGCCGAGGCCCTCTCCGGGCTGAAGGTGGTGGACGACCACACCTTCACCGTCGCCCTCAGCCAGAAGTTCTCCGGCTTCCCCGACACCCTCGGCTACGCCGCCTTCGCCCCGCTGCCCCGCGCCTTCTTCACCGACCACGCCGCCTGGCTGAAGACCCCGGTCGGCAACGGCCCGTACACCGTCGAGGCGTACACCAAGGGCTCCCAGATGAACCTGAAGAAGTGGGACGCCTACCCCGGTCCGGACAAGGCGCAGAACGACGGCGTGGACCTCAAGGTCTACACCGACAGCAACACCGCCTACACCGACCTGATGGCCGGCAACCTCGATCTGGTCGACGACATCCCCGCCGCCCAGCTCAGGAACGTGAAGACCGACCTCGGCGACCGGTACATCAACACGCCCGCCGGGATCATCCAGACGCTCGCCTTCCCGTTCTACGACGCCCGCTGGAACACGCCCGGCGCCGAGAAGGTGCGCACCGGGCTCTCCATGGCGATCAACCGGAAGCAGATCACCGACACGATCTTCCAGCGGACCCGCACCCCCGCCACCGACTGGACCTCCCCGGTCCTCGGCAAGGAGGGCGGCTTCAAGGAAGGGCTCTGCGGGCACGCCTGCGAGTACGACCCGGCCGAGGCGAAGCGGCTGGTCAAGGAGGGCGGCGGCATCCCCGGCGGCCAGGTGAGGATCACGTACAACGCCGACGCAGGCTCCCACCGGGAGTGGATCGACGCCGTCTGCAACTCCGTCAACAGGGCGCTCGGCCAGGACGCCGCCTGCGTCGGCAACCCGGTCGGCACCTTCGCCGACTTCCGCAACCGGATCGGGCAGCACAAGATGACCGGCCCCTTCCGCGCGGGCTGGCAGATGGACTACCCGCTCATCCAGAACTTCCTCCAGCCGCTCTACTACACCGACGCCTCCTCCAACGACGGCAAGTGGGACAACGCCGAGTTCGACCGGCTCGTGGACCGGGCCAACGCCGAGACGGACACCGCCAAGTCGGTCGCCACATTCCAGCAGGCCGAGGAGGTGGTGCGGGACCACATGGCCGCCATCCCGCTCTGGTACCAGAACGGCAGCGCGGGCTACTCGGAGCGGCTCTCCCACGTCGAACTCAACCCGTTCAGCGTCCCCGTCTACAACGAGATCAAGGTCGGCTGACCCGCCATGGGGCGCTATGTCGTCCGGCGACTGCTCCAGATGATCCCGGTGTTCTTCGGGGCCACCCTGCTCATCTTCCTCATGGTCAACGTCATGGGCGACCCCATCGCCGGGCTGTGCGGGGAGCGGCAGTGCGACCCGGCAACCGCCGCCCAGCTCAAGGCGGAGTTCGGCCTCGACCGGCCGCTGTGGCAGCAGTACGCGACCTACATGGGCAACGTCTTCACCGGCGACTTCGGCACCGCCTTCAACGGCCAGCCCGTCACCGAGCTGATGGCGACCGCGTTCCCGGTGACGATCCGGCTCACCATCGTGGCGATCGTCTTCGAGATCGTCGTCGGGGTCACCCTCGGCGTCCTGACCGGGATGCGGCGCGGACGGCCCGTGGACACCGCCGTACTGCTGCTCACCCTGGTCGTCATCTCGGTGCCGACCTTCGTCACCGGCCTGGTGCTCCAACTGCTGCTCGGCGTCGAGTGGGGGTGGATCAGGCCGTCCGTCGCGCCGGAGGCGCCCTTCTCCCAGCTGATCGTGCCGGGGCTGGTCCTCGCGTCGGTCTCACTCGCGTACGTCACCCGGCTCACCCGCACCTCCCTCGCCGAGAACCGCCGTTCCGACTACATCCGCACGGCCGTCGCCAAGGGGCTGCCCCGGCGCCGGATCGTCGTGCGGCATCTGCTGCGCACCTCGCTGATCCCGGTGATCACCTTCATCGGCACCGACATCGGCGCGCTGATGGGCGGCGCCATCGTCACCGAGCGGATCTTCAACATCCACGGTGTCGGCTTCCAGCTCTACCAGGGCATCCTGCGCCAGAACACCCAGACGGTCGTCGGCTTCGTCACCGTGCTGGTGCTGGTCTTCCTCGTCGCCAACCTGCTGGTCGACCTGCTCTACGCCGTACTCGACCCGAGGATCCGCTATGTCTGAGCAGGGACCCGGCAACGGCGGCGCCATCGCCGGGACCGGCATGGGCGGCGCGATGGACCTCGCGACCGGCGAGGCGAGCAGCCTGGAGCGGGGCCCGGGCGGCGGCTCCGGCGGCACCGGACCGCGCGGCAGACCGCGCTCGCTGTGGTCCGACGCCTGGCACGACCTGAGGCGCAACCCGGTGTTCGTCCTCTCCGCGCTCGTGATCCTCTTCCTGGTCCTCATCTCGATCTGGCCCTCGGCCATCACCTCCGGCAACCCGCTCGACTGCGACCTCGCCAACGCCCAGCGGGGTGCCGAACCGGGCCATCCCTTCGGGTTCGACGGCCAGGGCTGCGACGTGTACACGCGGACCGTGTACGGCGCCCGTACGTCCGTCACGGTCGGCGTCTGCGCCACGCTCGGGGTCGCCCTGCTCGGGTCGGTGCTCGGCGGGCTCGCCGGGTACTTCGGCGGGGCGGGGGACGCGGTGCTGTCCCGGATCACCGACATCTTCTTCGCGATCCCGGTCGTGCTCGGCGGGCTCGTCCTGCTCTCGGTGGTGACCAGCAACTCGGTCTGGCCGGTGGTCGGGTTCATGGTGCTGCTCGGCTGGCCGCAGATCTCCCGCATCGCGCGCGGCTCGGTCATCACCGCCAAGCAGCACGACTACGTCCAGGCCGCCCGCGCGCTCGGCGCCTCCCACACCCGCATCCTGCTGCGGCACATCGCGCCCAACGCCGTCGCGCCCGTGATCGTCGTCGCCACCATCGCGCTCGGCACCTACATCTCCCTGGAGGCCACGCTGTCCTACCTCGGGGTCGGGCTGAAGCCGCCCAGTGTCTCCTGGGGCATCGACATCTCCGCCGCCTCGCCGTACATCCGCAACGCCCCGCACGCCCTGCTGTGGCCCTCCGGGGCGCTCGCGATCACCGTCCTTGCCTTCATCATGCTCGGCGACGCGGTGCGCGACGCCCTCGACCCGAAGCTGAGGTGACGGCGCGATGCTGCTCGAAGTCCGGGACCTGCACGTGGAGTTCCGCACGCGGGACGGGGTGGCGCGCGCCGTGGACGGGGTGTCGTACACCGTGGACGCGGGGGAGACCCTGGCGGTGCTCGGGGAGTCGGGCTCCGGCAAGTCGGTCACCGCGCAGGCCGTGATGGGCATCCTCGACACGCCGCCCGCGCGGATCACCAGGGGCCAGATCGTGTTCCAGGGCCGCGATCTGCTCACCCTCAAGGAGGACGAGCGGCGCCGGATCAGGGGCGCCCGGATGTCGATGATCTTCCAGGACGCGCTGTCCGCCCTCAACCCCGTGCTCACCGTGGGCGACCAGCTCGGCGAGATGTTCGTCGTCCACCGGGGCATGTCGAAACGGGACGCGCGCGCCCGCGCCCTTGAGCTGATGGACCAGGTGCGCATCCCGGGCGCGGCCCAGCGGGTGCGCGACTACCCGCACCAGTTCTCCGGCGGTATGCGCCAGCGCATCATGATCGCCATGGCGATCGCGCTGGAACCCGCGCTCGTCATCGCGGACGAGCCCACCACCGCGCTCGACGTCACCGTGCAGGCCCAAGTCATGGATCTGCTGGACGAGTTGCAGCGCGAGTACCGCATGGGGCTCGTCCTCATCACCCACGACCTCGGCGTGGTCGCGGACGTCGCGGACCGGATCGCGGTGATGTACGCGGGCCGGATCGTGGAGTCCGCACCCGTCCACGACCTCTACAAGGCACCGGCCCACCCCTACACCCGGGGCCTGCTCGACTCCATCCCGCGCCTGGACCACAAGGGCCGCGAGCTGTACGCGATCAAGGGCCAGCCGCCGAACCTGACCCACGTCCCGCCCGGCTGCGCCTTCCACCCGCGCTGCCCGATGGCCCGCGACATCTGCCGCACGGACCCGCCTCCGCTGTACGACGCGGGAGAGGGGCGGCGCAGTGCCTGCCACTTCTGGAGGGAGTGCCGCGATGACCTCCGAGACTGAGCCGGTTTTGGAGGTCCGCGGCCTCGTCAAGCACTACCCGCTCACGCGCGGGATCGTCCTGCGCCGCCAGATCGGCTCCGTACGGGCCGTCGACGGCGTCGACTTCACGCTCGGCCGGGGCGAAACCCTGGGCCTGGTGGGCGAGTCGGGGTGCGGGAAGTCCACGGTGGCGCGGCTGCTGTGCCATCTGGAGAAGCCGACGGCGGGCACGATCCGCTTCAAGGGCGAGGACGTGACCCGGCTGTCCGGGCGGGCACTCAAATCCGTACGCCGCTCGGTGCAGATGGTGTTCCAGGACCCGTACACCTCGCTCAACCCCCGGATGACGGTGGGCGACATCGTGGGGGAGCCGTACGAGATCCACCCCGAGGTCGCGCCGAAGGGCGAACGGCGGCGCCGGGTGCGGGAGTTGCTGGACGTGGTGGGGCTCGACCCCGACTTCGTGAACCGCTATCCGCACCAGTTCTCCGGCGGCCAGCGCCAGCGGATCGGCATCGCCCGCGCCCTCGCGCTGCGCCCGGAGGTGATCGTCGCCGACGAGCCCGTCTCCGCCCTCGACGTGTCGGTCCAGGCGCAGGTGGTGAACCTGTTGGAGCGGCTCCAGGCGGAGTTCGGGCTGTCGTACGTGTTCATCGCGCACGATCTCTCGGTGGTGCGGCACATCTCGGACCGGGTCGCGGTGATGTACCTGGGCCGGATCGTGGAGACCGGCACGGACACCGAAATCTACGAGCACCCCACGCATCCCTACACACAGGCGCTGCTCTCGGCGGTGCCGGTGCCCGATCCGGACGCCCGGTCGCGCCGTGAGCGGATCATCCTCACCGGGGACGTGCCGTCGCCGGCCGATGTGCCCTCGGGGTGTCGCTTCCGGACGCGCTGTTTCAAGGCGCGGGAGCGGTGCGCGCGGGAGGTGCCGGAGCTGACGGTGCCGGAGGAGTTCCGCTACGCGGCGGGCCCCGCCGCGCATCCCTCGGCGTGTCTGTTCGCGGCGGAGCGGCGGGTGGTGCCGCCGGAGCCGCTGCGCGAGGTGAACGGGGTCAACGGGGTCAACGGGGCCAACGAGGCCGAGGGGGAGCACGGCAACGGGCCGGGGTGACATGGTGCACCCCGGCCCGTACACGGCACCCGCACGGCCGTACGTTCTTCAGTCTGGCGCGTTCGTATATCGGTGCCACTTCCGTGGAGTTGCTGGAGTGTTAAACCCCGTTCACCCGGACTGAGTGGATGACTGACCGGGCGTCAGGGCCCGCTTGAGGAAGTCGACCTGGAGCAGCAGCAGGTTCTCCGCGACCTGTTCCTGCGGGGTCATGTGGGTGACGCCGGACAGCGGCAGCACCTCGTGCGGGCGGCCCGCGGCCAGCAGGGCCGAGGACAGGCGCAGGGTGTGTGCGGCCACCACATTGTCGTCGGCCAGACCATGGATGATCATCAGCGGGCGGTGCGGCTCGGCGGGGTCGGACAGGCCGTCGTCGGTGACGAGGGAGTTGCGGGCGTAGACATCCGGGTCCTCGTTCGGGTCGCCGAGGTACCGCTCGGTGTAGTGGGTGTCGTACAGCCGCCAGTCGGTCACCGGGGCGCCCGCGATGCCCGCGTGGAACACGTCCGGGCGGCGCAGCACGGCGAGTCCGGAGAGGTAACCGCCGTACGACCAGCCCCGGATGGCGACCCGGTCGAGATCGAGCGGGTAGCGCTTGGCGAGGTCGTGCAGGGCCTCGATCTGGTCGTCGAGGGTGAGCGTGAAGTCGTGGTGGATCGCCTTCTCCCACGCGGGCGAGCGGCCCGGGGTGCCCCGGCCGTCCGCGACGATCACCGCGAAGCCCTGGTCGGCGAACCACTGCGAGGTCAGATGGGCGTTGTGGGCGGACACCACGCGCTGGGCGTGCGGGCCGCCGTAGGGGTCCAGGAGGACGGGGAGCGGCGCGTCACCGGGGTAGTCCGTAGGCATAAGCACGGCGCACGGAATTCGCTGTGCGCCCCCCTCGGTGAGGGTCACGCGGGGGGACATACCGGGATCTTCGGCGTACGACGTGACAGTGGCCGCCGCTTTTCCGTCACGCAGGACCTGGGCACGGGCGCCGGGGCTGTCGAGCGTGGCGGAGATCAGCACGGTCGTGTCGCCACCGCGAACGGCGGTGTGGACACCGGGGTGTTGGGACACCCGCTCCACGCCGAGTTCGTTCACCCGGTACACATGGATCTCGCCGATTTCCGGGTCCTCGGCGGCCTCACCCGCGGAGGCCGAGACGAGCACCTCGCCGTCCGTCACGTCGAGCACCGAACGGATGTGCAACTGCGGTCCGGTCAGGGGACGTTCGCCCACGACCAGGACCCGCGCGCCGCCCTCGTCCGCGATCCGGACGAGCTGTCCCGAGGGGGTCCAGCAGGGCACGGAACCGAAAAGATCAAGCCAAACTGGATCATCGTCGGCGTGCACGGTGCGGGTGGTCCCGGTGTCCGGGTCCACCGCCAGGACAAGCTGGGAGCGCTGGTCCCGCGACTGCACCAGCAGGAGGGGCGCACCCGCCGCTGACCAGTGCACTCGCGCCAGATAGGGGTACCGCTCGCGGTCCCAGCCGACCTCCGTGCGCTCGCCGCCGAGCCCGATCACGAAGAGCCGCACCTCCGCGTTCGCCGTGCCCGCCGCCGGGTAACCGACGTGGTGTGGCTCACGCTCCGGGTGGGCCGGGTCGGCGATCCACCAGCGCCGCACCGGCGTGTCGTCCGCGCGCGCGACCAGCAGCCGGTCGGACTCCGGGGACCACCAGAAGCCGCGCAGCCGGTCCATCTCCTCGGCCGCGACGAACTCGGCGAGTCCGTAGGTGACATGCTCGGACTCGGGGGTGGCGAGGGCGCGGTCCGCCGCGCCCTCCGTGCCGACCACGCGGAGCTGCCCCTCGGCGACGTACGCGATGTGCCGGCCGTCGGGGGAGGGGCGGGGGTCGATCACCGGCCCGGGAACCGGGAGTTCACGTGCCGTGCCGGCCCGCAGCTCGGCCACGAAAAGCCGCCCCGACAAGGCGAAAGACGCCAACTCCACGGCCGCGTCGGTGGCGTAGCCGACGATGCCCGCGCCGCCCTCACGGCTGCGCTCGCGCCGGGCCCGCTCCTCGGCCGACAACTCCTCGTCACCACCCGCGAGCAGGGCGCCCGGGTCGGCGGCGAGGCGCTCCGTGCCGTCCGAAGTGTCCATCACCCACAGGGAATTGGTCCGGTCGGTACCGGACTCGGAGCGGAGGAACACGACACGTGAACCGTCCGGCGCCACGGTGAACGCGCGCGGCGCGCCGAGCGTGAACCGCTGGGTACGGGCGTGCCGTCGGGGAAAGGACTCAGCCTCGGTTGTCATACCCCGACCATATTGGCCATGCGCCCCCTTGTGCGGCCGTGCGCCGAGCGATGCGCGAGTACGGAAAGTTATGATCACTGTCGCAGCGTGGGTATGAACCAGGCGGCGTCCGCGTGGACTTGCTCCACCGGTGCAGAACCGAACGACAACCCCCATAGTCCGAACCCCCCGCGTCCCCGGGATTCTTTGGAGGTGAACCGCCGTGGCACTCTCGATTTCGGCGGTGGTGCTGCTGGCGATCATCGTCTTCCTCCTGATCAAAAAGTCAGGTCTGAAGGGCGGTCACGCGGCGATCTGTATGCTCCTCGGCTTCTACCTCGCCTCCTCGACGATCGCCCCGACGATCAGCGAGCTGACGACGAATGTGGCGAGCATGATCGGGAGCATCAAGTTCTGACGGGGCCTTGCGGGGCTTGTCGGGGCTTCCATCGCGGAGTGCGTGGAACCAGCTCGTTCCGCCGTCCTCCACCTTCATTGTGTTCCGTCCGCGTCGGCCGGCCGGCGATGTCGGTGGGTCCACATACCGTTCTTGTGGACTGCCCGGCCGGGTGGTGGCGGAGCGGAGGGGTGGGGCGTGGAGTGGATCGGGGATGTCCGGCTGGCGGCCGGGTCGGAGGCCGCCTGGTATCTGGAGACGGTGTTCACGCCCGGGGAGCAGTTGGGGACGGTGTACGACGACCCGACGACGCCCGTCATGGTGACGGGGATCGAAGAGGTGTGCACCATGCGCGTCCCCAGCGGCCGTCTCGTCGTGGACGCGCCGTGGCATGACGACGAAGCCCGGAACTACGAGCGAGGGCTGCCGACGAGTCCCCCGCGGGAGCTGGCGGTGCGGATTCCGCCGGGGACCTACCCGGTGGAGATCGCGTGGACGGCGGGGCCGTACGAGTTCTTCGGGGAGCGGTTCGACGGCGTCGCGTGCGCCGCGACCCGCTTGCGTGTCAGTGACGAACCCGTGGCCGGTTGGGAGATGGGCCTGGGCGTCGACGACGACATCGACCGGCTTCAGCCGGGTGAGAAGCCTCGCTTTGGCTCTGACGCCAATGTGGGGTGCTTCGCCGATGCCGGCGCGTGGACGGCTCTGAGTACGCCGTTCCGGACGTATGTGGACGGCATGCAGGTGCCGTACGCCTTCGAAGAGCTGCCCGGCTGGTGCGAGCGGGTGAGCGACGAGTCGCGACAAGCCGATCTGGTCACGTTCACGGCGGAGTCGGGCGGCGTCGTGTGGCTGGGCCGCACCGATACCGGCGACGTGGCCGTGATCGTCGTGACCAGCGGCATGTCCGGCTCCAAGGCGTGACGCCACGTCGCCGCTCGGACCGGCTAGGACCTGTCTCCTCGATCACGGGCGGAGTCGTGTAGGGAGGCAGGCCCTACTGGCCTGCCGATTCGACGGTGGCTTCGTACGCTACCGCGCTGGTGAGTGGTGATTCTGTCCGAACGGATGGCGAATTCGCCCGATCCTATTCACCTGCCCAGGTGACATATCGGCTCACATGCGATGCGGCAGTCGGATTCCATATAAAGATGATCAAGCGGGGCGGAATGTGCTCGTCCCGTCGGCGAGCCGGACGAATCCCCGACCCGTCTCACGAAGGGCGGGCCTCGCTCGTTCGAGTGCTCGCTGTACCGACTTCCACCGTGAACACCATGGTGTTGAGGAGCAAGATTTCTGTGAACAGGTTCTCGTCGGCACGCATCGCCGCGGTGGCGGTGCTCACCCTCGTAGCAGTTCCCGCCGTGGGTGTCGGTAGCACCGCGGAGGCCGCTCCTACGGCCCGCGCGGCAGCCGCGGGGGAGCCGCGCTGCACCGAGGGCGAGTCATGGAAGGGCGGCGGGTGGGGCCAGTACGCCGATGTGTGGGCGTGTATGAAGACCGACGGGCGGATGCTCGACATCACCGCACACGCGGCCTGCTACTACGCGTTGGGCACGTACGAACAATGCTCCGCCACCGGCCGGTGGACGCTCCGCAAGGACGGGAAGGACGTCGCATCGAGCATCTCCGGAGCCGAGGTGGTTTACCCCGGTCCGGGAACCTATGAGTTGGACATGTACATCGAGGCGAGAGGGCGCTCTGCCAGCAGCTCGTCGGACAATCTTCAAGTCTCCGGGCACCATGTTCGCACCGTCACCTTCGACACGCCTCTCATCGACGGCCCGCTCCTGGACGGCGCCGCCAGTCCGTCCGTCTACGATCCGTCGGCCCTGACGGTCACCAACAAGGGCAATCAGCCCGCGAAGGCCGTGGTCATCAAGCTTGAGGGCTCCGATATCACCAAGGTGACCAACGACAAGCGTTGCAAGCCGAATGACTGGGGCGACCTGGAGTGCGCACTGGGTGACGTGGCGCCGAAATCCTCGGTATCGGTGCCGCTGGAGCGGGATGCCCTCGACGATATCTGCATGAGTGATCGTGGTTTCACCTTCTGGACGTACAAGGCTGAGAACTTCCCCGAATCGGCGGGTAAGTCCCTCTGTCGCGACTGAGGCCACGAGCGTCCGTCGCGACGGACAACCACGCCGGCTCGCACCTCGCGTAGTTCTGGTCATGCTCAGCTGGGGGGGGCTCACGGACGGCGAGTGGGCGGTGCTCGAACCGCTGCTGCCCAGGAGTAATAGACGGTGCGGCCGGTGGCGGGATCACCGGCAGGTGATCAACGGGGTCATCCACCGGCTCAGCACCGGCTGCCAGTGGCGGAGACTGTCCGATCGTTTCGGTCCGTGGCAGACCATCCACAAACGCCAAGCCCTGTGGTCGGCCGACGGCACCTGGAAGCGACTTCTCCAGCACGTCCAAGCCGTCGCCGACGGAGCAGGTGACATCGACTGGAACATCAACGTCGACTCCACCTCGATCCGCGCCCACCAGCACGCCGCAGGCGCCCCGGCCAATCCGCCACCCGCACTGCCGGGCGCCTCAAAGGGAGGCCCGCAAAGGTCGGTTCACATGCGCCTGCTCCTGTTCCTGGCGGACGCTCTCCCCGGTCGTCGCTGCCGGCCAACGGGCGGGCTGTACGCAGTTCGAACCCGTCATGGACAAGATCCGCGTTCCTCGGCTCGGCGCGGGGCGGCCGCGGCGACTGCCCGACAGCGTCGGCGCCGACAAGGCGTACAGCAACAGCCTGATCCGCTCCTACCTGCGGCGACGCGGTATTCGGCACTCGATCCCGGAGAAGAGCGACTCCAGAACCGCCTGCCGGCGCAGAGGTTCTGACGGTGGCCGACCGCCCAGCTTCGACCAAGCCCGCCACAAGGTGAGGAACACCGCCGAGCGAGCGATCAACAAGATCAAGCAGTTCCGCGCCGTCGCCACCCGTGATGACAAGCGCCGATACGTCTACCTCGGCACCGTGACGACCGCCGCCCTCTTTGTCTGGCTCCGCTCGTGATCGACGAGACACCCTCTAGCAGGTCACCTCGACGGACAGCGAGGAGCCGCCGCTCTTTCCCTCCTGCGTCGATGACTTCACGGAGGCCGTGAGGCCCGACGAGGAGCAGAGGCCGGCCGTCTTCTGGTCCACGTGGGCGACGAACCTCAGGTAGCCGTTCCCGCCCGGGGCGTATGAGCCGATGTCGATGCCCTCCTTCGCGATGCTGTCCACGCTGAGGGACTTCCACTTGCCGTCGGTCGTACTCGCGGCGAACTGTGTCGTGCCGAGCATGTACACGGCCCCCGCCGGGAGCTTCAGTCGCACGACGACGTGGTCCTGCTGGACGTCCCCGTCGTTCAAGTACTTGATTTTGTAGACGACTTGCCCCGGACCTGTCGGCTGGGCCGCACCTTCCGGTGTTCCCGCGGACTTGTTCGTGCCCTTGGCGTCGGCCGCCTTGTCGTCGCCGGGGAAGTACGCCGGGACGAGTGCGATGAGGGCGGCGAGGACCGCCGCTGTCACGGCTCCTACGAACGCCCACTTCGCATTGTGTCTCGCCTCTTCGGACACAGCCATCAGCAGGCGCGCACGTCGGTGACGAAGGCCGCCCAGGTCCGGCGCGTGAGGGCGAGTTGGGGGCCGGTGGTGTGCTTGGAGTCGCGGACGTGGATCGTGCTGGGGGTCATGGCGATTTCCACGCAGGAGTTGCCGTCGGTGCCACCGCTGTAGCTGCTCTTGGACCACTTCAGGTCGGTGGTGTTCTCGCTCATGGGGTTCCCCGTTCTGTCGGCCCCGGCGTGCCCGTGCCGGGGCCGATCGGCGTCAGTGGCGCACAGTCGAGACGAAGGCCGTCCACGTCGCCTGGGTGAGGGCGAGCTGCGGGCCGGTCTGGTGCTTGGAGTCGCGGACGTGGATCGTGCCGGGGGTGACGGCGATCTCCACGCAGGAGTTGCCGTCGTTGCCGCTGCTGTAGCTGCTCTTGAACCACGTCAGCTCGGAGGCGCGCCCGTCAGCGGTCTTGCGGATCATTTCTCTCCCAGCAGTTGCTCGATGAAGGCCAGCGACTCCCCTGGTGAGAGTGCCTGAGCCCGGATCGTGCCATACCGCAGATCAAGGATGCGTAGCTGTTTGGGATCCGAGGTCGGCCTGCCGCTGAAAGTGCCGTCGGACCGGCCCACCGCTGAACCGTCCGCGAACTTCAGCATTTCGATCCGGCCGTCCAGCCCCGAGTGGGTGGTGCAGTTGTTCGGCATCACCTGAAGGACCACATTGTGCAACCCTCCTACCTCCAGCACGCGTTCGAGCTGTCGGCGCCACACCATTGTGCCTCCGATGGGACGCTTCAGAGCCGCCTCTTCGAGGACGAAGCTGAGTGCCGGTGCGGGCGAACGCTCGAAGACCGCTTGCCGGGCCACGCGGGCGGCCACCATGCGCTCCACGTCGTCCGGTGAATACGGGGGCTGAGCCGCCTGGAACAGTGCTCGTGCGTGATCCTCCGTCTGCAACAGCCCGTTGATGCTGTTGCACTCGTACACCCCGATCTCCACCGCCTGCGACTCCAGCTTCCCCAGCTCCCGCACCTTCCGGGGGTAGCGGACCTTCTTCACGTCCTCCCAGGCCGCCGAGATCAGCCCGTTCGCCTTCAACAGCTCGTCCGCCCTGTCCAGATACTCCCGGCGGGGAATCCGCTTGCCGCTCTCGATCTTGTAGACGAGGTCCTCGCCGTACCCGATCGCCGCCCCGAACTCGGCCGCCCGCAACCCGGCTGCCTCTCGTCGTAGCTTCAACTGCCGCCCCACTGTGGCGATGACGGCCGCGCCCCACTCGTCGTCGGGCTCGACCTCCCAGCCGGATTCGTCGTCCTCCACCGTGATCCGTACCGCCTCGCCGTCCACCGACATGCGCAACTCCTCCGGTGCGTCGTACCGCCCCCGCACCGGCTGCCGACAGGATGGACACCCCCGGACCAACTGCCGACAGTGACCGTACGCGACGGTGCGTTCACTCTTCACGGTAGGGCGACGCGGCAATCCTGGGTGATGTGAATGCGGAAAACACCGGGGCCACGGCCCAACTCAACCATCGTGCGGGTGACTTCAGCCTGCTGTTCTCGTCCACGCCGCGAGGTGCCCGGCTCGCCCGGCTGCTCGCCGCCGATCAACTGCGGAGCTGGGGGCTGCCGAGCGGGACCGCGAGCCAGATCGTGGCGGAGCTGGCGGCCAACGCCGCGACCCACGGCCGGCTGCCCGGCCGCAGCTTCCGGATGACGCTCGCCCTCGTCGGCGACACCCTCCGCATCGAGGTCACCGATACGCGCGGTGACCGTCGCCCGGAGTGCCAAGAGCCGGACCCGTACGCCGAGTCGGGGCGCGGCCTGCTCATCGTCGCCGCCCTGGCCGACTGCTGGGGCGTCTCCGAGGACTGTTTCCCGCGCAAGATCGTGTGGGCCGAACTGAAGCTCCCGGCACCGGAGCACGGGCCCCCGGGTTCCGGTGACCGCGGTGGTCAACAGACCTGAAAAGACGCTGGTGGAAAGGCACCCCACCCAACCCCACCAGTACCCCGCGGGTCTCTCTCACTCGGGCGGGTGAACATCACCGATTCCGCTGGCAATTGCCACCCCCGACGGCCCTACGCTCAGCGCAAACAACCGCAGACATACGTCGGCCCCCGCCGGGAGTGGCTTCCCAGTGCGAGGGCCTGACCACCAAGGAAGTTAAGGCCCTTCCCGATGGATACGCAGAACCCTAGCGCGCCCTCGCGCGCCCGGTCCCGCATTGTGGGCAACACGCACCCGAACCGGGTGTACCGCCGCGGCGGCGGCCTTCTGCACGACAACTCCCGCCACACCGTCCGCTTCACGGTGATCGGCAATCACCTCACCCAGCACGCGGACCTCTCCCTGCTGGCGATCGGCCTCGGCTGCCACATCCAGTCGCTGCCCAAGGGTGCCCGCGTCGACATCAAGAGCCTGGCCGCCCGCTTCCCCGAGGGAGCCGTCCGCATCGCCGCAGGGCTGCGCGAGCTGGAGAAACACGGGTACCTGCGCCGCGAACGCGAGCGCGTCCCCGGCGGCCGCATCATCACCCGTACGGTGTCCTGCAACCAGCCCGCGACCCGTCACCCCCACCGGGCGAACGGCTCCGGCTGCGGGGGCGACGACCAGGACCCCCGCGACAGATCCAGCTACGAAGACGAGGGCCGGACCGCCCGCCCCGATCACCAGAGCGCCCCACCCTCCGAATCCTCCGAACCCTCCGAGGTCTCGGCCGACGTCGCGCCGGGTGGGTCCACGTCGCCTGACTGCGCGCCGAGTGGGGCCACCTCGTCCGACTGCGCGCAGGGCGGGGTCCCCTCGCTCGACTGCGCGTCGAGCGGGGCCACGTCGCCCGACTGCACGCCGAGCGGCCCCCGTACCCGCCGCAAGGCCCTCCCCGCCGTCCCCGTCCCCTCCTGCACCGCGCCCGCGCTGTTCGAGACCGCTGCCCGCCTCCTCGCGGACCTGCGCCGAAGCGACGTACGCCTGCTCCTCTCCACCACCGACACCGCACACCTGACCCCCGGCGTAGCAGCCTGGCTGGAGCGCGACGTCACCCCCACGGCTGTACGCCACGCCCTCACCACCGGCCTCCCGGACGGCCCCCTGCACCGCCCCGCCGCCCTCCTGGCCCACCGCCTGACCGCCCTGCTCCCACCCCCGCCCCCGTTCCGCCCGGCCGCCGCCCCGCCACCCGTACGACACCCCCTCCAGACCTGCGACGGCTGCGAACGCGTCTTCCGGGCTGCGGACCCAGGGCTGTGCCGGGACTGCCGGGAGTGGACTCCGGAAGGAGTCCGGGGCGATGCGGGCACTGCCGTGCCCGAGCCCGCCTCCTGAACCCGCCGCCCGCCCGGCCTCGTACGCTGGACCCATGACGGATCTCCCCGCCCGGCGGCTGCTCCTGGTGCACGCGCACCCGGACGACGAGTCGATCAACAATGGCGCGACCATGGCGAAGTACGCGGCCGAGGGTGTCGGCGTGACGCTGGTCACCTGCACGCTCGGGGAGCGGGGGGAGGTCATTCCGCCGGAGCTGGGGCACCTGAGCGGGGAGGTGCTGGGGGAGTACCGGCGCGGGGAGCTGGCGGCCGCCATGGGGGAGCTGGGGGTCACCGACGTGCGGCTGCTCGGGTACGGCGACTCCGGGATGATGGGGCTGCCCGACAACGACGAGGCCGGGGTCTTCTGGCAGGCCGACCTCGACGAGGCGGCCGAGGCGCTGGCGGCCGTGATCCTGGAGGTACGGCCGCAGGTCGTCGTCACGTACGACGACAACGGGGGGTACGGACACCCCGACCACATTCAGGCCCACCGCGTCACCATGCGCGCCGTCGAGCTGGCCGCCGAGTGCGGGCACGAGGTCGCCAAGGTGTACTGGAACCGGATCCCGAGGTCCGTCGCCGAGGAGGGCTTCGCCCGGCTCGCCGAGGAGCTGCCGGACCTGCCCTTCCCCAAGAGCGCCGTCATCGAGGACCTGCCCGGTGTCGTCGAGGACGCGCGGATCACGACCGCCGTCGACGGCACCGCGTACGCCGCCGCCAAGGCCGCCGCCATGCGCGCCCACGCCACCCAGATCACCGTGGCCGGGCCGTACTTCGCGCTCTCCAACGACCTGGCCCAGCCGCTGTTCACCACCGAGTACTACGAGTTGGTGCGCGGCGCGGGCGAGGCCGGGGAGAGCGACCTGTTCGCCGGGATCGAGGACGGGATCGAGGTGGCGTCGTGAGCGGGGACGGACGTGGATCGATGCTCGCGCAGCCGCTGCGGCCGCCCTCCGCCGGGCGGGCGTTCGGGCTGTTCGGGCTGTTCATGCTCGGCGCGGTCGTCGGGCTCGCCGGATCGCTGATCCAGGACGCCTGGTTCCCCGGCGGGCTGCTGCTCGCCCTCGCGGGAGCGGCCGGGACGTTCCTCGGCGGGGCGTACGCGATCGGCGCCCGCTCCGGTGCCGTAGCACCGGTCATCGGCTGGGTCGTCGCCGTCATCCTGCTCACCGCCAGCCGCCCCGAGGGCGACTTCCTCTTCGGCGCGGGCGGCGCCTCCTACTTCTTCCTGCTCGGCGGGATGGCCATCGCTGTGATCTGCGCCACCCTCGCCCCGGGACGGCAACCCCCCGCCCGCTCCGGCCGACTTGGCAACTGACGTACCACTTCGTGCGACAACCGTGCGGGTCCGGTGCGGGTTTCCCCGACGGTCGTGGGATACGCGCCAGAAGTGGCCAGTATGGTGGTGCGCGCCGCCGAGAAGCCCGCTGAGGTCATGACGGGCGGCGGAGCCAACCGGGAGAACCTGCCTTGAGTCGTGAAACTGACACTCCGTCCTCCGGGAGCAACGGGCGCGGCGGAGCCGCATATCCCTCCGGGACACCGCCGTACGGGACCTCCGCCGCGTCCGACGGCGGCCTCGACGCGGACCGTTCGGGCACGCGGCCCGAGGAGCGCAAGACGGAGACCACGCTGACCACCCGCATCCGGATCAACATCCCCGGATCGCGGCCCATTCCGCCGGTCGTCGTACGCAAGACCGTCGGGGACGGCGAGGGCGCCGGGGACGAACCGGCCGTCGAGGCACGGCCCGAGGCCGCCGCCGCGCCGGACACCGCCACCCCCGAACCCGCTCCCGAGCCCGCCGCCCCGCCGGCCGAGGAGAAGACGAGCGACTGGTTCGCACCCCGCAAGTCCGGCCCCAAGGGCGCCGGTACGGGCGGTACGAACGGTGCCGGGATGCCTGGCGGTGCCGCCGCCGGTGCTGCTCCCGCTGCTGCTCCCGGGGCCGGTGGTGCCACCGGTTCCGCGCCCGCGCTTCCGTCCGGCGGACAGGCCGCGCTGCCGACCCGTCCGGCCGGCGCTGCCTCCGGTACGCCCCCGCTGCCGACCCGTCAGAGTGGCGCCACGCCTCCGCTGCCGACCCGTCCGAGCGCCGGTGCCGGCCGGCCCGGCGGTACGAACGGTGCCGGGCTGCCCGGTGCCACCGGCGGTCCGGTCGCGCCCGGGCACGGTGGCGGCACCGGTTCCTTCGACGTGACCGAGGCGCTGTCCTCCGGTCCGCTCGGCGGCGGCTCGCGCCCCGGCGGTTCCGGTGGCCCCGGCGGTCCCGGCGGTCCGAGCGCCTCCGGTGGTCCGGGCACCTCCGGTGGTCCCGGCGGCCCTGGCGGCGAACCCACCCGTGACGACCTCCCGTACTTCTCCGACGGGCCCGCCCGAGGCGGCGCCACCGGCGGTGCGAGCGGGCGCGGCCCCGGTGGCACCGGCGGCTTCAACGGTTCCGGCGGTCCGGGCGCGCCCGGCCCGAGGGGCCCCGCGGGCCCGACCGGCGGCCCGGTCACCGGTGACGCGCCGCTCGGCGGCCGCCCCGGGCGTCCCGGCGCCCCCGGCAGCCGCGACATGGGGCCCGGCGAGCCCTTCGACGGACCGCCCGCCTTCCGCGCCCCCGGCGCCTCCGGCGGCGGCCCGTTCGCGCCCGCCGGTGCCCTCGCCGAGGACACCGCGGTCCTGACCCCGCAGCCCCAGGCGGCCCTCGGCCACCGGCCGCCGGGTGTCTCCGGACCCAACGTCAGCACGGGCGCCACGGCCACCGTGGGCACCCCGTTCGCGCCCGGTGCCCGTCCCGACGGCCCGGCCATGCCCAAGCCGCCCGCCCCGGCCCCGCAGGCCAAGGGCAAGCCGAAGAAGAAGGGCCGCAGCAAGCTCGTCCTGGTCGCCGCGGCCGTGGTCGTCGTCGCGGGCGGTGCCTACGGCGCCGGGCTGCTGATGAACCGCAGCGACGTGCCCGGCGGCACCACCGTGCTCGGCGTCGACATCGGCGGGGGCACCCGCGACGAGGCCGTCAAGAAGCTTGATGACGCCTTCGCCGGCCGTGTCGCCAAGCCGATCCGGCTGGAGGTGGGCGGAAAGACCGTCACCCTCACCCCCGACAAGGCCGGGCTCCAGTTCGACTACCAGGCGACCGTGAGCAACGCCGCCAAGAGCGACTACAACCCGCTCTCCGTAATCGGCTCGCTCTTCGGCCAGAAGCGCGTCGTCGACCCGGTCATGCCGGTGGACGAGGAGAAGCTCCAGGCCGCGCTGGAGAACACCGGTGGCGGCTCCGGCTCGGTCGTCGAGGGCGGCATCACGTTCCAGGCGGGCAAGGCCGTGCCGGTGTACGGCAAGGCGGGCCGGGCCATCGACGCGGCCCGCTCCACCGACGCCGTCCAGCGGGCGTACCGCACGCTGGTCGAGACCGGCGAGGCGATCCCGGTGACCGTCCCGACCACCGAGAAGCAGCCGACGGTCTCCAACGCCGAGGTCGACCGGGAGATGAAGGAGTTCGCCCAGCCCGCGATGTCGGGCCGGGTGACCGTCCGCACCGACGCCGCCCACCAGGTCGCCTTCAGCCCGCAGAACTCCCTGTGGAAGTTCCTCCAGGTCAAGGCGGTCTCCGGCGGCAAGCTGGTCGACGCGCCCAACCAGGAGGCCCTGAAGGAGCTGTACGGCAAGACCTTCGACGGTGTCCTGATCACCCGGGCCACCGGCCAGAAGACGCCCGTCACGGTCCAGGACGTCTACGGCGCCCTGCGCCAGGCCCTGCTGAGCACCAGCAACCGGACCGGGGTCATCGAGACGAACCCGAACTAGCGGTCCAGGGCTGACGAGGGGGCCGTCCGGCACAGCGCCGGGCGGCCCCTTCGCCGTATCCACGGGTGTTGGTCCCACATGTGGCGCTCCCACATATGCGGCGCCCCCATGTGCCGCTCCCACACGTGCCGCTCCCACACGTACCGTCACGCCATCCGCATGACAGATGTCATCCCGCACCGTGGACCGCCGACACTGCCCCGCCCCCACCCCCTCCGGCCACCATGGTCGGCATGACGACGACAGCGGCACCCCCGGCCACCACCGCACCCGCACCGGTGGCCGGGTTCGACCAGGTGACCAAGACCTATGGCAGCGTGCGGGCCGTCGACGGCCTCTCGCTCACGCTGCACCCCGGCGAGACCGTCGCCCTGCTCGGCCCGAACGGCGCGGGCAAGTCCACCACCCTCGACCTGCTCCTCGGGCTGAAGAACCCCGACAGCGGCACGGTCCGCCTGTTCGGCACCACCCCGCGCGAGGCGATCACCACCGGACGGGTCGGCGCCATGCTGCAGAGCGGCGGCCTGATGGAGGACGTGACGGTCGCCGAACTGGTCCGCCTGGCCTGCTCGCTGCACCCGAAGCCGCACAAGGCCGCCGACGTGCTCGCCCGCGCGGGCATCACGCAGATCGCCGACCGCAAGGTCAACAAGCTCTCCGGCGGCCAGGTCCAGCGCGTCCGCTTCGCCCTCGCCACCGCCGGGGACAGCGACCTGATCGTCCTGGACGAGCCCACCACCGGCATGGACGTCACCGCCCGCCAGGCCTTCTGGGCCACCATGCGCGAGCAGGCCGACCAGGGCCGTACCGTCCTCTTCGCCACGCACTACCTCGAAGAGGCCGACGCCATCGCGGACCGCGTGCTCGTGCTGCACCGGGGCCGGCTGCTCGCCGACGGCACCGCCGCCGAGATCAAGGCCCGCGCGGGCGCCCGCCGCATCGCCTTCGACCTGGAGGGCGAGATCGACGAGACCGCGCTCGCCGGACTGCCGTTCCTCAGCTCGTTCGACGTGTCCGGGCAGACCGTGCGCATCCAGTCCACCGACGCCGACGCCACCGTGCACGCTCTGTACGGCCTCGGTGTCTACCCCCGCAATCTCGAAGTGGCCGGACTCGGCCTGGAGCAGGCGTTCGTCGCGCTCACCGCCGCCGAGGAGGCCAAGCAGTCATGAAGGCACTGATCAAGCTCGAACTCACCCGCGCCCTGCGCAACCGCAAGTTCCTGTTCTTCTCCGTGCTCTACCCCTCGATCATCTTCCTGATCTTCTCCAGCAGCGGCGGCCCGAACGCGAAGGTCGACGGCAGCGGCGGCCTCACCATGGCCACCTACCTGATGGTCTCCATGGCCTCCTTCGGGGCCCTGACCGCCGTCCTCATGGGCAACAGCGAGCGCATCGCCAAGGAGCGCGAGAGCGGCTGGGTACGGCAGCTGCGGCTGACCTCGCTGCCCGGCCACGGCTACGTCCTCGGCAAGACCGCGAGCGCGGCCGTGGTGAGCCTGCCGTCCATCGTCATGGTGTTCGTGGTCGCCGCCGTCGTGAAGGACGTACGCCTCGACGCCTGGCAGTGGCTCGCCCTCACCGGGGTCATCTGGGCGGGCAGCCTGGTCTTCGCCGCGCTCGGCGTCGCCATCGGCTACCTCGCCTCCGGGGACGCCGTACGCCCCATCACCATGATCGTGTACTTCGCGCTGTCGCTGCTCGGCGGTCTGTGGATGCCCTCGACCGGCTTCCCGAAGTTCCTCCAGAACATCGCCGAGTGGCTGCCGACGTACGCGTACGCTGCCGTGGGACGCGCGATCGAACAGAGCCAGGCCCCGCAGGCGCGGGACGTCGTCGTCCTCGCCGTCTACTTCGTCCTCTTCGCGGGCGGGGCGGCCTGGCTGTACCGGAAGGACACGCTGAAGGCGTGAGCGGCATGACGGAAGACCGGCAGATGTCCGACCCACTCGACACCCCCATGGGCCGGCCGCCGCGCACCCGGCGCGAGCTGTGGGTGAAGGTGCTGTGGATCGGCGTCTGGCTGGTCTTCCTCAGCTCGCCCGTCGACGACCTGGTGAACGGCGCGCATGGAACGGCGGCCACTTGGGCCGGAGCACTCGGCCTGACCGCGTTCGTCGGGGCCTATCTCGGCCTGGTCCTCCGCAACATGGGCAGGCCGTACTCCGGGCGCTTCGTGATCGTGCTGCTCCTGGTCCTCGGCGCCCTCGCCTCCCTTCTCGCCTACACCCTCGGCGACGCCTGGCTCGGCCTGTTCGTCTACGTGTCGGTGGCCTGCGGGGCGACCCTGCCACCCCGGGCCACCTACTGGGCGATCCCGGCGTCGGGGGCCCTGATGTACCTGGTCGGACTGCACGCCGGCGAGGCGGTGGCCCGCGATCTGCTGCTCCTGGTGGTGCTCATCGGGTTCGCGATGGTCGGCGTCGGACAGCTCGTACGCACCACCGTCGAGCTGCGCAAGGCGCGGGCCACCGTCGCCCAGCTCGCCGCCAACGAGGAACGGCTGCGCCTCGCCCGCGACCTGCACGACCTGCTCGGCCACTCCCTCTCGCTGATCACCCTGAAGAGCGAGCTGGCCGGGCGGATGCTGCCCGGCCAGCCCGAGAAGGCCGCGCAGCAGGTCGCCGACATCGAGCGGGTCAGCCGCCAGGCGCTGGTGGACGTGCGCGAGGCCGTCACCGGGTACCGGCGCCCCCGGCTCGCCGACGAACTCGCGGGCGTCCAGGTCGCGCTCACCGCCGCCGGGGTCGCCGCCGAGACCCCCGCCGAACCCGACCTCACCGGTGTCCCCGAGGAGGCCGAGGCCGTGCTCGCCTGGACGCTGCGCGAGGCCGTCACCAACGTGGTCCGGCACAGCGGTGCCGACCGGTGTTCCATCGAGCTGCTGCGCCGCCAGACCCTGGACGGACCGGTCCTCGAACTCACCGTCCAGGACAACGGCTCGGGCGGCTCCGCCACGCTTCCCGGCAACGGACTCACCGGGCTCACCGAGCGCCTGGAGAAGGTCGGCGGCACCCTGGAGGCGGCCCGGGCCGGGCGCGGTTTCCGGCTGGTCGCCCGCGTTCCCGCGGCCGCCGCGGCGGACGTAGTATCCGGGTCATGACGCGAACGATCAAGGTCCTCCTCGCCGAGGACCAGTCGATGGTCCGCGAGGCGCTCGCCGCCCTGCTCGGCCTGGAGGACGACATCGAGGTCGTGGCCCAAGTGGCACGCGGCGACCAGGTGCTGGCGGCCGTCGCCGAGCATGGAGTCGACGTGGCCCTGCTCGACATCGAGATGCCCGGCTGCACCGGCATCGAGGCGGCGGCCCAGGTGCACCGCGCGCACCCCGGCGTGAAGCTCGTCGTCCTCACCACCTTCGGGCGCCCCGGCTATCTGCGCAGCGCCATGGAGGCGGGCGCCGACGCCTTCCTCGTCAAGGACGCCCCCGCCGCCCAACTCGCCGCCGCCGTAAGGAAGGTGCTCGACGGGGAGCGGGTCATCGACCCCACGCTCGCCGCCGCCGCGCTGGCCGAGGGCGCCAATCCGCTCACCGACCGCGAGCGCGAGGTGCTGCGGGCGGCCGCCGACGGCTCCACCAACGCCGAGCTGGCCCAGGCCCTCCACCTCTCCCAGGGGACCGTGCGCAACTACCTGTCCACCGCGATCCAGAAGCTGGCGGTGCGCAACCGGGCGGAGGCGGTGCGGATCGCGCGGGAGAAGGGGTGGCTGTAGGCCGGGCCGCCGGTTGAGCGCCGTCGGCTGAGCGCCGTCAGTTGAGCAGCGCCCGCGCCGCCCGCGCCTGGGCCCGCGCCCGCTCCTCCGCCACCGGATCGACCACCGCGACCAGCTCCGCGTACGCCTCCAGCTCCGCCGCGCCCTCCGTGAACGCGCCCCGCTGCACGAGCAGCCGCGCCCGGTCGTAGCGCAGCCGGGCCGGGTGCGCGGGCAGCAGCAGCCCCAACTCCACGGCCAGCAGGGCGATGTCGGAGCGCTCGGGGCGGGCGGCGGCCCACGCCCGTACGTTGTTCAGAATCCGCTGGACCACCTCGACGGGCGTCGCGGGCACCAGCAGCGCCGGGTCCAGCGGCGCCCCCGTCGCCCCCACCACCAGCAGCTCGGCGTCCGCCCGGGTCAGCACCCGGCCCCCGTCGAACGGGTCCGCGAGGACCATCTCGCCGCCCGAGGGCCCGAACCCCACCACGAAGTGCCCCGGCAGCGACACGCCGTACACCGGCGCGCCCGCCCGCCGGGCCACCTCCAGCCACACCACCGACAGCAGGATCGGCAGCCCGCGCCGCCGCCGCAGCACCTCGTGCAGCAGGGAGGACTCCAGCCGCTCGTAGTCCCCGGCCGTGCCCCGGAACCCGCACTCCTCGCCGAGCAGCCGGGCCAGCGCCGTCGCCCAGGCGAGCGGGCCGCCCGGCCGGTACGGCACCCGTCCGGCCAGCTCGTCCAGCGCCAGCTGCGCCGCGTCGAGCCCGGCCTCGTCCAGCGAGCCGTCCGCCTCCGCGCCGATCAGCAGGCACAGCGCGGAGAGGTCAGGGCGGGACGAGCGGGCCTCCTCCGCGAACCTCCGCCGCAGCTCCGCCGACCGTTCGGCGGGCGGCGGGTACGGGGGCGGGAGGTACGGGGGACGCTTCGCCGGTTCCTGGCCGTCCACGGTGCCTCCTACGGCCGCCCGGCGCCGGAGCCGTCCGGTGCCCGGTAGTGGTGGTAGGCGTGGTGCGGGGCGAAGCCCAGGCGGTCGTACAGCGTCCGCGCGCCCGTGTTGGACTCCTCCACCTGGAGCCACGCCGCCGAGGCGCCCTCGTCCAGGGCGCGCCGGGCCAGCGCGGCCATCACCTCGGTGGCCAGCCCCTGCCGCCGCCGGGCGGGATCGACCTCGACGGCCGCGAAACCGGCCCAGCGCCCGTCCACGACACACCGCCCGATCGCCGCGGGCGCCTCACCCGCCGCGCCGGGCACCGTGGCGAACCACACCGACGGTCCTCCGCCGAGCACCCGCAGGGCCACGTCGCTCACTCCCTTGCGCTGGTACCGCGCGAGCCACGCCTCGTCCGCCTCGCGGGAGAGGACCACACCGGTGCCCTCCGCCCGGTCCGCGACCGGCGCCAGACCCCCGGTCCACAGCTCCGCCGTGACCTCCCGGCTCCAGCCGCGCTCCGCCAGCTCCGCGCACAGCGGCTCCGGCACACCGTCGGGGCCGCTCGCGGTCTGGACGTAGGCGGGCAGGCCGCGCTCGTCGTACCAGCGTCTTACGGCGAGCAGGGCCGCGTCGAGCGGAAGCCCCGGATCGCCCAGCGGCAGCACACTGTTCGCCCGCCGGGTGAAGCCCCCGGCGGCCCTCAGTTCCCACCGCCCCAGCCACTCGCTCTCCACCGGCCGCCACGCCCGCGCGGCGACCTGGGCCAGCTCCGCGTACCCGGCCGCCGGACCGCGCCGACGTGCGGGAACGGCCGGAACGACCTTGCCCGCGACGAGCACGGACTCCTCGATCCGTACCGTTCGGCCGTCCCGTTGTGTGATCATGAGCACGCCGTTGTCCCATGATGTGAGAACACCCACCGTGTCGGTGAACTTCTCACCCGCCTTCCCGGTCTGCGTCAACCGTCGTACCGAGACCCGTTTGCCCACGTCAGCAGGGGCAATTCGGACCTCGAGGCGTCCTGGCGCCGATATTTCCACTGGTCGGTCCACCCCTCCTGTTCGGATCACGTCCCGGAACGGAGATACTAGGGGCGGGCATCGACGACGCCGCGCTCCCGCGCGCCAGGCGGCGGAGCCTGAGAAGGCCCGCCAGCGCCCTATCGAGGAGGAACGACAGCGTGACCTACGTCATCGCGCAGCCTTGTGTCGACGTCAAGGACAAGGCGTGCATCGAGGAGTGTCCGGTCGACTGCATCTACGAGGGCCAGCGGTCCTTGTACATCCACCCGGACGAATGCGTCGACTGTGGTGCCTGTGAGCCGGTGTGCCCGGTCGAGGCGATCTTCTACGAGGACGACACCCCGGACGAGTGGAAGGACTACTACAAGGCCAACGTCGAGTTCTTCGACGAGCTCGGCTCCCCCGGTGGTGCCAGCAAGCTGGGCCTGATCGAGCGCGACCACCCCTTCATCGCCGCGTTGCCGCCGCAGGGCGAGTGACGCCGGGGCCGCCACCGCGCGGCCCGCACGAAGACAGCACCGCCTCGGTCCCGTACGGCCCGGTCTCCCCGACCACCGCCGTACGGGACCGAGGCGTTCGCCGTTACCCACGAAAGCGAGCAAGCCCCGTGTCCGCAGTCTCCGACCGGCTCCCCACCTTCCCCTGGGACAAGCTGGAGCCGTACAAGAAGACCGCCGCCGCGCACCCCGGCGGCATCGTCGACCTCTCGGTCGGCACCCCGGTCGATTCGGTCCCCGCGCAGGTCCAGCAGGCCCTGACCGACGCGGCCGACTCGCCCGGCTACCCGACGGTCTGGGGCACGCCCGCGCTGCGCGACGCGATCACCGGCTGGCTGGAGCGCCGCCTCGGCGCCCGCGACGTCACCCACCGCCACGTCCTGCCGGTGGTCGGCTCCAAGGAACTCGTCGCCTGGCTCCCCACCCAGCTCGGCCTCGGCCCCGGCGACCGCGTGGCATATCCCCGTCTGGCCTACCCCACCTACGAGGTCGGCGCCCGGCTCGCCCGCGCCGAGTACGAGGTCTACGACGACCCGCGCGACCTCGACCCGGAGGGCCTCAAGCTCCTCTGGCTGAACTCCCCGTCCAACCCGACGG
This sequence comes from Streptomyces sp. NPDC026659, assembly GCF_040638245.1. Taxonomy (NCBI): domain Bacteria; kingdom Bacillati; phylum Actinomycetota; class Actinomycetes; order Kitasatosporales; family Streptomycetaceae; genus Streptomyces; species Streptomyces sp. NPDC026659. The sequence goes on along the minus strand of NZ_JBEZXY010000002.1, from coordinate 302,779 downwards.
GCGCGGTCCTCTCCCAGGAGGACCTCAAGGGGATCGTGTCCTGGGCCCGCGAACACGGCGTCCTGCTCGTCTCCGACGAGTGCTACCTGGAGCTGGGCTGGGAGGCCGACCCCGTCTCGGTCCTGCACCCGGACGTCAACGGCGGCTCCTACGACGGCATCGTGGCCGTCCACTCCCTCTCCAAGCGCTCCAACCTGGCCGGCTACCGCGCCGCCTTCCTGGCGGGCGACCCGGCCGTCCTGATGCCGCTCCTGGAGATCCGCAAGCACGGCGGCATGATGATCCCGGCGCCGACGCAGGCGGCGATGGCGGCGGCGCTCGCGGACGACGAGCACGTGCGCTTGCAGCGGGCTCGCTACGAGTCCCGGCGTACGCGTCTGCGTGAGGCGCTGCTCGCGCACGGGTTCCGTATCGACCACAGTGAGGCGAGCCTGTACCTCTGGTCGACGCGGGGGGAGTCCTGCTGGGACACGGTGGCGCATCTGGCCGACCTGGGGATTCTGGTCGCGCCCGGCGACTTCTACGGCGAGGCGGGGGCGGAGCACGTGCGGGTGGCTCTGACGGCGACGGACGAGCGGATCGACGAGGCGATCCTCCGGCTCAAGGCGTAACCAAGCCGGGCCCGGCTGCCGCTGCTCCTGTGCCCACCCGTTCCGCCCTGCGGAACGACTGCCCACAGGAGCAGCGGCAGCCGGGGCGGTGTCGCACAGGAGTAGCGGCAGCTGGTCCGGTGCCGGTCAGCCGAGGGGGAGGCCGCTCTTGGAGACGTTGCCCAGGAGGCCGCCGGTCGTGCCCGTGGCCTTGCTGGCGGCAGGCGCGGCGTTCTTGACCGCGCTCGCCGCCGGCACGGCCTCCTGCACGACCTTGTTCCCGGCGAGGTGGGACACCCCGTCCAGGGCGCTGAGCCCACCCAGCGCAGGCGTCGCGGACGGGTGCTGGGCCGCCGCCCCGGCCGTCCCGGCAACCCCCACCCCCGCGACGACTCCGGCGGCGGTGATCAACGCGGCGCGGGCAATCCGACGGGCCACAGGCAGAGACATGGTCGCTCCAATCAACGGCAGTGAACTGTGCCGTGACTACCGCGCGAACCCGCCGAAGGTTGCGGACACCCAAGGTAAAAAGACAATAACTACGGCCCGGTGACGATCCGCACGCTCGTCGGGGAGGACTCCGACCCCGCCGTGCCCGCGCCCGGCGCCGGATGCCAGTTGCCCCCGCCGTTGGACGCGGTCCACTCCTGCCCCGCGTACGTCACCCGGGAGATCCGCAGCGCGGAGGAGTTGGCCACCGCCCACTGCGCGAGCTGCCACCCCCGCTCCCGCTCGTCGCGCCCGCTGGCGTCCGTCGTGTTGCCCTGCGGCACCGGAACCGTCACGGTCCGCCCGCGCGCGGTCGCGGTCACGCTCGGGGACGGCGAGGGCGAGGGAACGGTCGTACCGCCCACCTCCGCGCCGGTCTCCTGGAGCGCGTCGCGCCCGAAGTCCCGTACCAGCGCGGTCCGTACGGCGTCCGGGCCCGCCTCCGCGCCGGTCGCCCGCATGGAGCGGCCGTCGCAGGTCAGGGTGGCCGCCGAGTAGCCGGTGAGCGCGGTGGCAAGCAGCGTGGCGTCCGACTCGTGCTTGGCGTACGCCTCCGGGAAGCCGCTGCGCTGCACCTTCTGCGCCGCGACGGTGAGCGGGAGTTCGGTGTAGTCCGGCACGCGCGCGAGGTGGGCGTAGAAGATGCCCGACGCGTACGCCGGGTCCATGATCTGGTCCTCGGAGCCCCAGCCCTGCGAGGGCCGTTGCTGGAACAGACCGAGCGAATCCCGGTCGCCGTGCTGGATGTTGCGCAGCCCGGACTCCTGGAGCGCGGTGGCCAGCGCGATGGTCACGGCCCGCAGCGGCATTCCGCGCCCGGTGCCGACGGCGGCGATGGTGGCCGCGTTGCCCGCCTGCTCGGGCGTGAACTCGTACGACGTCCGTTCGTCCGTCGCCGAGACCACCTTGCAGCCACGCGCGGCACCGCCTCCGGTGACGTACTGCACCACGAGGTAGGCGGCGACACCGGACAAAACGAGCAGCGCCGCACAGATGCGCAAGACACGGCCGCGGCGCCTGGGAGGGGTGGGGGACGGCTCTGACACGCGTACAAGGTACTGGAGTGCGCAACCCCGTTCGCACGGGGACGGGGACGGGGGTCGCGTTAGGGTCGGGAGCATGGCCGAAACCTCGCTTGACCTCACGCTGGACGCAGCCGAGCTGACCGCGCGGCTCGTGGACATCCCCTCCGAGAGCGGAACGGAGAAGCCGCTCGCCGACGCGATCGAGGCCGCGCTGCGCGCCCTGCCCCACCTGACGGTGGAGCGGTACGGCAACAACGTGGTCGCCCGGACCGCCCTCGGCCGCGCGGAACGGGTGATCCTCGCCGGGCACATCGACACCGTGCCGATCGCGGACAACGTCCCCTCCCGGCTCGACGAGGACGGCGTGCTGTGGGGCTGCGGCACCTGCGACATGAAGGCCGGTGTCGCGGTCCAGCTGCGCATCGCGGCCACCGTCCCGGAGCCCAACCGCGACCTGACCTTCGTGTTCTACGACAACGAGGAGGTCGCCGCCGAGCTGAACGGGCTGAAGAAGCTGGCGGAGGCTCACCCGGAGTGGCTGGAGGGGGACTTCGCGGTCCTGCTGGAGCCGTCCGACGGCCAGGTCGAGGGCGGCTGCCAGGGCACGCTGCGGGTCCTGCTGAGGACCAAGGGCGAGCGGGCGCACTCCGCGCGCGGCTGGATGGGCTCCAACGCCATCCACGCGGCCGCCCCGATCCTGGCCCGCCTCGCCGCGTACGAGCCCCGGTGGCCGGTGATCGACGGCCTGGAGTACCGCGAGGGCCTGAACGCCGTGCGCATCGGCGGGGGAGTGGCGGGCAACGTCATCCCCGACGAGTGTGTGGTGACGGTCAACTTCCGCTACGCGCCCGACCGTTCGGAGGAGGAGGCGATCGCGCACGTCCGCGAGGTGTTCGCGGACTGCGGCGTCGAGGAGTTCGTGATCGACGACCACAGCGGCGCCGCGCTGCCCGGCCTCTCCCACCCGGCCGCGGCCGCCTTCATCGAGGCGGTGGGCGGTGTCCCGATGCCGAAGTACGGCTGGACGGACGTCTCCCGCTTCGCCGCGCTCGGCATCCCTGCCGTCAACTACGGCCCCGGAAACCCCCACTTGGCGCACAAGCGGGACGAGCGCGTGGAGACGGCGAAGATCCTCGCGGGCGAGGAGCGGCTGCGCGGCTGGCTCACCGCGTAACGCCCAGCGGCTCACGGCGTGACGCCCGCACCACACGGCGCCGTGTTCCGGACATGCTCACGTCCCCCCGCCGTAACGGATGCGGATCTAGGCTGAGGGCGGAATACCGGCAAGTGGAGGGAGCGCACATGGCCACGGGAAACCCCGAGGGGAAGAAGCGCCCGCCGGACGAGCAGCGCCTCGGTCCGGTCCTCAGGCGGCGCGGCCAGGTGCAGACCAGCACCACCGACCAGCGGCTCCTGGACGAGCGCGCCCCCACCGACTGGGTGCACACCGACCCCTGGCGGGTCCTGCGCATCCAGTCGGAGTTCATCGAGGGCTTCGGCACGCTCGCCGAGCTGCCGCCCGCGATCAGTGTCTTCGGCTCGGCGCGCACCCCGGTGGGCTCGCCGGAGTACGACGCGGGTGTGCGGCTCGGACGCGGCCTGGTCGAGGCCGGCTGGGCCGTGATCACCGGAGGCGGCCCGGGAGCCATGGAGGCGGCCAACAAGGGCGCGCTGGAGGCGGGCGGCGTCTCGGTCGGCCTCGGCATCGAGCTGCCCTTCGAGCAGGGGCTGAACCCGTACGTCGACATCGGGCTGAACTTCCGGTACTTCTTCGTCCGGAAAATGATGTTCGTTAAATATGCCCAGGGATTCGTGGTTCTGCCCGGCGGGCTCGGCACCCTGGACGAGCTGTTCGAGGCGCTCACCCTGGTCCAGACCCAGAAGGTGACCCGCTTCCCGATCGTCCTGTTCGGCAGCGAGTACTGGGGCGGCCTGGTCGACTGGCTGCGCGACACCCTGGTCGCCCAGGGCAAGGCGTCGGAGAAGGACCTGATGCTCTTCCACGTCACGGACGACGTGGACGAGGCGGTCGCGCTGGTCTCCAAGGAGGCGGCCCGCTGAACCCCCTCCCGGGGGCGGACTCCGCGATCCGCCCCCGGGCTCGCCTCAGGCCAGGCCCCGCCGCGCGGTCGCGGGCGGGCGGTGCCCCGCGATCGACGCCACCATGTCCAGTACCTGCCGGGTCTCCGCGACCTCGTGCACCCGGTACACCTGCGCGCCCAGCCAGGCCGACACCGCCGTGGTCGCCAGCGTCCCGATCAGCCGCTCCTGGACCGGCCGGTCCAGGGTCTCCCCGACGAAGTCCTTGTTGGACAGCGACACCAGCACCGGCCAGCCCGTCGCCACCATCTCGCCCAGACGGCGCGTGGCCTCCAGGCTGTGCCGGGTGTTCTTGCCGAAGTCGTGCCCCGGGTCGATCAGCACCGACTCGCGCGGCACGCCGAGTTCCACCGCGCGCTCGGCCAGCCCCAGGGTGACGTCCAGGATGTCGGCCATGACGTCGTCGTACGCCACCCGGTGCGGGCGCGTACGCGGCTCGGCGCGGCCCGCGTGCGTGCACACCAGGCCCACGCCGTGACGGGCGGCGACCTCCGCGAGGCCGGGGTCGGCGCCGCCCCACGCGTCATTCAGCAGGTCGGCGCCCGCCTCGCACACGGCCTCGCCGACCTCGGCGCGCCAGGTGTCCACGCTGATCACCACGTCCGGGAACCGGCGCCGCACCTCGGCCACGAAGCCGACCGTGCGCCGCGCCTCCTCCTCGGCGGTGACCTCCTCGCCGGGGCCCGCCTTCACCCCGCCGATGTCGATGATCGCGGCTCCCTCGGCCACCGCGCGCTCCACGCGCGCGAGCGCGGCCTCGTCGGTGAACGTGGCGCCCCGGTCGTAGAAGGAGTCCGGGGTCCGGTTGACGATCGCCATCACCACCGGCTCGTGCGGCCCGAATTCCCGCGTGCCCAGCCTGAGCATCCCCTGTGACCTCTCCTCACCCGCCCACGGCGATACGGTCCGTGGGCCCTGACTGTCAGCGTCGCATGGCACGATCGGACCCAGACACATTGGGCCACCGGCACCGCGCCGGGCACATCGAGCTTGGGGAACCCTGGCGATGCTGATGTTCTTGTTCCTGGTCGTCGCGCTGGCCGTCGTGGTGGCCGCCGTGACGCTCGCCGTGGTGGGCGGCGGGGAGAGCACCCCGCTCCCGGAGGCCGCTCCGGAGCGGCTGACGGACCCGCTCCCGGCGGACCGGCCGGTCGGCGGCGCCGACGTGGAGAGCCTGCGCTTCCCGCTGGCCCCGCGCGGCTACCGCATGGCCGACGTGGACGACGCGCTCGGCCGTGTCGCGGCCGAACTCGCCGAGCGCGACGCCCGGATCGCCGACCTGGAGTCCGCGCTCGCCGGTGCCCGCGGCACCGGGCCCACCCGCCTGGACAAGCCGGGTTCCGAGGAGGAGCGATGAGCGACGGCACGGCGGTGGCCGGGTCCGACGGCAGGCTCCGCTGCCCCTGGGCCCTGTCCGCCGAGGAGTACGTGGCCTACCACGACGAGGAGTGGGGCCGCCCGGTCCACGGCGACGACGCCCTCTTCGAGCGGCTCAGCCTGGAGGCCTTCCAGTCCGGCCTGTCCTGGATCACCATCCTGCGCCGCAGGCCCGGCTTCCGCGCCGCGTTCGCGGGCTTCCACATCGAGAAGGTCGCCGCCTTCACCGACGAGGACCGCGAGCGGCTGCTGGCCGACACCGGGATCATCCGCAACCGCGCCAAGATCGACGCCACGATCGCCAACGCGCGGGAGCTCGCCGGCTGGTCCGAGGGCGAGCTGGACGAGCTGATCTGGTCCCACGCCCCGGACCCGGCCGGACGCCCGGTGCCCAAGGTCCTCGGGGACGTGGCCGCCGTGACCCCCGAGTCCACCGCCCTGTCCAAGGCGCTGAAGAAGCGGGGGCTGCGCTTCGTCGGCCCGACGACGGCGTACGCGCTGATGCAGGCCTGCGGGCTGGTCGACGACCACCTGGAGACCTGCATCGGCAGAGGGGGCACACCGGGCGCCTGAGGGGGCGTACCGGTGCCTGAGCGGGCGTACGCCCCGGTCAGCGGCCGAGGTACTCCGGCTTCCGCTTCTCCACGAACGCCCGGACCGCGATCGCGTGGTCCTCGGAGGTGCCCGCGCGGCTCTGCAGCTCGTCCTCCTTCTCCAGGGTCTCGGCGAGGGAGTGCGTCAGGCCGTACGCCACCGACTCCTTGAGCGCCGCGTAGGCCACCGTCGGTCCCTCGGCCAGCTTGCGGGCCACCCGCTCGGCCTCGGCGCGCAGCTCGGCGGCGGGCACCAGGCGGCTCGCGATGCCCAGCTCCAGCGCCTCCTGGGCGGTCAGGGAGCGCGGGAAGAGCAGCAGATCGGTGGCGCGGCCCGGGCCCACCACGCGGGGCAGCGTCCAGGACACGCCCGAGTCGGCGGTCAGCGCGACCCCGGCGAACGAGGTGTTGAAGGACGCGGTGTCGGCCACCAGCCGGTAGTCCGCCGCCAGCGCGAAGCCGAAGCCCGCCCCGGCCGCGACCCCGTTCACCGCCGCGACCACCGGCTTCGGCGCGTCCACCAGCGCCCGCACGATCGGGTTGTAGTGCTCCCGGACCGTGCTCATCGTCTGCCCCGAGCCGGACTCCCGGTCGGCGGCCAGCAGCCCGATGTGCTCCTTGAGGTCCTGGCCCACGCAGAAGGCCCGTTCGCCCGCCGCCGTCAGCAGGACGGCCCGTACCGCCGGGTCGGCGGCGGCCGCCTCCGCCGCCTCCCGCAGCGCGTTCTTGGTCGCGATGTCCAGGGCGTTCATCGCCTCGGGACGGTTCAGCTCGATCGTCGCGAGCCCGTCGTTCACCTCGTAGAGCACGGTGTCGGCCATGGCGCGTCCCCTCCGGTGTCGCGGCTGTGACGTACCGACCGGTACGCCTTTGTCCGAGTACAGCATGGCGGAGATCGCCGCCCATGGGCCGCGGTGTCCGTGTGACCTGCGTCAAAGAAAACCGGTACGGACTCGTCCGGGTACCGTCCGCGAGGCGGAGCAGTATCGCAGGCACATCCCCGAATTGAGTGGTTTTGCTCGCGCGCGTTGCCCAAGCGATGCCGACCGATGTTGGTCATCGGGTCCTGCGATGCGGGATAATGGCTGGGAAGCAATGTGTTCGATGCCGGTGTCGCGCGTCCCCTCAGTGGACCGCGGGTGCCCTTCGTGGGGTCGTCGGCAGACGATGAGCCTGGTTTCAGGAAGGGGTACGAGCATGGCGGCCATGAAGCCGCGGACGGGTGATGGCCCGCTCGAGGTGACCAAGGAGGGGCGGGGCATCGTCATGCGCGTTCCGCTCGAAGGCGGCGGTCGACTCGTCGTCGAGCTGACCCCTGACGAGGCCGAGGCGCTCGGCGACGCCCTCAAGAAGGTCGTCGTCTGACGCGCTCCCGATCTCAGACGGCCCCGGTACCGCTCGCGGTACCGGGGCCGTCGTGTTCCCGCTCGGCGCTTCCGCCGGTTCGGCGCCCGGCGGTCCCGCTCAGCGCTTGACGGCGCAGAGCAGCCCGTCGCCCACGGGCAGCAGCGAGGTCACCAGCTCCCCGCTCTCGCGCACCGTGCGCAGCAGCTCGCGCACGCGCAGCACCTCGGTCGGCTGCGGGCCCGAGTCGACGGTGCGGCCGCCCGCGAAGACGCCCTCGAAGACCACCAGGCCGCCGGGGCGCAGCAGCCGCAACGATTCAGCGAGGTAGTCCGAGTACTCCAGGCGGTCGCCGTCGCAGAAGACGAGGTCGTAGCCCGCGTCCGCGAGGCGGGGCAGGACGTCGAGGGCGGGGCCGGGGATGAAGCGGGCCCGGTTGCTGGCGAAGCCGCTGGCGCGGAAGGCCTGCCGGGCGAACTGCTGGTGCTCCGGCTCCGGATCGACGGTGGTGAGCACCCCGTCCGGGCGCATTCCGTGCAGCAGATGGATTCCGGACACCCCGCAGCCCGTGCCGATCTCGGCGACCGCCTTGGCGTCCACCGAGGCGGCGAGCAGCCGCAGCGCGGCACCCGTGCTGGGCGTCACCGAGCGCAGTCCCGCGTCCCGGGCCCGGTCGCGGGCCCAGAGCAGCGGTTCGTCCTCGGCGACAAAGGCGTCGGCGAACGCCCAGCTCGTCTGCCGGTTGCCGGTAATGGCCCTCTCCTGTCCCCGTAATTGCCTCGGCGTGACTGTATCCGTTGGGGGCGGGAACCCGCAGATGGGACCGAGCGTTCAACAGGATGAGCCGGCGATCCGCCGGACCGGCGGAACGCGACGGGGGCGAAGGGTGACGCAGGGTGCGGAACACATGCGCACGCAGCTGGATGACCCGGGGCGCCGCGCGTCAAATTCTCGTAAAACCGCTTATCCGGAGCTAACGGGCGAGGTGGCTATGGTAGGGGCTCCACTGGACACCACCAGAGCCGACAGGGGAGGTGCGGCCACGCCCGGGGACCGGGGAGGAGTGCTGCGGCGCTTCCTCGGGTCGGGCAGGCCGAAATCCGTGACCGACACCGCTGCTGACCGTCCCGCCGGAATCGCCGCGGGCGACTCCCAGACCGCGACCTTCGCCACCGACGCGGACGCACAGGCGTGGACTCCGCCCAGCTGGGAGGAGATCGTCAGCACCCACAGCGGCCGGGTCTACCGGCTCGCCTACCGCCTCACGGGCAATCAGCACGACGCGGAGGACCTCACCCAGGAGGTCTTCGTCCGGGTCTTCCGCTCCCTGTCGACGTACTCGCCCGGCACCTTCGAGGGCTGGCTGCACCGGATCACCACCAACCTGTTCCTGGACATGGTCCGGCGCAAGCAGCGCATCCGCTTCGACGCCCTCGGCGAGGACGCGGCCGAGCGCCTGCCCAGCCGCGAGCCCACCCCGCAGCAGGTCTTCAACGACGCCCACTTCGACGCGGACGTGCAGCAGGCCCTGGACACCCTCGCGCCCGAGTTCCGCGCCGCCGTCGTGCTGTGCGACATCGAGGGGCTGTCGTACGAGGAGATCGCCGCGACCCTGGGCGTCAAGCTCGGCACCGTCCGCTCCCGTATCCACCGCGGCCGCTCCCAGCTCCGCAAGGCCCTGGCCCACCGCTCGCCGGAGGCGCGCCGGGCCGAGCGCCGTTCCTTCCTGTCCCCGGTGCCCGCACTGGGGGGAGGGGGCACGCCCGCGTGAGCGCATCCCGGCCCGAACCCGCGACGGCACACCTCGCGGAACAGCATCTGGGAGACCGGCTCTCCGCCCTGGTCGACGGAGAACTCGGTCATGAGACGCGCGAGCGCGTCCTCGCCCACCTGGCCACCTGCGGCCGGTGCAAGGCGGAGGCGGACGCGCAGCGGCGCCTGAAGAACGTGTTCGCGCAGGCGGCCCCGCCGCCGCCCTCCGAGAGCTTCCTCGCCCGTCTCCAGGGCCTGCCCGGCGGCGACCCCGACAGCGGGGACCGGCTGCCCGGCGGCCCCTTCGGACCTGGCCCCGACGCCGGGGTCTTCGGCGTGCGCGACCCCGACCGCTTCGCCTTCGGCTACGTCCCCGCGGTCCCGGCCCACGCGGCCGTCCCCGGCGAACAGGGCTTCCGCATCCACCCCGTGGGGGAGCGGTCCGCCTCGCGCGGGCTGCGGTTCGCGGTCGCCGCCGCCGGTGCGGTCTCCCTCGCGGCCGTCGCCCTGGGCGGTGTGGGCGGCGCCCTCCCCGGCGACCTCACGGCCGACGCCCGCAGCGGCTCCGGCGCGGGCAGCAACGTGGCCCCGGCCCGCTCGGCGGGCACCGGCACCGGCACGCCGGGTACGGGTGCCGCGCCCGAGACCCAGCGGCGTCGCGCCACGGCCCCGCTGCTCGCCCAGGGCACCGGACAGCTCGGCCGGACCCCCGCGGCGCCCACCTCCGTCTCCGCGCCCCTGCTGCCCGGCCTGCCGGCACCGGCCGACGGACGGGCCCAGGACACCGTGCGCGACCTCGCCCTGCCCCAGGCCCCCGCCGCCCCGCTGATACGCCCGCTGGACGAGATCACCCCGTTCTCCGTCAACTCCACCGCTCCCACGACCGCCTGGGCCGCGGTCCCGGGCCCCTCCGCCGCCCCCGCCCCCGTCACGTCCCCCGCCCGTCAGGCACCCTGACACCGCCTGCGCCGCCTGCGGCGAACCTGGTTGAATCCTGTAAAGCCGTGCCCGGAGCGCTGGACCCCGGGCACCGCCAGGGGATCGAGCCGCGCGGCCACCACCGACACGCGTGGCCGCGAACAGCCGTGGGGAGAGCATGAACGAGGGCAACCCGCCGTACGTCCCGCAGGGCGAACGGGAGGAACGGCCGGAGGGGACGACAACGCCTGCGGGGGCGCCTGCGGCTGGGCTTGGCGGAGTGGAACCTGGGGTTTCTCCGGCTGCCGGGCCGGGTGCCGGTGGCGTGGTGGGGGGTGCGGATCGGCGGGGGGATTTCCCGGCTGGGCCGGTGCCGACGGCGCCTGCGGCTGGGCTTGGCGGGGCGGAACCTGGGGTTTCTCCGGCCGCCGAGCGGGATGCCGGTGGCGCGGTGGCAAGGGTGGAACAGCCAGGGGACTTCCCGGTCGTACGGGGGCGTGAGGCAGAGCCGGTGGACGGACTGGTCGTGCCGACCCGTGCGGCGGAGCCGGGGGACTTCCCGGTCGTGGCGGGGCGTGAAGTGGAGCCGGGGGACGGGCTGGTCGTGCCGGCGCGTGAGCCGGAGCCTGTGGGCGGACCGGCCGTGCCCGGGTGTGAGGGGGAGCTGGTGGAGGGTTCGGCCGGGCCCGCGCGTGAGGTGGAGCCGGTGGATGGGCTGGTTGTGCCGGTGTGCGAGCAGGAGTCGGGGGACGGACTGGTCGTGCCGGGGCGTGAAGTGGAGTCGGGGGACGAATTGGTCGTACCGGGGCGTGAAGTGGAGTCGGGGGACGGACTGGTCGTGCCGGCGCGTGATCCGGAGCCGGGGGACGGGCCGGCCGGGGTCGCGCGTGCGGCGGAGCCGGTGGACGGCCGCGCCCGTATATCGGCCGACACCGCCCCCGCCCGTCCCACCCCCCTGCACGAGCCCGACCCCTACAGCACCCCGCCCTACGGCGAACCCGGCCCCTGGGCCCCCGCTCCGCCCTTCCAGGGCCCCGGGGTGACACCCGCCCACGGGACGCCGTACGTGCCGCCCCAGGCGCCGTATCCCACGGCCGACGCCGTGCCGCCCCAGGCGCCGTACCCCACCGTCGACGCCCTGCCGGACCCGGCGCACGAGATCCACGCGCACCAGACCCATGCGGCCCCGCCCCACGTGCCCCAGCCTCACCTGGGTCAGGCCCACGCGCCGCAGCCTCACCTGGGCCAGGCCCACGCGCCCCAGCCCCACGCGCCCCAGCCCCACGCGCCCCAGCCCCACGCGCCCCAGCCCCATGCGGCCCCGCCCCACCCCGCCCCCGTCGACCCCTGGCAGCGCTACGACCCCTGGGCCGTGCCGAACCTCCAGCAGGCCGACCCCGTGATGCCCGCGGAGCGGCCCTCGCGGCGGAAGGTGCTGCTCGGGTGGGGGCTCGCCGTCGTGCTCGTCGCCGGGGGGCTCGGCGGGTTCGCCGGGGCGTGGCTGGAGCGGGCGGGGATCGGGGACGTCCATCTGCCGCAGGCGGCCAAGGTGCCCGCGGGCAGGGCGCCGGGCAGCGTGGCCGGGATAGCCGCGCGGGCCCTGCCCAGCGTCGTCACCCTGCATGTGAGCGGCGACGACGAGGCCGGGACCGGCACCGGGTTCGTCCTCGACACCCGGGGCCACATCCTCACCAACAACCACGTCGTCGCGCCCGCCTCCTCCGGCGGCGAGATCACCGTGACGTTCAGCACCGGCGACACCGCGCGGGCCCGAGTCGTCGGCCGGGACAGCGGGTACGACCTCGCGGTGGTCCAGGTCAGCGGCGTACGCGGCCTCACGCCCCTGGCGCTCGGCGACTCCGACGACGTGCGCGTGGGCGACCCGGTCGTCGCCATCGGCGCCCCCTTCGACCTGGCCAACACCGTCACCTCCGGCATCATCAGCGCCAAGGAACGCCCCATCACGGCCGGCGGCGAGAAGGGCGACGGCAGCGACATCTCCTACGTCGACGCGCTTCAGACCGACGCCCCGATCAACCCCGGCAACTCCGGCGGCCCGCTCCTCGACGCGCACGCCCAGGTCATCGGCATCAACTCGGCCATCCGCTCCGCCGGCAACGACACCGACTCCGGCGAGAGCCAGGCCGGGTCCATCGGCCTCGGCTTCGCCATCCCGGCCAACCAGGCCCGGCGGGTCGCCGAGGAACTGATCAACGAGGGGCACGCCACCCACCCCGTCATCGGCGTCACCCTCGACATGGGCTACACCGGCGACGCCGCCCGCGTCTCCGCCAAGGGCGGCACCGGCGGCCCCGCCGTGCAGCCGGGCGGCCCCGGTGACCGCGCCGGACTGAAGGCGGGCGACCTCGTCACCGAGGTCGACGGCCACCGCGTCCACTCCGGCGAGGAGCTGATCGTCAAGATCCGCGCCCACCGGCCCGGCGACCGGCTCCGCCTCACCGTCGAGCGCGCCGGGGCCGAACGCGTCGTCTCCCTCGTCCTGGGAGCCTCCGAGCGGAACTGACGGAAGTCTCACCCCGGCGCGGTACCGGACTCCGGACCGCGCCGGGTACCGTTGAGCGACCGAGGACATCCCAAGGAGCTTCAGGTGTTCAATGACATAGGGCCGCTTGAGCTGCTCACGCTCATCGTCCTCGCCGTGCTCGTCTTCGGTCCGGACAAGCTCCCCAAGTTCATCCAGGACGTCACGCGGACGATCCGCAAGATCCGCGAGTTCTCGGACAGTGCCAAGCAGGACATCCGCAGCGAGCTGGGCCCCGAGTTCAAGGACTTCGAGTTCGAGGACCTGAACCCCAAGACGTTCCTGCGCAAGCAGCTGGAGAACGACGACCTGGGGCTCCAGGAGATCCGCAGCGGCTTCGACCTCAAGCGCGAGATGACCGACCTCACCGACTCGGTCAACGGCCACGGCACGGCCGTACCCGCCGCCCCGCAGGCCCCTTCCGGCGGGCGTGTCGACATGACCAAGCGTCCCGACACGCCGGGCCCGGACGAGCGTCCGCCCTTCGACGCCGACGCCACCTGAGCCCGTCTCACCCGTACGGCCCACCGCGCGACACGCTGCCTCATCCGTCCCCCACGACCCCCTGAACGGCGCGTACCTGCCGCCCATCGCGTCGGCCCGTTCCCCGCACGACCCACGAGCAGGGCGGTTTCCCAGCGGCTCTCAGCGGTGTGGATATGCTGCCGAGTTGTTGTGCGGACCGGGCGCGTACGCCCGAAGGGGGGCGGGCTGCCCCGGTCCGACGAGAGCGAGGAGGCGTCCGGGCATGGAGACGACGAGTCGGGTGGGCGCGAAGACGCCGACCGCGGCGGGCGGACAGCGGGGCCCGTCCGGCCACCGATCGGTCGACGGCTATCTGCGGGCGCCCTTCCCGTGGTACGGCCTGGACGAGGCGTTCACGGGCGCCCGCTGGCTGATGCAGGTCGGCACGGCGGCCGACGGCGCCGTGGAGCACGGATCGATCGGTCACGGCGACGAGCCCTCGGTGCGCCACGAGCACAGCGCCGCGGCCACCGACGAGGCCAGGGAGAAGTTCGCGGTCGTCGTGACCGTCCCGGTGAACCCCTCCCGGCGCAGCGCGGACGGCACCGGGCTCCTGGAGGCCACCTCGGTCTCCTCGGCGGCCTGGCTGGCCGGGGTGGGGCTCCTGTCGGTCACCTGGCCCGGCCAGATGGACCACGCCCTGCGCGACGACTGGCTGGACCAGCAGACCGAGACCGCCTGGGCGCTCGCCGACGACCTGGAGGGCACGGAGTGGTCCATGCTCTCCCTGCCCGTGGACGGCGTGGCCACACCCTTCCACTACCGGGAGTCCGAGTTCGGCTGGGTGCTGGCCGGTTCCACCGGGGCCGGGGTGCATCTCGGCGCGTACGGCCGGGGCATGAGCGCCTACGGGCTCGGCTTCGCCATCGTCAAGGACATCGGCGCCTACGCCTGACGACACGGAAGGGGGCACCGGCGGATTCCGCCGGTGCCCCCTTCCACGTCGTGCCTCAGAACTTGTTCCGCGGCGTGATCCCCAGCGACAGCCCCGACAGGCCGCGCTGACGGCCGCCCAGCTTGCCCGCGATGGACCGCAGGGCCGAGCCGGCCGGGGACTCGGGGTCGGTCAGGACGACCGGCTTGCCGTCGTCGCCGCCCTCGCGCAGCCGCACGTCGATCGGGATGCTGCCGAGGACCGGGACCGTCGCGCCCGTGGTGCGGGTCAGGCCCTCGGCGACCGTCTGGCCGCCGCCCGTGCCGAACACGTCGACCATCTCGCCGCAGTGCGGGCAGGGCAGGCCCGACATGTTCTCGACCACGCCGACGATCTTCTGGTGGGTCTGCACCGCGATCGAGCCCGCGCGCTCGGCCACCTCGGCCGCCGCCTGCTGCGGGGTCGTCACGACCAGGATCTCCGCGTTCGGGATCAGCTGGGCCACCGAGATCGCGATGTCACCGGTGCCCGGCGGCAGGTCGAGCAGCAGGACGTCCAGGTCGCCCCAGTACACGTCCGAGAGGAACTGCTGGAGCGCGCGGTGCAGCATCGGGCCGCGCCAGACGACCGGCGCGTTGCCCGGGGTGAACATGCCGATCGAGATGACCTTCACGCCGTTCGCCGACGGCGGCATGATCATGTTCTCGACCTGGGTGGGACGGCCGTCCGCGCCCAGCATGCGCGGCACGCTGTGGCCGTAGATGTCGGCGTCCACGACACCGACCTTCAGGCCGTCGGCGGCCATCGCGGCCGCCAGGTTCACCGTCACGGAGGACTTGCCGACGCCGCCCTTGCCGGAGGCGACCGCGTAGACCCGGGTCAGACTGCCGGGCTTGGCGAAGGGGATCTCGCGCTCGGCCTGCCCGCCGCGCAGCGCGTTGGCCAGCTCCCGGCGCTGCTCGTCGCTCATCACGTCCAGGGCGACGTCGACCCCGGTGACCCCCGCGACGCGGGACACCGCCGTGGTCACGCGCTCGGTGATGGTCTCGCGCATCGGGCAGCCGGAGACCGTCAGGTAGACGGTGACCGCGACCGCGCCGTCCGCGCCGATCTCCACCGATTTGACCATGCCGAGTTCGGTGATCGGTCGGTTGATCTCGGGGTCGTTCACCGTCGCCAGTGCCTCGCGCACCGCGTCTTCCATAGCCATAAGGTCGATGGTACGGCGCGGGGCGGTGCCGCCGTGTAGCGCCTCAGCGGTCGTCTGCGTCACGCCCCGACGGCCGTTCCGCCCGTTCCGCCGGGAATGAGATACGGGACGGGTGTCCGTCGCGGCGCCG
The DNA here is from genome assembly GCF_040638245.1 of Streptomyces sp. NPDC026659. Taxonomy (NCBI): domain Bacteria; kingdom Bacillati; phylum Actinomycetota; class Actinomycetes; order Kitasatosporales; family Streptomycetaceae; genus Streptomyces; species Streptomyces sp. NPDC026659. The sequence continues at coordinate 287,310 of NZ_JBEZXY010000002.1, read as the reverse complement.
CTGCTCCTCCAGGTCCCGGACCAGGTCCTGGAGCTCGGAGCGGATCCAGTCCCGGGTGGCCACTTCACCCAGGCCCATGCGCAGCGCGGCGATCTCCCGGGTCAGGTACTCGGTGTCCGCGATCGACCGCTCGTTCTGCTTGCGGTCCTGCTCCAGGTTGACCCGGTCGCGGTCGTCCTGCCGGTTCTGCGCGAGCAGGATCAGCGGGGCCGCGTAGGACGCCTGGAGGGAGAGCATCAGGGTCAGGAAGATGAACGGGTACGGGTCGAAGCGCACCACCGCCGGGGCCGCGATGTTCCACAGCACCCACACGATGATGACGACCGTCATCCAGACGAGGAAGCGGCCCGTGCCGAGGAAGCGCGCGATCCGCTCCGAAAGGCGGCCGAACGCCTCCGCGTCCCACTCCGGCAGCAGCCGGCGGCGCGGCGGGCGCGGCTGGTCCAGGCGCATCCGGGGCCGGGCGGCGGCCGTGGCGCCCGCCGGGGAGCGCTCGCGGCCGCCGTCCCGGCTCCCGTCGCGTTCAGCCCCCATGGCTCGCGGCTCCCTGCTCCATCGCGCCGTCCAGGTGGAACTCCGTCTCCCGCCAGTCCTCGGGCAGCATGTGGTCGAGCACGTCGTCCACCGTGACCGCGCCGAGCAGTGAACCGGACTCGTCCACCACGGGCGCGGCGACCATGTCGTACGTGGCGAAGAACCCGGCGATGACCGGCAGCGTGGCGTCCGGGTCCAGGGACTGGAGGTCGTCGTCGATGAGCGAGCTGACCAGGGTGTACGGCGGGTCGCGCAGCAGCCGCTGGAAGTGCACGGTGCCCAGGTACTTTCCGGTCGGCGTCTCGTCGGGCGGCCGGCAGACGTAGACCTGCGCGGCGAGCGCGGGGGAGAGGTCGGGGTTGCGGACCCGGGCGAGCGCGTCCGCGACGGTGGCGTCCGGGCGCAGCACGATCGGCTCGGTCGTCATCAGACCGCCCGCCGCGTGCTCCTCGTACGCCATCAGGCGCCGCATGTCGGCCGCGTCGTCGGGCTGCATCAGGCTCAGCAGCCGCTCCTGGTCGTCCTCGGGCAGCTCGCCGAGCAGGTCGGCCGCGTCGTCGGGGTCCATGGCCTCCAGGACGTCGGCGGCGCGCTCCTCCTTGAGCTTGCCGAGGATCTCGATCTGGTCGTCCTCGGGCAGCTCCTCCAGGACGTCCGCCAGCCGGTCGTCGTCCAGGGCGGCGGCGACCTCGGCGCGCCGCTTGGGGGAGAGGTGGTGCAGCACGTTGGCCAGGTCGGCCGGGCGCAGCTGCTCGAAGGTGGCGAGCAGGCTCTCGGCGCCCTGCCCGTGCTCCTCCAGCGAGAACCCGGTGACGTCCGACCAGGGCACGGTCAGCGTCTCGCCCTTGGCCCGCCGGAAGGCGCCGCCCTTCTTGCCCTTGCGTACGAAGGCGCGGTCGACCTCCCAGTCCCGGCGGGCCGGGAGCTGCTGCACGGACAGGTCGAGGACGGTGACCTCCTCGCCGGTCTCCACCAGCTGCACCCGCCGGTCCAGGAGTTCCCCGAACACCAGCCGCTCGGTGGGCCGCTGCTCGAAGCGGCGCACGTTGACCACGCCGGTGGAGATGACCTGGCCGGAGTCGAGTCCGGTCACCCGGGTCATCGGCAGGAAGATCCGGCGCCGGTTGGACAGTTCGACGACCAGCCCGAGGACGCGCGGGGGCTTCCGCCCGACGCGCAGCATGACGACCAGATCACGGACGCGGCCCACCTGGTCGCCGGTCGGGTCGAACACGGGAGCCCCGGCCAGGTGCGAGACGAAGATCCGGGGAGCACCGGCTGCCATGGCTTCGCCTCCTTTGCGTGGAGATGCGGGGGGACGGGGCGGGGAGTGTGTGCGGAACGGGCCCTTGTTGCCCGGTTATGTCGACTCGCGTGCGCTTCAGGCTAGCCCGTACCGATCGGACACGCCCTGGTGGACGGTCCGGACGGACGCGCTCCGTCGTGGCCCCGGGGCCACCGGTACGCTGCCGTACGCCGTTCGGAACGTCAGAGAGGCAGCCCCACCTGTGACCGTGATTCCCCGGACCTCTGCCCGCCGCCGTACCGCGCTCCGCGCGTGCGGTCTGGCCCTCGCGGCCACGGTGCTGGCGGGCTGCGGCGGCGATGACCCGGACGCGGGCACGAACGGCGTCGGCAAGCTGCCCCCGGACAAGATCCAGTCGCGCACCCGGTCGGCGGCGGACGCGGCCGAGGACGTCCACCTGGCCGGGACGGTGGTCACCGGCAAGGACACCTACACCCTGGACATGCGGCTCAAGGCGGGCGGCGCCAGCGGCTCGGTCACCGCCAAGGGGTCGGCGTTCCGGCTGCTGCGTGTCGGCGAGAAGCTGTATCTGAAGGCCGACGCGGGCTTCTGGAAGCGCGCCGGGGACAGCTCGGCGGCGGCCAAGCTCCAGGACAAGTACGTGAAGGTCCCGCAGGCGGACGCGGCGTACAAGAAGTTCATCGGCTTCACCGAGAAGGACGTGCTGATGTCGGGTCTGCTGACCCTGCACGGCAAGCTCGCGACCGCCGGGCACCACCAGCAGGGCGGCACCCGCACGATCCGGGTCACCGGCGACGGCGGCCTCGGCGGCACCCTCGACGTCTCCCTGGCGGGCAACCCCTATCCGCTGCGCCTGGTGCGCGGCGGCGACGCGGGCACCCTCACCTTCTCCGACTGGGGCAAGGACTTCCCGCTCGACGAGCCCGCCGAGTCGGAGACCGTGGACTACGGCAGCAGCCTGCCCGCGTCCTAACCCTGTTTACGGCCTTTACGGCGCCGCGTCAGCAGCCTGGGCAGCGCGGCCGGGATCGGCTGCCGGGTCGTCGCCGGGGTGGGCAGCGGGGCGGCGGCCAGGCTGCCGGTGGGCTGCGGCTCCACGGCACCGGTCGGCACCAGGCGCACCACGCGGCACTCGCGGGCCCAGCGCTCCGTCATCGCCTCGCTGTCGGGGGCGTTGAGCCGCTTGCCCTTCAGCTCGGCCACCGTCTCCGCCCACTCGGGGGAGTCCGGCCGCAGCGCGTGCACCGTGGCGGGCCAGCTCACCAGGCGGCCGCCCTTGTCCTTGCTCCGCACCGTCACGACGGCCAGGCCGCCGTCGGCCAGACCGGGCAGCGGCTGCTCACCGGGACCGTCACCGATCAGACAGACGGCGCCCTCGTGCCACACATGCCACAGCGGGCGCGCGGCGGACACCTCCGCGCCCCGGACCCAGATCAGACCGGACTTCTTGGTGGCCTCCTCGATGAGGGCCTGGTCGAAGAGGTCCTGGCCGGGCAGCTCGCTAGTCATGCGCCCAGATTAACCAGGCGCGGGTACGGCGATTCCGGCGCGCTCACAGCCAGCCGTTGCGCTTCAGCGTGCGGTGGATGGCGAGACACAGCGCGGCGGTGATGCCCATGACCACCGGGTAGCCGTACCGCCAGTGGGTCTCGGGCATGTACTTGAAGTTCATGCCGTAGACGCCACACACCATCGTGGGGACGGCGATGATCGCGGCCCAGGCGGTGATCTTGCGCATGTCCTCGTTCTGCGCGACGGACGCCTGCGCCAGGTTGGCCTGGAGGATGGAGTTCAGCAGTTCGTCGAAGCCGACCACCTGCTCGTGCACCCGGGCCACGTGGTCCGCGACGTCACGGAAGTACTTCTGGATGTCGGGGTCGATCAGCCGCATCGGCCGCTCGCTCAGCAGCTGCATCGGCCGCAGCAGGGGAGCGACCGCGCGCTTGAACTCCAGTACCTCGCGCTTGAGCTGATAGATCCGCGCCGAGTCCACACCGCGCGAGACACCGCCGTTGCGCCCCGGGGAGAAGACCTCGGTCTCCACCTCGTCGATGTCGTCCTGCACGGCGTCCGCGACCGCGAGGTAGCCGTCCACCACATGGTCGGCGATGGCGTGCAGCACGGCCGAGGGGCCCTTGGCGAGCAGCTCCGGGTCGTCCTGGAGCCGGTGGCGCAGCGCCCGCAGCGAGCCCTGGCCGCCGTGCCGGACGGTGATGAAGAAGTCCCGGCCGGTGAAGCACATGACCTCACCCGTCTCGACGACCTCGCTGTTGGCGGTGAGCCGGTCGTGCTCGACGTAGTGGATGGTCTTGAACACTGTGAACAGGGAGTCGTCGTAGCGCTCCAGCTTCGGGCGCTGGTGCGCCTGCACCGCGTCCTCCACGGCGAGCGGGTGGAGTCCGAAGACGTTGGCGATCCCGGCGAACTCGGCCTCGGTCGGCTCGTGCAGACCGATCCACACGAACCCGCCGTCGCGCCGCACCTGACGCATCGCCTCCTGCGGGCCGAGCGGCTTGTCGCTCGCCACACGGGTGCCGTCGCGGTAGACCGCACAGTCGACGATGGCCGAAGGGGTGGCCGGGTCACGCGTGGTGTCGTACGCGGACATCGTCTCCGTGCGCGGGGCCGGACGGGACGGGCGGACCACGGCTCGCAGGTCGCGGATCATCGACATGGGCAGGCTCCTTCGCGGGCAGGCAGCGCAAGCGCGGCCCGCGACGGCTGGAACTACCCGGAATGGGGACGTCCTGACTCCGTAGGTTTGGCACGTCCACAAAGCGGGGAGCACCGCACCGTCGCGGTGGCGACTTCGCTACTGATGCAGAACTGATGGAGATCAGGCAGATCAGGCAAAGCGAAACGAAGTGCTCTTCCGAACGGCGAGGCGAACGTGAAGGTGGCAGCCGGCCAGGAATGACATCAACGGCCGGAAGAGCGAGTGGTACTGCACGGTCGACTTCGATCCATGACAGCCCCACCTCCTCCGGCCGGTCCCTCGTAAGGGAGTCTCATCGGCGTCGGGACTCGACAGCGTGCTTCTGCACGCGGCCCCGAACCACCGGCTCAGCGTAGCAGCCGCCTGTGGTGTCAAGGCGCAGCTTTGCCTGCCACTGACGAGTTCTATGCTCACCGCATGGTTGATGTTCTTCCTCTGGTCGAGGCCCGGTTGACCACCGCTCTGGGCGAGCCGGACGCGCGCGCCTCGGTCACCTTCCTCGGCGCCGACCGCGTCGAGGTGCTCCGTTTCCTGGAGGGAGACCTCGTCCGCTACGCGACCCTCGGCATGTCCGCGCACCCCATGACCGACCCCACGGCGATGGTGGCCGACCCCGTCAAGGGACCGCGCGCCGAGCTGGTCCTCACCGTCCGCACGGGCCGCGCCGACACCGCCCAGGTGCTCAGGCCGCTCGCCGTGCTCGCCGCGACCCCGCAGGTCGAGGGCCTGGTCGTGAACCCCGGCGCCTCCCTGGACGTCGGCGAGCCGCTGTGGCCCGGCGCCCCCTTCACCTCGGTCCTGGTCGGCGAGCCGGGCGGTCTGGTGGAGGACCTGGAGCTGGACGACCCGCTGGACCCCGTACGGTTCCTGCCGCTGCTCCCGATGACCCCGAACGAGGCCGCCTGGAAGCGGGTGCACGGCGCGCAGGCGCTCCAGGAACGGTGGCTGACCCACGGCACGGATCTGCGAGACCCGCTGCGCGCGGGCGTACCGCTGGACTGACCGGCGGGGTGAGCAAGCTCACCAAGGTGCTTGGCAGTCAGGGGAGTTGGGGCTCGCGGGCGGTGCGGGGCGCTGTCGCGCGCGACGTGGCCGCCGCCGGGCCTGCACGCGATCGCCCCCGCCGTGTGCCGCCGGCCGGCGGATGCCGTCCGGACTCCACGGGCGCCGGACGGGCGTGGTCCCCGAACATCCACTCCCCGCGGTCGGCGCCGGGCTCCCTTCTTTTGCTGTCCGGCTCCGGCTGCGCCGCGTTCCGGCGGCCTCGGCGCCCTCGCGGCGGCGGTCTGCCGCCGGACGGTGCCGGGCTCTCCGCTCCTGCCATGCGGCTCCGGCGCCCCCGGCGCCCCCGCGGCAGCGGTCCGCCGCCGGACGGGTGATCGTCCTTGACGTGGGGCGGTACGGGTAGGACCGTGGGGCTCTATGAGGGGCGAACCCAGTTGCCCGAGGTGTGGTGGCCGGGTCCGGGCTCCCGGTCTCTTCGCCGACTCGTGGCAGTGTGCCGCGCATGGGTCGGTGCAGCCGCTCCAGCCCGTGATCCCGCCCAGCGTCGAGGCGCTCACCGCCGTCGTCCAGCGCACGCACGTCCCGGTGTGGATGCCGTGGCCGCTGCCGGTCGGCTGGCTGTTCACCGGCATCGCCTACGCCGGTGACGACCGCAGCGGCGGCCGCGCGACCGCCGTCGCCTGCTCCGGGCCGGGCCCGCTCGGCGGCCCCGGCGAGCTGATCCTCGTCGCGGAGGAGCCGGGCGTCGGACTCGGCGCGGGGTACGCGGGGCTGGAGGGCCCCGACCCCGGCTCGTACCTGAACGTGGAGAAGCCGCCGCAGACCAAGGTCCTGGCGGCCGGCCGTCCAACCCCGCTCTGGCATGTCTCCGGCACCCCCACCGACCGCGCGGTCTTCGCGGGCGAGGCGCTCGGGATGTGGCTGTGGGCGGTGATGTGGCCCGAGCAGTCGAGCCTGCTGATGTACGAGGAACTGGTGCTGACCGACCTGAGGGACGCGGGCGCGGAGATCGACCTGGTGCCGTGCGGGGCGCTGTCGCCCCGGTTGATGCGGCCCTGAAAACCCGGATGAGGACCCAGATGGGGCGGCGCCACATGTGTTCCGCGCCCATGTGGTCCCCGCACGCTGTAGGGGGCGCCAACCCTGTGCGGGTGTGACAGGGCATCGGATGCGCGCGGCTATCCTTAGGTGTTCCCTCCGCCCCGTCATCGTCTGGAGTCGCCGTGCGCATCGACCTGCACTGCCACTCCACGGCCTCGGACGGTACGGACACCCCGGCCGAGCTGGTCCGGAACGCGGCCCGCGCGGGGCTCGACGTGGTCGCGCTGACCGATCACGACACCACCCGCGGTCACGCCGAGGCGATCGCCGCGCTGCCCGAGGGGCTCACCCTCGTCCCCGGCGCGGAGCTGTCCTGCCGGACCGACGGCGTCTCGATGCATCTGCTGGCGTACCTCTTCGACCCCGAGGAGCCCGCCCTGCTCGCCGAGCGCGAGCTGGTCCGCGACGACCGGGTGCCGCGCGCCCGGGCCATGGTCGCCAGGCTGAACGAGCTGGGTGTGCCGGTCGCCTGGGAGCAGGTCGAGCGGATCGCCGCCGGTGGTTCGGTGGGCCGCCCGCACATCGCCTCCGCGCTGGTCGAGCTGGGTGTCGTCCCCACCGTCGGTGACGCGTTCACGCCCGAGTGGCTGGCCGACGGCGGCCGGGCGTACGTCCCCAAGCACGAGACGGACCCCTTCGAGGCGATCCGGCTGGTCAAGAACGCGGGCGGGGTCACGGTCTTCGCGCACCCGGCCGCCGTCAAGCGCGGCCGTACGGTCCCGGAGGCCACGATCGCCAAGCTGGCCGAGGCCGGTCTCGACGGCATGGAGGTCGACCACATGGACCACGACCCCGCGACCCGGACCCGGCTGCGGGACCTCGCCGGGGAGCTGGGGCTGCTGGTCACGGGTTCCTCGGACTACCACGGCAGCCGCAAGACCGTCGCGCTCGGCGCGAACACCACGGACCCCGAGGTCTACGGGGAGATCATCCGCCGCGCCACCGGCGCGTTCCCCGTCCCGGGGACCGGCGGGATCTGACCGCCCGGGCCTCCTCGCCCCTCCCTTTTCCCCCAGCAATTCCGCACGTCCGCCGCGCGTACCGCCGTGGCCCGGGTTCCTATGGCCGGGTCACGGACGTTCGCGCGCGGTGGTGGCTCGTCATGCAAGGCACACAAGGCACACCATGTTCGACCTCGCCGTCTTCGGCTCGCTGTTCCTGACCCTCTTCGTGATCATGGACCCCCCGGGGATCACCCCGATCTTCCTCGCCCTGACCGCCGGACGCCCGGCCAAGGTCCAGAAGCGGATGGCCTTCCAGGCCGTCTGCGTGGCGGGCGGAGTCATCGCGGTCTTCGGCCTGCTGGGCCACCAGATCCTCGACTACCTGCACGTCTCGGTCCCCGCCCTGATGATCGCGGGCGGTCTGCTGCTCCTGCTGATCGCGCTGGACCTGCTCACCGGCAAGACCGACGAGCCCCAGCAGACCAAGGACGTCAACGTCGCCCTGGTGCCCCTCGGGATGCCGCTGCTCGCCGGGCCCGGAGCCATCGTGTCCGTGATCCTGGCCGTGCAGAAGGCCGGCACTGTCGCCACGCAGGTCTCGGTGTGGTCGGCGATCCTCGCCATCCATGTCGTGCTGTGGCTGGTGATGCGTTACTCGCTGCACATCATCAAGGTCATCAAGGACGGGGGCGTGGTCCTCGTGACGCGACTCGCGGGCATGATGCTCGCCGCGATCGCCGTGCAGCAGATCATCAACGGAATCACTCAGGTGATCCGGGGGAGCTGAGACGGAGCCCCGGCTCCCCCGGAAGGCTTGAGTGTCGTGCGCGCGCCCTACGAGGCCGTGGTGTCGGCCGGGCGGATCCACAGACGCTGCCCGATGGCGGCGGCCTGCTGCACGATCCGATTGACGGAGGCGGCGTCCACGACGGTGCTGTCCACGGTCGTGCCGTCGACCTCGTCGAGACGCATGATTTCGAAGCGCATGGCTTCTCCCTTCGTCTGGTCATCCTCCTGCGGAGAACTACTGGGTGCGACGTGTGGTGTCGCGGTGTTGCATACCTAGACAACGCACTGCGTGTTACAAACATTCCCTACGCTAAAGAAATTTTTCGAACGACTAATTACCCAACGGTAAGAACTGGCCCGACCGAGCCGCTTTGGTGGACTGACCGAGACCGGTTGTGTTCGCAGCGTGACGGCCGGGACAATGGACGTGATGAACGACGACCTGGCGGACCTGGGCGCCCGCATCGACCACACCAACGAGCTGCTCCAGCGGATGCTCGCCGAGGTGGCGAAGACCCCCTCCACGCACGCGATCTTCGTGGACGCGGGCTACCTCTACGCCGCCGCGGGCCGGCTCGTGGCCGGTACGGAGGACCGGCGCGCCTTCGACTTCGACGCCGAGGGCCTGATCGACGCGCTCATCGACAAGGCCCGCTCGATCTTCGCCGACAGCCGTCTGCTGCGCGTCTACTGGTACGACGGCGCCCGCCGCCGCATCCACACCGCCGAGCAGCAGACCATCGCGGAACTGCCGGACGTCAAGGTCCGCCTCGGCAACCTCAACGCGCACAACCAGCAGAAGGGCGTCGACTCCCTCATCCGCACCGACCTGGAGTCCCTCGCCCGGCACCGCGCCATCAGCGACGCGGCCCTGCTCGGCGGCGACGAGGACCTGGTCTCGGCGGTCGAGGCCGCGCAGGGCTACGGCGCCCGCGTCCATCTGTGGGGCATCGAGGCACCCGAGGGCCGCAACCAGGCCGAGCCGCTGCTGTGGGAGGTGGACAGCCAGCGCACCTTCGACCTGGAGTTCTGCAAGCCGTACGTCTCCCGTCGTACCGCCGCCGCGTACGAGGCGACCGGGAACCGGCCCACCCGGGAGGACGTGCGCTTCGTCGGCGCCCAGATCGCGGCCAAGTGGCTGGCTTCCCGGGGCCGCGACACCATCGGCGAACTGCTCCCGGGCCACCCCTATCTGCCCGGCTCCGTCGACCAGGACCTGTTGGTCGAGGCCGAGAACCTGCTCCAGTACTCGCTGCGCGGCCAGGCCGATCTGCGCCGGGCGCTGCGGGACGGCTTCTGGGACCATCTGCAGACGCAGTACTGACCCGCGTACGCCGACGGCCCGGCCCCCCTGAGGGGACCGGGCCGTTTCACGTGACCGGTGAGGATCAGCCCTCGGTGGCCGCCGTCGCCTTGCGGGTGCGGCGGCGCGGCTTGGCCTCCGGCTCCTCGGTGGCCTGCGCCGGGATCTCCGCGGCCTCGGCCACGGCCTTCCGGGTGCGGCGCGCCTTGGGCGCGGGGGCCTCGTCCCCGTCGACCGCCGCGGCGGTCGCCTTGCGGGTACGACGCGGCTTGACCTCCGCGACGTCACCGGCCTCGGGGGCGGTGGCGGCGGCCTTGCGGGTCCGGCGCGGCTTGGCCTCGACAGCCTCGGCCGTGTCCACGGCGGCCACGGCGGCCTTGCGGGTGCGGCGCTTCGGGGCCTCGGCCTCGGGAGCGTCGGTGGTCTCCACCGCGGCGGCCGTCTTGCGGGTGCGGCGCTTCGGAGCCTCGGCGACCGGCGCCTCGACCGTCTCCACGACCGGCTCGGCGGCCTTGCGGGTCCGGCGGCGCGGCTTGGCCTCGGCCTCGGTGCCCTCGACGGTGTCGACGACGGCCTCGGCGGCCTTGCGCGTACGGCGCCTGGGCGCCTCGGCCTCGGCGGCCTCGGTGGTCTCCGGGGCGACGGCGACCTTGCGGGTGCGGCGCTTCGGGGCCTCGGCCACCGGCTCCGCGACCGGCGCCTCGACCGTCTCCACGACGGCCTCGGCGGCCTTGCGGGTGCGGCGGCGCGGCTTGGTCTCCGCGACCGGCTCGGCCACGGGGGCCTCGACGGCGGGAGCCTCGGTCACCGCGACCGGCGCCTCCACGGCCTCCGCCTGCTTGCGCGTACGGCGGCGGCGCGGCTGCTCCGGGGCGTCCACGACGGTGTCCACGACGGCCGGACCCTCCGCCGTGTCCACGGCGGTCTCGGCGGCGGCCGTCACCGGCTGCACGGCCGCGTCCGACGCGCCGTTGCGCGTACGGCGACGGCGGCGCGGCGTACGGGTCGCCGGTGCCTCCTCGGTGGCGGCGGTCTCGACGGCCGGCGTGGCGGCACCGGACTCCAGCGGAGCACCGTTGCGCGTACGACGGCGGCGGCGCGGGGTGCGCGCCGGACGCTCCTGCTCGGCGGCGGCCTCACCGCGACCACCGCGCTCGTCACGACCACCGCGCTCGTCACGACCACGGCCACCGCGACCACCACGGTCGTCGCGGTCGCCCCGACCGCCCCGGCCACGCGGAGCGCGGCCACCGGGCTCGCCCAGGTCCTCCAGGACCTCCGCGTCGAGCCCGGCGCGGGTGCGCTCCGAGCGCGGCAGGGTGCCCTTGGTGCCCTCGGGGATGCCGAGGTCGGAGAACAGGTGCGGGGACGTCGAGTACGTCTCCACCGGGTCGTTGAAGTCCAGCTCCAGCGCCTTGTTGATGAGCTGCCAGCGCGGGATGTCGTCCCAGTCGACGAACGTGATCGCCGTACCCTTGGCGCCCGCGCGGCCGGTGCGGCCGACCCGGTGCAGGTACGTCTTCTCGTCCTCGGGGGACTGGTAGTTGATGACGTGCGTGACGCCCTCGACGTCGATGCCGCGCGCGGCCACGTCGGTGCAGACCAGCACGTCCACCTTGCCGTTGCGGAAGGCGCGCAGCGCCTGCTCGCGGGCGCCCTGGCCGAGGTCGCCGTGGACCGCGCCGGAGGCGAAGCCGCGGCGCTGGAGCTGCTCGGCGATGTCGGCGGCGGTGCGCTTGGTGCGGCAGAAGATCATCGCCAGACCCCGGCCGTCGGCCTGGAGTATGCGGGCGACCATCTCCGGCTTGTCCATGGAGTGACCGCGGTAGACGAACTGCTTGATGTTCGCGACCGTGGCGCCCTCGTCGTCCGGCGCCGTGGCGCGGATGTGCGTGGGGCGGGACATGTAGCGGCGGGCGAGACCGATGACCGCGCCCGGCATGGTGGCCGAGAACAGCATGGTCTGGCGCTTGGCCGGCAGCATGTTGATGATCTTCTCGACGTCGGGCAGGAAGCCCAGGTCGAGCATCTCGTCGGCCTCGTCGAGGACCAGGCACTTCACGTGCGAGAGGTCGAGCTTCTTCTGGCCCGCGAGGTCCAGCAGTCGGCCGGGGGTGCCGACGACCACGTCGACGCCCTTGTTCAGGGCCTCGACCTGCGGCTCGTAGGCACGGCCGCCGTAGATGGCGAGGACGCGCACGTTGCGCACCTTGCCCGCCGTCAGCAGGTCGTTGGTGACCTGGGTGCACAGCTCGCGGGTGGGCACGACGATGAGCGCCTGCGGCGCGCTGGTCAGTGCCTCGGGAGCGGCGCGGCCGGCCTCGACGTCGGCCGGGACGATCACGCGCTCGAGGATCGGGAGGCCGAAACCGAGGGTCTTGCCCGTACCGGTCTTGGCCTGGCCGATGACATCCGAGCCCGAGAGGGCGACGGGGAGCGTCATCTCCTGGATGGGGAAGGGGTTGATGATGCCGACGGCCTCGAGGGCTTCGGCGGTCTCGGGAAGAATTCCGAGGTCTCGGAACGTCGTAGTCAGGGTTTTGCCTCTTCTGTGTGCGCGGTGCGAGGCGAGCGCGGGGGTCGAGTTCGACCGTGCCGGGGACGTCGGCCGCCGTACGGGCCCACCACTCGGGCGAGCCGTAGACAGAGGACCTGTGTCGACGCTCTAGCGCTCGTACCGCTGAGGGATCCCTCCGGTCGTCGTACGTTCACTGTCGTACGGCCACGGAGGCTGTCGGGTCGGAGCCGATCGGGCCACCGACCGGGCATCCTCATGCGTGCGGCCTGGCAGGACACACCGAACACGTCGGCGCGCACCAGCAGGCGCATTACCACCATACCCCGGATTGACGCACTCGCGATGGCCGATTTGGTCACGTAGTCGTCGTCACACCGCTCGGTCGGGGGGTGGAGACGCAGGACAAGCGGGCTATTGTGCGCCTCATGACTAGCTCTGACAAGCCTGAGAACGTGGCCCCGGACGCCGTCGAATCCACCGGTCCCACCGGGGTGGCGGCCCAGGACTGGGCGTCGGCCGCGGCGGACCCGCAGTACCGCGCGGCGGTCGTGGACCTGCTCGGCGCGCTGGCCTACGGCGAGCTGGCGGCGTTCGAGCGCCTCGCGGAGGACGCCAAGCTGGCGCCGACCCTCGCGGACAAGGCGGAGCTGGCGAAGATGGCCTCGGCCGAGTTCCACCACTTCGAGCGGCTGCGGAACCGGCTGACCGAGATCGGGCAGGAGCCGACGGCCGCGATGGAGCCCTTCGTCGCCGCCCTGGACGGCTTCCACCGGCAGACCGCGCCCTCGGACTGGCTGGAGGGCCTGGTCAAGGCGTACGTCGGCGACTCGATCGCGAGCGACTTCTACCGCGAGGTCGCCGCCCGCCTCGACTCCGACACCCGCGAACTGGTCCTCGCCGTCCTGGACGACACCGGGCACGCGGGCTTCGCCGTGGAGAAGGTGCGCGCCGCCATCGACGCCGACCCGCGTGTGGGCGGACGGCTCGCGCTGTGGGCGCGGCGGCTGATGGGCGAGGCGCTGTCCCAGTCGCAGCGGGTGGTCGCGGACCGCGACGCGCTCTCGACCATGCTGGTCGGCGGCGTGGCCGACGGCTTCGACCTCGCGGAGGTCGGCCGGATGTTCACCCGGATCACCGAGGCGCACACCAAGCGGATGGCCGCGCTGGGCCTCGCCGCCTGACGTTCCCGTTCTTCTACGGGCGGCTACGCCGGCGCGGACCGTCGGCGCAGCCGCCCGGCCGGGCGCAACAGCAGCGACAGCGAGGCGGCCGAGACGACCGCCGCGCCGAGCAGGCTCACCAGCAGCGGGGCCGCCCCGAGCGCGCTGTGCGTGACGAAGTCGCCGAACAGGGCTCCCGCGAGACCCGTCGCGAGCACCAGCGCGCGGGAGGGCAGGCGGTGCGGCAGACGGCGCGCGGCCGCCCAGGCCAGGGCCGACCCGAGCACGGCCGATGCGAGCACTTCCAGGATCATCGCGAGGTACCTCCACGGTCGGGCGTGCTCTTGAGGTCGTAGCCCGTCCTACCCGTGACCTGCGGATTCCAATCACCCTGTGCACCAGTTGTGGGGTTTCCGTACGACGAAGGGCCCGGTGGCGCGTGCCACCGGGCCCTTCTCGTCGACTCTCGTCGACGCGTGTCCTACAGCGTGCCGAAGCCCACCTTGCGGACGGTCGGCTCGCCGATCTCCACGTACGCGAGGCGGTCCGCCGGGACCAGGACCTTGCGGCCGCGCTCGTCCACGAGGCTCAGCAGCGGCGACTTGCCCGCCAGCGCCTCGGCCACCAGGCGCTCGACCTCGTCGACGCTCTGACCGCTCTCCAGAACGATCTCGCGGGGCGCGTGCTGCACGCCGATCTTGACCTCCACGGCTATGTCCCTCCGACGGTCAGTGATGTGCGCGATCTGCCGCGCCGTACGCTGCACACATTAGCCCGGTGAGGGGACGAGTACGCTGCGCGCCCGCACGCCGTCAGCGAACAGGGCGCGCCGGAGCCGTCTCAGTGGTGGTCGGTGCCGTGCAGCGGGAAGCCCGCGATGCCCCGCCACGCCAGCGACGCCAGCAGCTGCACCGCCTGGTCGCGCGGCACGCTGCGGTCGCTGTGCAGCCAGGAGCGCGCGACGACCTGGGCGAGTCCGCCGAGCCCGGAGGCGAGCAGCATGGACTCCGCGCGCGAGAGGCCGGTGTCCTCGGCGATGACCTCGCAGATCGCCTCGGCGCACTCGGTGGTCACCTTGTCGACGCGCTCGCGCACGGCGGGCTCGTTCGTCAGGTCCGACTCGAAGACCAGGCGGAAGGCGCCGCCGTCGTCCTCGATGTAGGCGAAGTAGGCGTCCATGGTCGCCCGGACGCGCTGCTTGTTGTCCGTGGTCGAGGCCAGCGCGGTGCGCACGGCGTGGATCAGGGCCTCGCAGTGCTGGTCGAGCAGTGCCAGGTACAGGTCGAGCTTGCCGGGGAAGTGCTGGTACAGCACCGGCTTGCTCACTCCGGCGCGCTCGGCGATGTCGTCCATCGCCGCCGCGTGATAGCCCTGCGCGACGAACACCTCCTGGGCCGCGCCCAGGAGCTGGTTCCGCCGGGCGCGGCGCGGCAGACGGGTGCCGCGCGGGCGTGCCGCCTCTGTTTGCTCGATGGCTGTCACGCCGCCTCCCAAGGTCGTCCTCATGCGGTACGGGCCGCGCGGCCATCGTACTTTTCGGTAATCGTGGCGTGCGCGGTGCGAGCGCAGAATTTCACGTACCGGACGGCGGGCGGAAGGCGCGGGGCGCGGCGCTGTGCGCCGGTCGGGGTGCGAAGGGGCTCCGGCGCGGTCCGGGCGGGCATCCGGTGAGGTCAGCGGTAGTCGTCCTCGTCGAGGGTGACCACGCGCGCCTGTTCGATCAGATCGGCCTCGCTGCCCTTGGCCGGGTCCACGTCGGTCAGGGGCTCGTCCTGGTTCCGCGCGAGGTCGGCCTGCTGGTCGGCGGCGACGTTCTCCGGCTCCTCGACGCCGAGCTCCTCGACCGCCCCGCCCGCGGTCTCCAGCTCCTCGATCGCGTCCGGCTCGGTGGGGTCGTAGGCCATGGCGGGCTCCCTTCCTGAGGACGTCGGCTTCCTGAGAGCGTCGGTCGAAGCGGCACCGGGGCTTGTGGGGGCCGCCGCGCGCGGCTTCCCGCTGTACGAGCCTAGGAGACAGCTCGACGGGACGCCATGCCATGCGCCCGCCGCACGGCGGACCTCGCCTGTGAACGCCGGGACGGATGCTGTGACGGCGAACACATGAATCGCGGTGTGATCGTCTCGTAACATTGCCGCATGTCTTCGACCGAGTCGCCGTCGCTCCCGGCCGCCAGCGTCCTGCCGAGGGTCGCGCCCGTACGGGTCGGCGAGGGCGAGCGGATGCGGTCGGTGGGGCTGCCGGGCGTCACGCTCTCGGTCCGCTCCCGGCCCGCCGCGCGCGAGGGGCTGCCGCCCGCGCTGTACGTCCACGGGCTCGGCGGGTCCTCGCAGAACTGGTCGCAGCTGATGGCCGAGCTGGACGGTCTCGTGGACGGCGAGGCGGTCGACCTGCCCGGCTTCGGCGACTCCCCGCCGCCGGACGACGGCGACTACTCCGTCACCGGGCACGCGCGCGCCGTCATCCGCTACCTGGACGCCGCCGGACGCGGTCCGGTCCACCTCTTCGGCAACTCCCTGGGCGGCGCGGTCTCCACGCGGGTGGCGGCCGTACGCCCCGATCTGGTGCGCACCCTCACCCTGGTCTCCCCGGCCCTGCCCGAACTGCGCATCCAGCGCAGCGCCGCGCCCACCGGACTGCTCGGCGTGCCGGGCGTGGCCGCGCTCTTCAACCGGCTCACCCGCGAGTGGACGGCCGAGCAACGGGTGCGCGGCGTCATGGCGCTCTGCTACGGCGACCCCACGCGCGTGTCGCCCGAGGCGTTCCAGTACGCGGTCGAGGAGCTGGAACGGCGGCTGCGGCTGCCGTACTTCTGGGACGCGATGGCCCGCTCCGCGCGCGGCATCGTCAACGCGTACACGCTCGGCGGCCAGCAGGGGCTGTGGCGCCAGGCCGAACGCGTCCTCGCGCCCACGCTGCTGGTCTACGGCGGCCGTGATCAGCTCGTAGGCTTCCGTATGGCCGCCAAGGCCGCCCGCGCCTTCCGCGACTCCCGTCTGCTGACCCTGCCGGACGCCGGGCACGTGGCGATGATGGAATATCCGGAGGTCGTCGCGACCGCCTTCCGTGAACTCCTCGACGAGCGAGGCGGATTGGCCGCGAACGACGTGAACTCCGGCGCGCACGAAGCCGGTTCGAATACAGAGAGCTGAGGTCAGGGGTGGGACGTCACAGCCGCCGGGGCCCGACCCCGAGGGACACGACCGCCCCTGCGCCGACGCAGCGGGCCGAGGACACGGCAGGCGGCCCCGGCGGCCGGATTCCTGGCGCCCGGAACGGGTGGGGCGACTTCACGGGGCCGCAGACGCCGGGCTCTCCGGCCGCGGGTGGCCTGGGCTCGGGGCACCTGGGTGGCGCCGACCATCCCGGCGGGCCGCACCTGGGCGCACCACACATGGGTGGCCCCCACACGTCTGCTCCGCACACGGGCGCGTCGCACACAGGTGCCGGCCCCACAGGTACCGGCCCCATGGGTGGCGCCCACAGCTCATCCCCCACCCCGGACGGTGCCCCGACCTACGGCACCGGCTCCATGGCCGGGGCCGCGTCGCAGCGGGGCGCCGGGCGCGGGCCCGGTGGGCCGGCCTCCCGGGGCGGGCCGCCGTTCGGGGACGGGCAGGCCCGGGGCGGTCACCCCGAGGTGCGGGAAGAGGGCGGCGGCTGGGGCGCGTTCGCGCCGCCCGGGCGGGACGGGGCCGGTGCGGCTCCGGGCTCGCGGCGGCCGTTTCCCCGGCAGCGGCGGGCCGAGCCCGTACCGGACACGGCACCGGCCGGAGGGTCCGGGCGGGGGCCCCGGCAGGACTATCTGGACGCCTTCGAGGCGGAGTCGGCGGCGGGCGCCCCGCGCGTCACCGCGCCCGTCGAGCCGGTCGGCGTGGACACCGAGCCGTTCGAGCTGCCCGTGCGGCAGCGCGGTACCAAGGGGCGTACGTTCACCGGCGTCGCGGCGGCGGCCGTGACCACCGTGCTCGCGGTCGTGGTCGCCGGACAGGTGGCCGACGGCCGGGCGGACGGGCAGTCGCGGACCACCGCCGAGGGCACCGGTGAGGCCAGGACGGCGGCGCAGGCCGCCCCGTCGGCCGGTGCGAGCGCCGTCCCGCTGACGTACGAGCAGAAGATGGGCCGCCTCTATCCGCTGGGCGCGACGTTCAAGGGCCCGGGGAAGTTCGACGCCGTGCCCGGTTCCGCCAAGGCGCCCGGTACCGGCCAGAAGCTGACCTACCGCGTCGACGTGGAGCAGGGACTCGGCCTCGACGGCGCCCTCTTCGCCGACGCCGTGCAGAAGACGCTCAACGACGACCGCAGCTGGTCCCACGACGGCGCCCGCACCTTCGAGCGCGTCTCCTCCGGCAAGCCGGACTTCGTGATCACGCTCGCCAGCCCCGGCACCACCGCCTTCTGGTGCGCCAAGTCGGGCCTGGACACCACGGAGGACAACGTCTCCTGCGACTCGGCGGCCACCGAGCGCGTGATGATCAACGCGTACCGCTGGGCGCAGGGCAGTGTGACCTACGGCGACACCAAGATCCACGCCTACCGGCAGATGCTGATCAACCACGAGGTCGGCCACCGGCTCGGCCACGGCCATGTCACGTGCGAGAAGGACGGCCAACTCGCGCCGGTCATGCAGCAGCAGACCAAGTTCCTCGACCACGACGGAATCCACTGCCTGCCCAACCCCTGGCCTTATCCAAGGAGTTGACTCCCGCCGCTTATGTCACATTGACATGAGTCGCAAGTTCGTTCATATTTCTGCGCATGTGGTCCCGTCCCGCCGTCTGCCGTAGCGCCGCCATCGAGCTGGCGCTCATCGGCGTGACCGCGCTCTGCGTGGCCGACATTCACTGTCGCTGACGCCGCCGCTTCGGCGTTCGCGTCGGGATATCCCTTTCCTCCCTGTTTGCCGCCCCTTTGGGCCGCACGCCTCTCGACGACTGACGCCGGGGCCGACATCTGTCCGCAGCTGTCTCACTCCTCGTCCACATGTCTCACCCTTCGGGAATTTCCCGAGGGGCTCCCCGAGAGGTCGTCTATTCCGATGCGTCAACCGTCCCTCATAGCGCGCCGCGTGGCAGCGGCATCCGTCGGCCTGGTCGTGGCAGCGGGCGCCGCCGCCTGCGGTCCGAAGGACAACGATGCCAAGGGCGCCGGCGGCGACTCCACGCCCCACAAGGGCGGCACCCTCACCGTGCTGAACTCCCAGCCCCAGTCGGACTTCGACCCCGCCCGGCTCTACACCTCCGGCGGCGGCAACGTCCCCTCGCTGGTCTTCCGCACCCTGACCACGCGCAACCGCGAGAACGGCGCGGCGGGTGCCAAGGTGGTCCCCGACCTCGCCACCGACACCGGGCGTCCCAACAAGGACGCGACCGTGTGGACGTACACCCTGAAGCCGGGCCTGAAGTACGAGGACGGCACGCCGATCACCTCGGCGGACATCAAGTACGGCATCGAGCGCTCCTTTGCCCCCGAACTCTCCGGCGGCGCCCCCTACTTGCGCGACTGGCTGACCGGCGCCGCCAAGTACCAGGGCCCGTACAAGGACAAGAAGGGCCTCTCCGCGATCGAGACGCCCGACGCGCGGACCATCGTCTTCCATCTCAACAAGCCCGAGGGCGAGTTCCCCTACCTGGCCACCCAGACGCAGTTCGCGCCGGTGCCCCAGGCCAAGGACAAGGGCACCAAGTACGAGGAGCACCCGGTCTCCTCCGGCCCGTACCGCGTCGTGCGCAACGACAACGACGGCGAGCACGTGGTGCTGGAGCGCAACCCGCACTGGAGCGGTGACGACGAGCGCAAGGCGTACCCCGACAGGATCGACGTGCGCTCCGGGCTCGACTCCTCCGTCATCAACCAGCGGCTCTCCTCCTCCCAGGGCGCGGACGCCGCCGCCGTCACCACCGACACCAACCTCGGGCCGGCCGAACTCGCCCGCGTCAGCGGCGACAAGAAGCTCGCCGACCGCGTCGGCACCGGCCACTTCGGCTACACGAACTACATCGCCTTCAACCCGAAGGTGAAGCCATTCGACAACCCCAAGGTGCGCGAGGCGATCGCGTACGCCGTGGACCGCTCCTCGGTGGTCAACGCGGCCGGCGGCTCCGCGCTCGCCGAGCCCGCCACCACCTTCCTGCCGGACCAGAAGTCCTTCGGCTACACCCCGTACGACCCGTTCCCGGCCGGCAAGTCGGGCAACGCGGCCAAGGCCAAGGAGCTGCTGAAGGAGGCGGGTTACGCGAAGGGCCTGACCGTCACCCTCACCCACTCCAACGACAAGAACTTCGAGACCAGCCCGGAGATCGCCACCGCGCTCCAGGACGCGCTGAAGAAGGCGGGCATCACCGTCAAGCTCCAGGGCCTGGAGGACAACGACTACCGGGACAAGATCCACGGCGTGAAGACCGAGCCCGGCTTCTTCCTCGCGCACTGGGGTGCCGACTGGCCCTCCGGCGGTCCCTTCCTCGCCCCGATCTTCGACGGCCGTCAGATTGTCGAGGACGGCGCCAACTTCAACACCGGTCTGCTGAACGACAAGTCGGTCAACGACGAGATCGACGCCATCAACAAGCTGACCGACCTGAACGCCGCCGCCGTGCGGTGGGGCGCGCTCGACAAGAAGATCGGCGCGCAGGCCCTGACCGTCCCGCTGTTCCACCCCGTCTACAAGCGCCTGTACGGCTCGGACGTCAGGAACATCGTGATCAGCGACTGGACCGGCGTGCTCGACATCTCCCAGGTCGCGGTGAAGTGACCCCGTGAGTGACGCTCTTGTCGCCGTCGAGGCCGCCGGGACGGACCCCTCCGTCCCGGCGGCCTCGGGGGCCCGTCTGTTCTGGCGACGGCTGCGCACCCGGCGGGCCGCCCTGGCCGCCGCGGCCGTCGTCGCCCTGCTCGTCCTGATCGCGCTCGCCGCGCCCCTGCTCACCGCGCTGGAGGGCCAGGACCCGACCACCTACCACCCCGCGCTCGTCGACTCCGCGCGCGGCGGCGTGCCCGTCGGACCGCTCGGCGGGATCAGCGCCGAGCACTGGTTCGGGGTCGAACCGCAGACCGGCCGCGACCTGTTCGCGCGCATGGTCTACGGCGCCCGCGTCTCGCTCGGCGTCGCCCTCGCGGCCACCGTCGTCCAGGTCGCCGTCGGCGTGACCATCGGTGTCGCCGCCGCCCTGGGCAACCGCTGGCTCGACCAACTCCTCAGCCGCGTCACGGACATCATCGTCTCCCTGCCGCTGATGATCATGGCGCTCGCGCTGCTGGCCATCGTGCCCACGAGCTTCCCGCGTCCGATCCTGGTTGCCTTCGTGATCGGTCTGATCGCATGGGGCAACCTCGCCAAGATCGTGCGCGCGCAGACCCTCACGCTCAAGGGGCTCGACTACGTCGCCGCCGCCCGGCTCAGCGGCTGGGGCGCCGTCAGCGTCGCCCGCCGCGAGCTGCTGCCCGGCCTCGCCGCGCCCGTGATGACCTACGCCGCGCTGCTCGTGCCCAGCAACATCTCCGTCGAGGCCGCCCTGTCCTTCCTCGGCGTCGGCGTGAAGCCGCCCACGCCCTCCTGGGGGCAGATGATCACCTCGGCCGACATCTGGTACCAGTCCGCGCCGCAGTACCTGCTCTTCCCGGCCGGTGCCCTCTTCGTCACCGTGCTCGCCCTCACCGTCCTCGGCGACGGCGTGCGCACGGCCCTGGACCCGCGCGCCGCGTCCCGGCTGCGGATCGGCACGGGCCGCTCGGGCAGCTTGCGCCGCTCGGGCCGCTCGGGTGAGAAGGCGGCCGCGGAGAAGACCGCCACGAAGAACGTGACCAAGGAGGCCGGCCAGTGAACGGCTTCGGCGGATTCCTGCTGCGCCGCGCGGTGGGCATGGCCATCACCCTGCTCGCCGTCTCGGTCCTCGTCTACGTGGTCTTCTACGCCACCCCCGGCAACGTCGCCCAGATCACCTGCGGCCCGCGCTGCTCCCCGGAACAGGTGCGCCAGGTCGCCGACCAGCTCCACCTCGGTGACCCGCTCTACCTGCGCTACTGGCACTTCCTGGAAGGCATCCTCGTCGGCCAGGACTACTCCACCGGCACCTCGATCGAGCACTGCTCCGCGCCCTGCCTCGGCCTGTCGTACCAGACCGACCAGCAGGTGCTGGACGTCATCCTGACCCGCCTTCCGGTCAGCCTCTCGCTGGTCGCCGGGGCCATGGTGCTGTGGCTGCTCATCGGCGTCGGCACGGGCGTGCTCTCCGCCTGGCGGCGCGGGCGGCTGACCGAGCGGGTGCTGACCGCGCTCACCCTCGCGGGCTGGGCCACCCCGGTCTTCGTGCTCGGCCTGGTCCTGGTGATCGTCGTCTGCGGCGAACTCCAGCTGCTGCCCTTCCCGCAGTACGTGAACCTCACCGACGACCCCGAGCAGTGGGCCTGGGGCCTGCTGCTGCCCTGGCTGTCCTTCGCCCTGATCGAGTCGGCGCCCTTCGCCCGCCTCACCCGCTCGGCGATGCTGGAGACCCTCGCCGAGGACCACATCCGCACCTTCCGCGCCTACGGCGTGAGCGAGCGGGCCATCATCGGACGGCACGCCCTGCGCGGCGCGCTCGCCCCGGTCATCGCGCTCAACGCGAACAACCTCGGCTCGGGCATCGGCGGCGCGGTCCTCACCGAGACGCTGTTCGGGCTGCCAGGCATCGGCCAGGAACTAGTGCGGGCGGTCAAGGTGGTGGACCTGCCGGTGGTCGTGGGCATGGTCCTGGTCGTCGCCTTCTTCGTGATCGTCGCCAATGCCGTCGCGGACGTCCTGTACGCCGTGGCCGACCGACGGGTGGTCATCGCATGAGTGATCAGCGCACGAGCCTGGTCGAAGTCACCGACCTCGCCGTCGACTTCGGCGGCCTGAAGGCCGTGGACGGACTCTCCTTCAGCCTGGAGGCCGGGGCCGCGCTGGCCCTCGTCGGCGAGTCCGGCTCCGGCAAGTCCACCGTCGCGGGCGCCCTGTTGGGCCTGCACCGGGGGACCGGGGCCGAGGTCACCGGCGCGGTCCGGGTCGCCGGGACCGACGTACAGGCCGCCACGGACGAGGAGTTGCGGCGGCTGCGCGGGGCCAGGGCCGCCATGGTCTTCCAGGACCCGCTGTCCTCGCTCGACCCGTACTACGCGGTCGGCGACCAGATCGCCGAGGTCTACCGCGTCCACACCCGCGCCTCCCGGCGGGCCGCCCGCGCACAGGCCGTCGAGGTCCTCGACCGCGTCGGCATCCCGGACGCGGTACGGCGCTCCCGCTCGCGCCCGCACGAGTTCAGCGGCGGTATGCGTCAGCGCGCCCTGATCGCCATGGCGCTCGCCTGCGAACCCGAGCTGCTCATCGCGGACGAGCCGACCACCGCCCTCGACGTCACCGTGCAGGCCCAGATCCTGGACCTGCTGCACACCCTGCGCGAGGAGACCGGCATGGGTCTGCTCCTCGTCACGCACGACGTGGGCGTGGCCGCCGAGAGTGTGGACGACGTGCTGGTGATGCGGCACGGCAGGGCCGTCGAACGCGGGCCGGTCGCCGAGGTGTTGCGCGCACCGGTCGAGCCGTACACCCGTGAACTCCTGTCCTCCGTACCGAGGTTGGACGTGCGCCGCGCGGTGCCCGTGGAGGGGCCCGGCGACGTCGTCCTGGAGGCGAGCGGGCTGAGGCGCCAATTCGGGCGCGGGAAGCGGGCGTTCACGGCCGTGGACGACGTGTCGCTGACCCTGCGCCGGGGCGAGACCCTCGGCATCGTGGGCGAGAGCGGCAGCGGCAAGACCACGCTCGGCCGGATGCTGGTCGGGCTCCTGGAGCCGACCGCCGGGACGATCACGTACCAGGGGCGCCCGCACACCGGCGTCGACCCCTCCGTGCAGATGGTCTTCCAGGACCCCGCCTCCTCCCTCAACCCCCGCCGCACGGTGGGCGAGTCGATCGCCGACCCGCTGCGCGCGAAGGGGGAGCGGGACGAGACCCGCATCCGCGAACGCGTGACCGGACTCCTGGAGCGGGTCGGTCTGGACGCGTCCCAACGCGACCGCTACCCGCACGAGTTCAGCGGCGGCCAGCGTCAGCGCGTCGGCATCGCCCGCGCGCTCGCGGCCGACCCGCGCGTCCTCGTCTGCGACGAGCCGGTCTCCGCGCTCGACGTGACCACCCAGGCCCAAGTGGTGGCGCTGCTGGATGAGTTGCGCCGCGAACTCGGTCTCGCGCTGGTGTTCGTCGCGCACGACCTCGCCGTGGTCCGCCAGGTCAGCGACCGGGTCGCGGTCATGCGCCGGGGCCGGATCGTCGAAGCGGGCCCGGCCGACGAGGTCTACGACAGCCCGAGCGACCCGTACACCCGTGAACTCCTGGCCGCCGTACCGGCCCTGGACCCGGAGCTGGCCGCCGAGCGGCGCGCGGCCCGGCGGGAGCCCGCGGCCGCCTGACCCGGACGCGCGGGGGCGCGACCGGCGCGGCGGGGCTCGGCACCTGTCTTAGCGCGTCGGAACGCGCCCCGCACGCGAAAGTTACGACCGTTCACCCCTTTTGGTGGCGCGATGGACAACCGTCCGTCGCGCCACCGCCTTGTCCGCATACGTTCGTCCCGCTGCGAGCCGCCGGGAGGACGGCGGCTCCCACACACGGGAGATCGGGGGTGCACGCGTGCGCATCGGACTGCTTACGGAGGGTGGCTATCCGTATGTGAGCGGTGACGCCGGGATCTGGTGCGACCGGCTCGTGCGCGGGCTCGGGCAGCACGAGTTCGACGTCTACGCGCTCAGCCGGGACCACGACCAGGAGCGGGCGGGCTGGGTCACGCTTCCGCCGCAGGTCCACCGGGTGCGCACGGCCCCGCTGTGGACTACCGAAGACGAAGGACCCGCCCTCGGCCGGCGCGCCCGCAGGCGCCTCGCCGAGTCCTACGGCGACCTCCTCGCGGCGATCTGGGCCGAGCCCGGTGCCGGTCCGGCACCCGCCGCCGAAGAGCTGGCGGACCGTTTCGGCAACGCGCTGTACAGCCTGGCCGAACTCGCCCGCGAGGAAGGCCCGCTGACCGGAGCGCTCCGCTCCGAGACCGCCGTACGCGCCCTGGAGCGTGCCTGTCGCGCACCCGGCGCACCGCGCACCGCCCGCGAGGCCCGCGTGCCCGACCTGCTCACGGTCACCGACCACCTGGAGCGCGCCCTGCGCCCGCTCTCCCTCGGCTGGTACGGCGACGACGCCCTCACCGCTGCCGACCTCTGCCACGCCACCTCCGGCGGCACCGCGGCCCTGCCCGGACTGCTCGCCCGGCACTTCTCCGGCGTGCCCCTGCTCGTCACCGAGTACGGCGTCCAGCTGCGCTCGCGCTACCTCGCTCTCGGCCCCGACGCGGCCGCCCCCGCCGTCCGCGCGCTGCTCGCCGCCTTCCACGGCAGGCTGGCCGCCGAGGTCTACCGCCGGGCCGAGATCCTCACCCCGGGCAACGCCCACGCCCGCCGCTGGCAGGAGCGCTGCGGTGCCGACCGGGCCCGGATCAGGACCGTCCACCCGGGCATGGACGCGGCCCGCTTCGCCGAGGTCGGTGAGGGGCCCGACCGGTCCGACCCCGGCACGCTGGTGTGGGTCGGGCGGATCGAGCCCGCCAAGGACCTCATCTCCCTGCTGCACGCCTTCGCCGAGATCCGCCGGGAGGAGCCCGCCGCACGCCTGCGGATCGTGGGCGTGCCGGTGGACGCCGAGGGCGAGGCGTACCTCGGCCACTGCCGGGCGCTCGCGGCCCAGCTCTTCCCCGACGAGGCGGAGGGCGTGCACGAGGTCGGGGACAACCCCGTCTCCTTCGAGGAGATCGGCGGCCCCGAGGCGCCGAGCCTCGCGGAGGCGTACGCGTCGGGGGCCGTCGTGGTCCTCTCCAGCGTGGTCGAGGGCTTCCCGGTCAGCCTGGCCGAGGCCATGTTCTGCGGCCGGGCCACCGTCTCCACCGACGTGGGCGCGGTGGTGGAGGTCATCGGGGGCACCGGGCTCGTCGTACCGCCGCGCAACCCCCGCGCGCTCGCGGAGGCGTGCGTGACGCTGCTGCGCGACCCCGAGCGGCGGGCACGCCTGGGAGCCGCCGCGCGGGCCCGCGCGGTCGAACTGCTCGGCGTCGAACAGAACATCACGGCATTTCACGGCATTTACCTGGAGATCGTCTCGCACTGTCCGGTCAGCCGCGACGACACCGGTGAGCCGCTGCCCTTCGCCACCCCGGCCGAGATCCACGCCCCCGGCCGTCTGACGGCGCCCACGGCCCGTCCGGTCCCGGCCTGGGCCGACCCCGACCCGTCCCGCCCGGTGGCGGCGACGGCAGGGAAGGGGACGCGATGAGCGGCGGCGCGGGCAGAACGGCGGGGGAGCGGGGCGGTACGACGATGAGCGCGCGCGTGGCCGGGGAGGCCGGGGAGACCCCGGCGGGGTCCGACGGCACGGGACCGGCCGCCCCCGAGGCACCGGAGGTGTCGTCGCGCCCCGCCGCCCGTCGGCGCGGCACCGCCGACCCCGTCAAGGCCCTGCTGCACCAGCACCGGGACCTGTGCGAGCGGGCCGTCGACGCGCTGGAGATCGCGGCGGGCCTGGAGGCGCACGGCGTCACCGACCGCACCGCCGCCCGCTTCCGGCACCGGGACGTCTTCTCGCTCGCCGAGGAGCTGTACGCCCGCGTCCCCCGCGAGGACGAGCCGCAGCCCCCGGCGGACCCCGGCCCCGGCCCCCGGGTCCGTACCGACTGGGTCCTGCTCACGCTGCTGCCCGGCACGCTCGCCGCCGCGGCCGCCGCCGGGCTGCTCCTCACCCACGGCCAGGCCCGACTGCTCGTCGGACTCGGCGCCCTGCTCCTCGTCGGCGGCGCCGTCGCCGCAGCCCTGCGCCGGGGCCCGCTCGCCACCCGGCCCGGCACGGCCGTACGGCAGCCCGCGCTCGGCACCCGCGTCTCGGTCCTCTGTCTGCTCGCCCACGCCCTCCTCGGCGACGGCTTCCTGGCCGCCGTGATCAGCGGCGGCCCCGACAGCGCGCCGACGCTCGCCCCGGACGGCCCCTGGCCGGTGGCCCTCGCGCCCACCCTGGCCCTGCTGCTGTCCTGCGCCCCGGCCGCCTGGTGCGCCCACCTCCTCGCGGCCGCCGCCCACCGCAGGCTCGCGGGCAGCCGGGGCCTGGAGGACTTCACCGCCGCCGCCCGGCCCCTGCTCCTCGGCGCCCTCGCGCTGTACCTGGCCGCGCTCGCCGCCCTGCTGGCCGTCTCCGCCGCCGTACTGCGCGAACCCCCGGCTTTTCCGCAGGCCCTCGCGCTCGGTGCGCTGCTGCTGCTCGCCCGGCTGCTCACCGCGTACCACCACCGGCACGCGCCCGCCGTGGTGCTCGGCTCGGCCGCGATCGCCGAGCTGGCGGCTCCGGCCCTGGTGTCGACCGGCCGGCTGCCCGGCTGCGGTTTCGCCGCCGTCCCCGTCCAGCGGCTCGTGGACGCCTGGGGACCGGCCGCCGTACCCGTCCTCGTCTGCGGCGCCGCCGCCGTGGCCCTGCTGGTCCACGCGCTGCGCACCCTCACCCGCGCCTCGGCCCACGCCCCCACCGGAGCGGCCGAGTGAACCCCCCACCGCCCTCCCCGACCGGTCCCGCCGCAGCCCGTACGGGGCGCGCCGGCACCCGGCGGACGGCGCCAGGCCCCGCGCAGGGGCCGACCCCGCCCCTCAGACCCCGCGAAGGAGAACACCTGATGACCACCTCCCGACACGGAACGCCCGGAGCGTCCGGGTCCGTGGGAGCTGCCACACCGCGCACCCCGGGAGCCGCCCGATGAGGGTCCTGCTGATCGGAGCCAACGGATACATCGGCCGCTTCGTCGCCGACCGGCTGCTCGCCGACCCCGCCGTCCAGCTCACCGCGCTGGGCCGGGGCGACGACGCCGACGTCCGCTTCGACCTCGCCACCGGCAGCCCCGGCGCGCTCACCCGGTTCCTGGACGCCGTCCACCCCGGAGTCGTCGTCAACTGCGCGGGTGCCACCAGGGGCGGCGCCCGCGAGCTGACCCGGCACAACACGGTCGCCGTGGCCACCGTCTGCGAGGCACTGCGGCGCAGCGGCTGCGGGGCCCGGCTGGTGCAGATCGGCTGCGGCTCCGAGTACGGTCCCAGCCAGCCCGGTTCCTCCACGGCCGAGGACGCCGTACCCCGCCCCGGCGGACCGTACGGCGTCAGCAAGCTCGCCGCGACCGAACTGGTCCTCGGCTCGGGACTCGACGCCGTCGTACTGCGGGTGTTCTCGCCCGCGGGGCCGGGTACCCCGGCGGGTTCCCCGCTGGGCAGGCTCGCCGAGGCCATGCGCCGCGCCATGCAGGCCGGCGACGGTGAGCTGAAGCTCGGCGGTCTGGGCGTCCAGCGCGACTTCGTGGATGTACGCGATGTCGCGCGCGCGGTGCACGCCGCCTCGCTCTCCGCCGCGCAGGGCGTCATCAACATCGGCTCGGGCCGCGCGGTCCGGCTGCGCGACGCCGCCGCCGTGCTCGCCCGGGTCGCCGGATACGGCGGCTCCCTGCACGAACTCGACGCCCCGCCCGGCCCGTTGCGCGGTCCCCTCGGGCATCCGCGCGGCGACGTCGACCACGCGGCGCCGGTCGCCTTCCCCTACCCGGACGGCTGCGGCAGCTGGCAGCAGGCCGATGTCCGCACGGCACGCGACCGGCTCGGCTGGCGGCCGCGGATCAACCTGGAGGAGTCGCTGGCCGACATCTGGATGGAGGCGGCGTGCCGAATCTGACGGGTGGCGGCGGTGGGCCGGATCTGGCGGGTGGCGGTGGCCCGTCGAGTGGGGGCGGCCCGTCGGGTGGTGGCGGGCCGGATCTGATGCGGGCCGGGGGCGCCGGAAGCACCGCGGTGCGTACCGGCCTCGGGATCTACGACTTCGCCCACCCCCTGATCGCCCCGTCCCAGTGGGCGGAACTCACCCGGCCCGGCACACCCCTGGACTGGGTCGTGCTCAACGTGGCGGCAGGTCCCGGTGTCTGCCCCGACCCGCACTGCCTGGAGGCGTCGGGGCGGCTGCGCAACGGCGGGGTCCGCGTCCTCGGCCATCTCGACCTGGCACACGGCACGTGCTCCCTGGCCGATCTGCTCGGCGACGCGCAGCGCCACCTCGACTGGTACCAGGTGGACGGCTTCCTCCTCGAGCGCTGCCCGGCCGACCGCGCCGCGCTCCCGGAGGTCCGCCGCCTGGTCACCACCCTGCGGGCGCTGCGCGACGGCGCGTACGTCGTGCTCGGCCACGGCTGCCATCCGCACCCGGGGTACGCGGAGAACGCCGACCAGCTGGTGACCTTCCGGGGCCCCTGGACCGAGTACCGCTGGTCGCAGGTCGCGGAGTGGACGGCGGACTACCCGGCCGACCGCTTCTGCCACGTCGTGCACGGTGTGCCGCGCGGCCATCTGGAGGAGGCGCTGCGCATCGCCCGCTGGCAGGGCGCGGGCACGGTCTACCTCACCGACCGCACCGACCGGGGCGGCCAGGAGAACCCCTGGGAGACCATGCCCGGCCACTGGGACGACATCGTCTCGCAGGTCGGAACGGGTGTCTCGGAATGAAGAAACGCGTGGCAGTGTTACGGGAAGAACAACCGTAGTGAACGACCGACCAACGGAGTCCCCGTGTCGCTGCCACCCCTGGTCGAGCCCGCCGCCGAGCTCACCGTAGACGAGGTCCGCCGGTACTCCCGCCACCTGATCATCCCGGACGTCGGGATGGACGGGCAGAAGCGGCTGAAGAACGCCAAGGTGCTCTGCGTGGGTGCCGGCGGCCTGGGCTCGCCCGCGCTGATGTACCTGGCGGCGGCGGGTGTCGGCACGCTCGGCATCGTGGAGTTCGACGAGGTCGACGAGTCGAACCTCCAGCGCCAGATCATCCACAGCCAGGCCGACATCGGCCGCTCCAAGGCCGAGTCCGCGCGGGACACGGTCAAGGGCATCAACCCGTACGTGAACGTGGTCCTGCACGAGGAGCGGCTCGAGGCCGAGAACGTGCTGGAGATCTTCGGTCAGTACGACCTGATCGTGGACGGCACGGACAACTTCGCCACGCGCTACCTCGTCAACGACGCGTGCGTGCTGCTGAACAAGCCGTACGTCTGGGGCTCGATCTACCGCTTCGACGGCCAGGCGTCCGTCTTCTGGTCCGAGTACGGCCCCTGCTACCGCTGCCTCTACCCGGAGCCCCCGCCGCCCGGCATGGTCCCCTCCTGCGCCGAGGGCGGCGTGCTCGGCGTGCTCTGCGCGTCGATCGGCTCCATCCAGGTCAACGAGGCGATCAAGCTGCTCGCGGGCATCGGCGACCCGCTGGTCGGCCGCCTCATGATCTACGACGCCCTGGAGATGCAGTACCGCCAGGTCAAGGTCCGCAAGGACCCCAACTGCGCGGTCTGTGGCGAGAACCCGACCGTCACGGAGCTCATCGACTACGAGGCCTTCTGCGGCGTCGTCTCCGAGGAGGCCCAGGAGGCCGCCACCGGCTCCACGATCACTCCCAAGCAGCTCAAGGAGTGGATCGACGACGGCGAGAACATCGAGATCATCGACGTCCGCGAGCCGAACGAGTACGAGATCGTCTCCATCCCTGGCGCCAAGCTGATCCCCAAGAACGAGTTCCTGATGGGCTCGGCCCTCGAGTCCCTCCCGCACGACAAGCGCATCGTCCTGCACTGCAAGACGGGCGTCCGCAGCGCGGAGGTCCTGGCGGTGCTGAAGTCGGCGGGCTTCGCCGACGCGGTGCACGTGGGTGGCGGCGTGATCGGGTGGGTGCACCAGATCGAGCCGGAGAAGCCGGTGTACTGAGTTTTTCGCTTGAGGGAGAGGCCCACGGCGCCGCATTTGTGCGGGCGCGGTGGGCCTCTGTCGTTCTGTCGTCAGTGCCGCTGTTGCTTCTTGCGCAGCCCTCCGGCGCAGGCGACGGCAAGGAGGAAGCTGCCGCCCGCCGCCATGGGGAGAGAGGACGCGAGGGGCTCCAGGGGCGGATGCTCCAGGAAGGTCCGGTCGACCGCGACGCCGGCCAGGGCGGCGGTCAGCGTGACCGCCCACAGGACCGGGACCTGCAACCACGCGCTCCGGGCACTCAGCCAAGTGATCATGGGGCCACGGTGCGCCCGAGGTGGCGCGGTCCACAAGTGTGCGGTGCGTAAAGGTTCCTTGACGCACATGGCTGTAAAGGTTTCCTTGACGCATCGAGCCGCGTAAAGGCATCCTTTACGCGTGGCCGATGATTCCTCGAAGAGCCTCGCTTCCCTGAGCGCCCTGCTGGCGGAGCACGCCGCCGCGCTGGCCGGGGCGATGGGCAGTCCGCTGACCGCTCCCGCGTATCTGGACCTGGTCCGCCGGTCCCGGGACGTGGACGGCCTGGCGGAACAGGTGCTGAAGCTGTGCGTCCAGCAGTGCCGGGACGCGGGCCACACCTGGCAGGAGATCGGTGACCTGCTGGGCGTCACCCGCCAGGCCGCCTTCCAGCGGTTCGGCAAACCCATTGATCCCCGAACGGGAGAACCCATGGACAAGACGGTGCGCATGACCGACGCGGCGGAACGCGCGACCGAGATCGTGCGGGACGTCCTGGAGAACCGCATGGACGAAGCGCGGCGCTCCTTCAACTCCCAGGTCCTCGAAGCCTTCACCGACGAGGTCCGAGGCAACGCCCTCGCCACCATCGCCGGCCTGGTCGGCGCCTTCGAGGGTTTCGCCGACACCGCCCCCTTCGTCCGCCGCATCGGCGACCACACGGTCGTCGACGTCCCCCTGCGCTACGAGGCGGGAGACATGAAGGCGCGGGTCGCCTTCGACGCGGACGAGAAGGTGGCGGGTCTGTTCATTCTGCAGGCCGAGGTGCCGTAAGCCCCCGAGCCTCAGGAGACACCCGCGCTAGCGCTGCCCACGCTCAAGCCGGTACCGCACCGCGAGTGACGGTATCGCCGCGATCTTCTCCGCCGTCAGGGTGGACCAGTTCAGGCCGGTCGGCCGGTGGGGGTTCGGCCAGGTGAGGGTCTCGTCGGGGGTGACGATCAAGTCGACGCCCACGTCGTGCTCCGTCGTGGGGATCGGCTCCTCGATCACCTGGAGATCGTGAACGGTCGTGACGACAACGGTGCTCGGCGTCACGAGCCCCGCCTCCATCAACAGGGCGAACTCGATGTCCGAGTACCCGGCGCCCTTGCCGATGCGGGCGCCGTCCCGGTTGACGGCGACGGAGCCCAGGACGATCAGGTCCAGGGGGCGGAGCGCGTCCACATCGACGGTCGGGGCGATGGTCGCCGCGATGTGGCTGATCGCGGCTTCGGCGGGTGGGGCGGCGAGTGCGGCCGGGTCCAGGAGGTAGAAGGGTTTGCGGTCGGCCAGCTTCGGGACCGCCATGTAGACGGTCTTCCCCTCCTCCAGGGCCCTGACCCGAACGGGGAGTTGCGCCTTGTCCGGCACCGCCTTGACGATGCCCGCCCGCTGCCATCAGACACTACGGACGAGCGAAGGCCGCCGCGCGGAAACCGTCCCGTACGGCGGTGATCGGACCCCGGTCCCGGCTGTAATAAAGCTTGTTGGTGAGGAGAACCGCCCAACGCCCCTGCCTCGGGCTGACCCACATTCCGGTCCCCGTGAAGCCGTAGTGGACCCAGATGTCCTCGTCGGGCCCGGTACCAGGGGCCGGGTGCCAGAAGAGGCCGCGTGCCGGGGCGAGTTCGCCCGTATGGACGCGCAGCGAGTCCCTCACCCAGGCCGGTCCGAAGGAGCCGTCGCCGGGGGAGAGGAGGTGCCGCAGGAAGCGGGCCAGGTCGTCGGCGGTGGAGAAGACGCCGGAGATGCCGCAGACCCCGCCGAGCAGGCGGGCGGAGAAGTCGTGGACGGTGCCCCGGAGATGGGCGCCGATGGTGTCGTCGTACTCGGTGGGGGCGCACCGGGCGGCGGTGCCGGCGGGGAGTGGGCCGAAGTGGGTACGGGTCATGCCGAGGGGCTGCCAGACG
Organism: Streptomyces sp. NPDC026659; assembly: GCF_040638245.1. Classification (NCBI taxonomy): domain Bacteria; kingdom Bacillati; phylum Actinomycetota; class Actinomycetes; order Kitasatosporales; family Streptomycetaceae; genus Streptomyces; species Streptomyces sp. NPDC026659. Next base: position 255,005 of record NZ_JBEZXY010000002.1, on the reverse strand, counting down.
CGTTCGGCGGCGAGTCGGTCCAGCGGTCGGCCCGAGAGGCGCTCGGCGAGGTAGCCGAGGACGAGGGCGGCACGGTCGGTGTATTCCACGGCCTCGCCCGGGGGGCGGTGCAGGGCCTCGTGCAGTACGCCGTCACGCACGTCCTGGGGGTCGGTCCCGTAGAGGCTGCGGAGGTTGGCCCGCAGCGGGAGCCCCGCGGTGTGGGTGAGCAACTGGTGCGCGGTGACCGACGCGAGCGGATGCCCGACGACCTCGGACCAGAAGCTCCCCAGCGGTGCCCTCAGGTCCAGCTTTCCGGCCTCCACGAGGGTGCCGACGACGGACCACACGGCGAGGATCTTGGTGAGGCTGGCGAGGTCGAAAGGGGTGTCCGGTCGCATGGGCTCGTCGGGTGGCCCGGGGCGTAACAGGCCGACGGCGCCGCTGTCCCGGGTGCCGGAGGCGTCACCCACGGCCCACACCGTGCCGGGGTAGACCCGCCGGTGGACACCGTCGCGCAGAAGGTCCTCGATCCGATGGCCGACGTGAGTCATGGTCTTCCTGTCGCGTTGGGAGTCCACTCGTTCCACAGCATGGGCACATTGTGGAGTGGGAGCAGGACAACCGTCTCAGGAGCACACCGTGTTCGCCTCCGGCACCGTGCCATTGAGCAAGTAACCGTTCACCGCCCCCTGCACACACCGGTTCTTGCTGTCGTACGCGCCGTGTCCCTGGCCCTGGTAGGTGAGTTCGACGCCGACGCCCTCGCCCAGCGCGTCCGCCATCGCGCGGGCGCCCTCGTACGGGGTCGCCGGGTCGCCGGTGTTGCCGATGACCAGGATGGGGGCGGAGCCGGGGGCGTGGACGTCGGGGTGGTCGGCGGCGCCGGGTACGGCCCAGTCGGTGCAGCCGACCATGCCCCAGGCGAGGTAGTCGCCGAAGACGGGGGAGGCGGCGCGGAAGGCGGGGAGCCGGTCGCGGACGTAGGCGGCGTCGTAACGGGGTTTCTCGTCGGCGCAGTTGATGGCGACGTTGGCGGCGGCGATGTTGCTGTACTGGCCGTTCTCGGTGCGGCCGTTCATGGAGTCGGACAGCAGCATGAGGATTCTGCCGTCGCCCTCGTAGGCGTCCTGCAGACCCTCGGTGAGGTACTCCCAGAAGTCCTTGGAGTACAGGGACTGGGCGATGCCGTTGGTCGCGGCGGTCTGGGTCAGCTTGCGCGGGGGGATGCCCGGAATGGGTTTCCTCTCCAGGGACTTGAGGAGTCCGGCGATGCGGTCCTTCACGTCCTGGGGGGTGTCGCCCACGGGGCAGTCCTCGATCTGCGACGTGCAGTCGTCGGCGAAGTTGTCCAGCGCGAGCTGGAAACCGCGGGCCTGGCCGAGCGCCCCCTCCTCCGGCGTCTGGGTGGGGTCCACGACCGCGTCGAAGACGGCGCGGCCGACCCGCTTGGGGAACAAGTGGGCGTAGACGCCGCCGAGTTCGGTGCCGTACGAGATGCCGAAGTAGTGCAGCTTGTCGTCGCCGAGGACCTGGCGCATCAGGTCCATGTCGCGGGCCGCGTCGGTGGTGCGGACGTGCGGCAGGATCTGCTGGGAGTTCCGCTCGCAGGCGTCGTTGAACTTCCGCGTGCGGTTGACGAGTTGGTTCTCCTCGTTCGTCGTGTCCGGCGTCGCGTCCTGCTGGAAGTACACGTCGAGCTGAGTGTTGCTCTCGCACTTCACCGGGTCGCTGCGGCCGACTCCGCGCGGGTCGAAGCTCACCAGGTCGTAGCGGGTGCGCAGGGCCGCGTAGTCCTCGCCGAACGCGGGCAGCGTGGTGACGCCGCTGCCGCCGGGGCCGCCGAAGTTGAACACCAGGGAGCCGATGCGCTCGCTCGCCGGGCCGCCGGCCTTCGCGCGGATCAGGGCGATGCCGATCGTGTCGCCCTTGGGCTTGGCCCAGTCCAGCGGCGCGCGCATGGTCGCGCACTGCCACTCGGCGCCGCCGGGCAGCGGGGAGGGCGGGGGGCCGCCGCCCTCCGCCTCGGAGGGGGCGGGGCAGTCCTTCCAGTCCAGCTTCTGCTTCGTCAGATCCCCGGTCTTCGGCGTGCTGTCGCAGCCGGCCAGCAGCGCCCCCAGGAGGAGGACGCCGGTGGTCAGAGCTGCGGCGCGCGGCCGGGAGGGGATCGCCATGCCCCCATCCTCACGGCGCGCACGCCACCGCGCGCGGGGCACGGGCCGTACGAGGTACGACCCGGTGCCCGGGCGCCGCGGCGGCCCCTGCAGCGCCCCTTACAGCGCTCCCTTGCGCGTGAGCTGGTTGAACGACAGCCACCCCGGCAGCACCGGCAGCCACAGCGTCAGCAGCCGGAACAGCAGCACCGCCGGAGCCGCGACCTCCTTCGGCAGGCCCACCGCGATCAGCCCCACCGTGAGCGTCGCCTCGACCGCGCCCACGCCGCCAGGCGTCGGCGCGGCGGAGCCCAGCGCGTTGCCCGCGAGGAAGACGACCGCGACGCTGGCGATGCTGAGGTGCACCGACTCGTCGCCGAACGCCCGGATGGAGGCGTCCAGGCACATCACGAAGCAGCCGGTCAGCAGGAGCATCCCGCCGATGCCGGTGACGAGCTTCTGCGGCCGCTGGAGCACGTCCAGCATGCGCGGGACCACGCCCGCGAACAGCGACCGCACCCGCGTCACCACGAACTTCCGCATCAGCGGCACCGAGGTCACCACCAGCACCAGGACCGCCACCGTCAGCAGTCCCGCGATGACCGTGCGGGACGGCGACAGCGAGGGGGTCTTCTCGGTGCCGGTCAGATAGCCGAAGGACAGCAGCATCAGGATGTGGCAGCCGAGTCCGAACAGCTGCGAGGCGCCGACGCTCGCCACCGCGAGCCCGGGGCGTACGCCCTGGCGCTGGAGGAAGCGGGTGTTCAGCGCGACACCGCCGACCGCCGCCGGGGCGACGATCTTCACGAACGACCCGGCCACCTGCGCCGCCACCGTCCGCAGGAACGGCACCCGCTCCGGCACGAACCCGAGCAGCGCCATCGCGGCGGCCACGTAGCTGAGCGCGGAGAAGCCCACGGCCGCCGCCACCCAGCCCCACTGGGCCTGCGCGAACAGCGTGCCGAACTCGATGTGGGTGAGCTGGGTCAGCAGGAAGTACCCGCCGATCGCGCCCGCGATGAAGCTGATCAGGGTGCGCGGCCGCACCCGCTCCAGGCGGGCGGGCTCCACCGGGGCCTGCGGCCTGATCCGCAGCACCTGGTGCCGGATCTGGGTGAGCAGGTCCTCCTCGCGGGCCTCGTCGAGCGCCTCGTCGATGGCCCGCTTCTCGGCCCGCTGCTCGGCGCGGACGGTCTTCTTGTCGGGCTTCTCGGGAAGGGCCGCACCCTCCTTCGACGCCGCCTCAAGGCGGGCCTGCTTGGCAAGGCGGGAGGACTCGAGGACCGCCTCGCGCTCGCGCTCGGCCCGCTCACGGGCCAGCCTGCGCAGGGTCGCGCGGGTGGAGCGGGTGAGCGCGATGGGCTGGAGCATCGGCAGACAGCCGGCCACCGCGTCCGGGCCGAGCACCTTGACCGCCGCGGCGACGGCACGCTCGGCGCCGACCCTGAGGCCGAGCGTGGTGAGCATCTGGGCCACGTCCATGCGCAGCAGCAGATCGCCCGCCGCGATCTCGCCGCCGCGCAGCTCGGTCAGGATCACCTTGCCGGAACGATCCACCAGTACGGCGTCGCCCGCGAGCCTGCGGTGCGCGATGCGCCGGGACTGCAGGGCCCGCACCTGGTGCCAGACCTTGTGGAGCAGCTCGTCGGTGATCTCGTCGTCCGGCAGGGAGTCCAGCCTGCGGCCGCCGGTGTGCTCGTAGACCAGCATCACGGCGTCGGGGCCCAGCTCGGAGGTGGCGATCAGCTTGGGCACGTTGGCCCCGGCGGCGGCGGTCGCGTAGGCGAGCAGGGCTTCCTGTTCCAGGGCCTGGCGCAGCGACTGGAGGCTGGAGCGGGTGGCGAAGCCGCGCAGGGTGAGGTTGCGCCAGGCGCGGTAGAAGAAGCCCTGGGCCTGCTGCTCGCGGTCGACGACCGTGACGTCCAGCGGGGGGCCGTCCTCCAGGGTGACGAAGTAGCGCCGCCCCCGGTCGCCGTTCTCCGACTCCGCGGCCTCCTCGCGGGCCGCGCTGACCGGGTGGAAGCCGACGGTCCGCAGGCCCGCCATCAGGGTCCGGCCGGTGGGCCGTACGTTGGGCGAGCCGACCGCGTAGAGGGTGCCGTAGGCGATGGTCCAGCCGATCAGCACCGTCAGGATGATCGCGAACGGGGTGGTGTAGCCGGTGACCAGCATCGAGAACGCGTCGAGCAGCAGCACGATCCACAGCACCGCCCGCCAGCGGGGTCTGCGGGACATGCCGACGGCCGTCATGTACGCGATGACCGGCGCCAGATAGCCGTGCACCGGGTCGGTCAGCGCGTGGATGTCGCCCGGCGCGGGCTGGGTCAGCGCCTCCTGGATGGAGGTCGGGGCGGCCTGCGCGACCCACAGGTCGGTCGCGAGCGTCACCCCGTGCGCGAGGACGGCCGCGAGCACGCCGTCGGCGATGCGCAGGCCGTCGCGTTTGATCAGCCGCTCGATGGCGAAGGCGACGGGGACGAGCAGGATCGCGATGCTGGACGCCAGGCCCGCGATCTTGATCAGCAGGTCGGGCGCCTGCCCGGTGCCCTTGTGGATGTCCTGTTCGAGGCCCGAGGTGGTGCCGTGCGCGAACGCGGCGAGCGCCAGCAGCAGCGCGATGGCCAGCAGGCCGATGCCCAGCCGCATGAGGTCGGAGGGGCGGTGCACCCGCGCGGGAAGCAACGGTTCGTCGCCCTCGACCTCACCGGGGTGCGCGTCGTCGGCGCCACTGGCGTGGCGCTGGCGGGCGGGGATCTGCGGGGGCCAGAAGCGGCGGCCCTCGGGCTCACGGCCCCCGGGCTCACGGCCCTCCGGCACGCCCGGGTCGCGTCCCCGGCCCGCGTCGTCGGTCGAACCCTTACGGGAGTCGTTCGAACCCCTACGGGAGGTGTCTGGACGCGCGGCCGCGCCAGGGGTGCCCTCCGCGTCCTCGGGGTGCACACCCTGTTGCTTCATCGTCTCTTCTTGGTCTCGTATCACCGGTCACCGCCCGGACGATGGTGGCACGTCCGATCGGCACAAGGGGGCATCAGGGTGCGAATCAGGGGGTTGGCGGGCTTCCGTACCCGTTGTCGGTGCCGTGCGGCAGGATGGGGCGGATGAGCGAGCAGAGCCCCGCCGACGACGCCCACGACGGGCCCGACTGCGCCCATGACGGTTCCGGCGACGCGCTTCCCGAGTACGCCGAGCGCGTCCTGGAGGTCGCCGAGCTGATCCCGTCCGGCCGGGTCATGACCTACGGCGACGTCGCCGAGTGGCTGGAGGACGAGCGCCGGGAGCGCACGGGGGGTGCCGGGCGCCCCGAGGGCGGGCCGCGCCAGGTGGGCCGGGCGATGGCCCTCTACGGCGGCGCGGTGCCCTGGTGGCGCGTGGTGCGGGCCGACGGCGCGCTGCTGCCGGGCCACGAGCGGCACGCCCTCGACCACTACCGGGCCGAGGGCACCCCGCTCAGGGAGCCGGGCGGCAGCGGGCGCGGCCGGATGCCCCGGCTCGACATGCGGCGGGCGCGGTGGGACGGCGAAGCGGGCACGGAAGGTCACACCTGACAGCTTCCGGCATCCGGTGCCGCTGAGGGGAACGCGCGGCCCGTAGGGGACACACGAACGGCGCACCGGCGATCCCGGGCGGACCCCGACCGGACGTGCGCGGCCCCCTACGGGACCGTCCACACCCCCTACGGGACGGCCCGCACCCCCTACGGGACGCACCGCACCCCTTACTGACCGCGCCGGACCCCCTACGGGACGTACCCGCCCCCTTACGGGACGTACCCGGCGAGTCCGGGAGCCACCGGGCACGTCCGAGGGATGGCGTACGTTCGTGGGGCGGGGGCTTCGCGCGCCGCGCGTGCCGCGTGTCTCCGCCCACCCGTACGACCACCAGGACCACCAGGACCGGCGAACCACTTGAGCTCCTCTTCCTCCACCGGGCGCCTACCGCACCCCCAGGGGCGGCAGGCGCTTCGTGGCGCCTACCGACTGGTGCGTACCCCTCCGGCGCGGTTCGACCCCCCTCGCCTGGACGCCGGACAGCGCGCCGTGGTTGAGCACGAGGCGGGACCGCTGCTCGTCCTCGCCGGACCTGGCACCGGCAAGACCACCACCCTGGTCGAGTCCGTCGCCGCGCGCGTGGCCCGGGGCGGCGACCCCGACCGCGTCCTGGTGCTGACCTTCAGCCGCAAGGCCGCCATAGAGCTGCGCGACCGGATGGCCCGGCGCATGGGCGCCGCCCGCGCGCCCCGCGCCACCACCTTCCACTCGTACTGCTACGCCCTCGTACGCGCCCACCAGGACGCCGACCGCTTCGCCCAGCCGCTGCGGCTGCTCTCCGGCCCCGAGCAGGACGTCACCGTGCGCGGACTGCTCGCCGGGCAGCCCGAGCTGGAACGCCTCGGTCTCGCCCACGTGCGCTGGCCCGACGACCTGCGCGCCTGCCTGACCACGCGCGGCTTCGCCGACGAGGTGCGCGCCGTTCTCGCGCGCACCCGCGAGCTGGGTCTCGGCCCCGAGGCGCTGGACGCCTTCGCGCGCGGCACCGGCCGCCCCGACTGGCGCGCGGCCGCCGCCTTCCTCGCCGAGTACCTGGACGTCATCGACCTCCAGGGCGTCATCGACTACGCGGAACTCGTCCACCGCGCCGTGCTCCTCGCCGACCGGCCCGAGTACGCGGCCGACCTGGCCGCGCGGTACGACGCGGTGTACGTCGACGAGTACCAGGACACCGACCCCGCGCAGGTACGGCTGCTGCGCGCGCTGGCCGGGGGCGGGCGCACGCTGGTCGCCTTCGGTGACCCCGACCAGTCGATCTACACCTTCCGGGGCGCCGACGTGAACGGCATCCTCGACTTCCCCGACGCCTTCCCGCGCGCGGACGGCGCTCCGGCCGCCGTCCAGGTGCTCGGCACCTCCCGCCGCAGCGGCGCGGACCTCCTGGCCGCGACCCGTCTGATCACCCAGCGGATGCCGCTGCGCCGTCTGCCCGCCGACAAGGTGCGCGCGCACCGCGAGCCGACGGCGGTGCGCGAGGGCGGCCGTGTCGAGGCGTACACCTACCCGACGCCCGGCACCGAGCTCGACAACATCGCCGACATCCTGCGCCGCGCCCACCTGGAGGACGGCGTCGCCTGGAGCGACATGGCCGTCCTGGTCCGCGCGGGCTCCAGCATCCCGGTCCTGCGCCGCGCCCTCACGGCCGCGGGCGTCCCCCTGGACACGGACGGCGACGACGTACCGCTCCGCCATGAACCGTCGGTCGCTCCACTGCTGACGGCACTGAAGGTGGTGGCGACGGCGGAGGCGGCGGCGTCGCCGGTGGGCGGGGAGCAGACCGCCGTACCCGGGTCCGACGCCGAGGAGGCCGACCCCGCTCCCGAGCGGAGGGGTACGGCCTGGCTGGATGCCGAGACCGCCCTCACCCTCCTCACCTCCCCCCTGGCCGGCATGGACGCCGCCGATCTGCGGCGGCTCGGGCGGGCGTTGCGGGAGGAGGAGCGGGCCGGGGGCAACCCCGTGCCGCCGCCCTCCGACGAGCTGCTGGCGCGCGCGCTCGCGGAGCCGGAGCGGCTGGCCGTGCACGACCCCGCGTACGCGCGCGGGGCGCAGCGGCTCGGCGCGCTGCTGCGCAAGGCGCGCACGCGGCTCGCCGAGGGCGGTACGGCCGAGGAGGCGCTGTGGGACCTGTGGAACGGCACGCCGTGGCCCAGCCGACTGGAGCGCGCCGCCCGGCGCGGCGGCGCGGCGGGCCGTAACGCCGACCGCGACCTGGACGCCGTGTGCGCGCTGTTCGCCACCGCCGCGCGCGCGGAGGAGCGCGTCGGCGGACGCGGCGCCCTCAACCTCCTGGAGGAGCTCGCGGCCGAGGACATCGCCGCCGACACGCTCACCCGCCGCGCGGTACGCCCCGACGCCGTGCGCCTGATGACCGCGCACCGCTCCAAGGGTTTGGAGTGGCGCCTGGTCGTCGTCGCCGGGCTCCAGGAGGGCGTGTGGCCAGACCTGCGCCGCCGCGGCTCCCTGCTGGAGGCCGACCGCATCGGCCGGGACGGACTCGCCGAGCCGCTGACCCCCGGCGCGCTGCTCGCGGAGGAGCGCAGGCTGTTCTACGTCGCCGCCACGCGCGCGCGTGACCGCCTCGTCGTCACCGCCGTGAAGGGCGCGTCCGACGACGGCGACCAGCCCTCCCGCTTCCTGACCGAGCTGGGCGCCGAGCCCCGCGACGTCACCGGGCGCCCGCGCCGCCCGCTGGCCGTGTCCGCGCTCGTGGCCGAGCTGCGCACCACCACCGTCGACCCGGCGGCCTCGCCCGCCCTCAGGGAGGCGGCCGCGCGCCGCCTGGCCCGCCTGGCGGCGCTCAGCGACGACGACGGCCGCCCTCTGGTGCCCGCCGCGCATCCCGACCGCTGGTGGGGCATGTACGAGCCGACCGAGAGCAAGGTGCCGCTGCGCGACCGCGAGAAGCCCGTCGTGCTCTCCGGCAGCGCTCTCGACCAGCTCGCCAACACCTGCGCGCTCCAGTGGTTCCTGGGCCGCGAGGTGAAGGCCGCCGCGCCCGCGACCGTCGCCCAGGGCTTCGGCAACGTCGTGCACGTCCTGGCCGACGAGGTCGCCTCGGGGCGTACCCCCGCCGATCTCGACGTCCTCATGGAGCGCCTGGACTCGGTGTGGAACGCGCTCGCCTTCGACGCGCCATGGAAGTCCGCGCAGGAGAAGGACACCGCGCGCGCGGCGCTCGAACGCTTCCTGAACTGGCACGTCCTGGACCGCGCCGCCCGCACCCCGGTCGCCAGCGAGCAGGACTTCGACGTCACCCTGGAGGCGGGCGCGTACCAGGTCCGCATCCGGGGCCAGATGGACCGCGTGGAGGCGGACGGCGCGGGCCGCGCCTATGTCGTCGACTTCAAGACCGGCAAGAACGCCCCCACCTCCGCCGAGGTGGACCACCACCCCCAGCTCGCCGTCTACCAGCTCGCCGTGGCCGAGGGCGCCGTGGACGACGCCTTCGGCGGTACGCGCCCCGAGCCCGGCGGCGCCGAACTCGTCCAGCTCCGGCTGGGCGCGGCCAGGAAGGACGGCGGCGAGACCCAGCCCAAGGTGCAGACCCAGGAACCGCTGTCGGGGGAGTGGGTCGGGGATCTGCTGGCCACCGCCGCCGGAAAGGTCCTGGACGAACGCTTCACCCCCGCCACCGGCCGCCAGTGCACCCACTGCGACTTCCGCGCCTCGTGCAGCGCCCGGCCGGAGGGCCGGCACGTGATCGAGTGACGGCGCATGATCGAGTGACGGCGCGCGGAGTGACGTACGGCACTCCACGTATCCCCTGACCTGCGTATACGTCGTCCCGCGCGCCCGGCTGTCGGTGGCCGCCGCTAGCCTCTGACGAATGTCCGCGCGCATCACCGACCCCGAACGGCTCAAGGAGCTGCTCGGCATCCCCTTCACCCCGGAGCAGCTGGCCTGCGTCACCGCGCCGCCCGCCCCGCAGGTGATCGTGGCCGGGGCCGGTTCGGGCAAGACCACGGTGATGGCCGCGCGCGTGGTCTGGCTGGTCGGCACCGGACAGGTCGCCCCCGAGCAGGTGCTCGGCCTGACCTTCACCAACAAGGCGGCGGGCGAACTCGCCGAGCGCGTCCGCAAGGCACTCGTCAAGGCCGGGATCACCGACCCCGACGCCATCGACCCGGACAACCCCCCGGGCGAGCCGGTCATCTCGACCTACCACGCCTTCGCCGGGCGGCTGCTCACCGACCATGGTCTGCGGCTCGGCCTGGAGCCCAGTTCCCGGCTGCTCGCGGACGCCACCCGCTACCAGCTCGCCGCGCGCGTGCTGCGCGAGGCGCCGGGCCCGTACCCGGCCCTCACCCGCTCCTTCGCGGACCTGGTGAGCGACCTGCTCGCGCTCGACTCCGAGCTGTCCGAGCACCTCGTGGACCCCGGGGACCTGCAAGCCTGGGACGCCGGGCTCCTCGACACGCTCCAGGGCGTCAAGCTCAGCAACGCCGACCTGCGCAAGGTCCCCGAGACCCTCGCCGCCCGCCGGGAACTGGCCGCGCTCGTCGAGCGCTACCGGGCCGCCAAACGCGAACGCGATCTCCTCGACTTCGGCGACCAGATCGCCCTGTCGGCCCGCCTCGCCGGCATCCCCGAGGTGGGCCGTGTGCTGCGCGAGGAGTTCCGGGTCGTCCTCCTGGACGAGTACCAGGACACCTCCGTCGCCCAGCGCGTGCTGCTCGCCGGGCTCTTCGGCGCGGGCACCGGGCACCCCGTCACCGCCGTCGGCGACCCCTGCCAGGCCATCTACGGCTGGCGCGGCGCCTCCGTCGCCAACCTGGACGACTTCCCCGAGCACTTCCCGCACGCCGACGGCACCCCCGCCGGGCGCCGGGCGCTCAGCGAGAACCGCCGCAGCGGCGGCCGCCTGCTCGACCTCGCCAACGGCCTCGCCGCGCCCCTGCGCGCCATGCACGAGGGCGTGGAGGCGCTGCGCCCGGCACCGGGCGCCGAACGCGACGGCATGGTCCGCTGCGCCCTGCTGCCCACCCACGCCGAGGAGATCGCCTGGCTCGCGGACTCCCTCGCCCATCTGGTCCGCACCGGCACCCCGCCCGGCGAGATCGCCGTCCTGTGCCGTACGGCGGGCGACTTCGCGGAGATCCAGGGCGCGCTGGTCGCCCGGGACGTGCCGGTCGAGGTCGTCGGCCTGTCCGGGCTGCTGCACCTGCCCGAGATCGCGGACCTGGTCGCCGTCTGCGAGGTCCTCCAGGACCCCGGCGCCAACGCCTCCCTGGTCCGCCTGCTGACCGGCCCGCGCTGGCGCATCGGCCCCCGCGACCTCGCCCTCCTCGGCCGCCGCGCCCGGCTGCTCGTCGCCCACACGGACGCGGGCGGCGACGACCCCGACCGCAGGCTCGCCCAGGCCGTGGAGGGGGTGGACCCCGCCGAGGTCACCTCGCTCGCGGACGCCCTGGACACCTTCCTGGACGCGGGGACCGAGGACGACGAGCTGCCGTTCTCCCCGGACGCGCGCGTGCGCTTCGCTCGGCTCGCCGCCGAACTGCGCGACCTGCGCCGCTCCCTGTCCGACCCGCTCATGGACGTCCTGCACCGGGTCCTCGCCGTCACCGGCCTGGAGGTGGAGCTGTCGGCCTCCCCGCACGCGCTCGCCGCCCGCCGCCGCGAGACCCTCGCCAACTTCCTCGACGTGGCCGCCTCCTTCGCCGCCGGCGACGGCGAGGCCACCCTGCTCGCCTTCCTCGGCTTCCTGCGCACCGCCGCGCGGTACGAGAAGGGCCTCGACAACGCCCTCCCCGGCGGCGAGAACACCGTCAAGGTGCTCACCGCGCACAAGTCCAAGGGCCTGGAGTGGGACGTGGTCGCCGTCCCCGGCCTGGTCAACGGCACCTTCCCCAGCGCCCAGGGCCGCGACAAATGGACCGCGCAGGCCAAGGTGCTCCCGCACGCCCTGCGCGGTGACACCGACACGCTGCCCGACGTGGACTCCTGGGACGCCAAGGGCATCAAGGGTTTCCACGAGTCCATGAAGGCGCACCAGCACACCGAGGAGCTGCGCCTCGGCTACGTCACCTTCACCCGCCCCCGCTCCCTCCTGCTCGGCTCCGGCCACTGGTGGGGACCCAGCCAGCAGAAGCCGCGCGGCCCTTCCGACTTCCTCCAGGCCCTGCACGACCACTGCGCCGCCGGGTACGGCGAGACCGAGGCGTGGGCGGAGGAGCCCGCCGAGGGCGAGGAGAACCCCGCCCTGCACACGGCCGACGACGACCTGGTCTGGCCGCTCCCGCTGGACCGGGCGGCCTTCGACCGCCGCCAGGAGGCCGCCCGCGTCGTCCGCGCCCACCTGAACGCGCCGGACGGGCCGCCGGTGGCGTACGAGGACCCCGAGTGGCCGACGGCGCCGGAGGACGAGGAGCCGTACGACGAGCCGCCGTATGAGCCCTCGTACGAGGACGACCCCTACGGGCCGGGCCCCGAGGATCCCGGGGACTGGGAGCGGCTGAGCACCGAGCGCCCCCTGATCCCGCACCAGGCCCCCGCCCCCGAGGACACCGGGCCCCTGGGGGAGGTCCCCGGGAAACCCCTGATCCCCGAGGAGATTCCCGCCCCCGGGGAGCCCTCGGCCTTCGAGGAGACTCCGGCCTTCGACGACCCCCTGACCTCCGAGGAGGCCCGCACCCTCGCCTCCTGGGACCGCGACCTCGACGCGCTCGCCGCCGAGCTGCTGCGCGCCAGGCGCGCCGTCACCGACGTACCCCTGCCGGCCACGCTCACCGCGACCCAGGTGCTCCAGCTCGCGGAGGACCCGGACGGGCTCGCGCAGGAACTCGCGCGCCCCATGCCGCGCCCCCCGCGCCCGGCCGCACGCCGGGGCACCCGGTTCCACGCCTGGGTGGAGGCCCGCTTCGAGGAGCTGACGCTGCCGATGCTGGAGCCGGACGAGCTGCCCGGCGCCGACGCCGAGATCGCGGACGAGGCGGACCTGGAGGAGCTGAAGGCCGCCTTCGAGCGCACCGAGTACGCCCATCGCACCCCGTACCGCGCCGAGGTCCCCGTGCAGCTCTCGCTCGCGGGCCGGGTCGTACGCGGGCGGATCGACGCCGTCTACAAGGACGGCGAGGGCGACGCGGCGACGTACGAGATCCTCGACTGGAAGACCGGCCGCAGCCAGAGCGCCGACCCGCTCCAGCTCGCCGTCTACCGGCTCGCCTGGGCCGAGCAGCAGGGCGTGCCGCCCGAGTCGGTCACGGCCGCGTTCCTGTACGTGCGCACCGGGGAGGTCGTCCGTCCGGCGGAGCTGCCCGGCCGCGCGGAGCTGGAGCGGCTGCTCGGCGGCGAGGCGGCCACGGGCGACGGCGAGAGCCCCGGCGGGGACACGCGGACACCCGACGGCGGGAAGAGCGACGGGGAGAGCGGCGGCGAGAAGGGGCCGGTCGGGGAAGCCGAGTGTGACGAACCGCCCGGAGAGGATGTCCGCGCGGGCCGATAGGCTCGTGCGTATGAGCCAGACCCCGGACAGCGCCGTCCACGCGTACATCGAGCGGCACCGCGCCGCCTTCCTCGACGACCTCGCCGCGTGGCTGCGCATTCCCTCGGTGTCGGCCCAGCCCGAGCGCGCCGACGACGTGCGCCGCAGCGCCGACTGGCTCGCCGCCGCGCTGAAGGAGACCGGCTTCCCGGTCGCCGAGGTCTGGCCGACCCCCGGCGCCCCGGCGGTGTACGCCGAGTGGCCCTCGGACGACCCCGACGCCCCGACCGTCCTGGTCTACGGCCACCACGACGTGCAGCCCGCCGCCCGCGAGGACGGCTGGGACAGCGACCCCTTCGAGCCCGTCGTCCGCGACGGCAGGCTGTACGCGCGCGGTGCCGCCGACGACAAGGGCCAGGTGTTCTTCCACACACTCGGCGTCCGCGCCCACCTCGACGCGACCGGCCGCACTGCCCCGGCCGTCAACCTGAAGCTGATCGTCGAGGGCGAGGAGGAGTCCGGCTCGCCGCACTTCCGCGCCCTGGTCGAGGAGCACGCCGACCGGCTCGCCGCCGATGTCGTGATCGTCTCCGACACCGGCATGTGGTCCGCCGACACCCCCACCGTCTGCACCGGGATGCGCGGGCTCGCCGAGTGCGAGATCCGCCTGGAGGGGCCGTACCAGGACATCCACTCCGGCTCGTTCGGCGGTGCCGTGCCCAACCCGGCCACCGCCGTCGCCCGCCTGGTCGCCGCCCTCCACGACGACGAGGGACGGGTGGCGATTCCCGGCTTCTACGACGGCGTGGTGGAGCTGACCGACCGCGAGCGCGAGCTGTTCGCCGAGCTGCCCTTCGACGAGGAGCGCTGGCTGCGCACCGCCAAGTCGCACGCCACCCACGGCGAGGCCGGCTACAGCACCCTGGAGCGCATCTGGGCCCGTCCGACCGCCGAGGTCAACGGCATCGGCGGCGGCTACCAGGGCGCGGGCAGCAAGACGATCATCCCTTCCTCGGCGCTGGTGAAGCTGTCCTTCCGGCTGGTCGCCGGGCAGGACCTCGGCCAGGTCGAGAAGGCCGTCCGCGCCTGGGCCGCCCACCAGGTGCCCGCCGGAATCCAGCTCGACATCCGCTTCAGCCCCGGCACGCGCCCGTGTCTGACCCCGCTGGACCACCCCGCGCTGCGCTCCGTCGTACGCGCCATGGAGCGCGCCTTCCAGGGGCCGGTCCGCTTCACCCGTGAGGGCGGTTCCGGTCCCGCCGCCGACCTCCAGGAGGTCCTCGGCGCCCCGGTGCTCTTCCTCGGCATCTCGATCCCCTCCGACGGCTGGCACGCCCCGAACGAGAAGGTCGAGCTGGACCTCCTCCTCAAGGGCGTCGAGACCACCGCCTACCTGTGGAGCGACCTCGCCGAGACCGCCGAGAACGGTGACGCCCCCTGACCGGCGGCCGCGGCACCGGGTGTCCGCCCGCGCCGGGCACACTGGAAGGAACGCCCCGACCACCCCACCGCACCCCAGCCGGTGCCCGCCGCCCTATGTCCCGCCGAACCGCCCGCCGAACCGAACCGTTCCATTGGGGGAGTTGGAAGCACCCGTGACCACCTGGACCGACCACACCGCCGACCGACCCATCTCGCTCACCGCCCCGAGCGGCATCGACCGCGCCGCCCACCACCGGCTCGACGAGGCCTGGCTCGCGGCGGCCTGGAGCCACCCCTCCACCCGCTGCTTCGTGGTCTCCGGCGGCCAGGTCCTCATCGACGAGACGCCCGACGGGCGCACCGAACTCGTCATGACGCCCTCCTTCGAGGCGCCGCTCACCGAGGCCCACCGCTACTTCCTCGGCGAGGACGAGGACGGCGTCAGCTACTTCGCCCTCCAGAAGGACTCGCTGCCCGGCCGCATCGACCAGTCCGCCCGGCCCGCCGGACTGCGCGAGGCGGGCCTGCTGCTCTCCCCGCGCGACGCCGGGCTCATGGTGCACGCGGTCGGCCTGGAGAACTGGCAGCGCACCCACCGCTTCTGCTCCCGCTGCGGCGAGCGCACGGTCATCGCCGCCGCCGGGCACATCCGCCGCTGCCCGGCCTGCGGCGCCGAGCACTACCCGCGCACCGACCCAGCCGTGATCATGGCCGTCACCGACGAGCAGGACCGCATCCTGCTCGGCCGCCAGGTCCACTGGCCCGAGGGCCGCTTCTCCACGCTCGCCGGGTTCGTGGAGCCCGGCGAGTCCATCGAGCAGTCGGTGCGCCGCGAGGTCTTCGAGGAGGCGGGCATCACCGTCGGCCGCGTCGAGTACGTCGCCAGCCAGCCCTGGCCGTTCCCGTCCAGCCTCATGCTCGGCTTCTTCGCCCACGCCACCTCCACCGAGATCGACGCCGACGGCGACGAGATCGAGGAGGCCCGCTGGTTCTCCCGCGAGGAACTCGGCGAGGCATTCGAGTCCGGCGAGGTCCTGCCGCCCTACGGCATCTCCATCGCGGCCCGTCTGATCGAGATGTGGTACGGCAAGCCGCTGCCGACGCGGAGCGCGTTCTAGACGCCGTGCGGACATGCGAGAACCCCGGCAACCCATGAAGGGCGGCCGGGGTTCTCGTACGTTCTACGACCCGCTCGTCGCGAACCGGTGTCAGGCGCCGAGCGCGTGCTTCACCTGGGCGAGGCTCGGGTTCGTCATCACGACCTCCTCGCCACCGGCGGCCGGGACGACGCGCACGGTCGGCACCGTCTGATTGCCACCGTTGGCCTTCTCCACGAACGCGGCGGACTCCGGGTCCTGCTCGATGTTGATCTCGGTGAAACCGATGCCCTCGCGGTCCAGCTGGCTCTTCAGCCGACGGCAGTAGCCGCACCACGTCGTGCTGTACATCGTCACAGTGCCCTGCATGGTCTCTCGCGCTCCTCAGGCAGCTCGGGAAGGGGTTCGTGCAGTGGGGCAACGCGCGAAAGCGGAGCGTAATTCCCGGCGCCGCGGCGGCCGCTGTGACACCCGCCGCATTAGTACGACCGCAGGGCCCCGCCTGTGGACAACGGGCGCGGTCGTCCCGGGCGACCTGGCAGCATGGCTGTGTGACAGCAGCAACGCACTCCCCCCTCTTCCCGCGGACACCGGACTCGGCCGACGCGGTGCTGGAAGGGCTCGACCCCGAGCAGCGCGAGGTCGCCACCGCACTGCACGGGCCGGTGTGCGTCCTGGCCGGAGCGGGCACCGGCAAGACCCGCGCCATCACCCACCGCATCGCCTACGGCGTGCGCGCGGGCATCCTCCAGCCCTCCAGCGTGCTCGCCGTCACCTTCACCAACCGCGCCGCGGGCGAGATGCGCGGCCGGCTGCGCCAGCTCGGCGCCCAGGGCGTGCAGGCGCGCACCTTCCACTCCGCCGCCCTGCGCCAGCTCCAGTACTTCTGGCCGAAGGCGGTCGGCGGCTCCCTGCCCCGGCTCGTGGAGCGCAAGATCCAGCTCGTCGCCGACGCGGCCACCGCCTGCGGGCTCCGCCTCGACCGCAGCGAGCTGCGGGACGCCACCGCCGAGATCGAGTGGTGCAAGGTCACCCAGACCGTCCCCGCCGACTACGCGTACGCGGCCGCGAAGTCCGGCCGTGACACCCCCCGCGACCCGGCCGAGATCGCCCACCTCTACACGGCCTACGAGAACCTCAAGAGCGCCCGCTCCGTCATCGACTTCGAGGACGTGCTGCTGCTCACCGTCGCCGTGCTCCAGGACCGGCACGACATCGCCGACCAGGTGCGCTCCCAGTACCAGCACTTCGTGGTGGACGAGTACCAGGACGTCAGCCCCCTCCAGCAGCGCCTGCTCGAGCTCTGGCTCGGCGACCGCGACAACCTGTGCGTCGTCGGGGACGCCAGCCAGACCATCTACTCGTTCACGGGAGCAACGCCCGACCACCTCCTCGACTTCCGGGAGCGCCACCCCGGCGCCACCGTCGTCAAGCTGGTCCGCGACTACCGCTCCACCCCCCAGGTGGTCCGCCTCGCCAACGGCCTCCTCGCCCAGGCCCACGGCCGCGCCGCCGACCACCGCCTGGAGCTGGTCTCCCAGCGCGGAGCCGGACCCGAACCCGTCTACGTCGAGTACACCGACGAGCCCGCCGAGGCCGAGGGCGCCGCCCGCCGCATCCGCGAGCTGATCGACGCGGGCGTCCCGGCCGCCGAGATCGCCATCCTGTTCCGCACCAACTCCCAGTCCGAGACCTACGAGCAGGCCCTCGCGGACGCCGGAGTCCCCTACCAGCTGCGCGGCGCCGAGCGCTTCTTCGACCGGCCCGAGGTGCGCCGGGCCGGGGTCGCCCTGCGCGCCGCCGCCCGCTTCGGCGGCAACGACTCCCTGCTGGACGAGGCCGTCGACCTGCCCTCCCAGGTGCGCGCCGTGCTGTCCGGCGAGGGCTGGACCGCCCAGCCCCCGGCCGGCTCCGGCGCCACCCGCGAGCGCTGGGAGTCGCTGGCCGCCCTCGCCCACCTCGCCCAGGACTTCGCCGCCACCCACCCCGGCGCCTCCCTCGCCGACTTCGTCGCGGAGCTGGACGAGCGGGCCGGTGCCCAGCACGCCCCCACCGTCCAGGGCGTCACCCTCGCCTCCCTGCACGCGGCCAAGGGCCTGGAGTGGGACGCCGTCTTCCTGGTCGGCGTCGCCGAGGGCATGATGCCGATCACCTACGCCAAGACGGACGAGCAGATCGAGGAGGAGCGCCGTCTCCTCTACGTCGGCGTCACCCGCGCGCGGGAACGGCTCCACCTCTCCTGGTCCCTCTCCCGCGCCCCCGGCGGCCGCCCGAACCGCAGACCCAGCCGCTTCCTCGACGGGCTGCGCCCCGGCACCACGCCCACCGTCGGCCGCACCGGGACCGGCGCCCTCGGCGGAATCGAACGCGGCATCGAACGCGGCACCGGCGGCGGCACGGGAAGCGGTACCGGCGGCGGCCTCATGGCCGTCCCCCGGCGTAAGCAGCGCACCCCGGCCCGCTGCCGGGTCTGCGGCCGCACGCTCATCGACGCGGGCGAGATGAAGCTGATGCGCTGCGAGGACTGCCCCTCCGACATGGACGAGGGGCTGTACGCACGGCTCAGGGAATGGCGGGCGGCCGAGGCCGGGCTCAGCGGACAGCCGGACTTCTGCGTCTTCACCGACCGCACCCTCATGGCCATCGCCGAGACCTGCCCGGACACCCCGGCCGAACTGTCCCGCATCCCCGGCGTCCTGGACCGCAAACTGCGCCGCTACGGCGCCGACGTCCTGGCCATCTGCGCGGGCGCCGAGGCCGTGCCGGAGCCGGAGAACGACCCCCTGAACGACGGGCGGAACGACCCGCCGAACACGGCGGACGACGCGCGTTGACGACTGATGCGAACTCGTCGAAAAAATAGTTTGCGCACGCCCCGCGAATCCCCATAGGTTCTAGACACGGAAACGGCGGCCTTCTCGGAGGCTGTGATTCCGTGCTGTACTTACATATCCGACGGACCGGTTCACCGGTCCCCCAAGGCGCCGAAAGGAGGCGAGTCCCGTGATCAGCATCAACACCAGCATCAGCAGCAGCTCGGCCAAAATGACCGATCGCCCGACCGTCTCCCTGTGCATGTTCGGCGCCTTTACCCAGGGCACCGGTGTGTCCGGCATTCCCGCCGTCCGCCCCGCCTCCGCCCTGTCCCTTGCGGATCTCCCTGTCCGCGAGCGGAATGAGCGACCGACCAAGGCACTGGAAGCGGTAGAGGCACAGGCGCACGCCTATGCCTTCGCGGCCGGTGCCGGATTCCAGCAGCAGACGACGCAGCACCACCTGATGTGGGCCTTCCGTGGGCCAGAACCCTGGAGTGATCCAGCCTGACAGTCGATCAGGCCGGCGCCTTCAGGGCCGCGGAACCCCACCCGGGAACCGCGGCCCTTCTGTTTTCCCCGAACGGGGTCGACGGAGCGAAGGGGCCTCGGGAACAAGGAACGACCCGGTACCCAGCCGACACCCGGTCAACCGGCCGGAACGAAAAGACGAGGAAAACACCCCGTGCAACTCGAAGCGCACGCCCCGTCCGTACCGCCCTCACAAACGCTCCCCCCGCCCGGCCCCACGGAGGACCCCGCCTTGTTCCCCCTCACCGCGCTGACCGCGCTCGACGACGCCATCGAGAGCCTCGGCACCCCCGTACCCTGCCGGTCCTACGACCCGGAGGTCTTCTTCGCCGAGTCCCCGGCGGACGTGGAGTACGCCAAGTCCCTCTGCCGCACCTGCCCGCTGGTCGAGGCCTGCCTCGCCGGGGCCAAGGAGCGGCGCGAGCCCTGGGGCGTCTGGGGCGGGGAGCTGTTCGTCCAGGGGGTCGTCGTGGCCCGCAAGCGGCCGCGTGGCCGCCCGCGCAAGAACCCGGTCACGGCATGAACACCCCAGGAACGATCGACCGCCCCCTCACGCACGACCCCATGAAGCAGGCCCCGATGAAGCCGTCCACCAGCGAGCCCACCCGCTCCGCGACCTCAGACCTCACCACCCACGGCGTGACCGGTTCGCGCCAGAAGAACAGGAACCGAGAGATGCAACTCATGCAAGAAGCCCTGGCCCGCGCGCATATGCACGAGCGCCTCCACGACGCCGAGCGGGAACGTCAGGCCATCCGCCTGGCCGCCGCCCGGCGGATGCAGCGCCGGGCGGAGCGCGCCTCGCTGCTGGCCCGGCGCGCGCTCGCCATGGCCGTCATGCAGTAGGCGCCCACCCGAAGCAGCACACCGGAAGCGGTGGCCTCCCCTCCCGGGGAGGCGGAACCTTCTCCCCGCGGGGGCCGGTCCGTCCGACGGACCGGCCCCCGCGGCGTGTCCGTCACGCCTCGGCCGCGGGTGCCTCCGGCACGTCCTCCTCGTCGGCGGACTCCATGACGGACTCCATGACGGACTCCTCGGCGGACGCCTTGGCCGTGAACTCCTTGACGACGAGCCGCCCGTCCACCGCCTCCCCGTCCAACTCCTCCTCCGCGAAGCCCTCTTCGATGACCTCTTCGACGTCCTCTTCGAAGGTCTCGTCCTCCACGAACCCGGGCAGCCAGTCCTCCAGTTCCTGCCGCAGCCGCACCGTCGCCCCCAACTGGCAGAGCACGCCGATGGTGCTGAGGGTCACGCGGTGTATCAGGAGGTAGGCGGGCGGCAGATTGAGCCGCTTGCCGAGCTGGTAGGCGGGGGAGCGGGGGTCGGCGACCCGGCCGGCCTGGCCGCGCATCCACGAGCGGGTGAAGGTGAAGGCGTCCACCCGGGCCGGTTCGATGATCGGCAGCAGATAGTCGAGCACCGCGTCGGGGTCCAGTTCGATGGACTCCTTGATGAACCCCTCCCCGCACAGCAGCCGGTAGACACTGTCGGCGTCACCGTCGAGCGTCAGCCGCAGCGAGATCCCGATCGGCAGGGGCAGCCCGCCGGAGAGCCGGTCGACCGTGCCGAAGTCCAGCACGCCCAGGCGCCAGTCGTCCTCGCCCTCGGGGCCGCCCGGCAGCAGCCGGAAGTTGCCCGGGTGCGGGTCGGCGTGCAGCAGCCCGGTGCGGGCCGGGCCGGAGAAGAGAAAACGGGCCAGCAACTGCCCCGCACGGTCGCGTTGTTCCGGGGTGCCGTCCGAGATGATCTCCGAGAGCGGGATGCCGTCGATCCACTCGGTCACCAGGACCTGCTCGCACTGGTGCACCACCGCCGGGACCACCACGTCCGGGTCGTCCGCGAACTCCTCCGCGTGCGCGGCCTGTGCCTGCGCCTCCAGCGCGTAGTCCAGTTCCTCGGAGACGCGGTCCCGCAACTCCGTGATCAGCGGCTTGATGTCCATCCCGGGGATGAGCGGACCCAACAGCCGTGCGAACCGGCTGAGTTGGTTCAGGTCGGAGAGCAGCGCCTCGCCCGCGCCCGGGTACTGCACCTTGACCGCCACCTCGCGGCCGTCGTGCCACACCGCCCGGTGGACCTGCCCGATGGAGGCCGCGGCCGCCGGTTTGTCCTCGAATTCGAGGAACAGCTCCCGCCACTCCAGGCCGAGCCGCTCCTCCAGCACGGCGTGCACCGTGCGGGTCGGCATCGGCGGCGCGGCCTCCTGGAGCTTGGTCAGCGCGGCACGGTAGGGACCGGCGACCTCCTCGGGCAGCGCGGACTCGAAGACGGACAGGGCCTGCCCGAACTTCATCGCGCCCCCCTTCAGCTCGCCGAGCACCTTGAAGAGCTGTTCGGCCGTGCGCTGCTGGAGCTCCCGGCCGACGATCTCCGCCGACTCGCCCACGATCCGCTTGCCCAGCCCCCACGTCGCCCGGCCGGCGAAGCCGAGCGGGAGCGCGGCGAGCTTGGCGGTCCGGGTGACCGCCTTCCGGGGAAGATCAGACATGCGCCCTCCAAGTCCCTGTCGGCCCCGCCGCGCCCGACTCGCGTCGCCGCCCGGCCGACGGCCGTTGCACCGCCATTGTCGCGCGCGGCACCCCCCTGGCCGAGGAGTGCTCCCCCCTTACGGCTCCCTTTCCCTTCCCTTTTCCTTTCTCCAGTGCGCCGCACGCACATGCCGGGTGCGGGGCGATCGGTCGAGAGTGCCAGGTCAGAGCGGGCAGGGACGCCTCCCAGCGGGCCCCGGCGCTGGACGGGGAGCCGCCGTCGAGGAAGGTCAGGGCATGCGCGGCGGCGAGTCCGGCCACCGCGACGGCCAGCGTGAGATCACAGGCGCCCACCCGGCGTGCCGCACCGCACCGCCACTGGGTGACCAGGCGCGGCCACGCGGGGTCACCGTCCGTGCGGTCCTCGTGCAGACAGCCCGCGCAGCTCGTCTCCCCGGGCAGGACCAGCGGCCCGACGACAGCGGTGCCCTCCACCACCCCGGCGTAGAGATGCGGTGTCCCGGAGGTCATCAGCCGCTCGGTGGTGAACGGGTCGGGGGCGTGCACGGCCACCTCGTCGCGCGGCGCGACGATCACCAGGGACAGACCCGCCTCCGCCGTCGCGGGCTCGGTGAGCGGGGAGGCGCGGGCCCGGCGTGGCGGGCGGTCCGGGGCCGCGCGGCGCACGGCCGCCCGCGCCGCCTCGTCCCGCCGCTCGCCCACCGACTCGGCCGGCAGTCCGCCCGGCGCCACGTCCCACGGCTCCACGCGCCCCACGTCCCGCACGTCGACCTCGCCCACCCCGGCGCCGGACAGCAGCGCGGCCAGCACCGCCCCGACCCGTCCCGCGCCGTGCACCCGCACCCGGAGGGAGCGGCGGGCGGCGAGCAGCCCGAGGGCGGCGCCCGGCTCGGACGTGGACAGCGACAGCGAGGCGAGGTCGGGCCGCAGCCGGTCCAGGGCGTCCCCTCTCTCCCGCAGCGCCTCCGCGTCCGGCGAACCGCCCCGCATGTCGTCGAGCAGCCCCGCCCGGCCGAGGCGTCGCAGCAGGGCGTCCACATGCCCGTCGGCCAGGTCCATCCGGCGCCCCTCCTCGCGCAGCAGCGGCAGCCCCCGCGCACCGTTGAGCAGCCGCAGGAAGCTGCCCGTGGCCGGGTCCACCGGGCCCAGCGTGATCGCATGCGCCGGAGTCATGCCGAACTGCACGGTGTTGAGATCGCGCCAGCCCTGCCGCAGCGCGGGTTTCACCATCGGATGCATCACAGAACCCCCGTCACCCTTCGTGTCGTACACGTCGGTCCCGGCGGGCCCGGCCGGGCTCCGCCTTCGAACGCCAGCATGGCCGGATTCCCGGAAGCGTGCCGCGAGTTGTCCACAGGCACGAGGTGATGGTCGTACGAGCATTCCGCAGGCGGGACGCCTCTGACCCTGGGTGGACAAAGCGCGCATAAGGGATGACCGGCCGACGGAGGAGCGGTATCCGGCCGCCCGGAGGGGGACTTCGGCGGGGCCCAGCGGGTAACGTCGAGGCGTGCCCGCCGAACCGTCCCCCCGCGCCGGACAGCCGCCGCGCGGTGCGCCGGAGCAGACGCCGGACGGCACGGCGGCGCGTGCGATCGAGGTCCGCCGGAGCGCCCGGCGCCGCCGCACCGTCTCCGCGTACCGCGAGGGCGACCGCACCGTCATCCTCATCCCCGCCCGGATGTCCGAGGCGGAGGAGCGGCGCTGGGTGACCGTCATGCTCGACAAGCTCGCCGCCCAGGAGAACAAGCGGGTGCCGGGCGACGCCGAACTGACCGCGCGCGCCGAGCGGCTGTCGGCGCAGTACTTCGACGGCCGGGCCCGCCCCGCCTCCGTGCGCTGGGTCACCAACCAGAACACCCGCTGGGGCTCGTGCACCCCGGCCGAGGGCAGCATCCGGCTCTCGCACCGGCTGAAGGGGATGCCGGAGTACGTCATCGACTACGTGCTCTGCCACGAGCTGGCGCATCTGCTGGTGCCCGGTCACGGCCCCGACTTCTGGCGGCTGCTGGAGTCCTATCCGCGCACCGAGCGCGCCCGCGGCTACCTCGAAGGAGTCGTCGCGGCCGCCCGGCTGCCGCAGGTACCCGGCGCGCGCGGTGAGTGAACAGCGCGGGTGAGATCCCGGATGCCGTCACGTGTGCGAACCCGGGCGCGGTTGTGTACCGGGTCCGTACCGGCTGCGCCCATTGTCGGTATGTGACGTTAGCCTGGCTCGACGCACTCGCATTCCGGATGGGGGACGGTCGTTACGCATGGCCAGGGAATTCCAACGCGGCCACAAGGCCAGGATCAGTGACCTGACGGCGGGCACGGATCTGTACGTGGGTGTGCAGATCTCCGCTCCCGGACTGAGCTTCGACATCAGCTGCTTCGGACTGGACGCGGACGAGCGTCTCTCCGACGACCGGTACTTCGTCTTCTTCAACCAGCCGAAGTCACCCGAGGAGTCCATCCAGCTCCTCGGCGCCCAGGCGGGAGACACCGAGTCCTTCCGGGTCACGCTGGACCGGATTCCGCCGCAGATCCAGAAGCTGTCCTTCACGGCGACCATCGACGGCGACGGCCAGATGTCCCAGGTGGCCCCCGGCTATCTGCGCATCGTGGCGGGCGGCGAGGAGGTCGCGCGGTACTCCTTCACCGGCGCCGAGTTCTCCACCGAACGCGCCGTGATGCTCGGGGACATCTATCTCAAGGACGTCTGGCGGTTCGCCGCGGTCGGCCAGGGCTTCGACGGCGGCCTGGACGCGCTGCTGAAGAACTTCGGCGGCGAGGTGCTGGAGGAGGAGGCCCCGGCCGAGCCCGCGCCGCCTGCCGCCGCCCCCGGCTTCGCCCCGCCCGCCTTCGCGGTCCCGTCGTCCCCGGCCCCGGCCACGACCCCGGCACCCGCGCCCGCTTCCGCCCCGATGGCCTCGCCGACCCCCGCGCCCCAGGGCTTCACCCCGCCCCCGGCGCCCGGGCCGAACGTGCACGGAGCCCCGACGGTCGTCGCCCCCCTGGCCACACCGCCCGGCGGCACGGTCCCGCCACCCGCCCCGCCCCCCGGCTACGGCACCCAGGGCGCGCCGGTCACCCCGGCCGCCCCGATGCCCCCGGGCTACGGCACCCCGCCCGGCGCTCCCCAGCCGCCCGGCCACGCGCAGGTCCCCGGCCAGCAGACCGCCCCGTACGGCGTGCCGCAGGGCGCCCCGCAGGGCGGTGCCGGGGTCGGCGCGGCGCTGCAGCTGTACAAGGAGGCGCCCACCGGGCAGCGCTGGACGCAGCAGAACAAGAAGCTGGTCCGCGTGGACCTGGGCGTCGCCGGTCAGCCGGTGCTGGCCCGCCAGGGAAGCATGGTGCTCTACCAGGGCAAGGTCGACTTCGCCTACAAGGGCGCCGGATTCGCCGGACGCATCGTCGGCAACGCCACCGGCCAGGAGATGCAGCTGATGCGCTGCACCGGCCAGGGACAGGTGTTCCTCGCCGACGACTCCACCCATCTCCACCCGGTCGAGCTCCAGGGCGACGCGATCTGCGTCTCCGCCGAGAACGTCCTCGCCTTCGACGAGAGTCTCCAGTACGAGGTCCGCCGGATCGAGGGCCACGGCATCCCCGGCGGCGCGCTGTTCACCATGCAGTTCCAGGGCACCGGCACGATCGTCGTCAAGACGCACGGCATCCCGGTCGTGCTCCCGGTGACCCCCACGACCTTCGCCGACTGCCACGCGGTGGTCGCCTGGTCGGCGGGCGCGCAGGTGATCGTCTCCAGCCAGGTCCGGATGCGCCGCAACGCGTACGCGGGCGACACCGGAGAGAGCGTCAACCTCCAGTTCCGGGGCGCCCCCGGCAACTTCATCGTCGTCCAGCCGTACGAGGTCTGAGGGAGCCCGACATGTACCAGCCGCTCGCGGGCCACGCCCCCGCACCCGTCACCGCCCGCATGGAGAACCACGGCGGCCAGATGCTGAAGGTCGCCATGCAGACCGGCAACGACCTTCTCGCGCGCGCGGGTTCGATGATCTCCTACGAGGGGTTCATCCAGTACGAGCCCAACCCGCCCGCCGTCCGCCAGATCGCCCGCGACTGGATGACCGGCGAGGGCGCCCCGTTGATGAAGTGCTCCGGCGACGGACTGCTCTACCTCGCCGACTACGGCGCCGACGTGGTCGTCATCAACCTCGCCGGCGAGGGCATCTCCGTCAACGCCACCAACCTGCTGGCCTTCGACGCGCAGCTGACCTGGGGCGTCGAACGGGTCAAGGGGATGGCCAAGTTCGCCGGACAGGGCCTGTGGAACACCACGATCTCCGGCCAGGGCTGGGTCGCGCTGACCTCGCGCGGCACGCCGATCGTCGTCGACTGCGGCGGCGGCGAGGACGAGACCTTCGTCGACCCGGACGCGCTCGTGGCCTGGTCCCCGAACCTCAAGGTGAAGGGCAAGCGCAGTTTCAAGGCCCAGTCGCTGATCGGCCGGGGCAGCGGCGAGGCCTACCAGCTGGCCTTCTCCGGCCAGGGCATCGTCGTCGTCCAGCCCAGCGAGGACAGCACCGACCGCCTCCGGTTCCGGGGCTGAGGGGGAGCAGACACACCATGCAGAGCCCGCTTTTCGCGCACAACGACCTCCAGACCCAGGACCGCTGGAGCCTGCAGAACCAGCAGATGCTCCGCGTCACCCTGGAGGGCCACGACGACCTTCTCGCCCGCAAGGGCTCCATGGTCGCCTACCAGGGTCTGGTCGAGTTCGACGCCGAGTACCGCACCCAGGGCCAGCGCCGCGCGCGTGCCCACACCGGCGAGGGCCTGGACCTGATGCGCTGTCACGGCCAGGGCACCGTGTACCTGGCCAACCTCGCCCAGCACGTGCACCTCCTGGACGTCGAGCAGGAGGGTCTGACGGTCGACAGCGCCTACGTCCTCGCCATGGACTCCTCGCTGCACCACGAGGTCATCGCCGTGGACAGCCTCTACGGCATCTCCGGCTCGGGGAAGTACCAGCTCAACATCACCGGACGCGGCAAGGTCGCCCTCATGACCTCCGGCCCGCCGCTGCTGATGCAGGTGACGCCCGACAAGTACGTGAACTGCGACGCGGACGCGATCGTCGCCTGGTCCACCTCGCTGCGGGTGCAGATGCAGGCCCAGACGCACTCCTCCGGGGTGTGGCGGCGGCGCGCCAGCACCGGTGAGGGCTGGGAGCTGAGCTTCATGGGCTCCGGCTTCGCCCTGGTGCAGCCCAGCGAGCTGATGCCGCCGCAGCACGCGCGGATCGGCGGCGGGGTCGCCGCCCAGTTCGGCATGGGCCAGCAGGGCGCGCACGGGCAGAACCAGGGCAACGTCTGGGGCTGACCGCGCCCGGACGAAAGCTGACCGCGCCCGGACGAACGTAAGGGGCTCCCGTCACTGCGGGCGCCCCTTACACGTTCACAGCCGTTCAGAGCCTGGCGCGGCTCGCCTCCAGCAGCCGTACGACCGACTCGTCGGCCACGTCCGCCACCTCGTCGTACCCGAACCAGCGCAGGTCCAGCGACTCGTCGCTGATCGCGTGCTCGGCACCGCGCGGGGCGAGCACCGTGTACTGCACGTCGTAGTGCCAGTGGCAGGGGGCCGGGATCGGATGCCGGTCCAGGCGGACCGGGCCGCCGGGCAGCAGGGTCAGACCCGTGATCCCGGACTCCTCGGTGGCCTCGCGCAGCGCAGCCTCCGCGAGTGTCGCGTCGCCCGGCTCGCAGTGGCCGCCCATCTGGAGCCACATCCGCAGCTTCCTGTGCAGGGTCAGCAGGACGCGGCCGTGCTCCGGGTCGATCACCAGGGCGCTCGCCGTCACATGACCGGCGTGGCAGGCCTTCCACATGCCGTCCGGGTGGGCGGCCAGATGCTCCAGGTAGGCGTCGCGCAGCTCGCCCTGGTCCGCGTACTCCTTGAGCACGTGGACCGCGTCGTCGTACAGGCTCACTCGGTCTCGTCGCCCTTGGTCTCGCCGGTCTCGCCCTCGTCCTTCTTCAGGTCGGGCTTGTGGGTGCCGCTCGCCGCCTCGCCGAGCATCCTGTCCAGCTCGGAGAAGTCCAGCTGCTCGCGGTGCACGAAGCCGTCCGGGTCGTCCAGGTCGGTGGCCGTCGGCAGCATGTCCGGGTGGTGCCACAGCGCGTCCCGGCCGTCGACCCCGCGCGCGTCCGTGAGCGAGGCCCACAGGCGCGAGGCGTCGCGCAGCCGGCGCGGCCGCAGCTCCAGGCCGATCAGCGTGGCGAAGGTCTGCTCGGCCGGACCACCGCTCGCGCGGCGGCGGCGCAGCGTCTCGCGCAGCGCGTCGGCGGACGACAGCCGCGGCTTCGCGGCCGCGTGGACCACCGCGTCCACCCAGCCCTCGACCAGCGCGAGCGCGGTCTCCAGCCGGGCCAGGGCGGCCTTCTGCGCGGGCGTGTCCTCGGGCTGGAACATGCCCTGCTGCAGCGCGTCCTGAAGCTGCTCGGGGTTCTGCGGGTCGAACTGGCCGACCACGTCCTCCAGCTTGGCGGTGTCGACCTTGATCCCGCGCGCGTACCCGTCGACCGCGCCGAACAGGTGCGAGCGCAGCCACGGCACGTGCGCGAACAGGCGCTGGTGCGCCGCCTCGCGCAGGGCCAGGTACAGCCGCACCTCCTCCTTGGAGACGCCGAGGTCCTTGCCGAACGTCTCCATGTTGACCGGGAGCAGCGCGGCCTGGCCCACCGGGCCGAGCGGCAGGCCGATGTCGGTCGAACCGACGACCTCGCCCGCGAGCACGCCGACGGCCTGGCCGATCTGGGTGCCGAACATGGCACCGCCCATGGAGCGCATCATGCCGATCAGCGGGCCCGCCATGGCCTGCATCTCCTCCGGCAGGACGTCGCCCATGGCCGCGCCGACACGCTCGGCGACCGGGTCGACCAGCTCCTTCCAGGCCGGGAGGGTGGCCTCGACCCACTCCGCGCGCGACCAGGCCACGGCCGTGTTCGCGCCGGAGGGCAGCGAGGTCGCGTCGTCCAGCCACAGGTCGGCCAGGCGCACGGCCTCCTGCACGGCGGTGCGCTCGGAGGGGCCGACGCTCGCGTCCTTGACGCCGTCGGGGGTGCCCTGGGCGACCGTCTGGCGGGCGATCTGCTTGGCCATGTCCCAGTTCACCGGGCCGCCCTCGTACGAGAGCATCTGACCCAGCTGCTGGAAGGCCGCGCCCAGGTCGGTGGGGTTCAGGGAACCGAACATCGCGGCGAGCGGATTGTCGGCGCCGGGGCCGCCAAAGCCACCGGCTCCCGGCAGGCCGCCGAAACCGAAGGGGTTGGCCGGTCCCTGCCCACCACCGCTCTGCTGGTCCTTCTTCTTGCCCTCGTCGCCGTCTTCCGGCTCCTCCGGCGGAAGGCCGAATCCGAATGGGGTGTCACTCACGGGGTTCCTCGGCTGGTAAGGCCACCGGTTTCCTCCGGCGGCGCGGCTGCCCGACTTCTCCACCCAGCGTAGACACCCGGACCGGATTGGGCCTCGGTGCTTCGCCCACGCAAGGGCTGCGGCAGGATGGATGCACCTGGTACGCGCGCGTCGTCCGCGCCCGTACTGAAGACAACCGCTGGAGACGCCCGGTGAGTTCCCCAGATCCGCAGGTTCGCGCAGCGCGAAACCCGACTTTTCCGTCCCCCGTGCGCGGCCCCGTCGTCGCGGTCACCGGTGCGGCCGGCGGGGTCGGCGCGCTGCTCACGGAGCGGCTCGCCGCCGACGGGGCGGTCCGGCAGGTCGTCGCCATCGACGAGCGGCGCGGGGAGTGCGCGGACGCGGTGTGGCACATCCTCGACGTGCGCGACCCGGCCATCGCCGACAAGCTGCGCGGCGTCGACGTGGTCGTGCACCTCGCGCTCGACCTGGACCTCGGCAGCGATCCGGCCGCCCGCACCGCCTACAACGTCCGGGGGACCCAGACCGTGCTGACGGCCGCCGCCGCGGCCGGTGTCCGCCGGGTGGTGCTGTGCACCTCGGCCATGGTCTACGGCGCGCTCCCGGACAACGAGCTGCCGCTCTCGGAGGACGCCGAGCTGCGCGCGACGGCCGAGGCCACCGGGGTCGCGGACCTGCTGGAGATCGAGCGCCTGGCCCGGCGCGCGCCCCGGGCGCACCCCGGCCTCAACGTCACCGTGGTCCGGCCCGCCGTCCTGGTGGGCGGCACCGACACCGCGCTCACCCGCTACTTCGAGTCGCCCCGGCTGCTGGTCGTGGCCGGGTCGCGGCCCGCGTGGCAGTTCTGCCACGTCGAGGACCTGTGCACGGCCCTGGAGTACGCCGTCCTGGAGAAGGTGGAGGGGGAACTCGCCGTCGGCTGCGACGGCTGGCTGGAGCAGGAGGAGGTCGAGGAGCTGAGCGGCATCCGGCGCATGGAGCTGCCCTCGGCCGTCGCGCTCGGCGCCGCCGCGCGGCTGCACCGGATCGGTCTCACCCCGTCACCGGCGGGCGACCTGGCGTACACGATGTACCCCTGGGTGGTCAGCGGCAGCAGGCTGCATGCCGCCGGGTGGCGGCCGCGCTGGACCAACGAGGAGGTCCTGGCGGAGCTCCTTGAGGAGGTCGCCGGGCGGCACACGGTCGCCGGACGGCGCCTGGGCCGCAAGGACGCGACGGCGGCGGGTGCCGCGGGCGCGACGGTCGCTCTGCTCGGCGCTGCGGCGGTGGTCCGCCGGGCCCGCAGGGCGCGTCGCCTCCTTTGAGGACACTTCCTTCGCAAACCTCTTCCCGCCGTCGCCTGCTCCCATCGGCCGAGCTTCGCGTTCCCGCATGTCCGGGGCGTGCGGCACCATGGAGACATGGCACCCACGAACGATCACCCCGGCGAGCAGGCCGCTGAGAACCCCGTCAAGCTGATCGGCATCCGGGACACCCCGCTCTCGCTCGACGAGGTGTACGCGGCCGTCGGCGACCCGGCCGCCGGTGGCATCTCGCTCTTCGTGGGCACGGTGCGCAATCACGACCAGGGCGCCGACGTGGACGCCCTCGGCTACTCCTGCCACCCGAGCGCCGAGGACGAGATGCGGCGCATCGCCGAGAAGGTCGCCGCCGAGTACCCGGTGCGCGCGCTCGCCGTCCTCCACCGGGTGGGCGACCTGGGCGTCGGGGACCTCGCGATCGTCGCCGCCGTGTCGTGCCCCCACCGCGCCGAGGCGTTCGAGGCGTGCCGCAGGCTCGTCGACGACGTCAAGCACCAGGTGCCCATCTGGAAGCACCAGCGGTTCTCCGACGGCACCGAGGAATGGGTCGGCGCCTGCTGATCATCGTCACATTGGGCCGATTGGGGCTTCCGCTTGCGTAACCGGTGCCCTGGCGTGAGCGTTATGAGTGCGAGCGGTTAATCTGCTGATCACTCAGTTCGCGGACGCTCATGGGGTTGGGAGGTCGGCATGGCGGCGCTCGCCTGGTTGCTGATTCCGGTTGTCGCTGCTGTCGTGGCGAGCCTGTGGGGAAGCTGGGCCAACCGGACCCGCAGGGCCCGCAGCGACGGGCCGGAGCTGGACGGATACGCCCGCTTCCGTGAGGCCATGGAGAAGTCCCGTACGGGTGCCCGCGGCGCGTGACAAGGGTGCCCTGACGGTGTGCTGACAGGCCCGTCCCGTACTGTCGTGCCATGCCACGCCGCACCGCGACGATGCTCGCCTCCACCCTGATGCTGATCGCGCTCCTGTGCGCGGGGGTGCTCATCCCCGTGCCGTACGCGGAGATGTCTCCGGGGCCGACCGTGAACACGCTCGGGGAGCACGACGGCGAGCCGGTCCTCCAGATCGCGGGGCACAAGACCTATCCGACGGACGGCCATCTGAACATGACCACCGTCCGGGTCACCAGCGCGAACTTCCGCATGAACCTGGTGCAGGCGGTCTACGGCTGGCTGGCGCACGACAGCAAGATCGTGCCGCACGACACGCTCTATCCGGACGGCAAGACCGAGGAGCAGTCCACCCAGGAGAACGCCGAGGAGTTCAGCCAGTCCCAGGAGAGCGCCAAGGTCGCCGCCCTGGAGGAGCTGAAGGTCCCGGTGAAGTCCTGGGTGATCGTGTCCACCGTGATCAAGGACTCCCCGGCCGAGGGCAGGCTGCACGCGGGTGACGTGATCAAGGCCGTGGACGGCACCGCGGTCAAGCAGCCCTCCGACGTGGCCAAGCTGGTGACGCGGCACAAGCCCGGCCAGAAGGTCGTCTTCACGGTCGTCCCGGCCAAGGAGCAGGCCGCCGCCGAGAAGGCGCACAAGGACGCGACCAGGACCCAGGACGTCACGATCACCACGGCCACGTCCGAGGACACCGGCACCAAGCGGGCCATCGTCGGCATCTCCGCCGGGACCGACCACACCTTCCCGTTCACCGTCGACATCAAGCTCGCGGACGTCGGCGGCCCCAGCGCCGGTCTGATGTTCGCGCTCGGCATCTACGACAAGCTCACCCCGGGCAGCCTCACCGGCGGCAAGTTCGTCGCGGGCACCGGCACCATCGACGACTCCGGCGCGGTCGGGCCGATCGGCGGCATCGAGATGAAGACCGTCGGCGCGCGCGACAAGGGCGCCCAGTACTTCCTGACGCCCGCCGACAACTGCGCGGCCGCCGCCCAGGACACCCCGAGCGGCCTCACCCTCGTCAAGGTCAAGACCATTCACGACGCCCTCGGCGCCCTGAACGACATCCGCACCGGCGACACGGCCGCGCTGCCGAAGTGCACGACGAAGGGCTGACCGCGCGCTGATGGCACGCTGACCCGCCGGGAGGGCACCCGTGTCGGGCGCCCTCCCCGGAGCGGCGCGGACTCAGTCCTCGAACGTCGCCGCCAGCGCCTCCGCCAGCCCCGGCACCAGGTCGGGGCCGGTCAGCACCTCGGTCGGCGAGTCCTTCTCGCGCAGCCGGATCGCGGAGTCGCGGCCGCCGCCGCGCAGGACCGCGACCGTCATGCGGACCTCCTGGCGCTCGGGGTGGGAGGCCACCCACTTGGCCAGCTTGGCGCCGCTCAGGCCCTGGGGGACCTGGTTCTCGGCGGACGGCGGCAGCATCTGGCGCTCGACCGTGAGCGCGCAGCCGGTCACCGCGTCGGGCCAGGCGATGGTGGCGAGGAACTCGTCGAGCGGCCGGTCGGCGGGCACCTCTTCCTGTTCGATGGGCGTGAGCCCCGTCTCGCCCGTGTCCTCGGCCAGGCCGAGCTGGGCCGCGAGCGCGGGTTCCCGGGTCCGCAGCCGTGCGGTGTCGACAAGGGCGAAGAGGCGGGCGGGCTGGTCCCAGCCGAGGCCGGAGGCGTACTCGTCGATCTCGAGTACGGCCCGGGTGAGCGGGTTCGCCGCCATGGGAGTGTTGGACATGGTCACAATCCTGCCTCGTTCCCGGCCGGAATCGGGAACCGAGCAAACCGTGAGTAAGTTGCATAGGTGGGGGCCCGCGATCACGGGGGGCCGCCGAGGGCCCGCGAACACGAGGGTCTGACGGATCGACAGCGACTTCGAGGTGCGCACCTTGGCTTTCCAGATGCCGGACCGGGGCGGAGGCCCGACGGGACCGCGGACGAGGGGGGACCGCCCGTCCCGGCGCGTGAGGACCCTGCTCGTGACGCTGGGCGTCCTGGCGGCTCTCGGCATGGCCTTCACCATGTTCGCGGGCTTCTGGACGGACTGGCAGTGGTACCGCTCGGTGCACTACTCGTCGGTCTTCACCACCACCCTGTGGACCAAGACCGGGCTCTTCTTCGTCTTCGGCCTGCTGATGGCCCTGGCGGTGGGCTTCAACATCTGGCTCGCGCACCGGCTGCGCCCCCCGCTCAGCGCCATGTCCATGGAGCAGCAGAGCCTGGACCGGTACCGGATGGGCATCGCGCCGTACAAGACCTGGCTGCTGCTCGCCGTCACCGCGCTCGTCGGCCTGGTCGCCGGCGCCTCGGCGGCCGGCCAGTGGCGGACCTGGCTGATGTGGGTCAACGGCGTGCCCTTCCACCAGAGCGACCCGCAGTTCCACCTCGACGTCTCGTTCTACGCGTTCGATCTGCCCTGGTACCGCTTCCTGCTGGCCTTCGGCTTCGCCACGACGGTCCTCTCCCTGATCGCCGCCGCGCTCACCCACTACCTGTACGGCGGGCTGCGCGTCACCAGCCCCGGCGCGCGTGCCTCGGCCGCCGCGACCGGCCATCTGTCCGTGCTCCTCGGCGTGTTCGTGGCGCTGAAGGCGGTCGCCTACTGGCTCGACCGGTACGGCCTCGCGGTGAAGTCCAGCGGCTTCAAGGCGACGGACAACTGGACCGGTCTGCGCTTCGTGGACGCCAACGCCTATCTCCCGGCCAAGACGATCCTGTTCTGCATCGCCGTCATCTGCGCGCTGCTGTTCTTCGCCACCCTGTGGCGGCGCACCTGGCAGCTGCCCGTCATCGGCTTCGGCCTCATGGTGCTCTCCGCCATCCTGATCGGCGGCGTCTACCCGGCCATCGTGCAGAAGTTCCAGGTCCAGCCCAACGAGCAGGCCAAGGAAGCGCCGTACGTCCAGAAGAACCTCACGGCGACCCGCCAGGCGTACGGCATCGACCACACCGATGTCAGCGGGTACCCGGGCAAGTCCGCGACCTCCGACAAGACCATGCTGCGCGACCAGGTCGGCGCCACGGCCAGCATCCGCATCATGGACCCGAACGTGGTCTCGCCCACCTTCCAGCAGAGCCAGCAGATCTGGGACTACTACGGCTTCCCGAAGAACCTGGACGTCGACCGGTACAGCACCAAGGACGGCAAGGACCAGGACACGGTCATCGGTCTGCGCGAGCTGGACCTGACCGGCATCCCGAAGCACAACTGGATCAACGACCACTTCCGCTACACCCACGGCTACGGCGCGGTCGCCGCCAAGGGCACCGAGGCCGACGACAAGGGCCGCCCGGTCTTCATCGAGAAGAACCTGCCCTCCACGGGCGAACTCGGCGAGTACCAGCAGGAGATCTACTACGGCGAGAAGACCACCACGTACTCCATCGTGGGCGGTCCGCAGAAGGAGATCGACTACTCCGACTCCCAGGGCGACAAGGACACCAGCTACCGGGGCAAGAGCGGCGTCGCCCTCGACAACCCGCTCAACCGGGCCGCGTACGCGGTGGCGTTCAACGAGCCGCAGATCTTCTACTCCGGGGCGATCGGCAAGGGCTCGCGCATCCTGTACAACCGCACGCCCAAGGACCGCGTCGAGGCCGTCGCCCCCTGGCTGACCATCGACGGCGACGCCTACCCGGCCGTGGTCAACCACCGCATCCAGTGGATCGTGGACGCCTACACGACCTCCAACGGCTTCCCCTACGCCTCGCGCACCACCCTCGGGGACACCACGGCCGACTCGCTGACCGCCACCAACAACTCCCGTGCGGTGGTGGCCCAGCAGAACCAGGTCAACTACATCCGCAACTCGGTCAAGGCGACGGTCGACGCCTACACCGGCGAGGTCAAGCTCTACCAGTGGGACACCGAGGACCCGGTGCTCAAGACCTGGATGAAGGCGTTCCCGCACACGGTGAAGCCCCGCGCGGACATCTCGCCCGACCTGATGGCCCATCTGCGCTACCCGCAGGACCTGTTCAAGGTCCAGCGCGAGCTGCTGAGCCGCTACCACGTGACGGACGCGAAGACCTTCCTCAGCGGCAACGAGGTCTGGCAGGTCCCGGACGACCCGACCAACGACTCGAGCAGCGCGGTCCCGCCGTACTACCTGAGCATGAAGATGCCCGACCAGAAGGAACAGGCCTTCTCGCTGACGACCACCTTCACGCCCAAGGGCCGGGACAACCTCAGTGCGTTCATGGCCGTGGACTCCGACCCGCGCTCGGACGACTACGGCCGGATCAGAATCCTGAAGCTGCCCACGAGCACCACCGTGGACGGTCCCGAACAGGTGCAGAGCCAGTTCAACTCCGAGCCGGAGATCGCCGAGACGATCGCGCTGCTCAGCAAGGGACACTCCCAGGTCGAGTACGGCAATCTGCTCACCGTCCCGCTCGACGGCGGCCTGCTCTACGCGGAGCCGGTGTACGTGCGCGGCGGCAAGCTGAAGTACCCGCTGCTGCGCAAGGTGCTCGTCACCTACGAGGGCAGGACCGCCTTCGAGGACACCTTGGACCAGGCGCTGGACAAGGTGTTCGGCGTGAAGGGCACCACCGAACCGCCGGGGACCGGCACCACCGAGCCGCCGAAATCGGAGAACCCGACGGTCCGGCAGGCCCTCGACGACGCCCAGAAGGCGTTCGACGCCGGGCAGAAGGCGCTCAAGGACGGCCCCGACTGGGACGCGTACGCCAAGGCGCAGAAGGACCTCCAGGAGGCGCTGCGCAAGGCCGAGGAGGCCCAGTCCAAGCCGGCCGAGTCCGCGAAGCCCACCAAGCCGGCCGAGCCCGCCAAGCCCGCCGAGTCCGCCAAACCGGCGGCCTGACCAGCCCCGCCCCGCGTCGTGATACGGTTGGCACACAACGACGCGGGGTGGAGCAGCTCGGTAGCTCGCTGGGCTCATAACCCAGAGGTCGCAGGTTCAAATCCTGTCCCCGCTACTGAACACGAAGGCCCGGATCTCACACGAGATCCGGGCCTTCGTGGTGTGCGAACTCATGTACTGGAGACGGAACCGGCCCTGCCGCCATGGGGAGTTGGGTGAACTGTGTTTGACTTGTCTCTCTGTGGGCATGTCGACAAAACGCTGAAGTGACCTCACGGACTGCGGTACACCGGGTGTACCCAGGTTGCAGGTGGTGCGACGATGGACGTTATGGGGGACAAGGCAACTCTGTTCGGAACGGGGCGATTTGCACAGCCTTCGGGCGAGGAGCCGTCCATCGACGAGACGGGGGAAGCCGCCGAGGAGGTGCGCCTGCGCATGGCGGCGCGCACCGGTGACGCCGAGGCGGCCAGCCTCCTCGGCGCCATTCTGCTGCGCCGGGGCGATCTGGACGGCGCCGAACCGCAGTTGAGAGCCGCGAGCGCGGCCGGTGACCGGGCCGCCGCCAACAATCTCGGTGTGCTGCTGCACCAGCGCGGCTATCCCGACGAGGCCGCCGACTGGTGGCGTATCGCCGCCGTGGCCGGATCGGCCGCCGCCGCGCACGCGCTCGGCCGCCATCACCGCGAGCGCGGCGACGAACCCGCCGCCGAGTACTGGCTGCGCCAGTCCGCCGAGCAGGGCCATGTGCTGGGCGCCTACGCGCTCGCCGATCTGCTGGACCACCGCGGGGACGCCGACGCCCGCCGCTGGCTGCGGGCCGCCGCCGAGCGCGGCCACCGGGAGGCCGCCTACCGCCTCGCGCGCGCCCTCGACCTCAAGGCCGAGCTGGGCGTGGGGCGCGGCGGCGCGGACCGGGACGCCCTCGCGGAGGCCGAACAGTGGTACCGGCAGGCCGCCGCGCGCGGTCACGGCCTCGCCGCGCTGCACCTCGGCGGCATCCTGGAGCGGCGCGGCGAGCTGAAGGAGGCCGGCCGCTGGTATCTGACCGCCGCCAAGGAGGGCGAGCACCGCGCCGCCTGCGCGCTCGCCTTCCTGCTGCGCGACGCGGGCGACACCGAGGGCGCCGCCACCTGGTGGCTGCGTGCCGCCCAGGGCGGCGACGGCAACGCGGCCAACGCGCTCGGCGCGCTGCACGCCGAGCGCGGCGAGACCCAGACCGCCGAGCGCTGGTACCGGGCGGCCCTGGACGCCGGTGACGACAACGGCGCCTACAACCTCGGTCTGCTCTGCGCCGAGCAGGGCCGCACCGCCCAGGCCGAGCAGTGGTACCGGCGTGCCGCGTACGCCGGGCACCGGGAGGCCGCGAACGCGCTGGCCATTCTGCTGCTCCAGGTCGGGGACACGCGCGGTGCCGAGCCCTGGTTCTCCAAGGCGGCCGAGGCCGGCAGCGTGGACGCCGCCTTCAACCTCGGCATCCTGCACTCCGGGCGCAGCACCGAGGAGGATGCCGCGAGCGCCCTGCGCTGGTACGAGCGCGCGGCCGCCGCGGGGCACCACGAGGCCGCGCTCCAGGTCGGCATCGCCCGGCTGCGCGAGGGCGACGAACAAACCGCAGAACGGTATCTGCGCTGTGCTGCCGGGGGCGGCAGCGCCGAGGCCGCCTACCGGCTTGCCGCCGTGCTCGACGCGCGCCGTCCGCCGGAGCCCGCGCACGAGCTGGGCGAGCCCGCGCACGACAAGACGGAGTGCGAGGAGTGGTACGAGCGGGCGGCCTGCCTGGGCCACCGGCGCGCACAGGTGCGGGTCGGCATGCTGGCGGCGGCCCGGGGCGACGTGGTCGAGGCCGCGCGCTGGTACCGGGAGGCGGCCGAGGCGGGCTCGCGCAACGGCGCCTTCAACCTCGGACTGCTGCTGGCCCGCGAGGGCAGCGAGCCGGAGGCGGCGGTGTGGTGGGAGCGCGCCGCCGACGCGGGTCACGGCCGGGCGGCACTGCGGCTCGCCCTCGTCTGCGCCCGGCGCGGCGAGCTGGCCGAGGGGCAGCGCTGGGCCGACCTGGCCGTGGAGCTGGGCCCGGAGGAGGTGGCCCGGCGGGCGGCGCGGCTACGGGACGCGCTGCGGGAGGAACTGTCGGCGTGACCTGGCCGTACGGCCTCGCCGAAGGGTCGCGCGCCAATGGATTTGCCCTGCGGGGCAGGTCTCGCGTAGTGTCATATTCACCGACGCGGGGTGGAGCAGCTCGGTAGCTCGCTGGGCTCATAACCCAGAGGTCGCAGGTTCAAATCCTGTCCCCGCTACTGAAGCCCGAGGGCCGGAATCCAGAGATGGATTCCGGCCCTCGGTCGTTGTGCGTGCGTTCATGCGCGGGTATGGGTGCGCCGCCCCCCGAAGGGAGCGGCGGTGGTGCGGTCAGGCGCCCGCGCAGTCCGGGCACAGTCCCCGGTACGTCACCTCGACGTCCGAGACCGCGAAGCCGAAGCGCTCGGCGTCGGGGAGGTCGGCCAGCGGGTTGCCGGTCGGGTGCACGTCCCGGATCGCGCCGCAGCGGGCGCAGACCAGATGGTGGTGCGGACGGTGCGCGTTGGGGTCGTACCGCTTGGCGCGGCGGTCCGTGGAGACCTCCAGGACCTCGCCGAGGGAGACCAGCTCGCCCAGCGTGTTGTAGACGGTCGCGCGGGAGATCTCCGGCAGCTTGGTCACCGCGCGCGCGTGGACCTCGTCGGCGGTCAGATGGACGTGCTCTCCGTCGAGAACCTCGGCCACGACGCGGCGCTGCGCGGTCATGCGCCAGCCGCGTCCACGCAGCCGTTCCAGAAGGTCACTCATGGCAGCCAGCGTAACAGTCACCAGGTCGGATCCCGAACATGTGTGATTTTGGAACGCGAATCGTATTGGACACGATCCAATGTGGACGCGGGTGTGTGGGACGGGTTCCGGGCCCGGTCTCAGAGGGCCGGTTCGGGCTCCCGGGCCGGGGCCCAGCAGCGGATGATGTCGCGGACCGAGACGATGCCGACGGGCTGGCCGCCGTCCAGGACGACCAGGTGCCGGAAGCCCCCGTGTGTCATGGCGCGGGCCGCCTCCCGCAGCGTCCAGGTCGGTGCGGCGAAGACGACGGCGGTGGTGGTGGCGTGCGTCTGGACGGTCTCCGTGTCGGGGTTCTGGCCGAGGCCGACGGAGTTCAGGACGTCGCGCTCGGTGAGGATTCCCGTGCCGCCCCCGGCGTCGGGGTCCAGGACCACGGCGGCGCCGACATGGCGCGCGGACATCAGGGCGGCTGCCTGGCGGAGGGTGTGGGTGGGGCCGACGGTGAGGACCACCGTGCTCATGGCGTCGCGGACGAGCATGGGATGGAGCCACCTCCTCGGAACCCGGGCGCGAGGCACGGATTCACGAATTCACAAGTGGGGTCGCTTCCCAGACTGCCAGGTAAAGAGGTGGTCAACAAGGGGGCGCGTGCGGCCGTCTGCGGGCGTGCGGGGCACACCCGGCCGGATCAGTCGCGCTGGTTGAGATACCCCAGCAGCTCTTCGTGCAGCGGACCGTTGGAGGCCGCCGCGTTGCCGCTGTGCGGGCCCGGCCTGCCGTCCAGGCCGGTGAAGGTGCCGCCCGCCTCGGTGACGATGATCGCGTTGGCGGCCATGTCCCACAGGGACAGCTCCGGCTCCGCGCAGATGTCGACGGCACCCTCGGCCACCATCATGTACGGCCAGAAGTCGCCGTACGCGCGCGTGCGCCACACCGCGCGG
The DNA here is from genome assembly GCF_040638245.1 of Streptomyces sp. NPDC026659. Taxonomy (NCBI): domain Bacteria; kingdom Bacillati; phylum Actinomycetota; class Actinomycetes; order Kitasatosporales; family Streptomycetaceae; genus Streptomyces; species Streptomyces sp. NPDC026659. Next base: position 215,405 of record NZ_JBEZXY010000002.1, on the reverse strand, counting down.
GTGAGGTCCAGGAAGCCGTTCAGCCGGCCCTGGTCCTCCCAGCCGGTCAGCGAGGAGTACGCGAAGGAGGCGTCCGCGAGCCGTTCCACACCGGAGACGTGGATGCGGGAGGCGGAGGTCAGGCTGCGCCCGGTGAAGGCGCCGTGGCCCTCGGCGGCCCACCAGCGGCGCCCGAGCGCGGGGGCGGAGACCAGGCCGACCACCGGCCGGAAGCCGCCCTCGCCCGCCTCCATGAGCGAGATCAGCGTCGCCCACACCGGGACGCCGCGTACGTAGTTCTTGGTGCCGTCGATCGGGTCGATCACCCAGCGGCGCGGCCCGGTGCCCTCGACGCCGTACTCCTCGCCGAGGACCGCGTCGCGCGGGCGGGCCCGCCGGAGCTGGCCGCGCACGACCTCCTCCGCCGCCTTGTCGGCCTCGCTCACCGGCGTCATGTCCGGCTTCGTCTCCACCTTCAGGTCGAGTGCCTTGAAGCGGGCCATGGTCGCGGCGTCGGCCGCGTCCGCGAGAACGTGGGCGAGGCGCAGGTCGTCGAGATAGTCCGGCATGTGACGAACGGTATCGGCCAGGGGCGCCACCGGGCCACACGGGGGGTCGCGCGGGTGTGCGGATTGCCGGGGGCGTGCGGAACGGCGCGCTGTCCGAAGCGCGCCCCCTGGGGCCTCCCGCCCCCTTGACAGTGCCCCGGCGCGCGTCAAACCTGGGCGCAGAGTCGCTCGCCCCCAGGGAGACGATGATGCCCGCAGCCCGGGAATCGCTGCTGGACGCCGCGTTCACCGCACTCACCCGCAGGCCGTGGTCCGCGGTGCGCATGGTGGACGTCGCCGCGTCCGCCGGGGTGTCCCGGCAGACCCTGTACAACGAGTTCGGCAGCAAGGACGGCCTGGCCAGGGCGCTGGTCCGGCGCGAGGCCGACGGCTATCTCGCCGGGGTGGAGCGGGCGCTCGCCGCGCACGCCGGACCCCACGAGCGGCTCACCGCCACCGCCGAGTGGACGGCCTCCGCCGCCCGGGAGAACGCGCTGGTACGGGCCATGCTCACCGGCTGCTGGAGCGAGCGGCTGCCCGCGCCGGTCCTGTCCGGGGTGCCGTCCACCTCAGCCGTCCCGGCGCAGCGCCGGGCGGACGGCCCGCTGCCCTCGCCCGGCGACCTCCTGCGGATCGTGCGGGACCGGGCGGTCACGGCGCTGTCCGCGCCCGGCGCCGCCCCCGCCGAGGTGGCCGAACTCGCCTTCTCCTGCGAGCTGGTGGCCCGCATCGCGCTCTCCTGCGCGGCGGTGCCGCCGGGAACAGGTGGCATGGCGGGCCTGATCGGCGGTGTCCTGCGCGGCCGTCAGCCCTGAGCCGCTTACCGGCCGTACCCGTGAACTGCCCGCCGCCATAAGCCGGTTGAGGGCGGATCTAGTGTGCCGAGCCCGAGAGCTGGAGGCCGATCACTCCGGCGATGACCAGGCAGATCGAGACGATCTTCAGGGTGGACACCAGGTCGCCCAGGAAGACCATGCCGTAGATCGCGGTGCCCGCCGCGCCGATGCCGGTCCACACGGCGTAGGCGGGGCCCACGTCCAGCTTCTTCAGGGCGAGCGTCAGCAGTCCGAAGCTGCCCAGCGCGAACGCGGCGAAGGCGATCGTCGGCCAGAGCCGGGTGAACCCGTGCGAAAGCTTCAGGCACACGGCGAAGCCGGTCTCCAGAAGCCCGGCGACGATGACCAGCAGCCACGCCATGTGCTGTCCTCCCGTAGGTCCGGATCTCCGGCTCGGTGCGATTATGCACTTACCGACCCCGGACCCCGGCAAACCACACGAGGCTCAGTCGCCTTCCCGGCGCTCCCTCGTCGACAGCAGCCTGCGCAGCGAATACAGCCGCGCCGGGTCCGCGTGACCCTCGGCCACCCACGCGTCCAGCGCGCAGTCCGGCTCGTCGTGACTGCACGCGCGCGGACAGCCCTCGGTGCCCGGCACCAGCTCCGGGAAGGCGTTGATCACGCGCGAGGGGTCGATGTGCGCGAGCCCGAAGGACCGTACGCCCGGGGTGTCCACGACCCAGCCCCGGCCGTCCGCGAGCGGCAGCGCGAGCGCGGAGGTCGTGGTGTGGCGGCCGCGCCCGGTCACCGCGTTGACATGGCCCGTCGTACGCTGCCGGTCCTCCGGGACCAGCGCGTTGACCAAGGTCGTCTTGCCGACGCCGGAGTGGCCGACGAACGCGGTGATCCGGCCGTCCAGATGCTCGCGCACCAGCTCCGCCGCGGCCCCGCTCGCCAGCTCCTCGCGGCTGGTGACCACGTAGGGGATGTCCAGATCGCCGTACAGCTCAAGGAACTTGTCCGGCGAGGCCAGGTCCGACTTGGTCATCACCAGGAGCGGCTCCAGGCCGCCGTCGAACGCGGCGACCAGACAGCGGTCGATCAGCCGGGGGCGGGGCTCGGGGTCCGCGAGGGCGGTGACGATGGCGAGTTGGTCGGCGTTGGCCACCACCACGCGCTCGTAGGGGTCGTCGTCGTCGGCGGTACGGCGCAGCACCGAGCCGCGCTCCTCGATGCGGACGATCCGCGCGAGGGTGTCCTTCGTGCCGGACAGATCACCGACGAGCGCCACCCGGTCGCCCACCACGGCCGCCTTGCGGCCCAGCTCGCGGGCCTTCATCGCGGCGATGGTCCGCCCGTCGACCAGACAGGTCAGCCGGCCCCGGTCCACGGTGAGGACCATGCCCTCGGCCGCGTCCTCGTGCTTGGGGCGGATATGGGTCCGCGGGCGGTTGCCCTTGCGGTTGGGACGGGTCCGGATGTCGTCCTCGTCGGTGTGCTTGCCGTAGCGGCGCATGGTTCCAGTCCGCCCGTCAGTTCCCGAGCATCCCGGCCCACAACTCGGGGAAGTCGGGCAGGGTCTTCGCGGTCGTCGCCACGTTCTCGATCGTCACGTCCTTCACCGCCAGACCGATGACCGCGCCGGCCGTGGCCATGCGGTGGTCCTCGTAGGTGTGGAAGACGCCGCCGTGCAACGGGCGGGGGCGGATGTGCAGACCGTCCGCCGTCTCCGTGACATCGCCGCCGAGCTCGTTGATCTCCTTGGTGAGCGCGGCCAGCCGGTCCGTCTCGTGCAGCCGCAGATGGGCCACGCCCCGCAGGGTCGAGGGGGAGTCGGCCAGCGCGGCGACCGCGGCGATGCCGGGGGTCAGCTCGCCGACGTCACCCAGGTCCACGTCGATGCCGTGGATCGCGCCCGAGCCGGTGAACACCAGGCCGTACTCGGTGAGTTCGCAGGAGCCGCCCATTTCGGTGAAGATCTCCCGCAGCCGGTCACCCGGCTGGGTGGTGCGCTCGGGCCAGTCCGGGATCAGCACCTTGCCGCCGGTGATCAGGGCGGCCGCCAGGAACGGCTGGGCGTTGGACAGGTCCGGCTCGATCGTCAGATCCCGGCCGAGCAGCGCGCCCGGCGTCACCCGCCACACGTTCGGCTCGCCGCCCGACTCCGGGGTGTCCACCTGGGCGCCGACCGCGCGCAGCATGTCGACGGTCATGCGGATGTGCGGCATCGAGGGCAGGGTCGCGCCGGTGTGGCGGACCTCGACGCCCTGGTTGAAGCGGGGTGCGGACAGCAGCAGCGCGGACACGAACTGCGAGGACGAGGACGCGTCGACCGACACCGGGCCGCCGTCCAGCGCCCCGACACCGTGCACGGTCAGCGGCAGCGCGCCCCGGCCGTCGTCGTCGATCCGGGCGCCGAGCGTGCGCAGCGCGTCGATCACGCCGTGCAGCGGACGCTCGTACGAACGCGGGTCGCCGTCGAAGCGGACCGGCCCGTCGGCCAGCGCGGCCACCGGGGGCAGGAAGCGCATCACGGTGCCCGCGTTGCCCACGTCGACCGTCGCGCCGCCGCGCAGCCCCGTGGGCAGCACCCGCCAGGCCTCCCCGGAACCGTCCGGGCCGACCCCCTCCTCGATCTCCACACCCATGGCCCGCAGCGCCCCGGCCATCAGCAGCGTGTCGCGGGACCGCAGCGGCCTGCGCAGCCACCCCGGCTCCGAGGCGAGGGCGGCGAGCACGAGAGCACGGTTGGTGACCGACTTGGACCCGGGCACGTGAACCGTCGCGTCGACGGGTCCGGTCGCGTACGGGGCGGGCCAGAGGGCGGGGATTTCGGGCATGGGCCCACTCTATAAGGCGGTCCCTGCCCGAGCGCCCGTCGTACGGGGGCCGCGTCCACGGGGTGGACGGCGTACGGGTGCGGCGCGCGCCGCCCGCGAGGACGCCGCTCTCACCGCTGCCCCAGCAGCCACCCCCCGCCCCCGATGAGCGAGCACAGCGACACCGCGTGGAAGAGGAACAGCCACAGCGCCGCCGGGACGTGCGTGAGGCGGGAGAGCTGGTCGGCGTCGGAGTCGCCCGCCTCGCCGTGGCGGCGCTTGGACTGGAGCTCGAACGGGGGCCGGACTCCGCCGAGGAGGAGGAACCAGACGACGGCATAGGCGAAGGCCGCCTGGACCTGGGAGTCCGCCAGCCAGGAGATCAGCAGGAAGGTGCCGCCGGTCAGGACCACGGTCAGGACGCCGTAGGCGTTGCGGATCATCACCAGCATCGCCAGGAGCAGCGCCGTCGCCACCCACAGGAGCAGGGTGATGCGGCCGTCCGCGAGCAGGGCGGCGCCGCCGAGGCCCAGCAGGGAGGGCGCGGTGTAACCGGCGGCGGCCGTCAGGATCATGCCCAGGCCGTGCGGCTTGCCCCGGCTGAGGGTGAGGCCGCTGGTGTCGGAGTGCAGACGTATCCCGGTCAGCTGCCGGCCGGTGACCAGCGCGATCAGTCCGTGGCCGCCCTCGTGCGCGATGGTGACGGCGTTGCGGGAGACCCGCCACAGCGGCTGCGGCACCACCGCGACGAGCGCGGCGGCCAGCGTGGCCACGACCACCCAGAGGTCCGGTCCTGGCTGGGTGCCGATGAGCCGGTCCCAGAGACCGGCGGCGGTACTGCTGTCCATGGCTGCGGGTGGCTCCCTGTCGTCGTACGTGCGGTGGTGCGTGCGGTGGTATGTGAGACGCCGACGCGGCGGCGATCGTTCCTGACGTCGAACACGCAGCTCACGACGGTACGGCCGGGAGCGGTCCGGGCGCCTCGTAACCCCGGCGCCGGAACTCAGAACCCCGGCGCGGGAAGGAGGGCCGGCCACCACGGGGGCACGCCGCTCGGGCACCCGTACGTGGGGCCGCTCCAGAAGAGGGAGAGGGCGCACCAGGAGAGGGCGAGGAGCACCACCGCGAGCACGACGGCGTGGGGGAGCGGACGGCTGCCGAGCAGGGCCCCCACCGCCACCCAGCCCGTGACCAGGACGGCCCACAGACCCGGGATGAAGAGGAAGAGCAGGAAGGTGCTGTTGGCCGCGTTGTTCACGCCCCCGTCGCAGGCGCTCAGCCCCCTGCCCAGCAGCATGGCCGTGAGCACGGCGAGAGCCAGACCCACCACGACGCCGAGACATCCGTGCAGCCGTCGGTTTCCCATACGTCCCTATCAATCGGCGTCGGCTCGGGCGCAGGACGGGAGCCCTCGGGTCACAGGGCCCCCGCTCGCCTCAGTTCGCCGAGGCGGTCGTCGATCTCGATGATGTCGTCGCGGGAGAGGGCGGGAGCGATCCACCGGCGGGCGGTGCCGTGGGCGATGAACTCCTCCGGAAGCCCGATCCCGTAGTGCTCCACGTAGTCGGCCGTGTCGCCCCGCCAGAAAAAGTGGCCGTCGCTCATGATGCCGGGGCCGCCGGGGCAGAAGAACTCGTTGCCCAGGACGTCCTCCGAGTATCCCATCAGGGCGATGATCGGAGCACCGGAGCGAAGGTACCCGGCGATCTCTCTCCGCTCCCCCTTGGGGATCTCGCCCACTCGCCGACGAAGTTCATCGGCGCTTTCCGAAAAGGCGGACTGGCTTGCCAGCCTGCCGAATATTCCGAGGGGGGCGACGTTCGTCATACGAGGATTCCCAGGAGATCGGTATGGCACAGGGCGGAGCGACGTCAGGACCTGTCGGGCCGCACCTTACTGGCCCTCGCTCCCCAGGGGACGGGAGCGCCCCAGGGGCCGCCCGGCCATGACCGGCGTCGCCCCGTGAGATCGGGGGACCACGCCACGCCCCCCGCGTCGGATCTGGCACTGTGGCACCTATGTGCGGACGGTACGCGTCGAGTCGTAGGCCCGAGGATCTCGCGGGGATCTTCGAGATCCAGAAGTGGGAGGCCGAGGAAACCCTCGCGCCGGACTACAACGTGGCCCCGACCAAGGAGGTCTACGCCGTCCTGGACCGTCCCCTCAAGGACGCGGACGACCGGCGTCCGGTGCGGCAGCTGCGCAGGCTGAAGTGGGGGCTGGTGCCGTCCTGGGCGAAGACCCCGGAGGGGGCCGCTCGGATGATCAACGCCCGCGCGGAGACCGTGCACGAGAAGCCCGCCTTCCGCCGTGCCTTCGCCGCCCGCCGCTGCATCCTGCCCGCCGACGGCTACTACGAGTGGGTCACCGGCGACAAGGAGCGCGAGCTGGAGGTCGAGGGCAGGAAGAAGCGGCCCCGCAAGCAGCCGTACTTCGTGCTGCCCGCCGACGGTTCGGTGTTCGCCATGGCCGGGCTGTACGAGTTCTGGCGCGATGCCACCCTGCCCGCCGACGACCCCCGCGCCTGGTGGGCGACCTGCTCGGTGATCACCACGGAGGCCGAGCAGACCCCGCTGGCGGTCGCCCCCGCCGAGGGGCCGCACGCGCTCGCCGACATCCATCCCCGGATGCCGCTGATGCTCACCCCGGACCGCTGGGACGCCTGGCTCGACCCCGCCCGCACCGACCCCGACGAGCTGCGCGGCCTGCTCGCCCCGCCGCCCGAGGGGCTGATGCGCGCCTACCCGGTGCCCACCGCCGTCAGCAACGTCCGCAACAACGGCCCGGAGCTGCTGAAGGAGCTGGAGGGGCCCGAGGAGGGCACACTGTTCTGAGTGATCGAGATCGTCGAGACCGACATCGGAACCGCCCGCCTCACCTGGCATCGCGCCCAGGACGCGCGGTTCGTCCTGGCCCTGAGTCACGGCGCGGGCGGAGGCATCGAGGCCCGGGACCTCCAGGCGCTGGCCCGGGTGCTCCCCGGGCACGGGGTGACCGTGGCCCTGGTCGAGCAGCCCTGGCGGGTCGCGGGCAAGAAGGTCGCCCCCGCCCCGAAGACCCTGGACGCGGGGTGGCGCGGCATCTGGCCCGCGCTGACCGGGATGGGGCTGCCGGTGATCGCCGGTGGGCGCAGTGCCGGGGCCCGCGTCGCCTGCCGTACCGCCACGGAGCTGGGCGCCCGGGCCGTGCTTGCTCTGAGCTTCCCGCTGCATCCGCCGGGCAAGCCCGAGAAGTCCCGCGCGGACGAACTGCTCGGCGCCGGGGTGCCCACCCTCGTCGTCCAGGGCGGCAACGACCCCTTCGGGCGGCCGGAGGAGTTCCCCGAGCCCCTCGGGTCCTCCGGGTCCTCCGAATTCCCCGAGTCTCCCGATTCCCCCGAGTCCTCCCAGGGCGGATTCGAGCTGGTGGAAGTCCCGGACGCCGACCACGGTCTCGCCGTCCCCAAGCGCTCCCCGCTCACCCAGGAGGAGGCACTGAAGGTCGTCACCGACGGTGTCGTGCGGTGGGCCGTGTCACTCGGGTGACGCCCGGGAATGCCCGGCGGCACACCGCTGTTGTGGCGGACAGAAGCGCTGGAGCGCCGGGACCGAGACCGTCGCAGGAGAGGAAACCGCATGGGTTCGACCGCATGTCCCAGCCGTAGCAGCAACCGTGCCGACCTGGACTGGACGGTGCTGCACGCGGCCAAGGCCGCTCCCGTTCGAGCGGCGGCGGGCACGGGTCGTGTTCTATCCTCCGAATCGAGTGGGACCGGCTTCGGTCCTGCCCGGGAACTTGAGGAGGTGGGTCCGGTCACTGGGACCGACGCGGGTGCCGACAACGGCCAGGCGGAGCTGCCCGAGGGCCAGGGCGTGAGCGCGGGGGCGGGCGAGACGCGCCCCGAGACCGGCACGGAGCGCAACGCGCGCTTCGAGCGGGACGCGCTCGAATACCTCGACCAGATGTACTCGGCCGCGCTGCGCATGACGCGCAACCCGGCCGACGCCGAGGACCTGGTGCAGGAGACGTACGCCAAGGCGTACGCGTCCTTCCACCAGTTCCGCGAGGGCACGAACCTCAAGGCGTGGCTCTACCGGATTCTCACCAACACCTTCATCAACTCGTACCGCAAGAAGCAGCGCGAACCCCAGCGCAGCGCGGCCGAGGAGATCGAGGACTGGCAGCTCGCGCGCGCCGAGTCGCACATGTCGACGGGTCTGCGCTCGGCCGAGTCGCAGGCGCTCGACCATCTGCCGGACTCGGACGTGAAGGCAGCGCTTCAGGCGATCCCCGAGGAGTTCCGCATCGCCGTCTATCTCGCGGACGTAGAAGGCTTTGCGTACAAGGAGATCGCGGACATCATGGGGACACCCATCGGTACGGTGATGTCCCGGCTGCACCGGGGCCGCCGTCAACTGCGCGGCATGTTGGAGGACTACGCCCGTGACCGCGGGCTGGTCCCGGCCGGCGCCGGGGAGTCGAACGAAGCGAAAGGCTCGGGCTCATGAGCTGCGGAGAGCCGCACGAGACGGACTGCGGTGAGGTCCTCGACCATCTGTACGAGTTCCTCGACAGTGAGATGCCGGACGTCGACCGCGACAAGTTCCGGCACCACTTCGAGGAATGCTCGCCCTGCCTCGAGAAGTACGGCCTGGAGCAGGCCGTGAAGAAGCTCGTCAAGCGGTGCTGCGGACACGACGACGTCCCCGCCGACCTGCGCGCCAAGGTCATGGGGCGGATCGAGCTGATCCGCTCCGGCCAGGCCGTCCCCGAGCACGACGTGACCGCCGTGGCCCGCGAGAGCTGACCCTCGCGCGAAGCTGATGCCCGCGAGGGCGTGAGACTCGCCGGATTTCACCCTGCTTTCACCCGAACGTGCTAATCCTCGGCTCGTAAGCCCCAGGCCCCCGGCCACCGCCCTAGGCTCCCCAGCCAGGACAGGCATGGTCGGGGAGGGCGCATGGAGGCGGTTCCGGCGAGAGCGCGGGCCTGTGTGGCCTGCGCCGCCCTGCTCGCCCTGCTCTGCGTCCTGCCGCTGACCGACGGCCCGCTGACCGACACCCCGCTCACCGGGACCTTCACGTCCTGGCGGGCGCCTCTTCTGCTCGCGGCCCTCTACGCGCTCTGCGACCAGATCGTGCGCCGCCGCTTCGGCGGCACCTTCTACCCCGTGCTGCTCGCCGCGGCCTTCCTGCTCACCCCGGCCGCCGCCGCGCTCGTCCCGCTGCCCGCCGCCCTGCTCTCCCCGGTCGAGCACCCGTCCGCCCCGGCGCGGCGCGCCTGGCGGGCCGCGCGCTCCTCGCTCGCCGTATGGGCCGCCGCGACGACACACCGCGCGCTCGGCGGCGCCGACGCCGTCACCCACCCCGCCTTCCCGCAGGTCCTGCTGCCCGCGGGGGCCGCCGTCCTCGCCTTCTGCCTGGTGCTCACCGTCCTCGACGGCGCGATGCTCGCGGCGGTCACGGCGGCACCCGCCTGGGGCCGGGGCGCCCTGCGCCGCACCTGGCGGGGGCCGTTCACCCACTCCCTCGCCCCGGTCGCCGTGCACGGACTGGCCGGACTGATGACCGCCGTCCTCTGGAAGAGCCCCTACGGTCCCGTCGCAGCCCTCCTCGTCCTGCTGCCGATGGGCGTCTCCTGCTGGGTGTTCGCCCAGTACCACCGCGAGCGCACCGCCCACCAGGCCACCATCCGCGCCCTCGTGCAGGCCGTCGACATCAAGGACGGCTACACCCGCGGCCACAGCGAGCGCGTCGGCCAGGCCTCCGTGATGATCGCCCGCGAACTCGGCATGGACGACGACCGCGTGGAGGTCCTCCGCTTCGCCGGCATCCTGCACGACGTCGGCAAGCTCGGCGTCCCCACCCGGCTGCTGCGCAAGGACGGCCCGCTCACCCCCGAGGAGCGCCGGATCATCGAACTGCATCCCGAGTACGGCCACGAGATGGTCCGCGGCATCTCCTTCCTCGGCGAGGCCCGCGCCGCGATCCTGCACCACCACGAACGCCTCGACGGCACCGGCTACCCCTACGGCCTCGCGGGCGCCCAGATCCCCGAGTGCGCCCGGGTCGTCGCCGTCGCCGACGCCTTCGACGCGATGACCTCCACCCGCTCCTACCGCCGGGCGCGCCCCGTCGCCGTCGCCGTCGCGGAGCTGGAGCGGTGCGCCGGGGCCCAGTTCGACCCCCGCATGGTGAGCGCGCTCGCCGCCGCCCTGAACCGCCACGGCTGGAGCCCCGCCGTCACCTCCGACGAACCGGCCCGCGCCCCCGACGACCCTGCCGTCACCTCCGACGAACCCGCCCGCGCCTCCGACGAAACGGCTCACCCGCAGCCGCCGAGCCAGCGCACGCACTACCGCACGGGGGCACACCGATGACGGCGGACGCCACGAAGACGGCGGACCCCGCGATGACGGCGGACCCCGCGAAGACCGCACCCGCCCGCCGGGGGCGCCGATGACCGCCCTGCGGCTCATCCACGGCGCCGCCGCGCTCACCGCCGCCGTCGCGCTCGCCACCACCCTGTGGACCGGCGTCGAAGGGCGGGGCACGGCGCTCGCCTTCGGCGTCCTCATAGCCGTCGGCGAACTCACCCGCTGGAGCGGCCCCGAGGCCCGGCAGACCGCGCCGCTCGGCACCGCCGGATCACTGGCCTACGCCCTCCTCGGCGCCGACGCCGGACACCCCGCGCGGCACGGCGCCGCCCAGATCGTCACCGTCGTCCTCACCGCCACCCTGCTCGGCGGCGTCCCGCACATCTGGCGCGGCCGCACCCCCACCCTCGATCACCTCGCCCGCCGGGTCCTGACCGTCGGTTTCGCCGCCGTCTGCTTCCAGCCCCTCTACGCCCGGGGCACGTTCGCCCACTGGGACGGCCCCGCCTACGCCCTGCTGCTCGTCGCCCTCATCGCGCTGACCGCGCTGTGCGACACCGTGCTGGCCGCCGCACTCGCCCACTCCCGCGCCCGCTGGCCCTTCGGCCCGCTGCTGCGCGAGGAGTTGCGCGGACTGCTCGGCATCGGCTCGGCCGTGTGCGCCACCGGCGCGGTGATGGCGCTCGCGGTGGCCGTCGTCGGACTGTGGGCGCTACCGGTGTTCTGTCTGCCCCTGCTGCTCACCCAGCTCTCCGTGCGCCGGTACGCGGCCGTGCGCGCCACCTACCGGCAGACCATCGCCTCCCTCGCCCGCGCCACCGAGATCGCCGGATACACCCCCGCCGGGCACGCCCGCCGTGTCGCCGCGCTCAGCCTCGCCGTCGGCCGCGACCTGGGGCTGACCGGCCCCGAGCTGACCGTCCTGGAGTACGCGGCGCTGATGCACGACATCGGCCAGCTCAGCCTGGTCGACCCCGTGCGGGCCGGGGCCACGGCCGTGCTGCCGCGCCGGGAGCAGCGGCGCATCGCCCTGCTCGGCGGCGCCGTCGTACGGCAGACCGGGGTGGCCCCGGCCGTCGCCGTGGTGGTCGAGCGGCAGGCCGACCCCTACCGCGAGCAGCCGCTCGCCGCCCGGATCGTGCGCGCGGTGAACGCGTACGAGGAGAAGGCGCGCGACGCCGGACCCGAGGGGCCGCTGCGCGCCCTGGAGGAACTGCGGCTCGCCACCGGCGGGGACTACGCTCCGGAGGTGGTGGAGGCGCTCGCGCGCGTCCTGTCCCGCGACTGTCTGCTTCTGCCGGTCGCCGGGTAACCGATGGGTAATGAGCGGCCGTCCCTTCGCACGTGGTTGGATGCGAGGGAGAGGGTGTCCGGGGGCACAAGCCAGCCCACTGTGCGGAACTGGAACTGGCAGGCGGGAATCGTGAGGATCTTCGGCAAGGGACGGAACCGGCCCTCCGCCTCCTGGCGGCAGGCCACCGACCGGGCGTTCACACTGATCGGTGACGGACGGTACGAGGACGCGGGCGAACTGCTGACCCGCGCCGCCGACCTCGAACCCTGGCTGGCCGAGTCCTGGTTCAACCTCGCCCTGCTGCACAAGTTCCGGCACGACTGGGAGCAGGCCCGGGCCGCCGGACTCCGCGCCGTGGCCCTCCTCGACCGCGAGACCGGCGCCCCCGACTGGTGGAACGTCGGCATCGCCGCCACCGCCCTCCAGGACTGGCCGCTGGCCCGTCGCGCCTGGCAGGCGTACGGCCTCAAGGTCCCCGGCGGTTCCGCCGTGCCCGGCGAACCGCTCGGCATGGAGCTGGGCAGCGCGGCCGTACGGCTCTCTCCCGAGGGCGAGGCCGAGGTGGTGTGGGGCCGCAGGCTCGACCCCGCCCGGATCGAGGTGCTGTCCATCCCGCTGCCCTCCTCGGGGCGCCGCTGGGGCGAGGTCGTCCTGCACGACGGCGTCCCGCACGGTGAGCGCACCACGTCCGCCGGGCACTCCTACCCGGTCTTCGACGAGATCGAGCTGTGGGCGCCCTCGCCCGTGCCGACCTGGGTGGTCCTCCTGGAGGCGGCGACCGAGGCGGACCGGGACGCGCTGGAGCGGCTGGCCGCGGACGCGGGGTTCGCTGCGGAGGACTGGTCCTCCTCCGTGCGGCTGCTGTGCCGGATGTGCTCGGAGTCGCGGATGCCGTCGGACGAGGGCGAGGGGGAGCACCTTGATCCGCACGATCACAGTGAGCCGGGGCATCCGGGGCCGCTGGGGCATCGGACCGACGGGCGGTTGTGGGTGCCGGAGCGGGAGTGCGGGGTGGCTGCGCCGGCTTCGTTGGTACGGGGGCTGCTCGACGGGTGGGTTGCGGACAGTCCGGACTCGCGGGACTGGCGGGATCTCGAAGAGGTGTGTTGATCGCCGCGGTCGGGTGCGGGTCCGTTGTGGCTGGTCGCGCAGTTCCCCGCGCCCCTTTCGGGGCGCTACCCGTACCCTGTATCCGCATTCACTCTGAGTTTTTGTGCAGGAAGGCGTAACTCGGTCATGGCTCAGCAGGACACCGATCAGCAGCACGCGGGCGTGCTTCCCGTCGACGACGAGGGTTATGTCGTCGACACGGAGGACTGCGAGGGGCGCGAGCTGGCCTGGCGCGAGCGTGGGACCTCGCGGCCGATCACGGTCGTCGGCAACCCGGTGCTGCACAAGGAGTGCGCCGACGTCACCGAGTTCGGTCCCGAGCTGGAGCAGCTGGTCGCGGACATGTTCGCCAGCCAGCACACCGCCGAGGGCGTGGGCCTGGCCGCCAACCAGATCGGCGTGGACCTGAAGGTCTTCGTCTACGACTGCCCGGACGACGAGGGCGTGCGCCACACCGGTGTGGTCTGCAACCCCAAGCTGGTCGAGCTGCCCGCCACCGCGCGCCGGCTGGACGACAGCAACGAGGGCTGCCTCTCCGTGCCGACGGCGTACGCGCCGCTCGCGCGCCCGGACTACGCCGAGGTGACCGGCCAGGACGAGAAGGGCAACCCGATCAAGGTGCGCGGCACCGGGTACTTCGCCCGCTGCCTCCAGCACGAGACGGACCACCTGTACGGCTACCTGTACATCGACCGCCTGTCCAAGCGTGACCGCAAGGACGCGCTGCGGCAGATGGCCGAGAACGAGCCACGCTACCCCGTGGTCGCCAACGACTGATCGGGCCGCCGGAGCACCCGGCGACCGTACGAGACCAGCCACGACGCCCGGCCGGGAGTGATCCCGGCCGGGCGTCGTTCATTTGTTCGCCGAAAGAATCCCGGCGACTTGGGGTGGTGAATGAAGCAAATCCGTTCCCCAGACGGTCAGTTGTGGTGCTGAATGGGGAGGGTGGGGATACGCGACGGCGCACACCCGGCACAGCAGGGAGGGGTATGCGCCCTGGCGGCTGAGAGGGGACTGCTCGTGCACGCTTTCTCACGCGACACCACATCACCGACCACGATCGCCGTACCGCCGTCTCTCGCCCTTCCGTTGGTCGAGGACGCCTTTCCCCGGCAGCTCCATCCGTATTGGCCAAAGCTTCAGGAGAACACCCGGCGCTGGCTCCTGGAAAAACGGCTCATGCCCGCCGACAAGGTGCGCGAGTACGCCGACGGCCTGTGCTACACGGACCTCATGGCGGGGTACTACCTCGGCGCCCCCGACGAGGTGCTCCAGGCGATCGCGGACTACAGCGCCTGGTTCTTCGTCTGGGACGACCGGCACGACCGCGACATCGTCCACGGCCGCTCCGGCGACTGGCGGCGGCTGCGCCACCGGCTGCACACCGCGCTCGACACCCCGGCGTCCCATCTGCAGCACAGCGACGCACTGGTCGCCGGGTTCGCGGACAGCGTGCTGCGGCTCTACTCCTTCCTGCCGCCCACCTGGAACCAGCGGTTCGCCCGGCACTTCCACGAGGTGATCGAGGCGTACGACCGCGAGTTCCGCAACCGGACCGAGGGCCGGGTGCCCGGCGTCGAGGAATATCTGGCGCTGCGGCGGCTCACCTTCGCCCACTGGATATGGACGGATCTGCTGGAGCCGAGCGTCGGCTGCGAACTCCCGGATTCCGTGCGGAAGAACCCGCACTATCGCCGGGCGGCGCTGCTGAGTCAGGAATTCGCCGCCTGGTACAACGACCTCTGCTCGCTGCCGAAGGAAATAGCGGGGGACGAGGTCCACAATCTCGGAATCAGTCTCGTCACGCACGAGGGACTGAAACTGGAAGAGGCCGTCGACGAACTCAGGCGGCGCATCGAGGAATGCGTCCGGGAATTCCTGGAAGTGGAGCGCGACGCCCTGGGGTTCGCCGACTCGCTCGACGACGGAACCGTGCACGGCAAGGAATTGAGCGACGCCGTGCGCATGTGCGTCGGCAATATGCGCAACTGGTTCAGCACCGTCTACTGGTTCCACCACGAGTCCGGCCGCTACATGGTCGACAGCTGGGACGACCGGTCCACGCCCCCTTACGTCAACAACGAAGCGGCAGGTGAGAAATGACCGTCGAGTCCGTCAACCCCGAGACGCGAGAGGCCGCGGAACTCCGCGAGCCGCCCCTCGCCGGAGGTGCCGTCCCGGTGCTCGGGCACGGCCTGAAACTGGCCCGCGACCCGCTCGCGTTCATGGCGCAACTGCGCGACCACGGCGAGGTCGTACGCCTCAAACTCGGCCCCAAGACGGTGTACGCCGTCACCGCTCCGGCGCTCACCGGCGCACTCGCGCTCAGCCCCGACTACAAGATCGACGGACCGGTCTGGGAGTCCCTGGAGGGACTGCTCGGCAAACAGGGTGTGGCCACCGCCAACGGCCCCCTGCACCGCCGCCAGCGGCGCACCATCCAGCCCGCGTTCCGCATGGCCGCGATACCCGCCTACGGCCCGATCATGGAGGAGGAGGCCCACGCGCTGACCGAGCGCTGGCGGCCCGGCGAGCCCGTCGACGCCACCTCCGAGTCCTTCCGCGTCGCCGTGCGCATCGCGGCCCGCTGCCTGCTGCGCGGGCAGTACATGGACGAGCGCGCGGAACGGCTCAGCACCGACCTCGCCACCGTCTTCCGGGGCATGTACCGCCGCATGGTGCTGCCGCTGGGGCCGCTCCACCGGCTGCCGTTCCCGGCCAACCGGGAATTCAACCGGGCCCTGGCCGATCTGCATCTCCTGGTGGACGAGATCGTCACGGAGCGGCGCGCCTCCGGTCAAAAGCCGGACGATTTGCTGACGGCTTTGCTCGACGCCAAGGACGACAATGGCGGACCCATCAGCGAGCAGGAGATCCACGACCAGGTCGTCGCGATACTGACGCCCGGAAGCGAAACCGTGGCCTCCACGATCATGTGGCTGCTTCAGATCCTCGCGGACCATCCGGAACACGCCGAGAAGGTGCGTGCGGAAGTTGAATCCGTAACCGGAGGTGCGCGCGTCGGATTCGAGCACGTACGCCGGCTCACGCACACCAACAATGTCGTCGTCGAGGCGCTCCGACTGCGCCCCGCCGTATGGATATTGACCCGGCGTGCGCTGACCGACACCGCGCTCGGCGACTATCGCATTCCGGCGGGGGCGGACATCATCTACAGCCCCTACGCCATTCAGCGCGACCACCGCTCCTACGTCCGCCACCTCGACTTCGACCCCGACCGGTGGCTGCCGGAACGGGCCGCCGAGGTGCCGAAGTACGCGATGAGCC
The DNA here is from genome assembly GCF_040638245.1 of Streptomyces sp. NPDC026659. Classification (NCBI taxonomy): domain Bacteria; kingdom Bacillati; phylum Actinomycetota; class Actinomycetes; order Kitasatosporales; family Streptomycetaceae; genus Streptomyces; species Streptomyces sp. NPDC026659. The sequence continues at coordinate 199,233 of NZ_JBEZXY010000002.1, read as the reverse complement.
CGTTCAGCGTCGGCAACCGCAAGTGCCCGAGCGACCACTTCTCGATGGCCCAGCTGAGCCTGATCGTGGCGGCCGTCTCGGCGAAGTACCGCTTCCGGCAGGTGAGCGGCTCCGACGACGCCACCCGGGTGGGCATCACCCTGCGGCCCAACCAGCTGCTGGTCGAGCCCGTCGAGTGGTGAGCGCCGAGTGGTGACGGACGCGTACCCGGCGTACGGTCAGGCGGCCTTCGGGCCCCGGAACGTGCGCCGGTACGCCGCCGGGGTCGTGCCCAGTGCCTTGCCGAACTGGTGGCGCAGCGCGGCCGCGGTGCCGAACCCGGTGCGCCAGGCGATCGAGTCCATGGTCTCGTCGGTGCCCTCCAGCAACCGCTGGGCCAGCAGCACCCGTTGGCGGAGAATCCAGCGGTACGGCGTGGTCCCGGTCTCCTGCTGGAAGCGGCGGGCGAAGGTGCGCGGGGCCATGTGGGCGCGGGCGGCGAGCTGCTCGACGGTGACCTCCTCGTCCAGGTGGGCCTCCATCCACACCAGGACCTCGCCCATGGTGTCGCAGGGCCCCTCCGGCAGCGGCCGCTCGATGTACTGGGCCTGGCCGCCGTCGCGGTGCGGGGGGACCACCATCCGCCGGGCGATCTTGTTGGCGACCTCCGGGCCCTGTTCCTTGCGGACGATGTGGAGGCAGGCGTCGATGCCCGCGGCCGTGCCCGCCGAGGTGATCAGCGGGTCCTCGTCCACGTAGAGCACGTCGGGCTCGACGGTGACCCGGGGATGGCGCCGGGTGAGCTGGTCGGAGTGGCGCCAGTGCACCGCGCAGCGGCGGCCGTCGAGGAGTCCGGCCGCGGCCAGCACGAAGACGCCCGAGCAGACGCTGAGCACCCGGGTACCGCGTGCGACGGCGCGGCGCAGGGCGTCGAGCAGCTCGGGCGGGTAGTCGCGCTCGGCGTAGGTCTCGCCGGCCGGGACGGCGATCAGATCGGCCTCCTCCAGCCGCTCCAGACCGTGCGGGGTGGAGACGGTGAAGCCGCAGTGGGTGGAGAGGGTCGGGCCCTCCGCCGAGACGACCGCGAAGTCGTAGACCGGCAGACCCTCCTCGCTGCGGTCGATGCCGAACACCTCGCACACCACGCCGAGCTCGAAGGGGTGGACTCCGTCGAGCAGTACGGCCGCCACGTTCTTCAGCATGGTGCCAGTGTGCCTCGCGGCTGGCAGTAAATCGAGGGTGCGCGGCAGTCCTGCCAGTGCCGGTCAGGAGTGAAACGCAGGACAGTGGTGTCCATGAACGGAAACCAGATCGAAGGTCTCATCGGAATGGCAGCCACCCTCGGCATCCTGGTCCTCCTGGTCCTGCCCTCGGTGTTCGGCATCGTGCGCGACCGGCGCGTCGACCGACAGATCGGGCAGGCCCAGAAGGACCGCGGAGTTCAGCCTCAGAAGTCCTCGTCCAGGTCCACGGTGCCCTCCACCGCGACCTGGTACGCCGACGGGCGGCGCTCGAAGAAGTTCGTCAGCTCCTGAACACCCTGGAGCTCCATGAAGGAGAAGGGGTTCTCCGAGCCGTACACCGGGGCGAAGCCGAGGCGCACCAGGCGCTGGTCGGCGACGCACTCCAGGTACTGGCGCATCGACTCGGTGTTCATGCCGGGGAGGCCGTCACCGCACAGGTCGCGAGCGAACTGCAGCTCGGAGTCGACGGCCTCCCGGAGCATGTCCTTGACCTGCTGCTCCAGCTGGTCGTCGAACAGCTCCGGCTCCTCCTTGCGGACGGTGTCGACCACGTCGAAGGCGAAGGACATGTGCATCGTCTCGTCGCGGAACACCCAGTTGGTGCCGGTCGCGAGGCCGTGCAGCAGACCCCGGCTGCGGAACCAGTAGACGTACGCGAAGGCGCCGTAGAAGAACAGGCCCTCGATGCACGCGGCGAAGCAGATCAGGTTCAGCAGGAACTTGCGGCGGTCGGCCTTGGTCTCCAGGCGGTCCAGCTTGTCGACCGAGTCGATCCACTTGAAGCAGAACTCGGCCTTCTCGCGGATGGAGGGGATGTTCTCCACCGCCGCGAACGCGGCCGCGCGGTCGTCCGGGTCGGGCAAATAGGTGTCGAGCAGCGTCAGATAGAACTGGACGTGCACGGCCTCCTCGAAGAGCTGACGGCTCAAGTACAGCCGCGCCTCGGGGGAGTTGATGTGCTTGTACAGCGTCAGCACCAGGTTGTTCGCCACGATCGAGTCACCCGTGGCGAAGAACGCCACCAGGCGGCCGATCAGGTGCTGCTCCTCGGGCGACAGCTTCGCGAGGTCGGCGACGTCCGAGTGGAGGTCGACCTCCTCCACGGTCCAGGTGTTCTTGATGGCGTCCCGGTAGCGCTCGTAGAAGTCGGGGTAGCGCATCGGGCGGAGAGTCAGCTCGAAGCCCGGGTCGAGCAGGTTCTTGGTTTCGTCGGACATTACTGGCAGGCCTCGCAGGACTCGGGGTTCTCAAGGGAGCAGGCGACGGCGTCGGGGTCGGCGGCCTGCTGGACGGGGATGGTCTTGGCGGGCTGGGCCTGGCCCTGGGCGGCACGGGCGATACGGGTCGCCGGGCGCGAGCGCAGGTAGTACGTGGTCTTCAGACCCGACTTCCAGGCGTAGGAGTACATCGAGGAGAGCTTGCCGATGGTCGGCGTCTCCAGGAACAGATTCAGCGACTGCGCCTGGTCGAGGAACGGGGTCCGCGCGGCGGCCATGTCGATCAGGCCGCGCTGCGGGATCTCCCACGCGGTGCGGTACAGCGCCCGCACGTCCTCGGGGATCCAGATGAAGTCCTGCACCGAGCCGTTGGCCTCGCGCAGCGCCTCGCGGGTGCGGGCGTCCCACACGCCGAGGTCCTTCAGCTCCTGCACCAGGTAGGAGTTGACCTGGAGGAACTCGCCCGAGAGCGTCTCGCGCTTGAACAGGTTGGACACCTGCGGCTCGATGCACTCGTAGACGCCCGCGATGGAGGCGATGGTGGCGGTCGGGGCGATGGCCAGCAGCAGGGAGTTGCGCATGCCCGTGGTGGCGATCCGCTCCCGCAGGGCGGCCCAGCGCTCCGGCCAGGTCAGCTCCACGCCGTAGTGGTCGGGGTGCAGCACGCCCTGCGCGGTGCGGGTCTGCTCCCAGGCCGGGAGGGGGCCGTTGCGCTCGGCGAGGTCGGCGGACGCCTCGTAGGCGGCCAGCATGATCCGCTCGGCGATCTTCGTGGACAGCGCCTTCGCCTCGGGGGAGTCGAAGGGCACGCGCAGCTTGAAGAAGACGTCCTGGAGGCCCATCGCGCCCAGGCCCACCGGACGCCACTTGGCGTTGGAGCGGCCCGCCTGCTCGGTCGGGTAGAAGTTGATGTCCACGACCCGGTCGAGGAAGGTCACGGCCGTGCGGACGGTCTCGTCCAGGCGCACCCAGTCGATGTCACCGTCCACCACGAAGGCGCCGAGGTTCACCGAGCCGAGGTTGCAGACCGCGGTCTCGCCGTCGTCGGTGACCTCCAGGATCTCCGTGCAGAGGTTGGAGGAGTGGACCACGTTGCCCGGCAGCGCCGTCTGGTTGGCGGTGCGGTTGGCGGCGTCCTTGAAGGTCATCCAGCCGTTGCCGGTCTGCGCGAGGGTGCGCATCATGCGGCCGTACAGATCGCGGGCCGGCATGGTCTTCTTCGCCAGGCCCGACGCCTCCGCCTTGCGGTACGCGGCGTCGAACTCCTCGCCCCACAGGTCGACCAGCTCGGGCACGTCCGCCGGGGAGAACAGCGACCACTGCTCGTCGGCGTTGACCCGGCGCATGAACTCGTCCGGGATCCAGTGCGCGAGGTTCAGGTTGTGCGTACGGCGCGCGTCCTCACCGGTGTTGTCGCGCAGCTCCAGGAACTCCTCGATGTCGGAGTGCCAGGTCTCCAGGTACACCGCGGCCGCGCCCTTGCGCCGCCCGCCCTGGTTCACCGCGGCCACCGAGGCGTCCAGCGTCTTCAGGAACGGCACGATGCCGTTGGAGTGCCCGTTGGTGCCCCGGATCAGCGAACCCCGGCTGCGGATGCGGGAGTACGACAGACCGATGCCGCCGGCGTGCTTCGAGAGACGGGCCACCTGGTGGTAGCGGTCGTAGATCGAGTCCAGCTCGTCCAGCGGGGAGTCCAGCAGGTAGCAGGACGACATCTGGGGGTGCCGCGTACCGGAGTTGAACAGCGTGGGGGAGGACGGCAGGTAGTCCAGGCGGCTCATCAGGCCGTACAGGGCGGCCACTTCGTCCACGGCGGGGGTGCTGTCGTTCTCTGCGAGACCGCTCGCCACGCGCAGCATGAAGTGCTGCGGGGTCTCGATCACCTTGCGGGTGATCGGGTGGCGCAGCAGATAGCGGCTGTGCAGGGTGCGCAGGCCGAAGTAGCCGAAGCGGTCGTCGGCGGCCGGGTCGATCAGCGCGTCGAGGCGGGCGGCGTGCAGCGCGACGAAGTCGGCGGTGCGGTCGGCGACCAGGCCCTCGCGGTGGCCCACGGCCACGGACTCGGTGAAGGTCGCCACGCCCTGCGAGGCGGCCTCGGCGCGGATGGAGAGCGTGAGCAGCCGGGCGGCCAGCCGCGAGTAGGCGGGGTCCTCGGAGATCAGACCGGCGGCGGCCTCGGTCGCCAGCTCGCGCAGCTCGGCCTCGTCGGCCTTCGCCGAGCGGCCGCGCAGCGCGGCGGCGGCGACCCGGCCGGGGTCGGCGTCGGGGAGGTCTGCGGTCAGCTCGGTCAGGGTCCGCAGCAGCACTGCTCCGGGACCGTCGTTCTCCACCCGGTTCACCGGGGTGGCTGAAGCCGGGTCGGACGGCGCGATGGTCACGTGGGGCTCTCCCTCGCTGGGCACGGGGGCCTGGCGGAGGGCAGGGGAGGGCACGAGCGCGCACGCGTCGCGTCCACCGGCCCACTCCACGAGGCCCGGACGTCTTCAGGGCACCCGGACCGGACGGCCGGGCGCGCTGTCGGCAGGTCCTCGGACTGAAGCGGGCGTGCGCAAAGCACGCGAGTACACCGTTGCGGGACAGTTCCGGATTCGCACCGGATTCCCCTGCGGCGACAGCGAGCATGAGCATACATCTAGTGCCGCGCTGTGATGGCACCCCCAGATGTTGTGTCTGTCGTGTGTCGCGGTGGTCTCAGAGCGTGAACTCGTAGGTAAGCAGGGCGATCTCCAGCAGGCCGGGCAGGGGGTTCCAGTCCCGCTCGGGTGTGCGAACAAAGCCGAGACGCGCATAGATCCGATGGGCGGCGCGCATGGTCGGCTGAGTGGACAGCACGACGCGTACACACCCCTCCACGGCCCGCGCGCGCTCCACACAGGCCCGTACGAGCGCCTCCCCGGCTCCCTGCCCCCGGCCCGCGTGGGCGACCGCCAGCATCCGGATCTCCGCCTCGTCCGCACCCGCGATGTCGGCCATCGGACCGCCGGACGGGACGAACGTCACACCGCCCAGCAGCACCCCGTCCCGCACGGCCACCAGCACCTCGGCGGCGGCCGCCCGTTTCGCCACGTCCCGCAGCTCGTGCAGATAGGCGTCGTCGTCCCCGAAGTCGAGGAGCCCGTCCTGGAGATAGGCATGCGCGGTGATGTCGCCCAGCTCCGCGTACTCGTCGGGGCGGGCCGGCCTGATGAGGAGATCCATGCCGCGAGTCTGTACGACAGCGGGCCGCCGGCGCTCTCGCTTTCCGGCGGCCCGCAAGGGAGTTGATCAGCAGGGACTAGTGCGTGCTGCCCGCCGTCGCGGGCGGCAGCTCCGCCTCGACGCCCGCGTCACCGGCGTCCGCCGTGTAGTCGCCCGGCGCGGTCTCGTCCACGCCCTCGGGGGCCTTCACGGCCTTCAGGACGAAGGTCAGGACCACCGTGACCACGACGTTCAGCACGAAGGCCGTCAGACCGATGTAGCCGATCTCGCCAATGCCCGGGATCTCCTTGGCCGAGCCGCCGAAGTGCGCCTGCGTCGGCGAGGCGACCCCGTACGCGGCCAGCGTGCCGTAGACCATGCCGACCGCCCAGCCCGCGAGCAGCGCCCAGCGGTGGAACCAGCGGGTGAACAGACCGCCGACCAGCGACGGGAAGGTCTGGAGGATCCAGATGCCGCCCAGGAGCTGGAAGTTGATCGCCACCGTCTTGTCCATGGTGAGGACGAAGGCCAGCGCGCCCACCTTCACCAGCAGCGACACCAGCTTGGAGACCTGCGCCTCCTGCTTGGGCGTGGCGTCCGGCTTGATGAAGTCCTTGTAGATGTTCCGGGTGAACAGATTCGCGGCCGCGATCGACATGATGGCCGCCGGGACCAGCGCGCCGATGCCGATCGCCGCGAAGGCCACACCCGCGAACCAGGACGGGAACATGTCCTCGAACAGCTGCGGGATCGCCAACTGCCCGTTGGTCACCTTCACCCCGGCCGCGATCGCCATGAAGCCGAGCAGCGCGAGCAGGCCCAGCATCAGGGAGTACAGCGGCAGGATCGTGGTGTTGCGGCGGATCACGTCACGGCTCTTGGACGACAGGGTCGCGGTGATCGAGTGCGGGTACATGAACAGCGCGAGCGCCGAGCCCAACGCCAGCGTGGCGTACGTCCACTGGCCCGCCGGGGCCGGGACCAGACCGCCCGCGCCCGCCGTCGTGAACTTCTTGTCGGCGGCGGCGAAGATGTGCTCGAAGCCGCCCAGCTTGATCGGGATGTAGATGATCGCCACGGCGATGACGATGTAGATCAGCGCGTCCTTCACGAACGCGATCAGCGCCGGGGCGCGCAGGCCCGAGGAGTAGGTGTAGGCCGCGAGCACACCGAAGGCGATCAGCAGCGGCAGGTCCTTCACGAACCAGTTGGTGTTCTCGCCGCCGCCCACGCCCATCACGTCCAGGACGGCCTGGATGCCGACCAGCTGGAGCGCGATGTACGGCATGGTCGCCAGGATGCCGGTGACCGCCACCGCCAGCGACAGGCCCTTCGAGCCGAACCGCCCGCGCACGAAGTCCGAGGTGGTGACGTACCCGTGGCGGTGCGAGACCGACCACAGCCGGGGCAGGAAGGTGAAGATCAGCGGGTACACCAGGATCGTGTACGGCACCGCGAAGAACCCGGCGGCACCGGCCGCGTAGATCGCGGCGGGCACGGCGACGAAGGTGTACGCCGTGTAGAGGTCGCCGCCCAGCAGGAACCAGGTGATCCAGGTGCCGAACGAGCGGCCGCCGAGGCCCCATTCGTCCAGCGAGTGCTCGTTCTCGGCCTTGCGCCAGCGCGCGGCCATGAATCCCACGACCGTGACGGCCAGGAAGAAGAAGACGAAGACGCCGAGCGCCACGCCGTTGACGCCGTCCTTCACTGGGACGCACCCCCGCTCTGGGCCTTGCGGGCGCGCTGGTCACGCTGCCACAGCTGGTACGCCAGCATCGTGAGCGAGGTCGAGACCAGCACCCACAGCATCTGGTACCAGTAGAAGAACGGGATGCCGATGAAGGCCGGGTCCGTCTTCGAGAACGAGCCGACCCACAGCATCGCGACGAACGGCGCGAGAAGACACAGGCCTATGACGACACGCACCGGTGTCACCACCGGGGGCCTCACTTCGGGTGATTCGGACATGCCACCGCTCCGTCCCCTCGTTGATCAGCGTTGATCACTGCGTGATGCGCTGGCAATTTAGGTGACGGCAGGCGGGAGCGGAACCCCTCGTCCGTGTATTGATATACCGCTGTGAGGTGCGGGGATCGGTGAGAGCGTCGCAGGTCAGTCCTGGGGCGACGGGATTCTCAGTCCATCGGGCGCTTCAGTCGGGCCACGAACTTGTAGCGGTCGCCCCGGTACACCGAGCGCACCCACTCGACCGGATTGCCCTCGCGGTCCAGGGAGTGGCGGGACAGCATCAGCATGGGCAGGCCCACGTCGGTGCCGAGCAGTCCGGCCTCGCGCGGGGTGGCGAGCGAGGTCTCGATGGTCTCCTCGGCCTCGGCGAGATGGACGTCGTAGACCTCGGCGAGCGCGGTGTAGAGCGAGGTGTACTTCACCAGCGAACGGCGCAGCGCGGGAAAGCGCTTGGCGGAGAGGTGGGTGGTCTCTATGGCCATCGGCTCGGCGTTCGCCATGCGCAGCCGCTCGATGCGCAGCACGCGCCCGCCCGCGGTGATGTCCAGCAGCCCGGCGAGCCGGTCGTCGGCCGTGACGTACCCGATGTCGAGGAGCTGCGAGGTCGGCTCCAGGCCCTGGGCGCGCATGTCCTCGGTGTACGAGGTCAGTTGGAGCGCCTGGGAGACCTTGGGCTTGGCGACGAAGGTGCCCTTGCCCTGGATGCGTTCGAGGCGTCCCTCGACGACCAGTTCCTGGAGGGCCTGGCGGACGGTGGTGCGGGAGGTGTCGAACTCGGCGGCCAGCGCGCGCTCGGGCGGGACGGGGGTGCCGGGGGGAAGCGTCTCCGTCATGTCCAGCAGATGCTTCTTCAGACGGTAGTACTTGGGCACGCGCGCGGTACGGACGGTCGCGCCGGCCTCGTTCTCCGCCCTGCTGACATCGGTGCTCATGCTCTGCCTTCCCGGCTCCGGACGCCGAAAGCGACCGACGTCCATCGGCCACGGCCCACATCGTGGCACGGCCGCGCGCGACCCGTTCCAGCCGCACGCTCCGTGACCTCCCTGTATACCGCCGCTACTTCTGCTGGTCTAGTCCACACCGCATTTCCTGCCAGTGGTCCACCGGAACTGGTCCGTCCGATCTGTCGCTTGAGCAATGAAAGGTCCCTGCATATCTCGGTCGCATCACGGACGCCCGTGGCCCGCAGGAACACCCTTGACATGCTCATTGGGGTGGGTCAGGCTCCCGGTGCTGGTCTACACCATTGGTCCAGTTCCCGGTCCCACGGGTGGTACGGCGCGCAGCCGTGCGTCGCGGGGGAGGCAGGGGGGTGGGTGGCATCCCTTGAGGAGGGTGGCGTGAAGCGCAGACTGACAGCCGCGATCGGCATCGCGGGCATGATCGTCTCGGTCGCGGCGTGCGGGAGCGAGAACGACAACAAGGGGGCGGACGCCAAGGAGCTGACCGTCTGGCTCACCGTCGACGCCCAGAACAACTGGCCCGAGCTGGTGAAGGAAGCCGACGCGGCCCTCGTCAAGGCGCACCCCGGCCTGAAGATCAAGCACGAGTACTACGGCTGGCCGGACAAGAACACCAAGCTCGACGCCGTCCTCGCCACCGACAAGGCCCCCGACGTGGTCGAGATGGGCAACACCGAGATGCTCGGCTACATGGTCAAGGGCGCCTTCGCCCCGCTGGACGCGGGCAAGTTCACCCAGTCCGCCGACTGGCTCGACGGCCTCAAGGCCTCGGTGACGTACCAGGGCAAGACCTACGGCGTGCCGTACTACGCGGGCGGCCGGGTCGCCACCTGGCGCAAGGACGTCGCCGCCGCGGCCGGCGTCAAGGCGGTGCCGAAGACCTACGCCGAGCTGACCGCCGACCTGGACAAGATCCAGAAGAAGAAGGGCGACAAGTTCAGCGCCTGGTACCAGCCCTCCCGCGACTGGTACGCCGCCATGTCCTTCGTCTACGACGCGGGCGGCGCCATCGCCAAGGAGAGCGGCGGCCAGTGGAAGGCGAGCCTGTCCTCGCCCGAGTCCCTCAAGGGCCTGACCGAGTTCAAGACCGTCCTCGACACGTACATGCACGGCGACAAGACCAAGGACGAGTCCGACCGTCCCATCGTGTTCGGCCAGGGCAACTCCGCCATGATCTTCGGCGCCGCCTGGGAGGGCGCGACCGCGGCCGACCCCAAGACCGACAAGGTCGGCGGGCTCAAGGACAAGCTCGAGAACTTCGTGATGCCCGGTCCTTCCGGCAAGAACATGCCGGTCTTCCTCGGCGGCTCCGACCTCGCCGTCCCGGTCAAGTCCAGGGCCCAGGGGCTGGCCGCCGAGTGGATCGCCGCCTACACCGGCCCCTCCGGGCAGAAGGGCCTGATGGCCAAGGGCAACCTGCCCAACAACAAGTCCGACCTCGCCACCCTGAAGAACGACCCGGCGACCGCCGTACCGGCCGTCGCGGCCGAGTCCAGCTGGTTCGTGCCGATGGCGCCCGGCTGGGGCCAGGTCGAGAAGGCGCAGATCCTGCAGAACATGCTGCAGAGCATCGGCACCGGCAAGCAGTCGCCCGCCGACGCCGCGAAGCAGGCCGACGCCGCGATCGACAAGGTCATCAACAACAAGTAGTGACCCGAGCGCGGAGCACACCGGCCCCGGACCGAACCGGGGCCGGTGCCCGCGCACTTCCCACCGCGCGGGGACCGGCCGCCCGCCCGCCGCGCGGCCGCCCGCGTACGACCGCCCCACCGCGCGGCCGCCGCCCGCGTACGACCAGAGGGACCGCTGAGGAGCGCGCGATGAGTGCCGCAGACACGACCACCCCGGCCAAGGTGCCGCCACCGCCCCAGGCACCGCCTCCCGCCGCACCGGACGGAACGCGCCGGCCTGGCGCGAAGGGCGACGCGACCACGCCCTGGCTGCTGCTCGCGCCCTGTCTGCTGGTCCTCGCCCTCGTCATGGGCTATCCGCTGGTCCGCCTGGTCACCCTGTCGTTCCAGAAGTTCGGCCAGTCCCAGCTGTGGGGCTTCCAGCCGCCGGAGTCCGTGGGCCTGGACAACTTCTCGGCGGTGCTCGGCGACGGCGAGTTCTGGCAGGTCGTCCTGCGCACACTGATCTTCGCGGGCGGCTCGGTGATCCTCACCATGGTCCTCGGGATGCTGGTCGCCCTGCTGCTCCAGCGGGTCTCCGGCTGGGTCCGCACCCTGGTCAACATCGTCCTGGTGGCCAGCTGGGGCATGCCCGTCATCGTCGCCACCACCGTCTTCAAGTGGCTCTTCGACTCCGACTACGGCATCCTCAACGCCCTGCTCAGCAAGCTCCCCGGCGTCGACATGGTGGGCCACAACTGGTTCGCGAGCGGGCCGCAGGGGCTCGCGGTCATCATGCTCCTGGTGGTCTGGGGCGCGGTGCCCTTCGTGATCATCACGCTCAGCGCCGGACTCACCCAGGTCCCGAAAGAGCTGGAGGAGGCGGCCCGGCTCGACGGTGCTGGCGCCTGGGGCGTCTTCCGCCATGTCACCCTGCCGATCCTCAAGCCGGTCCTCGTGATGCTCACGACCCTGTCGGTCATCTGGGACATGGGTGTCTTCCCGCAGGTCTTCGTGATGCGCGGCGGCCACCCCGAACCCGAGTTCCAGCTGCTGACCACCTACTCCTTCGACCGCGCCTTCGTGGTCAACGACTACGCGCAGGGCTCGGCCATCGCCGTCGTCACCATCCTGCTGATGCTCGCCGTGGTCGCCGTCTACATGCGCCAGATGCTGAAGATCGGAGAGGTCGAATGAGCGCACCGGCTTCCCACGCCCCCCGCCGCCGCACGGCCCGGTTCGGCTGGAACGCCCTCGGCCTGTTCGTCTTCGTCTCGCTCGGCTTCCCGGTCTACTGGATGCTCGACACGGCCATCAAGCCGGCCAAGGACGCCATCGACCCCGACCCCAGTCTGCTGCCCACGGGGTTCACCCTCGCCAACTTCCGCCGCGCGCTGGCCATCGCGGACTTCTGGGGCCCGGTCGGCCGCAGCCTCGTGGTGTCCGTCTCCGTCGTGCTGATCGGCCTCGTCGTCGGCACGCTCGCCGCGCTCGCCATCTCCCGCTTCGCCTTCCGCGGCCGCAAGGTCGTCATCGTCGGCATCCTCGCGGTGCAGATGGTCCCGCTCGTCGCCATGATCATCCCGGTCTTCCTGCTGCTCAACGACCTGGGCCAGTACGACAGACTCCCCGGCCTGATCATCACGTACCTGACCTTCATCCTCCCGTTCACGGTGTGGACCCTGCGCGGCTTCATCGTCAACATCCCGCGCGAGCTGGAGGAGGCCGCCATGGTGGACGGCTGCTCGCGCACCGGTGCCTTCCTGCGCGTGGTCTTCCCGCTGCTGGCCCCCGGCATGGTCGCCACCTCGGTCTACGGCTTCATCCAGGCGTGGAACGAGTACCTCTACGCCCTGATGCTGCTCAGCCAGGAGCACCAGACGGCCACCGTGTGGCTCGGCAACTTCACCACCAAGAACGGCACCGAATACGCCCCGATGATGGCCGGCGCCACGATGATGGCCGTGCCGATCGTCGTCCTGTTCCTCATCATCCAGCGCAAGATGGCCGCGGGCCTGACCGCGGGCGCCGTGAAGGGATAACGCCACCGATGACGACACTCGCCCGCGGCAGCGACACCCTCACCCGGGACGCGCTGACCGTCCTCCAGCCCGGCTTCACCGGCACCACCGCCCCCGACTGGCTGCTGCGCCGCCTCGGCGAGGGCCTGGCCTCGGTCGGCCTGTTCGGCCGCAACATCACCTCGCCCGAGCAACTGTCCGCGCTCACCGCACAGTTGCGCGCGGAACGCCCCGACGTCCTGGTCGCCATCGACGAGGAGGGCGGCGACGTCACCCGCCTTGAGGCCCGTACCGGCTCGTCCTTCCCGGGCAACCACGCCCTCGGCGCGGTGGACGACGTGGAGCTGACCCGCGCGGTCGCCCGGGAGCTGGGCCGCCGCCTGGCCGCCTGCGGGGTCCACCTCAACTGGGCCCCCTCCGCCGACGTCAACTCCAACCCCGCCAACCCGGTCATCGGCGTCCGCTCCTTCGGCGCCGACACCGACCTGGTCGCCCGGCACACCGCCGCGTACGTGACCGGCCTCCAGTCGGCCGGGGTCGCCGCCTGCACCAAGCACTTCCCCGGCCACGGCGACACCGCCGTGGACTCCCACCACGCGCTGCCCCGCATCGACGTGGACGCGGACACGCTGGACCGCCGCGACCTCGCCCCCTTCCGGGCGGCCATCGAGGCGGGCACGCGCGCGGTGATGAGCGCCCACATCCTCGTCCCCGCCCTGGACCCGGACCGCCCCGCGACCCTCTCCCGGCCGATCCTCACCGGTCTGCTGCGCGACGGACTCGGCTACGAGGGCCTCATCGTCACCGACGGCATGGAGATGCGCGCCATCTCCGGCACCTACGGCATCGAGCGCGGCAGCGTCCTCGCCATCGCCGCCGGTGCCGACGCGATCTGCGTGGGCGGCGGCCTCGCGGACGACGAGACGGTACGACGGCTGCGGGACGCGCTGGTCGAGGCGGTGCGCTCCGGCGAACTCGCCGAGGAACGGCTCGCGGACGCGGCCCGCCGGGTGCGCGAACTGGCCGCCTGGGGCACCGGGACGGCCGGGGCCGACACCGCGCCCGACACCGGGGTGGGGCTGCGCGCGGCCCGCCGGGCCCTGCGGGTGACCGGCGGCGAGACCTTCACCCCGCTCACCGGGGCGCCGTACGTCGCCGCGTTCACACCCGTCGCCAACATCGCGGTCGGCGACCAGACGCCCTGGGGCGTGGCCGCCGACCTGGCCCGGCTGCTGCCGGGCACCCGCACCGGCGGCTTCGCCGGGGAGAAGGCGGGCGAGGAGGCGCTGGCGGAGGCGGGGGAGAGCCGGATCGTCGCCGTGGTCCGCGACGAACACCGTCACCCCTGGATGTCGGCCGCCCTGGACACCCTGCTCGCGGCCCGCCCCGACACGGTCGTGGTGGAGATGGGCGTGCCGCGGGCCCCCGCCCGGGGCGCCCTGCACGTCGCGACCCACGGCGCGGCCCGGGTCTGCGGGCAGGCGGCGGCGGAGGTCATCGCGGGGGCCTGAGGCGGGGGTTGTTCCAGGGGTGTGCCGGGATCGCGCCGGGGGCCGAGCGGCCCCCGGCGGGTCGGCGGGTCAGATGCCCTGCCAGGCCGGCTTGTGCGCGTAGGTGTGCCGGAAGTAGTCGGCCAGCTTCAGCTTGGACGCGGCCGCCTCGTCGGCGACCACCGTGGCGTGCGGGTGCAGCTGGAGCGCGGAGGCCGGGCACACCGCCGCCACCGGGCCCTCGACGGTCGCGGCCACCGCGTCCGCCTTGCCCTCGCCGGTCGCGAGCAGCACCAGGTGCCGGGCCTCCAGGATGGTGCCGATGCCCTGGGTGATGACGTGGTGCGGGACCTGCTCGATGTCGCCGTCGAAGAAGCGCGCGTTGTCGACGCGGGTCTGCTCGGTCAGCGTCTTGATCCGGGTGCGCGAGGCGAGCGAGGAGCACGGCTCGTTGAAGCCGATGTGCCCGTCCGTGCCGATCCCGAGCAGTTGGAGGTCCACGCCGCCGGCCTCGGCGAGGGCGCGGTCGTACGCCTCGCAGGCCGCCTGGACGTCCTCGGCCGTGCCGTCGGGGCCCATGAAGGCGTCCATCGGGATGCCGAGCGGTTCGAGGACCTCGCGGCGCAGCACCGAGCGGTAGGACTCGGGGTGGTCGGCGGGCAGTCCCGCGTACTCGTCGAGCTGGGCGATCCGGGCGCGCGAGGTGTCGACGGCGCCGGAGCGCACCTTGGCGGTCAGTGCCTGGTAGACGGGCAGGGGGGTGGAGCCGGTGGCCACGCCGAGCAGGGCGTCGGGCTTGCGTCGCAGCAGCTGGGCCATGGCCTCGGCTATCAGCTCGCCGCCCGCCGCCGCGTCCGGAACGATGACAACTTCCACGCTGGGGCCTGCCGTTCTGAAGAGGGCCGGGATGGGGGAGCGCGTGCCGCGCGTCGCCATGTGGTTTAGACCAATCTAGCAGAGGGGCCCCTCCCGGACCGGCTCCGCGGGGGAGGCGTGACGGCACTGGGTGCCCTCCTCGCGCGCCCCCGTGCACCCGCGTGGCGTAAATCGCCCTGGCCTACCGCTCCCCTGAGCGGTACCCCCGGGCTAGGCTGCGTGGCATCGGGTGCCACCTGGCCCCGCCGTCCGTTGCCCGTGCCGTCATCCATGCTTCACGGTGCGATCCACGCTGCTTCATGCATGGACATGCCAGCGTGGTCTAGTCCACAATGCAGGCAACGAACACCGCAGGGCGAACAGCTGTAAAGCCTCCGTCTTCCCCGCACAGGAAGGCGGATTCGAGGAACCGGTGCTCTCTGCCCTGACTGCCCCGGCTCCTCGGCCTTCGGCCGACCGGGACCGCACACCCCACGGCCGATGATGCTCCGGGCTGCGGTGCCGGGAGGGCTGAGGGTCCCTCTCAGGCGCCGCGGCCCGCGGGTGTTTTCCGGCCGCTCCGAGTGCCCCGGTACGCTCGCACTCGTGCCCTCCATGAACGAACTGGTCCGCCAGCACACCGCGCTCGACGACTCCGACCTCGAGTGGCTTCACCTGCTGGTGTCGGAGTGGCAACTGCTCTCCGACCTCTCCTTCGCCGACCTGGTCCTGTGGGTCCCCACCGAGGACGGCACCCGCTACGTCTCGGTGGCGCAAATGCGCCCCAACACCGGCCCCACCTCCTACCAGGACGACATGGTCGGGCACCTCGTGCCGCGCGGCCGCCGTCCCCTGCTGGACGCGGCGCTGGACGAGGGGCGCATCGTCCGCGAGGGCGACCCGGAGTGGCGCGAGGAGGTCCCCGTACGGGTCGAGTCCATCCCGGTGCGCCGCAACGGCCGCGTCCTCGGTGTGATCGCCCGCAACACCAACCTGCTGACCGTGCGCACCCCGAGCCGGCTGGAGCTGACCTACCTCCAGAGCGCCTCCGACCTCGCGCAGATGATCGCGGCCGGGACCTTCCCCTTCCCCGGCCAGCACGTCGACATGGACGCCTCCCCGCGTGCCGGGGACGGACTGATCCGGCTGGACGCGGACGGCATCGTCCAGTACGCCTCCCCGAACGCGCTCTCCGCCTACCACCGCCTCGGCCTCGCCGCCGACCTGGTCGGCCACGACCTCGGCACCACCACCGCCGAACTCGCCCCCACCCGGGGCCCGGTGGACGAAGCGCTCGCCAAGCTGGCCAGCGGCTGGGCGCCCCGCGAGTTCGAGATCGAGGCGAATGACGGGGTCATCCAGTTCCGGACGATTCCGCTCAAGCCCAAGGACACCCGCATCGGTTCCCTGGTGCTCTGCCGCGACGTCACCGAACTGCGGCGCCGCGAACGGGAATTGATCACCAAGGATGCGACCATCCGGGAAATCC
The DNA here is from genome assembly GCF_040638245.1 of Streptomyces sp. NPDC026659. Classification (NCBI taxonomy): domain Bacteria; kingdom Bacillati; phylum Actinomycetota; class Actinomycetes; order Kitasatosporales; family Streptomycetaceae; genus Streptomyces; species Streptomyces sp. NPDC026659. Next base: position 183,221 of record NZ_JBEZXY010000002.1, on the reverse strand, counting down.
ACCACCGGGTGAAGAACAACCTCCAGACCGTGGCCGCCCTTTTGCGGCTCCAGGCCCGCCGGATCGAGTCCGAGCGCGGCCGGGAGGCGCTGGAGGAGGCGGTGCGCCGGGTCGGCTCGATCGCCATCGTGCACGAGACGCTCTCCCAGAACCTGGACGAGCGGGTCGAGTTCGACGAGATCGCCGACCGCGTGCTCGCCATGGTCGCCGAGATCTCTCCCGGCCGTGTCACCGGCCGGCGCAGCGGACGCTTCGGCGTACTCGACGCCGAGGTGGCCACCCCCCTGTCGATGGTCCTCACCGAGGTCCTGCAGAACGCCCTGGAGCACGGCTTCCGCGAGGGCGACACCGGAACCGTCGAGGTCTCGGCGGTCCGCGGCGGCACCACCAAGGAGGGCCGCCTGCTGGTCACCGTCCAGGACGACGGCGTGGGCCTGCCCGAGGGCTTCGACCCGCACACCGCGGGCAACCTCGGCCTCCAGATCGTACGGACGCTGGTGGAGGGCGAGTTGAGCGGCACCTTCGACATGGTGCCGGGGCCCGAGCGCGGGACGCGGGTGATCCTGGACATCCCGGTGCGGCCGCAGCGATAGGGGCGTCGGGCCGGTTTTCCCCCGGCCCGCTCCGGCCCGGGCAAGCGAAAAGCCTCGGACCACTGGTGGTCCGAGGCTCGTGCTCGTTGCTGTTGCCCCTCGGTGGGGGCACCCCCCCGCCCGGCCGGAGCCGGGACCTGGAGGAGCATCGGGGAACTGCGCGCTGCGGCTCGGGGGCGGGAGAAGCGCACGTGGTGTGCGCGCCGCCAAGCTCAGGCTGTCAGCAGGGGTGGGAGTGTCAGGCGGAGGCCTGACGAGCCCGGTTGCGGGCGGCGCGGCGCTTCATGGCGCGGCGCTCGTCCTCGCTGAGACCACCCCAGACGCCGGAGTCCTGGCCGGACTCGAGCGCCCACTGCAGACACTGCTCCATGACGGGGCAGCGACGGCAGACGGCCTTGGCTTCCTCGATCTGCAGCAGCGCAGGACCGGTGTTGCCGATGGGGAAGAAGAGCTCGGGGTCTTCCTCGCGGCAAACGGCGTTGTGACGCCAGTCCATGGCTGCTACCTCTCCTTGGTACGTGCAGGTATTACGTGCAAGTTGCTTGTGAATGTGAACGCTTTCACGAGTCCCCCAACAAGTGAAGGGCCGACTGCCGAGTTGTCCCGGTGTGGTCCTGTGGATTGAAGGGAGATCGGTGATCAGTGGACGCCGATTCTGCGGGCCGTCCCGATCGCCACGTAGAGACTCGCAAACCTCGGCGACGGATACAACCCCTTCCGGAAGATTTTTTTTGATTCCTCGGTGTCGACTAGGTCACAGCCGTACTTCCATGGGGTGGACCCTGGCCTAAACGTTCGAGTGAAAGGACTTTTGCCTGTTCCGCTCACACAATCACACGCAGTGCACGGCGAACGCCTGTGAACGTCACGCTCGTCCGCAGCCCTAGGTGGTCGCCGTCCATCTGGAGGGGCAGAGGGACCTTCGAATGCAAGGTGAAGCGGTCCAGATCGTGCAGGGAGAAAGCATGTCTCCCATGGGGTCCACGCTCGGGGGACGAAGTGAGCAACTGGGTCGCATACCGGGCAACGGCGGCCGTGGACAAGCGACTTAGGCCGAGTACGTCGAGCCCTTTATCGAACGACGCCTTAGGCGACGTGTACATCGGGCGATTGCCGAGATAGGTCCAGGGGGACGTGTTCGAGACTATGGCGACAACCAGGTCCGCCACCGGGTCGGCGCCCGGCCGCTCCAGCTCGATCGTGCCGTGCCGGCGGTTGGGCTCACCGAGGAACTGCCGTACCACCTGGCGCACGTAGAGGGCGTGCGTCGACTTCCTGCCGCGCTCGCGCTCCCGCTCGACCCGGCCGACCACGCCCGCGTCGAAGCCGAGACCGGCATTGAAGGTGAACCAGCGCTCCGGCACCGCCTCGTCCGCCGTACCCGGCGTCCCGGAGGTCAGACCGAGCCCGACCACCCGCTCCCGGCCCTCGCGCAGCGCGTCGAGGAGGGCGCCGGTCGCCTCGACCGGATCGTTGGGCAGCCCGAGCGCGCGGGCGAAGACATTGGTGGAACCGCCGGGCACCACGGCGAGACCGGGCAGCCGCTCCAGGTCGGGGCCCGCGTGCAGCAGGCCGTTGACCACCTCGTTCACCGTGCCGTCGCCGCCGAGGGCCACGACCATGTCGATGTCGTCACTCTCCGCAGCCGACTGGGCCAGATCGCGCGCGTGGCCGCGGTACTCGGTGGTGACCGCCTCCAGCTTCATCTCGCTCGCCAGGGCGTGGATCAGCACATCGCGTCTGCGTGCGCTGGTGGTGGTTGCCGCCGGATTGACCACGAGAAGTGCACGCATGACTGGCAGCGTACCTACTGGGGGGTATCGGGCCCAGAGCGAGTTGAGGATCGGGTAAGAGAAGACGGCGTGAGCCTCGCCACGCACCGCCCGGCGCCCCTCGGGCACAGGGCTACCCTTCTCGGGTGAGCAGCGAGCAGACTTCCGCCCCGGACCCCGCCGAGGCCGCAGCGGCCCCCACTCCCCGCCCGCGCCGGCTGACCTGGGCCGCCGCGCTGGCCGCCGTGGAGGGCGCCGGACTGGTGATCGCGGCCGTATGGATACTCGTGCTCGGCCTCACCGGCTCCCCGGACGACCGCCAGCAGGCCGTCACCGGCGGGATCACCCTGGCAGTGCTCGCGCTCCTGCCGCTGCTCGCCGCGCGCGGGCTGTTCCTCATGCGCCGCTGGAGCCGGGGCCCCGCCGTCATCACCCAGATCCTGGCCCTGCCGGTCGCCTACAACCTGCTCAAGGCCGACAGCGTGGCCATCCCGGCCGGCATCGTCCTCGCTGCGGTGGCCGTGGCCTCCCTGGTCCTCCTGGTCAACCCGGCCACGGCCCGGGCCCTCGACATCAAGGGGCCGGGCCGGGCGGGCTGAGACCCGGCCCGGCGGTCGTACGCGCGAAGCCCCCGCCTCGGCGGGGGCTTCGTGTTTCCCGAGGGCTACTCCTCGACCAGGAGCTTCTCCCGCAGCTGCGCCAGCGTGCGGGCCAGCAGCCGCGAGACGTGCATCTGCGAGATGCCGACCTCCTGTGCGATCTGCGACTGGGTCATGTTCCCGAAGAAGCGCAGAAGCAGGATGCGCTTCTCCCGGGGCGGCAGGTCCTCCAGGAGCGGCTTCAGCGACTCGCGGTACTCCACGCCCTCCAGCGCCTCGTCCTCGGCGCCGAGGGTGTCCGCGACCGCCGGGGACTCGTCGTCGGTGTCGGGGACGTCCAGGGACAGCGTGGAGTAGGCGTTCGCCGACTCCAGGCCCTCCAGGACCTCCTCCTCGGAGATGGCCAGCTTCTCGGCCAGCTCGTGCACCGTGGGGGAGCGGCCGTGCTGCTGCGACAGCTCCGCCGTCGCCGTGGTCAGCGCGAGCCGCAGCTCCTGGAGCCGGCGCGGCACCCGGACCGCCCAGCCCTTGTCCCGGAAGTGCCGCTTGATCTCGCCGACGACCGTCGGGGTGGCGTACGTGGAGAACTCGACCCCGCGCTCGGGGTCGAACCGGTCCACGGACTTGATCAGACCGATGGTGGCGACCTGGGTGAGGTCGTCCAGCGGCTCGCCGCGGTTGCGGAAGCGGCGCGCCAAGTGCTCGACGAGCGGCAGATGCATCCGGACCAGCCGGTTGCGCAGCTCCGCGTACTCCGGGGTGCCGTCCGCCAGACCGCGCAGCTCGATGAACAGCGCACGGGCGCCGCTGCGGTCGTGCGGGTCGTGCGGGGCCGCGCGCACGGCCTCCGTCGTGCCCGGCGCCGCGTCCTCGGCGTGTCGCTCGTGCTCGCTCATCGTCCCGCCCGTAGCCCTTCCCCGAGCCCTCGCCCCGGCGCGGGCGGCCGTGCCGCCGCTGCCGCGCTGCCCCAAGGGCGCGCTCCGCACGGTCCCCTCGCCGACGGCCCGCGCGGAGTCGTCCTCCGGGTGGGGCCTGGCCTGCTCGGGAATGCCGTCGATGCCGTCGGCCATGTGCCGGGGTACGTCCGCCGGGCCCTGCCTCGGGTTCTCGGCCTCGCCCGAGCGGGGAGCACCCGTCTCCCCGGTCGGCAGCCGCCTTGTGCCGCGCTCTTCGTCCCGCACCGGACCGTCCCCGTTCCTCACGCCGGGCCGGGGCCCGCGCCGCGTTGTTTGTACAGGCTGATCGACACGGTCCGGTCCTCGTCCACGGCGGACGAGACCTTGCCCGCCAGGGCCGACAGAACGGTCCAGGCGAACGTGTCCCGCGACGGGGCGTGGCCGTCGGTCGTCGGCGCCGAGACCGTGACCTCCAGCGAGTCGTCGACGAGCCGGAAGACACAGCTCAGCACGGACCCCGGCACGGCCTGCTGGAGGAGGATCGCGCAGGCCTCGTCGACCGCGATGCGCAGGTCCTCGATCTCGTCCAGGGTGAAGTCCAAACGGGCCGCCAGACCGGCCGTGGCCGTCCGCAGCACCGACAGGTAGGCACCCGCGGCCGGCAGACGGACTTCCACGAAGTCCTGGTTCGCCGTGGGCTCGCCCGCGATCTGGGACACCCTCACCTCCATGGTGGTACAAGCTTTACGGGGCCGAGGGTCGCCCCCCGGCGTAACGCGTTGGTGGTTCCGCGGTGACGCTATCGCGCCCGGAACGTCCCTGTCCCCATGACCCCGACCCCCTGGCGTCACTCACAGTAAAACTCTGAATACGCTCCGTGTCTAGGGGGTTTGCGGGTCCAAATGGGAAGAGCGCGCGCCGGGTTGACGTACCCAGGCGTCAGGCGGTCGAACCGTCCGAGGTCGGAGTGCCTGTCACACGCGCGTTCATGGTCACGTCCGCGGTCATATGCGCGGTCACGGTCGCGGTCACGTTCGTGGTCATACGAGTACGTGGTCGACGAAGCACCACCGCCAGTCCTCGCCCGGTTCGTACGTCCGCATCACGGGGTGGCCCGAGTCCGCGTGGTGCTTGGTCGCGTGCCGGTTCGGCGACGAGTCGCAGCAGCCGATGTGGCCACAGGTCAGGCAGATCCGCAGCTGCACCGGGTCCGTCCCGTCCGCCAGGCACTCCAGGCACGTCTCGCTGAGCGGTCCGGGTTCCGGGAGCGGCAGCGCGTCGACGTGCGTGCACTGTTTCATGATTGCCAGATTACGTCGGGTGCGCGGGTGGCCGCGCGGAAAAACGAGGGCGGGCGAGGACCATGGACGTGATGCCGCTGCTGTTGCTGGTGGCGGGCAGCGCCGCCGTCGCCGGCGCGGCCCGGCGCACCCCCGTACCGGCACCGCTGCTGCTGGTCGCCGTCGGCCTCGCCGCGTCGTACATCCCCGGGGTGCCGGACTACACCCTCGAACCCGAGGTCGTCCTGCCGCTGCTGCTGCCCCCGCTGCTGTACACCTCCGCGACCGACAGCTCCTACCTCGACCTGCGCGCCCAGGTGCGCCCGGTGGCCCTGCTCTCGGTCGGCTATGTGCTCTTCGCGACCGTGGCCGTCGGCTGGGCCGCGCATCTGCTGGTCCCCGGGCTGCCGCTGACCGCCGCCCTGGTCCTCGGCGCGGTCGTGGCGCCGCCCGACGCCGTCGCGGCCACCGCCGTGGCACGCCGGGTCGGGCTGCCGTCCCGGATCACGACGATCCTCCAGGGCGAGTCCCTGCTGAACGACGCCACCGCCATCACCGCCTACAAGGTCGCCCTCGCCGCCGCCATCGGGGAGGGCGCCACCTGGTCCGGCGGGGTGGAGGAGTTCCTGCTCGCCGCCGTCGGCGGGGTCGGCGTCGGCCTCGTCCTCATGGCGCCGCTGCACTGGCTGCGCACCCATCTGAAGGAACCCCTCCTCCAGAACACCCTCTCCCTGCTCATCCCCTTCGTCGCCTACGGCATCGCCGAGCAGCTGCACGCCTCCGGGGTGCTCGCGGTCGTGGTCGTCGCGCTCTACCTCGGCCACCGCGCGTGGGAGGTCGACTTCGCCACCCGCCTCCAGGAGGAGGCCGTGTGGAAGATGGTCGCCTTCATCCTGGAGTCCGCCGTCTTCGCCCTGATCGGCCTCCAGCTGCACGGCGTCATCCAGGGACTCGGCGCGTACGAGGCCGCGGCCGCCGCCGGGTACGCCGTCGCCCTCTTCGCGGTCGTCGTCCTGGCCCGGTTCGTCTGGGTCTACCCGGCGGCCTTCCTGCCCCGCATCCTCTCGGAGCGCGTGCGAACCCGCGAGGAGAACCCGACCTGGCGGGGCGCCCTGGTCACCGGCTGGGCCGGAATGCGCGGCGTGGTCTCGCTCGCCATCGCCTTCTCCATCCCGGCCACCGTGCACGGGGGCGAGCCCTTCCCGCAGCGCAACCTGATCCTCTTCCTGACCTTCACGACCGTCATCGGCACGCTCGTCGTCCAGGGGCTGTCGCTGCCCCCGCTGATCCGCCTCCTGAAGTTCCCCGGGCGCGACCAGCAGGCCGAGACCCTGGCCGAGGCCAACGCCCAGGCACAGGCGTCGCTCGCCGCCGAGTCCCGGCTCGACGCCCTCCTGTCCGACGAGCGCAACACCCTGCCCGCCCCGCTCGCCGACCGGCTGCGCGCCGTCCTGGAGCGCCGCCGCAACGCGGTCTGGGAACGGCTCGGCCAGGTCAACCCGGTCACCGGTGAATCCGTCGACGACACCTACCGCAGACTCTCCCGCGAGATGATCAGCGCCGAACGCGAGGTCTTCGTCCGGCTGCGCGACCACCGCTACATCGACGACGAGATGCTGCGGGCGCTGCTGCGCAGGCTGGACCTGGAGGAGGCGGCGGCTTATCGGGAGGCGGGGTAGGTCACTGGTTCTCCAAGGGGCCCTGATTCTCCAAGAGTCCCCGGTTCTCCAAGGGGCGCCCGGTGATCACCGCCGCGACCCTCGTCCCGCGCGGGAAGGCGCCCTCTTCCGCGAGCGTGGTGAGGGCGAACAGCAACTTGGCGACATACAGCCGCTCCACGGGCAGTCCATGGAGCTTCTCGAACTCATCGGCGAACGCCTCCAGCTCCGGTGTCGTCCGCGCGTAACCCCCGCAGTGGAAGCGGTCGTCCAGCGACCAGGAGCCCGTACGGGCGCCGAACGCGCGCTCCTGGAGCGCACGTATCCCGCCCTCCATGAAGCCGCCTTTGAGCACGGGGACGCCGAGCGCGCGCTGACCGGGCGCGAGCCCCGCCGCGAGACCGGCCAGCGTGCCGCCCGTACCGCAGGCCACCGCGATCACGTCGGCCCGGTCGCGCAGCTCCGCGCCGAGTGCCCGGCAGCCGCGTACCGCCTCGGCGTTGCTGCCGCCCTCCGGGACGACGTACGCCCCCTCGGCGCCCGCCGCGCGCAGGATCGCCGCGAGAGTCTCCGGCTCGTCCTTGCGGCGGTACGCCGACCTGTCCACGAAGTGCAGCCGCATTCCGTCGGCCGCGCAGCGCGCCAGCGAGGGGTTGAGCGGGCGGTCCGCCAGCTCCTGGCCGCGCACCACCCCGGTCGTGGCGAAGCCGAGCAGCCGGCCCGCCGCCGCGGTGGCGCGCAGATGGTTGGAGTAGGCCCCGCCGAAGGTGACCAGCTCCCGGCCGCGCGCCGCCTCGACGTTCGGCATCAGCTTGCGCCACTTGTTGCCGATCAGCTCCGGGTGGATCAGGTCGTCCCGCTTGAGCAGGAGGCGTACGCCGTGCCGGGAGAAACGGTTGTCCTGGATCTCTGTGAGGGGGGAGGGGAGGGCGGGGCTGAGGGGCATGGGGTCATTGTCGCGCGAGGGCCGGGCGGGGGCGCTCGGGGCCGCTCGGGGCCGCCCGGGGTCGCTCAGGGGCGCGTGGGTCAGCCCTTCAGCTGCTCCTTGATCCGCGCCCGCAGCCATTTCATCGTGAAGCCGCGCGGGTCGACCTTGCCCGGCTGCCACTCGAGGTGGCCGATGACCGACCACTCCGTCCAGCCATGATGGCGGCAGACGGCCGCGGCGGCCCGCACGATCGCGTCCAGCTGCTCCTCCGGCCAGGGGTCCTTGCCGTCGCCGAGGTTCTCGCACTCGAAGCCGTAGAAGTACCGGTTGCCGTCGGTGTTCGCCTCGTTGTCCGGCGGCAGCCCCTTCTCCGCGATCACCGCGCGCAGCACCTCGTCGTCCCCCAGACCGGCGTGGTTCGTACGGCCGTAGCCGACCAGGTGGACCGTGCCGTCCTTGGTGATCACGCCGTGGCAGAGCGGCCCGGGCAGGTCGTCGTGGCCGGTGCGGCACAGCTCCACGGTGCGCTCGCTGCCGCTGGTCACGGTGTGATGGATCATCACGCCGTGGACCGGGCCCCACGGCCCCTTGTGGTTGCGGCTGTGCTGCCGCCAGCCGTCGACGCCGACGACCGTGAGTTCCTCCCGCCTGAGAGCGTCCAGAAACGCGCTCGCGGACATGGGTGAGGACATGACCGCCTCCTTCGTGCCGTGCGTGCGGGGCCGCCGGAACGGCCCGTTCTTATCGCTGCTTCTACCGAGGTCGGGGGGTCGGGATCACATCGTTCGCACGGTGTGCGAGCCGATTCGGACAAGTTGGGGCGGGCGCGCAGGCGGTGTTTGCGGCGCGGGCGCCGGTCGGCCGCGAACTCGACAAAGTCGCTCCAATTGCCCAGGAGTTGGATGATCCATTCCCCTCCTTTCGGGTAATGGTGCGGGCACACTCCGTGATGGAAAGCTCGGTCGTGGGACCGGTGCCCCGCGAGATCGGGCACCGGGCATACATGGGAGGGCATTTCCTTATGTCGGTAGGCGAAGAGGTCCGCACGGAGCAGGCCAAGCCGCAGCAGTCACTCGGCACGGCGGCGGCGCGGAACCTGGCCACCACCACCAAGTCCGCACCGCAGATGCAGGAGATCAGCTCCCGCTGGCTGCTGCGCAGTCTGCCCTGGGTCGACGTGAAGGGCGGCGCGTACCGGGTCAACCGGCGGCTGACGTACACCGTGGGGGACGGCCGCGTCACCTTCGTGAAGACGGGCGACCAGGTCGAGGTCATCCCGGCCGAGCTGGGTGAGCTGCCCGCCCTGCGCGACTACGAGGACGAGGAGGTGCTGACCGAGCTGGCCCGCCGCTGCCGCCAGCGGGACTTCGCGTCCGGCGAGGTGATCGCCTCCTTCGGCAGCCAGTCCGACGAGGTGTACCTCCTGGCCCACGGCAGGGTCGAGAAGATCGGCACGGGCCCCTACGGCGACGACGCGGTGCTCGGCGTCCTCGCCGACGGCGCCTACTTCGGCGAGCAGTCCCTGCTCGACCCGGACGCCATCTGGGAGTACACCGCCCGCGCGGACACCGCCTGCACGGTGCTGATCCTCACCCGCCAGGACTTCGAGCAGGTGGCCGAGCGCGCCGACTCGCTGCGCGGCCACCTCCAGCAGTTGCGCGCGATCCCGGACCAGCGGACCAACAAGTACGGCGAGAAGGAGGTCGAGCTCGCGGCCGGCCACTCCGGCGAGCCCGACATCCCGCACACCTTCGTGGACTACGAGGCCCGCCCGCGTGAGTACGAACTGAGCATCGCCCAGACCGTGCTGCGCATCCACACCCGCGTCGCCGACCTCTACAACCAGCCCATGAACCAGACCGAGCAGCAGCTGCGGCTCACGGTCGAGGCGCTGAAGGAGCGCCAGGAGCACGAGCTCATCAACAACCGGCAGTTCGGCCTCCTCCACGCCTGCGAGTACGACCAGCGCATCCAGCCGCACGACGGCGCCCCCGGCCCGGACGACCTGGACGAACTGCTCAGCCGCCGCCGGGGCACCAAGTTCCTCCTCGCCCACCCGCGCGCCATCGCCGCGATCGGGCGCGAGCTGAACAAGCGCGGACTGGTCCCGGAGACCATCGACGTCGGCGGCAACCGCATCCCCACCTGGCGGGGCGTGCCGATCTACCCGTGCAACAAGATCCCGGTCACCGAGGCCCGCACGACCTCGATCCTCGCCCTGCGCACCGGCGAGGCCGATCAGGGCGTCATCGGCCTCAGGCAGTCCGGCATCCCGGACGAGATCGAGCCGAGCCTGTCCGTCCGCTTCATGGGCATCAACGAGCAGGCCGTCATCAACTACCTGGTCACCGCGTACTACTCGGCGGCCGTCCTGGTGCCGGACGCGCTCGGCGTGCTGGAGAACGTCGAGATCGGCCGGTGGCGGTGACCTCCCGCCACCGTGCACCCGGGTTCCCGCCCCACGGGGCGGGAACCCCTTCGGGGGGAGGACCCGCCCGGCACCGTGCCGGACGGGGCCACGCGCTCGCACTTCGGGAGGGGGAGCTATGACCGAGTTCATGACCCAGGCGGAACAGCGCCCGCCGGGCGCGGGGAAGGTGGGCGCGGGGAGGGCGGTTACGCCGCCGCGTCCGCCGGGGCAACGGGAGCCGGTGGAGGACACCGGGGCTCTTGACGGGCGGGGTGCGGCGGAAGCCGCCGGGCCGCTCGACGGGACGGCGGGGGCTGTCGGGTCGCCGGACGGACAGGGCGCGACGAAGGTCGCTGGGTCGCTCGACGGGCGGGGCGCGGCGGAGACTGCCGGGTCGTCGCTCGACGGGCGGGGTACGGCGGAGGCTGCCGGGTCGTCGCTCGATGGGCACGGGGTGGCGGAGGAGGACTCCGGGGCTGTCGACGGGCAGGAGGCGACGGTCCTGCTGGAGCGGACCCGGGAGCTGGTGGACCCGGAGCTGCGTGCCGCGATCGAGTCGCTGCCCGCCCCCCTGCGCCGTATCGCGCTCTACCACTTCGGCTGGCAGCACGCGGACGGCACTCCGGCGGCGGGCAACGCGGGCAAGGCGATCCGGCCCGCCCTCGTGCTCGCGGCGGCGTCCGCGCTGGGCGGCCCGTCCGCCCGGGCGGCGGCGGTGCGGGCCGCCGCGGCGGTCGAACTGGTCCACAACTTCACGCTGTTGCACGACGACGTGATGGACCGCGACACCACCCGTCGGCACCGGCCAACCGCCTGGACCGTCTTCGGCGACGCCGACGCGATCCTCGCCGGGGACGCCCTCCAGGCCCTCGCCCTGCGGCTGCTCGCCGACGACCCGCACCCGGCGGCCCGGGAGGCGTCGGCCCGTCTCACGGAGTGCGTCATCGAACTCTGCGCGGGCCAGCACACCGACACGGCCCTGGAGCAACGCGCGCCCACCGAGGTCGGGTTGGCCGAGGTGCTCACCATGGCCGAGGCGAAGACCGGCGCGTTGCTGGGCTGCGCCTGCGCGCTCGGCGCGCTGTACGCGGGCGCGGACCCCGCCGAAGTGGCGGCCATGGACGGCTTCGGCCGCCAGGCGGGCCTCGCCTTCCAGCTGATCGACGACGTGATCGGCATATGGGGCGACCCGAGACGCACCGGCAAGCCGGCCGGCGCGGATCTCGTGGTCCGCAAGAAGTCCCTGCCGGTCGTCGCCGCGCTCACCTCCGGCACCCCGGCGGCCGCCGAACTCGCCACGCTGTACGCCCGCCCCTACGCGGACGCCGACGGCGAGATCGCCCGCACGGCCCTGGCCGTGGAACAGGCGGGCGGCCGCGACTGGGCCCAGGCCGAGGCCGCCGACCGCATGGCCCGCGCCGTCCAGGAACTCTCCCGCGCCGTACCCGCCCCCGAGACGGCGGGCGGCCTGCTGGCCCTGGCGGAATTCGTGACCCGCCGGACCAGCTGACACCGCCGTCCCCCACACTCCGGAGCCTCCGGGCCCGTGCGGCCCTTGACCCCGCACGGTCCCGGAGGCTCCGGCCGGCCCCGCACACCCCCACGGCGTGCGGGGCCGGGTGTTTCGGCGATTTCACGGAGCGCGCGTGTCTCCCGGTATCTCAGGGACAGGTGACGACCTGCCCCGCCCAGGACAACCCGCCACCGAACGCGAGCAGCAACACCGGGGCGCCGCTGGGCAGTTCACGCCGCTCGGTGAGCTTGGACAGAGCGAGCGGTACGGAGGCGGCGGAGGTGTTGCCGGACTCCACGACGTCCTGCGCGATCACCACGCCTTCGGGCAGGTCGAGTTGGCGCAGGACGGCGTCGATGATCCGCAGGTTCGCCTGGTGGGTGACCACACCGGCCAGGTCGGACAGGGCGAGCCCGGCTCGCGCGCATGCCTCCCGGGCGATGGCGGGGAGATCGGTCGTGGCCCAGCGGAAGACCGTCTGACCGTCCTGGGCGAAGCGCGGGTGCCAGTCGCCGGTCAGCCGGACGGCGTCGCCCCGCGTGGGGTCGGAGCCCCAGGTGACCGGCCCGATTCCGGCCTCGTCGGCGACGCTCAGCACGGCGGCGCCCGCGCCGTCGCCGAGCAGGACGCAGGTTCGGCGGTCGGTCCAGTCGGTGACGTCGGACATCTTCTCGACGCCGATGACCAGGGCGTTTGTGGCGGCTCCCGCGCGCAGGGAGTGGTCGGCGCAGGCGAGCGCGGTGCAGAACCCGGCGCAGCCGTTGTTGAGGTCGAAGGCGACCGGGGAGGGCAGGCCGAGCCGCCCGGCGACCTGGGCGGCGATGGAGGGGCACCGGTCGATCGCGCTGCACGTCGCCACGGTGATCATCCCGATGTCGGCGGGCTGGAGCCCCGACGCGGCCAGCGCCTTGCTCGCGGCGGCGGTGGCCATGTCGGTCACCGACTCGTCCTCGGCAGCGATACGACGGGTCGCGATACCGGTACGGCGCCGGATCCACTCGTCGTCGGTGTCGACCATGGCGGCGAGGTCGTCGTTGGTCAGGACGCGTGCGGGCTGGTAGTGGCCCAGTGCGGTGATACGGCTTCCCGGCGCGGCGGTGACGGGCACAGGTGATCTCCTCGGCTCGGCGTCGATGCCGCCGGAATATAGCAACCGACCGATCGGAAGTTAAAGAGGGGCGGCTCGCTACGATGGCAGCCATGAGCCCTCGCAAGTCCGCCGCCGAAGCCCGCCGAACACGGCAGCGCATCGTCCAGCGCGGCATCGCCCTCGCTTCGGTCGACGGCCTCGAAGGGCTCACCATCGGCCGTCTCGCCGCAGACCTGTCGATGAGCAAGGCGGGGGTCCTCGGCCACTTCGGCACGAAGGAAGCCCTCCAGTTGGCGACCCTGGAGGGCGCGGCGGCGGAGTTCTCCCGCCTGGTCTGGAACCCCGCGGCCGCCGAACCCCCGGGCCTGTCCCGTCTCCGCGCGATCTGCGAAGCCTGGATCACCTACCTCGAAACCGCCCGCGACATCTTCCCCGGCGGCTGCTTCTTCACCACGGCCTCGGTCGAGTTCGACGCCCGAAGCGGGCCCGTCCGCGACGCGGTCACCCGGCTGTCCCTGGTGTGGCGCCGCCGCCTCGCGACGGAGATCCGCACAGCGGTGACCTCCGGCGACCTCCCCCCGGACACCGACCCCGACCAGTTGGTCTACGAGTTGATCGGTCTCTACCTGGCCCTGAACCAGGAGATACAGCTCTTCGTCAACCCGTCAGCGGGAACCCGGACCCGCAGGGCGTTGGACCGGTTGCTGGGCTCTCGCGCCTGAAGCGGCGCTCACCCCCGCACGGGCACAGTGCTCCAGTAGGCGTGAGCTTTCCGTAGAAGGCTTGCGGCGTCGGCGCCGTGAACTGGCGCGGTGGACAGCAGCCCGAAGGCCTTCTCATGGAGGGCCAGTTCGCCCGGCTCGGTGATGTCGACGGAGGAGGAGGCGAGTTCGATGTGGACCCGGGTGCTGTCACCGGCGCCGTAGATGTTGAAACCGGGGACGGGGAACAGGTCCCTCACCCGCGCGGTGGCGGGCAGAATCCCGAGAGTCAGAGAGGGGAGACCGGTCTCGCCGATGAGGCGCTCGATCTGACCGAGCATGACCTCAGGGCCTCCGACGTTCGTATAGAGGGCCTGCTCGCCGAGGACGACGTCGTAGTGGTGCTCGCCGTCGTACAGCACCTTCTGCCGCCGCATCCGCTTGGCGACCCCCGCCGGCACGTCGTCCGGAATCCCGAGGAACGCGACGACCCGGCCGAGGGTGATGCCGACTGCCCCGCCCCGTAAGAGCGCGAATCGGCCGGACAGCGCGCGGAAGTGCTTGCGATCCCTGCACCGACTGGTGCGCAGGATGTGGCATCGCGTCCGGCGACACTGGATGAACTGCGGGCGGTTGGCGCGATCGCGGATGTGGAGTACCAGGACCGCGTCGGAGCCTTCGCGGTCCGGCTCCGGACGTGAGAGGCCGCTCTGTCAGTCCGGCGGTTGTCCCGTACCTCTATCGCCAGCCGTCAAGGGAGACCTCCGGGCCTCCCGTGAGGTAGCGGTGCAGGGCGCTTGAGGTGGTGTCCACGAATTTCTCGGGGATCGCACCGGTATCCACCCAGCGGACCTGGGCGTGCTTGCGCGGTTCGCGGTTTTCTGGCTCACCGGCCCACTCGTGCGCGACGAATACGACCGTGAGGAAGCCGTTGGGCGCTTCGACGCCCCAGGCGCCGTGGATGAGGTGGGCGACCTTGAGGGACTCGGGCTTCACCGTGAGGCCGGTTTCCTCGTAGAGCTCGCGGACTGCGGTCTTCGTGATGGGTTCGCCCGGCTCGCTCTTGCCGACCGGAAGGTCCCACATTCCCTGGGCGAACTTGGCGTTCTCGCTGCGCTGGAGGAGGACGACGCGGTGGGTGGCCTTGTCGTGGACGATGACGGCGGCGACGAGCAGGGTCATCGATTCGAGCGCCGACTTGAGGGGCTTCGGCTGAACCACGGTCATCCCTTCGCCGGGCTGCTTGTGGGGCATGTTGGGCGAGATCGTCGGCACTGGGAACGCCTGGTCGGCGAGGCTGTCGTCGACCACCCCAACGGCCATCTGTGGAAACGCGGCCACGTCGACACCTGGTTCGGTGAGTAGAAGCCGGGCGGAGTGGCAGAAAAAAAGGCCGTACCCGGACCGTCATGACGCCCGCCGAGGGCGGAGGGTCTTGCGGGCCGGGTGCGGCCTCGGAAAGACGCTGCAACCAATGAAATCACAGGTCAAGCGGCATGACCGGAAGTCATGCCTTCCTGGTCTCCTAGTAACGGGCCAGGTCAGCGACCTGCGGCGATGGCTGTCGCAGGTCGCTGACCTGGCCTGTTGATGTTGGGTGGCGATGGAGTGCGACGGTCTTGATCGGGCGCCTTGCGGACTGTGTGCGGACAGTCAGGGGGCCAGCAGGACCGAGGCCGTTCCGCTGCCCAGCCAGAGGGTGTGGATGTGGTCCGGTGAGCGGGACCGGCCGCGCCCGGTACGGCGGCAGGGCCCGGCCCGTGCGGTGCCGCCCTGCGGCGGCGGTGCGTCAGCTCTGTGCGGGTTCGTCGCCCGCCTGCCCGGTGCCCTCAGCTGCGCCTGTCTTCTCGCGCATCTTGCGCACCAGCTCCGCCTTCTTGTCCGCTGCCTTCTGGCGGTCGAGGTTGCGGTGCGGACCGTTGTTCTGCCGTTCGGCGCGGGACAGCTTCTTGCGCTGGCCGCCGCCCTGGCCCACGGGGTTGTTGATGTTCTTGCTGTCTGTCACGGGTTCTCCCGGTAATGATGTGAAGTGATTTACGGATTCATTGGTGGGGGACGGGCAGCGACGTCGAAGAACGTCAGCAGAGGCCCATCACGCTCTCACCCGTGAAATCGGCGTCTGGAAGAACATGACAAAGACGTTACCCGGTTCCATCGGCCCCGCACGCCAACCTTTTCGCCGCCCGGCGTCGGCCGGGCCTTCGGCGAGCGGCTGGGGCAGGTCCAGATGGGCGTTACTGGGCCGCCTCGGGCGCTGTCAGCGGTCGCGAGCACACTGATGGCATTGAGCGGTCATCTCACTTGCGCCCCGCCGTTTCGGGACAACCTTTAGCCTCCGACGGCCAGGAGCTGCACCAGGCCAACCCAGTTTTCCTCGTCAGTCTTGGTATGGGTGGCGCGGACCCTCCAGCGGCCGGCAGCCAGGGAAACCGCTGCCTGTGCGGGGAGTCCCCCATCCGGATACTCCACGTTCAGATCAGTGCCCGCTTCGGCGGAGTCCATGAGCACAGCGGGGCCGTCTGTGGTCCACGTCCCGCACTCCTCCCACTGGGTGGCAGGGTCGGTGAGGACGGCTTCTGCAGCAGCCTTGAGCTCGGACTCGGAGCTGGCGGCGAGCCAGCGCAGGAAGACGCGATGCTCAGGGAGGTAGCAGGTGGTGGCTGGCTCGTCCCCCAGCACCAGAGCGTGCGTTCCTTCTTCGCCGACGGTGATTGTGCCGGCCAGATCGTCAACAGCGCAGGCCCTGTCGTAGTCATCCAGGTCGGGTTCGTCCGACAGAACCATCCCGTCCTCCGTGCATCCGTGCCATGCGTCCAGAGACGAAACGGGGATGACGATCAAGGGGCCACCCATTGACTCCACCCATACAAGAGGGGTGTGGGAAGAATCGGGTGCGGTGGACGAGGAGGCTCTCATATCGGCAGTTTGCACTCCGCACCGACAACGGTCGCTCCGCAGGCGCATACCGACTTCGGTCAAGGTGGCGCACGCCCAGTACCCATGGGACACCTTTTCGCGGAGGCGCGCTTCAGTGAGCCAGCTTCATTTTGATGGCCAGAGCGCCGAGGGCTTCCTTCTCGGGGCCGTAGATCGTGCGGATGTTGGCGAGCTGCTGATCGCGGGTGGCGGTCGGGTTGACGTTGGACGGGCCCTCGCCGTCGAGGAGGGCCTCGAAGTCGGGGTACTCGGTGACGCGGAGGACGGTCACGTCGCAGGTCTCGTCCGTGCCCTTGATGTGGAAGCGGATGGTGTCGCCGGCGGCGAGGTCCGCGAGGTGCGGGTACTTGACCCGCAACTCGATGGTCTTGGTGCCCGCGGCGACGAGCTCGAAGTACTGACGGTAGAGGTTGAGATCGCGGACGCGGGCGGTGCGGTCGGTCATCGGGAGGGAACGCTCCTGGGGGACGGCGCGGTGACCAGGCGGCCGATCTCGGCGGCCGAGTACGAGCGGAAGAAGTGGCGGGGGTCGGAAAGCACGGTCTCGGTCATGGCGAGCAGCTGATCGGCGTACTCGGTGACGGTGCCGGGCCACTGCCGGGTGTCGAGCATCCAAGGGGCGGCGCCCTCGGGCAAGGGGGAACGGCCTTCTCGTATGAGGGATTTCGACAGCTTGGCACCGGTGTCGGTGACGACCTGAGGGCAGAACAGCCGGGCCGGGAGCTGGGTGCGGGTGAGTCCCACTGCCTGGAGGGCCTTGTCGGCGAGGTGGGAGTCGAAGACCCAGTCGCCGCCCTTGACCATGACGTGCAGGGTGCTCTGGGGACTGGTCAGGGCGAGTTCCTCGACCAGATTTCGGTAGAGCGTGGCCCGTACGAGATCACCTGCCTCGGCGGCATCCTCGTCTGCCGCCGGTGAGATCACCCCTGGGGCGGCCAGGGCCCGGTGAGCAGGCGTCGTGACTCCTCGACGATGGAGTCGGCCAGGGGTTCGCGGTCGCCGAGTCGGGTCGCCGCCCGGTCGTTGTACGCCTCGGTCTTGTCGACCAGCGGTCTGAGCGTCCGCGGCTGGGCCAAAGCGCCCCACCCTTCGTACGTGATCAGGTCACCGCCGGCGCCGGGGGCCAGGCTGCCGTTCACGATCAGCCGGAGCCACCAGCGGACGAGTTCCCAACGAGCCACTTCCCAGGGGAGGTCGGTGGTGTCGGTCGGGAGGTCCTGGCGCAGGGCCAGTTCGGCCAGCACCTGGTCGAACAGTGCGTCGGCCTGCTCGTGCTCGGAGCGTGACAGGCCGGCGAGGAGGGGGAGGGACTCCGTCTCGACGTCGAGAGTCAGGGCCGTGAGGCCGGCTTCGACGAGCTGCTCCGGGTGATGCCGACGGCCGATCAGGCGTTCCAGGGCCAGCATCCTGATGCAGTCGACGGCCTCCTGCGCGCTCCTGGCGTACGGCGTGAACGGCGTGGGCAGGGAGACGTCGATGCCCGGACCGCCCTCGATGAAGTACGACCAGAAGTCGACGGACGCGTGAGCGAGGAGGCCGTTCGACCGACCGGTGAATTCGTGCTGGATGTAGTCGGTGAGGTCGTTCCCGTACAGGATGATGTCGGTCTGGTGGACGGACAGGACAGGGTGTCCGTACTCGCCCGCCGTGCCGGGCAGATAGCGGTGTCCGTGGACCGGAACCAGCTGCGGCACGCTCTCCAGCTCGGTTCTCGCGACGCGCAGTGCCTCGGACGTCTCCGCCGGCCTCGACGGCCAGCCAGGATGCCAGAACACGTTGTGCTCCACGTCGAAGAGCACGCCCTCCACCGGCCGTGCCAGCCGCTCGGCCAGCTCCCCGGGGTCGCCGTCGCGCCAGTCGGGCCACCGTGACGAGCCGTGCGGGAGTCCGGCGGCGAGGAAGACGCGGTGGTCTGCCGAGAAAGTGAAGCCGAACCGTGTCTCGACCGCGTCGAGTTCTCGCTCGGTGAGCCCTGGCCCGATCTTGGTCCGGAGCATGCCCTGAAGGGCGCGGGCGGCGTCCGGGGTGAGGCGTGGGGGCGACGGCATGTTCACGCCTGCCAGCGTAGGGAGTGGTACGGCCGTACATGCTCGGAGGTTTTCGGGCACGCGTCCGCCGTCATCACGCTGCGGATCTCGCGCACCTGTGGCCGGGAAAAGAAGACCGCACCCGGGTCGTCATGGACACCGTGCTCGGCGGCCTGCGGACCGGGTGCGGACTCGAAGACACTGCAACCAAGAAAATCGCAGGTCAGAGTGCATGATCGAAGATCAGGCCTTCTTGGTCTCCCAGAAGATCTTGGCGACCTGGTCGATGTAGTCCAGCGCCTTCTGACCCGTCGCCGGGTCGGTGGAGGCCTTGGCGGCGGACAGGGACTTCACGGCCTCGTTGAGGAGGTTCTGCAGCTCGGGGTAGCTGTCGAAGTGCGGGGGCTTGAAGTAGTCGCTCCACAGCACGTCAAGGTGGTGCTTCGCCAGCTCGGCGCGCTGCTCCTTGATCACCGTCGCGCGGATCTGGAAGTGGGGGTCGTCGTTGGCGGCCATCTTGTCCTGGATGGCCTTCACCGACTCCGCCTCGATGCGGGCCTGAGCCGGGTCGTACACGCCGCAGGGCAGGTCGCAGTGAGCGCTCACCGTGACCGTGGGGGCAAACAGGCGGGAAAGCATGGAGCGTTCCTTCCTCGTGATCGTCTTCTCAGGTGGGACATTACTCCCTGAGGGACTGGTTTTCCCGAGTGCCCCCCAGGGCTTAGGACAAAAGTCCGGGGTCACACTGAGACTGTGGAGGAACGGACCGGGGAGGTGCCGGGGATGCCGGAGCTGTCGCAGGAGACCGAGCGGGGCAGGGTGCTGCCGCCCTTCGGGCTGGCCGAGGTCACGGGGCCGTCCATGGTGCCCACGCTGCACCACGGGGACCGGCTGCTGCTGCGGTACGGCGCCCAGGTCAGGCCCGGTGACGTGGTCGTCCTGCGCCACCCCTTCCAGCAGGACCTGCTGGTCGTCAAGCGGGCCGCCGAGCGGCGCGAGGGCGGCTGGTGGGTGCTCGGCGACAACCCGTACGCGGGTGGGGACAGTACTGATTACGGCGTCGTACCCGAGGAGCTGATCCTGGGGCGGGCCTGGCTGCGTTACCGCCCGCTCGGCGGTCAGCGGTCGCCGCTCGCGCTGACCCGCTGGCTGTTCTCGGCCGCCAGGCCGCTGCTCTCGGACCGGTCGGCCGCCAGGCGCTTGCGGGCGCGGTAGGCGGCGACGTTGGCGCGGGTCGCGCAGCGGTCGGAGCAGTAGCGCCGGGAGCGGTTGGTCGAGGTGTCCAGGTAGGCGTTGCGGCAGGGCGCGGCCTCGCACAGGCCCAGGCGGTCCACGCCGTACTCGGTGAGGTGGAAGGCGAGGCCCATCGCGGCGATGGCGGCGTAGCCCGCGGTCGCGTTGGAGGGGTGGTCGGCCAGGTGCATGTGCCACAAGGGGCGGCCGTCCTCGTCGCGGTGGTCGTGGCCGGAGATCTGCGGGCTGACCGGGAACTCCAGGAGCAGTGAGTTCAGCAGGTCCACGGCGAGGGTCTCGTCACCCTTGTCGGCCGCCTCGAAGACCCCGCGCAGCCGCGCCCGCACCGAGCGGAAGCGGGTCACGTCGGCGTCGGTGGCGCGCCGGGCCGCCTGGGCGTTGGCGCCGAAGAGGTCGCGGACGGCCTCGACGGAGGTCAGGGAGTCCTTGCCCCGCGCCGGCTCCTCGCTGTTGACGAGGCGTACGGCGTAGTCCGAGTAATAGGCCAGTTCCACTAGTAATCCTTACGCGGGCGCTCTATGGTCGTGTCGGCGGGCGGGTAACAGACGTTCGCCCATCCAGGGTATTACGTCTGAGGTGGGAGGGGGCGGGTAAATCATGACCAGCAGCATCGGTACGGACTGGGCCGCGTGGCAGGAGAGCTGGGACCGGCAGCAGGAGTGGTACCTGCCGGACCGCGAGGAGCGGTTCCGGATCATGCTCGACATGGTCGAGGCGTTCGCCGGACCGGCCCCGCGGGTGCTCGACCTCGCGTGCGGCATGGGCACCATCACCGCCCGGCTGTTCGACCGCCTCCCGAACGCCGTCAGCACCGGCGTCGACCTCGACCCGGCCCTGCTCACCATCGCCCGCGGCACCTTCGCGGGCGACGACCGGGTGACCTTCGTGGAGGCCGACCTCAAGGACCCGGAGTGGACGGCCGCGCTGCCGTACGACTCGTACGACGCCGTTCTCACCGCCACCGCGCTCCACTGGCTGCACCTCGGCGACCTCACCGATCTCTACGGCAGGCTCGCGAAGGTGACCCGTGACGGCGGTGTCTTCATGAACGCCGACCACATGCCCGACGAGACGACGCCCCGGATCAACGCGGCCGAGCGCGTCCAGCGGCACGCCCGTATGGAGGAGGCCCGGCGGGCGGGCGTCCTGGACTGGGCCGACTGGTGGCGGCTCGCCGCCGCGGACCCGGTGCTCGCCGAGCCGACCGCCCGCCGCTTCGAGATCTACGGCGAACACGCGGACGGCGAGACCCCGTCCGCGGCCTGGCATGCGTCCGCCCTGCGCGAGAAGGGGTTCGCGGAGGCCCGGCCGGTGTGGTGCTCGCCGTCGGACACGCTGCTCCTCGCGCTGAAGTAGACCCCCGGCGCACGGCCGACGCCGAAGTAGACCCCCGGCGCACGGCCGGCGCCGAAGTGGGCCCGGGCGCGCCCGGTCGAAACGAGAACGGCGGATGCCGCCCGTCCCGGTGGGGGCGCGGGCGGCATCCGCCGTCGCATCGGGTGCGATCCGGTTCAGAGGACCTTCGACAGGAACGACTTGGTCCGCTCGTGCTGGGGGTCGGTCAGGACGTCGCGGGGGTTGCCGGACTCGACGACCACGCCATCGTCCATGAAGACCAGGCTGTCGCCGACCTCGCGGGCGAAGCCCATCTCGTGGGTCACGACCACCATCGTCATGCCCGACTCGGCCAGGTCGCGCATGACGTCCAGGACGTCTCCGACCAGTTCCGGGTCGAGTGCCGAGGTCGGCTCGTCGAACAGCATGAGCTTCGGGTCCATCGCCAGGGCCCGGGCGATCGCCACCCGCTGCTGCTGACCGCCGGAGAGCTGCGAGGGGTAGTGACCGGCCCGGTCGCCCAGACCCACCCGCTCCAGCAGGCTCATCGCCCGCTCCCGGGACTCGCTCCTGCTCTGCCCCTTGACCTGGACCGGGGCCTCCATGACGTTCTCCACGGCCGTCATGTGCGGGAACAGGTTGAAGCGCTGGAAGACCATGCCGATGTCCCGGCGCTTGAGCGCGACCTCGCTGTCCTTGAGCTCGTGCAGCTTGTCGCCCTTCTGGCGGTAGCCGACCAGCTCGCCGTCGACGTACAGCCGGCCGGCGTTGATCTTCTCGAGGTGGTTGATGCACCGCAGGAAGGTCGACTTGCCCGAACCGGAGGGGCCGATGAGGCAGAACACCTCGCCCGGCTTCACCTCCAGGTCGATGCCCTTGAGGACCTCGACGGCACCGAAGGACTTGTGGACGCCCTCGGCCTTCACCATCGCCACGGAGGGGCTCTCCGCCACGGCGCCGGCCTTGTTCAGCTTGTCGGTCATGCCGTGACCTTCCTGCTAGAGAAGGTCGTCAGGTGGGCCTTGACCTTCTGCCACGGGGTCGCCGGGAGGCTGCGGCTGGAACCGCGGGCGTAGTACCGCTCGATGTAGTACTGGCCCACGCTCAGCACGGAGGTCATGATCAGGTACCAGGCCGCGGCCAGGAAGTACATCTCCACCGGGGCACCGGAGTTCTGGCCGATGTCCTGGGCGTAGCGGAACAGCTCGGGATACTGGACGACCGACACCAGCGAGGTCGTCTTCAGCATGTTGATGACCTCGTTGCCCGTCGGCGGCACGATCACCCGCATCGCCTGGGGAATGATGATCCGGCGCAGCGTCTTGCTGTGGCTCATGCCCAGCGCGTGGGCGGCCTCGGTCTGGCCCTCGTCCACGGCGAGCAGACCGGCGCGGCAGATCTCCGCCATGTAGGCGGCCTCGTTGAGGCCGAGGCCCAGCAGCGCGGTCAGGAGCGGGGTCATGAAGTCCGACCACTCGTCCTTGTAGACCGGGCCGAGGTTGATGGTGTGGAAGACCAGGCCCAGGTTGAACCAGACGACCAGCTGGACCAGGACCGGGGTGCCGCGGAAGAACCAGATGTAGAACCAGGCGATCGACGAGGTCACCGGGTTCTTCGACAGCCGCATCACCGCGAGCAGGATGCCGCCGAGGATGCCGATCGCCATCGACGCGACCGTCAGCAGGAGGGTCTTGCCGACGCCGGTCAGGATCCGGTTGTCGAAGAAGTAGTCAGGTACCGCGCCCCAGTTGATCTCGCCCTGGCTGAAGGCGTAGACGATCGCGCCGAGGATCGCGATGGCGACGACGGCGGATATGTAGCGGCCGTAGTGCCGGACCGGGATGGCCTTGATGGCCTCCGGGCCGGCCGGGGGAGTGCTCTGCTCCCCGGCCGTCTTCTCGATGTCAGTCACGGGTGTTGCCTCTCAGTGGCCGCGTCGCTGCCGCGGTCACTTGCCGCCGTTGATCACGGACTCCTTGACGGCGCCGTCCTGGGCGCCCCACTTCTTGAGGATGGTTTCGTACTCGCCGCTCTTGACGAGGGCGGTCATCGCGGCCTGGAGGGCGTCGCGCAGCTGCGCCTGCTTCTTGGAGACGGCGATGCCGTACGGGGCCGCCTCGACCTGGTCGCCGACGATCTGGAAGTCCTTGCCGCCGCCCGAGGTCTTCACCGCGTACGCGGCGACCGGGAAGTCGGAGGAGGCCGCGTCCACGCCACCCGAGCGCAGGCGGGTCTGGGACTGCTGGTCGTCGTCGAAGGCCTCGATGCTGAGCTTCTTGCCGCTCGGACACTTCTTGGCCTCCTGCTTGGCCAGGTCCTCCGAGACCGTGCTGCGCTGGACGGCGAGCTTCTTGCCGCACAGGTCGGACCAGGTCGTGATGCCCTTGGTGTCGCCCTTGCGGGTGTAGATCGAGACACCGGCGGTCAGGTAGTCGACGAAGTCGACGCCCTCGCCGACCTTCTTGCCGGTGTCCGGGTCGATGCCCTGCTGGCGGTTCTTGTTGTCGGTCATCGCCGACATGGCGATGTCGTAGCGGCCCGACCGCAGACCGGTGAGCAGCGTGTCGAAGGTGCCGTTGTTGAACTTGAACGTCACGCCGAGCTGCTTGCCCATGGCCGCCGCGAGGTCGGGGTCGAGACCGACGACCTTGCCGGAGGAGTCCTTGAACTCCACCGGGGCGTACGCGATGTCGGAGCCGACCTCGACGACACCCTTGTCCCTGATGGCGCTGGGGAGCTTGGCGGCGAGCGGCGCCGACGACGAGCCGGAGTCACTGGACTTGTTCGTCTGGTCACCGCAGCCGCTGAGGAGCAGGGTGCCCGCGACCGCGATCGAAACGCCCGCTGCAAGCCGGGTGCGAGTGGTCGTGCGACGGGTGGAGCTTGCGGTCATCGTGGGTTCCTCCGGCGGATGGGAAGAGGTCCGATGGGACGACGACAACACACACCTTCGTGTGTCGCGACCTCGTGGGTTTACGGCATCCTGCCATTCGGACCAGGCCATTCAGGGCCGTCGCAATGTCAAAATCGGATAACGGGTGAACTCGAACCGGTTCAGGTCGGTACAACACCACTCCACGCGCATTCGGGGTATTCGCGCACCCGGCGAGAAGGCGGTACGGGGCCGGACCGGCGGGCGCGGACCGGCCGTTGCCGGGCGTCGTCGCGCGGCCGCGCCGTGTGACCTTGCGCCCAATGGACTCGTGGTCGGCCCCTCCGTCCGGTAAGAAGGTTCTTTACACCCCTCATCCGGGGCTCAGGGCGCGTGTGCGGCGCGCCCGTCGCGTATGTGCTCCCGCTTCACCTTCGACGAGCCGTACGCGGTGCCCGCCCGCTCCTCACCCGGAGCGGCCGACCCTCAACCATGCATACCTAAGGGGTAAGACAAAGTGGCAGCGGAGATCGTCAATCCTCGCAGCGACAGCGGTACCGGACCGGAGGGCGGGGCCGAGCCCCTGGACTCCTTCGATCCCGCGTTCGCGCTGCATCGTGGCGGCAAGATGGCCGTGCGGGCCACCGTGCCGATCCGCGACAAGGACGACCTTTCCCTCGCGTACACGCCCGGTGTGGCGCGCGTGTGCACCGCGATCGCTCAGCAGCCTGAGCTCGTCAACGACTACACCTGGAAGTCCTCGGTCGTCGCCGTCGTCACCGACGGCACCGCCGTGCTCGGCCTCGGGGACATCGGTCCCGAGGCGTCCCTGCCCGTGATGGAGGGCAAGGCGATCCTGTTCAAGCAGTTCGGCGGAGTCGACGCGGTGCCGATCGCGCTCGCCTGCACCGACGTGGACGAGATCGTCGAGACCGTCGTCCGGCTCGCCCCCTCCTTCGGCGGGGTGAACCTGGAGGACATCTCGGCCCCCCGGTGCTTCGAGATCGAACGGCGCCTGCAGGAACGGCTGGACATCCCGGTCTTCCACGACGACCAGCACGGCACGGCCGTCGTGACCCTCGCCGCGCTCCGGAACGCGGCCCGGCTCAGCGGCCGGGAGATCGGGCAGCTGCGCGCCGTCATCTCCGGCGCCGGAGCGGCCGGGGTCGCCATCGCCCGCATGCTGGTCGAGGCCGGCATCGGGGACGTGGCGGTCGCCGACCGCAAGGGCGTCGTCTCGGCGGAGCGCACCGACCTGACCGACGTCAAGCGGGAGGTGGCCTCCTTCACCAACAAGGCGGGCATCACCGGCTCGCTGGAGGACGCGCTCGCGGGCGCGGACGTCTTCATCGGCGTCTCCGGCGGTACGGTCCCCGAGGAGGCCGTCGCCTCCATGGCCGAGGGCGCCTTCGTGTTCGCGATGGCCAACCCGAACCCGGAGATCCACCCCGAGGTGGCGCACAAGTACGCGGCGGTCGTCGCGACCGGGCGCTCCGACTTCCCCAACCAGATCAACAACGTGCTCGCCTTCCCCGGCATCTTCGCCGGGGCGCTCCAGGTGCGGGCGAGCCGGATCACCGAGGGCATGAAGATCGCCGCCGCGGAGGCGCTGGCCGCCGTCGTCGGCGACGACCTCGCCCCCGACTACGTGATCCCCTCGCCCTTCGACGAGCGGGTCGCCCCCGCCGTGACGGCGGCCGTCGCGGCGGCCGCCCGCGCGGAGGGCGTGGCCCGGCGCTGACGCCCGCGGGCGCGGTGGCGATCGGCCCGGTGCCGTAGCTGCCGCGTCCGGTGCGGAACGGCCCCGCCCTCTTCGGGCGGGGCCGTTCTGTCGTTCCGCCGTTCCGCCGTCGTGGCTGGCGCTCGAAGTCCGTTGCGCCGCACGGGTGTCGGGGGCAAGAGGGCGTGTGTCACACCGTCCGACGGTTCCGCCCGGGGTGGGACGGAACCTATCGTCGGGCCCATGTTCGCTGTCTACGCCGCCCGGATCGACCGTGACCAGCCGCTGTCCGGCCTCGAGTCGGGGGAGCGCCCGGCCCCCGAGGCCCGGCCCGGCTGGAGCACCGTCGACGTCCGCGCCGCCTCCCTCAACCACCACGACCTCTGGTCCCTGCGGGGTGTCGGGCTCCCCGAGGACCGGCTGCCGATGATCCTCGGCTGCGACGCCGCCGGGGTCGACGCGGACGGCAACGAGGTCGTCCTGCACTCCGTCATCGGGCAGAGCGGCCACGGAGTCGGCCCCCGCGAGCCCCGCTCGATACTCACCGAGCGCTACCCGGGCACCTTCGCCGAGCAGGTCGCCGTGCCCACCTGGAATCTGCTGCCCAAGCCGGCGGGCATGTCCTTCGCCGAAGCCGCCTGTCTGCCGACGGCGTGGCTGACCGCGTACCGCATGCTGTTCACCAACGCCGGGGTGCGGCCCGGTGATTCGGTCCTGGTGCAGGGCGCGGGCGGTGGGGTCGCCACTGCCGCGATCATGCTGGGCAAGGCGGCCGGGCTGCGCGTCTTCGCCACGAGCCGGGACGAGGCGAAGCGGAAGCGGGCCCTGGAGCTGGGCGCCGTCGAGGCGGTGGAGCCGGGGGCGCGGCTGCCGCAGCGGGTGGACGCCGTGATCGAGACCGTGGGCGCGGCGACCTGGTCCCACTCGGTGAAGTCGCTGCGGCCCGGCGGCACGCTGGTCATCTCCGGCGCGACCAGCGGTGACCGGCCCTCGCACGCCGAACTGACCCGCATCTTCTTCCTGGAGCTGAAGGTCGTCGGCTCCACCATGGGCACCAAGGACGAGTTGGAGGACCTGCTGTCCTTCTGCTCCGTCACCGGTCTGCGGCCCGTCATCGACGAGGTGCTGCCGCTGGACCGCGCCCGCGAGGGCTTCGAACGGCTGGAGTCCGGCGAGCAGTTCGGGAAGATCGTGTTCACTCCCTGAACCGCCCGCCTGCCGAGCGGCCCGCCTGCTGAGCGGCGTTGCCGTCCGAGCCGTCCGAGCAGCCCGAGCCGTCCGAGTCGTCCGCTCCGGCGGCACCCGCGCCGGTGCCGTCGGGTCAGACCCGTGGGCGGCGCAATATGGAGCCGACCTGGGCCGCCGCCGTCGCGAGGCGGTGGCGGACCTCCCGGAGCTGGTCGTCGGTGACGCCGTGGTCCCGGGCCGCGTCCCGGATGTCGTCCCGGAAGCGGTCGAGGAGGCGGTCCAGGTCGCGCGCCGGGTCGCCGGTCGGGTCCTCGTGCGCCCACTCCGGCGCGTACTCGGCGGGGAAGTCCTCCGGGGTGGTGGAGAACTCCGGCTCCATGGAGGGGCCGCCCGTGCGGGCCGAGGTCCGGCCGGGGCCGGAGGAGGTGCCGTACTCCTTGCCGAACTCGCCGAATTCCCGGGCCAGTTCCGAGATGCCCTCGCGGACGCCGGTCGGCCAGTCGCCCCGGCCGAAGGCGTCCTGCACCCGCTCCTGGACCCGGCGGGCGACGCGCTGCAGCTCCTCCTGCGCCTGGGCCCGTGCCCGCGACTGCGCCTCCTGGGCCTGGCGGCGGGCCCGCTGGGCCTCCTCGCGGGCCCGGCGGCTCTCGTCCTTGGCGCGGCGGGCCTGCTCCTTCCACTCCTGCTTGGCCCGGCGCAGCTCCTCCTTCGCGGCCCGCCACGACTCGGCGTCGCCCCGGTCGCCCTGGTCCCCGTAGGCGTGGGACTGGGTGGAGCCGGTCCGGGCGCCCTGGCGGGCCTCGGTCGCGGCCGCGCGCATCTCACGGCGCAGGTCGCCCGCAGCGCCGCGCACGTCGGCCTTGATCTCGGCGGCCAGTTCCGCGACCGAGTCACGGATCTCCAGCTCCAGGTCGGCGAGTTCGCCGCTGCGGTCGGCCAGTTCGGCGCGGCCCGCGTCCGTGATCGCGTACACCTTGCGGCCGCCCTCGGTGATGTGGGTGACCAGGCCCTCCGCCTCCAGCTTGGCCAGGCGGGGGTAGACCGTGCCCGCCGAGGGGGCGTACAGCCCCTGGAAGCGTTCTTCGAGGAGCCTGATCACCTCGTAGCCGTGGCGGGGCGCCTCGTCGAGCAGCTTCAGCAGATACAGGCGCAGGCGGCCGTGGGCGAAGACGGGAGGCATGTCAGAGCACCTTCTTGTCGGTCGTGCCGTCGGCGGGGTTCCGGGTGGCGTCGTCGCCCCGACCGGTGAAGGAATTGTCCCCCGGACCGGTGCCGGGGCCCGCCGACGGGCCGTCCGCGTCCTCGTCCGCCGGGCGGCGCAGCAGGGCGATGGAGCCGGAGACCGTGGTGGCCCGGAGCCTGCCCTTGCCCGCGCCCAGCCGGCCGGCGATCTTGTGGGCGCCCCACTGGCCGTACACCCGCAGGCCGTCGAAGGCGTTGGAGATCGTGCCGCTCGCGGTGTTCGCCTCCACCTCCGTGTCCGCCGGGTGCGGCAGGCGGATGGCGATCTCGCCGGAGACGCTGTTCAGCCGGACGTCGGTGGGGCCCGCCGGGTCGAGGTCGACGATCATCGAGCCGCTGACGGAGTCGGCGCGCACGGAAGGACCGGAGCCGTCCATCACGGTCAGGTCGCCCGAGACGGAGTTGAAGCGCAGGTCGCCGGTGACGGTCAGGGCCTCCAGATTGCCGGAGACGGTGTCCGCGCGGACCGCGCCGGAGAGGCCGACCAGGGTGGCGTCACCGGTGACACCCTTGACCACCGCCGGGCCGCGCAGCCCCGAGACGACCGCCGCGGCGCCGACCACGCCCACCTCCACGCGGGTGTCCGCGGGCACGGCGAGGGAGACCACCACGCTGCGCCGCCAGCCCTTGCGGTCGAGCCACTTCAGGAAGCCCTTCCAGGGCAGGTCCTCGTACGCCACCGTGAGCGTGCCGCCCTCCTGGGTGACGATCAGGGGCGGGCCCTCGATCTCGGAGACCTCCAGGCGGGCGGAACCCTCCTCGGTGCCCACCACGTTCACCAGGCCATTGACGACGCGCACGTGCAGTTCGCTCACGGGAGCGTCGAAGGCGAGCTTCTGGGGCTCGGCGACGGACCACTCGGACATGGGGCCTCCTCGGCAAGGGCACGCGACACGACACGCCATATCGCGTCTACGGGAAACACGATATATCGTGGCTGTCGGAAGTCAAGACACTCTTTCGTGAGAGCCCGGGAGGGGGTGGGGCGTCCGCGGAAGTGGTGGGGGCGCGTGGAAGCGCGGACGGAAGCGCGTACGGCAGGCAGAAGTGCGTACGGCGGACGGAAGTGCGTACGGCGGGACGGAAGCGCGTACGGAGGCGTCGACGACAACAGGCCCGCGACCGGAAGCCGAAGCCGTTCGGTCGCGGGCCTGCCGAAAGAGGCGGGGTCTCCCCGAGGAGCCCTACTCGTCGTCCTCGTCGTCCAGCCGCGCCAGCCACGTCGCCAGCCGCTCCACCGGGACCTCGAAGTCGGGGTTCAGATCGACGAACGTGCGCAGCTGCTCGGCGAGCCACTCGAAGGTGACCTCCTCCTCGCCGCGCCGCTTCTCCAGTTCCTCGATGCCTCGGTCGGTGAAATACATGAATGCTCTCCTGGGGTGGGCCCGGTCCGCAGGCCGTTCGCCTCCAGGTTATGCACTGGAGCGGCCCGGCGGACGAGCGGCCTCACCCGGCCGAACCGCTCCCGACCTCCCCGAACCGCCCCCGACTTCGCCGAACCGCGCCCGACCTCCCCGAACCGCTCCCGACCTCCCCGAACCGTCCCCGACCTCGCCGAACCGCCCCCCTCGCGCACCCGCCCCCGGCACAATGGCTCCGGACAGGGTCGTCACGCACACGGCGGACCGGCCGGTGGAAGCCGGACCGGGGCCGCGGCACGGGGGAGTCATGGACCACCGCGGGATTCAGGAGATCGAGCTGCCCGGCGGAGGGACGGTACTGGCGCGCGTCAGCGTGCTCGACCCGGCCGAGCTGCCCGGCGACGACGAGTTCTCGTACGACGACGTCGGCGCCCTCGACCACATGGCGGCCCGCGTCGACCAGCTGAACGAACTCGTCCGGGGAGTCGGCCGGGCCGTGCTCGACGCCGCGCGCACGGTCGCCCCCGACGAGGTCAGCACCACTTTCGGCGTCGAACTCGCCGTCAAGCCGGGCAAGGCGGTCGCGCTGCTCGCGGACGGCGAGGCCAAGGCCGCCCTGTCCATCACGCTCACCTGGCGGTCGGCGCAGCTTCCGGCGCCCCGTTCGGGAGCCGATGAGGACAGCACCGTCACGGCATGACGGGGAAGCTCGACGCACTGCTGCTGCGCGCCACCGTCCGGATCGGGCCCGACGGCGCACCGGACACGCTCTGGGGCAGCGGCTTCTTCGTGGCTCCCGGCTGGGTCCTGACCTGCGCGCACGTACTGCGGCCCGCCGGGGAACCGGAGAAGGCCGGCCCGCTGCGGGTGCGCGGGCACAACGGACTGGACGCGCGGGCCCGCCTGGCCTACCGGCTCGGCGGCGGCACCGACCCCGAACAGGACCTGGCCCTCCTCCGCGTGGCAGGTGGCGGCGACCACGCCTGCGTACGGCTCACCGACCGCCATGACGCGCCGCTGGCCGTCACCGCCCACGGCTGGCGGACGCCCGCCGGTGGCGCGCCCCAGCGCTGGACGGGGCAGACCGACTGCAACGGCAGGGACGGCGCGCACGGACTGACGCTCGCGCCTCAGGTGGAGATCCCGCACGGAGCGTCCGGCGGCCCGCTGCTCGACGTGCGGCGGGGTGTGGTCGTCGGTGTGGTCAAGGCACGCCGGAAGGACAAGGACGGCGGTCTGGCCGTGGCGGTCACCGCCCTGCGCGGCTTCCGGGCAGCCGTTCCGGTGGGCGGTGAGCGCGGTCTCGGCGGCGACCCCTACGCGGCGCTGATCCGCGCCCACGACATCTGGCACCGGCAGGTCGAGGG
The DNA here is from genome assembly GCF_040638245.1 of Streptomyces sp. NPDC026659. NCBI lineage: Bacteria > Bacillati > Actinomycetota > Actinomycetes > Kitasatosporales > Streptomycetaceae > Streptomyces > Streptomyces sp. NPDC026659. Next base: position 152,478 of record NZ_JBEZXY010000002.1, on the reverse strand, counting down.
ACCACTGTCCTGGGTGAAGGCGCAGGTCGAGGCGGGTGGGGCGGACGGGCACCCCTGGGGGCCCCGGGACAGCGCCGAAGCCTGCGCCCTCCTCGCCGCCCTGCCCCCGCCGGAGTCACCGGCCCAGTTGCAGGGGCTGATCGACCGGGTTCTCGGCGAAGAGCTGCTCTGGGACGACGAGACCGCCCCGCAGGACTGGCGGGACGGCCACGGCCGCCTCCACGACCGGCCCGAGAACGCCGACATCGTCGCGCTGCACTACCTGCGCGTCGTGGCCCGGATGCACGCGGAGCGGGTGCCGGACGCCGCGTCGGCGCTGGAGAAGTGGGTCGAGCAGCGGGCCGCACGGCTGCCCGACCCGGTACGGGCGCTGCTGACCGGTGTCGCGAAGCAGGCGCCCGCGCTTCGCGGGGCCGCGGCGTGCCCGGCCCCTTCGGCTGCGGGCGCCGTCGCAGCGGTGAACAGCGCCGCACCGGTGGGGACCATCGCGTCGGCGGGTGCCGCCCGGGACGAAGGGCCCGTCGTGGCCGTGGAGTTGGAGCCCGATCTCTTCCGCCCGCACGACCGCTTCCACTGGCGGATCTGGATCTGGACCGGCGGCCCCGAGACCGTGCGCGCCGTGGACGAGGACACCGATGGCGAGGGGGCGTCCCTCGCCGAACTCCCGTACCTCCTCAACGAACCGCTCACCCGCGCCTTCGGGCGGCTCGACAGCGACCGGCGGGCGCGGCTGGAAATCGCGCTGCCCGTCGAGCAGTTCGGCGTGGACGCCCATCTGTGGCGGCCGAGCCCGGTCGTGCGGAGCCTGCGGCCGCATCCGGCCGAGCGGCCGTTCGGGGTGCACCGGCAGGTGGTCCTGCGCTGTCTGAAGCGCCGGGGTGAACCGTCCCGGATCTGGCGCGACCGGTGGCACGCGCTCGCGGCGGGCGCACCGCAGGCGCTGCCCGTCGCGTCGGACGCCTACGCCGCCACGGCCTTCCACGACGCCCCGCCGGGCGCGGTCCCGGTGCTCTGCAGACCGCCCGCCGAGACCACCGCCGCGCTGGCCCAGGCGATCGGCGAGGGCTTCGGCGTGATCCTCTGGAGCCTGAGGGCCGAGCACGCGCACGGCTGCGGATCGGCGTGCGGCGAACTCCACGGCAGAGCCTCGGAATTGCTCGGCTCCGCACACCGGACGACCGCACTGCCCGAGCAGGTGCGTGTCCTGCGGGAACGCGTCAGCCAGGCCGACGCGGACGCCGACTGGGCCGAGCACCTCGCCCTCTTCTACGACGACCCGGGACGCCCGATCCCGCTCTGCGACGACCTCCTGGAGTCCCCGTGACCGAGATCCCCGAGATCCCCGAGACCTCCGAGTCTTCCGAGACCCCCGAGACCTCCGAGAACCCCGAGACCTCCGAAACCCCCGCGACGGACTGGCACATCTACCGGGGTACCGGTGAACCGCACGACGCCATCGGGTCGTTGCCCGCACCGCCGCCCTGGCGGGCCTTCGACGGCGACCCCGTCATCACCTCCGTGCCACCCCTCGGCACCGAGTCCGCCCGCCGCTTGGGCACTCCGGGACGGCGCCCGGCCTGGCGTCCCGAGGAACTGGAACTGATCAACGCGGCGATCTATCTGCGCCGCCCGCTGCTCGTGACCGGCGATCCCGGCTCGGGCAAGTCCACCCTCGCCCACGCCATCGCGCACGAACTGGGCCTCGGCCGGGTCCTCCAGTGGCCCATCGTCAGCCGTACGAGCCTGCGGGACGGCCTCTACACCTACGACGCCATCGCCCGCCTCCAGGACACGCAGATGGCGAAGCTGCGCCACGAGAGTCACCGGGACATCGGCGAGTACATCAGGCTCGGCCCCCTGGGGACCGCCCTGCTGCCCTACGAACGGCCCAGGGTCCTGCTCGTCGACGAGCTGGACAAGAGCGACATCGACCTGCCCAACGACCTGCTGAACGCACTGGAGGAGGGCGAGTTCCGCATCCCCGAACTGCAGCGCGCCGGAGGCCGGGACAGTGGGACGAAGGTCCTCACCGACGACGACGAGAACGCCACGGTGCGAGGCGGGCGCGTCCGCTGCCGCGCGTTCCCCATCGTGGTGATGACCAGCAACGGCGAACGCGACTTCCCCGCGCCCCTGTTGCGCCGCTGTCTGCACCTCGACCTCCCCTCGCCCCGGAACGACGCCTGGGGGCAGGCCCGGCTGAGCGCCATGGTGGGCGCCCACTTCGGCGATCAGGACGCGTCGGCGAACAGCGAACTGATCCACACCTTCCTCAGCTCCGCACCAGGAGCCCTCCGCGCGGCCGACCAACTCCTCAACGCCATCTACCTCACCCAGGAGGCCGTCCGCGACAGCACGCCCGACCGCCGTCGTCTCGCCGAGCTGCTGATGCGGCCCCTGGAACAGGGCGATCACGGGGTCGGACCGCGCTGATGACCGCACCGGACGGGCAGCTGGGTGAACTGGCCGAACGCATCAGGGCGTTGGGTGCCGACCCCTCGGCGAGGGAACTCGCGGAGTCGCTCTGGCTCGCGCGGTACGTGGGACGCCCCGCGCTGGGCCCCGCCACGCCGGAGCCGTCGCCGCTCGACCCCGCCGACCCGGAGGAGATCGGCGAGTTCCGGATCGACTACACCCCGCCCGCCTGGTACACCGAGAACGTAGGGACCGGCCGCCGCAAGGACGCCCGCTCCGGCGATCCCGTACGTCTGCACGCCGAGCGTCCCGGGCCCGGCGCTATCCCGGCGCCGACGACGGCGGGACCGGACGCCGACGCCGTCCGGGTCCGCGTGCCCACCGCCACCGCGCTGCCCCAGCCCCTCGTCCTCCAGCGGGCCCTGCGACCGCTCCAGCACTACACCCCGCCCGTCCGCACGCCCGCACTCCTCCTCGACGAACAGGCCACCGCCGAGCAGGCCGCCGAGACGCACCTGGTGCTTCCCGTCCTGCGCGCCGTCACGCGCCGCGAGGCCCGGCTGCGGCTGCTGATGGACGTGTCCACCTCCACCGGTGTCTGGGACACCGCCCTCGGCGAACTGCGCCAGATCTGCGCGGGCCTGGGCGCCTTCCGCGAGGTGACGGCGCACTACCTCCGCGAGGACGAGGACGGCCGCCTCATGGCCGCCACCAGCCGCGATGGGGTCCGGGCGAGCCGGGGCGCCGAGCAGCTGCGCGACCCCACCGGACGGCAGCTCACCCTCGTCCTGAGCGACTGCGCCGGTCCGCTCTGGCGCTCCGGCCGTATGCAACGGCTCCTCCACCACTGGAGCCAGGCCGCGCCCGTCGCCGTCGTACAGCCGCTGCCCCAGCGCATGTGGCGGCGCACCCATCTGCCCGCGCTGCCCGGCACCCTGCGGCGCCGCGAAGGGCTGGGCGCCCGGCTCGACTTCGCCTCCGCCGACGGCGGGACACCGGCGGGAGCGGCGCCGGTCCCCGTCCTGTCCCTGTCCCGTACCGCCCTGGGCACCTGGGCCCGGCTGCTGGCCGGCAGCACCGGCCTGGCACTCCCCGCCCCCGCGGCCTGGGTGAGCGCCGGTCATCCGGCGGCACCCCCGCGCGCGACACCGCGCGAGACCGACGCGGAGACGCTGGTACGGGCCTTCCGCCGCTCCGCGTCACGGCAGGCGGTGCAACTCGCCGTCTCCTTCTCCGCCGTGCCGCTCACCCTGCCCGTGATGCAGCTCGTCCAGCGCGCGATGCAGCCGCGATCGGGTCCGACGGTCCTGGCCGAGGTCCTGCTGAGCGGCCTGCTGGAACGCGCCGGGGACGAGGGCTGGTACGACTTCCGGCCCGGCGTCCGCGAGACCCTGCTGCGTCTTCTCCCGCTCGGCGACGCCCAGTTGATCCTCAAGCACTGCGGCGACTACGTCGAACGCCACTTCGGCCGCCGCGCCCGCAACTTCCCCGCCCTCGCCCTCGCCGGACTCGGCGGCCCGCAGGCGGAGGTCCCGGACGGCGGCGCTACGGAGGCGGTACCGGACGCGTTCGCCGTGGTCTCCTCACTGGTCGCCGGACGGTTCGGCGCGAGCGTGCCCGCCGTACGGCAGGAGACGCACCACCTCGTGTACGCCGAGAAGGACGCGCCGTGGGCCCGGTGGGCCGCCCATCTCCTCGCCTCCCACGGCAAGGAGGTGGCGCTGCGGAGGTTCGGCGGGGGAGCGGGGGAGCTGCGCGAGCTTGTGCGGGGCGCGGGAGATGCCGGGAGTTTGCGCCGGACGGTGCTCTTCATCGGGGCCTGGCACGCCGAATTCCGCCTGATCAACCCGCTGCGCGGCGTCGCCCCGGGCGGCGACGACCGGTTCGACGCCGTCTCCGTCGTACGGACCGTGCCCTTCTCGTGGGTGGGGGAGCTGGAGCGGGTGACGCCGCTGTGGGACACGACGGAGTCGGAGGCGGGGGGACGACTGCTGGAGCTTCTCGGTGTCGAGCCCCAGGACCCGGCCGGGGACGGCCCGGACTTCCCGGGGCCGACGCTCCGCGTCGTGGATGGAGTCCCCGATCCCCCCAAGGAGCTGTCCGTCCGGGACGAACTGCTGGAGGCGGCGCGGGAGAGCCTGGCGACATACGGCGTCTGCACCTTCATCGGGGGACCGGGCACCGGCAAGACGGCGCTCGCGGCCCAGTACGCGCACCACCACGCCTCCGCGTACGACGTCGTCTGGTGGGTACGGCCCGGGTCCGCCGAGCAGCGCCGGGAACGGCTGGCCAATCTGGGGGTCGAGTTCGGCATCCCCTCGCGGGGCGACGTCCCCGACCGGCTGGCCGAGCTTCGACGCGTCCTGCGGACGACCGCTCTGCGCTGGCTGATCGTCTTCGACGACTGCGACGACTCGGACGAACTCGCCGGTCAGGACTTCGACGGCGGCCATGTCCTGATCCTCGGCCGTTCCCCGAAACGGTGGAGCGAGCGTGCCCCCGTGCTGCGGCTGGAACCTCTGGGCGCCGGCCAGGAACGGCCCCCGACGCCGGTGCAACCGGGGCTGGTCGAGGGGGCTCTGGCTCGCGTGTACGGCCGCCTGGAGGGGGCCTACACGGGCTTCTTCATCGCGCCGGGGCTCCTGGTCAGCACGGTACGTCTGGTGCGGCCGCCGTACGTGGACGGGGAACAGAACATGGTCACCGTCGTCACCGATGACGGGCGCAGACACTGGGGTGACCTGCTGCGGGTGCTGGGGCAAGTGGCCTTGTTCCGGGTGCCGCAGGCACACGGGACCCCGTGCCTGTGGATCACGGACGCTCCGGATGTCCGACCCGACGACGTGGTGCTGTGCGGCACGACGCGCATGATGAACGAGCCGCCGGTCAGGCTCTTTCCCGCGCGCGGTGAAGGACAACCAGGCAGTGACACCATGCGTCTCGTCGGCGACTTGCCGACGGGTGGCGTCGGGCAGCCGGTTCTCAGCGCTCGGGACGGTTCGGTCGTCGGAATGGTCACGGGCCCTCCCATCGATCGGAACACCGGCGGCAAGGCCGTACGGATCGAGGCACTCCGGCAGCTGTGCGACCTCGACGCCGAGGGCGCGCGGCTGTGGCACGACATCGTCCGTGAACACGACCGCCACCACGCCCGTCGGACAGGCTCGGGGGCCGTGAGGCCGATGCCCTGGCAGCGTGAACTGTACGGTCTGTTCGCCGAGTTGCCCCCGCCTGCCGGGCCGGGCCAGGTGCGGAGCATGATGGCGTCCGCCGGGGAGTCGGCGGGAGACCATCCGCCCCGCAGCTGGCGCGACGGGGCCGGCCTGGAGTACGCCAGGGGTGGTCACGTCGCCGTCGTCCGCTACGCGGCCCAGGTCTGGAACCATCTCGCCGACATCCTGCGCGTGTCCGACGAACTCGAGGACCTCCGGCAGTGGATCAGGCAGCAGCAGACCTTGCGCGGGTCTACCCAACCTGGTCGGACCGAAAGCGAGTTGACGGTGGAAATCCGTCCCGACCGGTCCGGCCGCTATACCTGCGAGGGGCATTTCCGGCAGTGGGAACGGGGCGGCCACGGCAGGATCGTGTTCTCGTCCATGCCCATGAACACCCTGTCCACAGGCGTGCGCGAGGTGCTGCGGCTCGCGGAGCACCGGTTCCAGGCGGACGGCACCGCAAGCGTGAGGGTCGTGTACCGGCTTCCGGACGAATTGCTTTGGGAACTTCCCGTCGAGCGCTGGACGGCGGCGGCGCTCCCGCATCTCGCCCAGTCCGTCTCCGTCCGTGGTCTGCCGGACAACCGGAGACAGCCACCTCGGCACCAGACCCGCTGGAACGCGGTGTCCCGTGGGCCACTGATCGGCTTTCGCTCACCACCGGCCGACATGTCGCCCGAGGGCCCCGTGAACGCCGTGCCGCTCCTGTGCCTGCACACCGACGGCGCCGCAGGAACGACAGCCTTGAGGAAGGCCCGCGACACCGGATATCCACTGATCCTCTGGAGCCGCGCCCCAGGGCACGAGACCTGCCTCGGCTTCTTCGAGCACATGCGGGAGGAGGTGCGCACGAGCGCCGGAGCCGACGACCTCCTGAGCCGCGTCGGTTCCCTCAGGGCCAGGGGTGGCCGGAAGGACGACTGGACGTCCTACGTCGCCGCCTACTTCGACCCCGGGAGCGACCCCGCCCCATGAGAAAGGCCCGGCCCCCGGACGAATCCGGAAGCCGGGCCCCGCTCAACGCGGCCCGCGCAGGGCTACGCCTCGAAGACCTCGCGCACCAGCTGCTCCTGCTCCGCCTGGTGGCGCTTGGCGGAGCCGACCGCCGGGGAGGAGCCGTGCGGACGCGAGATGCGGCGCAGGCGCTCGCCCGCCGGGACGTCGGCGCCGACGGCCAGGTCCAGGTGGTCGATCAGGTTGAGGGCGATGAAGGGCCACGCGCCCTGGTTCGCCGGCTCCTCCTGGGCCCAGATGTACTTCTCGGCGTTCGGGTACTTGTTGACCTCCGCCTGGAGCTCCGCACCCGGCAACGGGTACAGGCGCTCGATGCGGATGATCGCCGTCTCCGTGTCGCCGCGCTTGACCCGCTCGGCCTCCAGGTCGTAGTAGACCTTGCCCGCGCAGAAGACGACCTTCTTGACGGCGGCCGGGTCCACCGACGCGTCGCCGATGACCGGGCGGAACTCGCCCGAGGTGAACTCCTCCGCCTTCGAGGCCGCCGCCTTCAGGCGCAGCATCGACTTCGGGGTGAAGACGATCAGCGGCTTGTGGTCCGGGTTGTGGACCTGCCACCGCAGGAGGTGGAAGTAGTTCGACGGGAGCGTGGGCATCGCGACCGTCATGTTGTTCTGCGCGCACAGCTGCAGGAAGCGCTCCGGGCGGGCGGACGAGTGGTCCGGGCCCTGGCCCTCGTAGCCGTGCGGGAGGAGCAGGGTGACGCCAGAGGTCTGGTTCCACTTCTGCTCGGCCGAGGAGATGAACTCGTCCACGACGGTCTGCGCGCCGTTGACGAAGTCACCGAACTGGGCCTCCCACATCACGAGCGCGTCCGGGCGGGCCAGCGAGTAGCCGTACTCGAAGCCCATGGCCGCGTACTCGGAGAGCAGGGAGTTGTAGACGTTCAGCCGCGCCTGGTCCTCGGAGAGGTACTGGAGCGGGGTGTACTCCTCGCCGGTCCGCCGGTCGATGAGCACCGCGTGCCGCTGGCCGAAGGTGCCGCGCTGGGAGTCCTGGCCCGAGAGGCGGACCGGGGTGCCCTCCAGGAGCAGCGAGCCGATGGCCAGGGTCTCGCCCATGCCCCAGTCGATCGTGCCGTCCTCGACCATGGTCGCCCGGCGCTGGAGCTGCGGCAGCAGACGCGGGTGGGCGGTGATGTGGTCGGGGATGTCGATCTGGGACTCGACGATCCGCTTCACGGTCTCCGCGGAGATCGCGGTCGGCACCGCCACCGGGAAGTTGTCGCTCGGCGCCTGGGACTCGCCCTGGGCCGGCTGCGCGGTGGCCTCGCGGACCTCCGTGAAGACCTTCTCCAGCTGGCCCTGGTAGTCCTGGAGCGCCTGCTCGGCCTCTTCCAGGGTGATGTCGCCGCGACCGATGAGGGACTCGGTGTAGAGCTTGCGCACCGAGCGCTTCTTGTCGATCAGGTCGTACATCAGCGGCTGGGTGAAGGCCGGGTTGTCCGACTCGTTGTGACCGCGGCGGCGGTAGCAGATGAGGTCGATCACCACGTCCTTGTTGAACGCCTGGCGGAACTCGAAGGCGAGCCGCGCGACGCGGACCACGGCCTCCGGGTCGTCGCCGTTCACGTGGAAGATCGGGGCCTCGATCATGCGGGCCACGTCGGTGGCGTACATGGAGGAACGCGAGGACTCCGGGGCGGCGGTGAAGCCGACCTGGTTGTTGATGACGATGTGGACCGTGCCGCCGGTGCGGTAGCCGCGCAGCTGCGACATGTTCAGGGTCTCGGCCACCACGCCCTGGCCCGCGAAGGCCGCGTCGCCGTGGATCGCCACCGGCAGGACGGTGAAGTCCGTGCCGCCCTTGTTGATGATGTCCTGCTTGGCGCGGGCGACGCCCTCCAGGACCGGGTCGACCGCCTCCAGGTGCGAGGGGTTCGCGACCAGGGAGACCGCGATCTGCTCGCCGTCCAGGCCGGTGAAGGTGCCCTCGGCGCCCAGGTGGTACTTCACGTCGCCGGAGCCGTGCATCGACTTCGGGTCGAGGTTGCCCTCGAACTCGCGGAAGATCTGCGCGTACGACTTGCCGACGATGTTGGCGAGGATGTTCAGCCGGCCGCGGTGGGCCATGCCGATGATGACCTCGTCCAGGCGCGACTCGGCAGCGGAGTCGATGACCGCGTCGAGCAGCGGGATGACGGACTCGCCGCCCTCCAGCGAGAAGCGCTTCTGGCCGACGTACTTCGTCTGCAGGAAGGTCTCGAACGCCTCGGCCGCGTTCAGGCGGCGCAGGATGCGCAGCTGCTCCTCGCGCTCCGGCTTGGAGTGCGGGCGCTCGACGCGGTCCTGGATCCACTTGCGCTGCTTGGGGTCCTGGATGTGCATGAACTCGATGCCGATGGTGCGGCAGTACGAGTCGCGCAGCACGCCGAGGATGTCGCGCAGCTTCATCAGGGACTTGCCGGCGAAGCCGCCGACGGCGAACTCGCGCTCCAGGTCCCAGAGGGTGAGCCCGTGCTCGGTGATGTCCAGGTCGGGGTGCTTGCGCTGCTGGTACTCCAGCGGGTCGGTGTCGGCCATGACGTGGCCGCGGACCCGGTAGGAGTGGATCAGCTCGAAGACGCGGGCGGCCTTGGTGACGTCGTCGTCGTGGCTGGCGTCGATGTCCTTGAGCCAGCGGACCGGCTCGTAGGGGATGCGCAGCGCCTTGAAGATGTCGTCGTAGAAGCCGTTCTCGCCGAGGAGAAGGTTCGAGACCTGGCGCAGGAACTCGCCGGAGGCGGCGCCCTGGATCACCCGGTGGTCGTAGGTCGACGTGAGCGTCATGACCTTCGCGATGCCGAGCTTGTTCAGGGTGTCCTGGCTGGTGCCCTGGAACTCCGCCGGGTAGTCCATGGAGCCGACGCCCATGATGACCGACTGGCCGGGCATCAGACGCGGGACCGAGTGGACGGTGCCGAGGCCGCCGGGGTTGGTCAGGGAGACCGTGACACCGGTGAAGTCGTCCATGGTCAGCTTGCCCTCGCGGGCGCGGCGGACGATGTCCTCGTAGGCCTGCCAGAACTCGAAGAAGTTCAGCGTCTCGGCCTTCTTGATCGCCGCGACGACCAGCTGGCGGTCGCCGTTGGGCTTGACCAGGTCGATGGCGAGACCGAGGTTGACGTGCGGCGGCTTGACGAGGGTGGGCTTCCCCTCCTTCTCGCCGAACGACCAGTTCATGGACGGCATGGCCTTGATGGCCTGCACCATGGCGAAGCCGATCAGGTGCGTGAAGGAGATCTTCCCGCCCCGGGCGCGCTTCAGGTGGTTGTTGATGACGATGCGGTTGTCGAACAGCAGCTTCACCGGGACCGCGCGGACCGAGGTGGCCGTCGGCAGCTCCAGCGAGGCGTTCATGTTCTTGACCACGGCGGCGGCCGGGCCGCGCAGGGTGATCAGCTCGGGGCCCTCGGCGGCCGGAGCGGCTGCCTTCGGCTGCGCGGCGGCCGGGGCCTGCGCGGGCTTGGCGGCGACCGGGGCGGCCTTCGCCGCCGGGGCCGGGGCCTGGGCGGGAGCGGCGGCGGGCTTCGCGGCGGCCGGGGCCTGCGCGGCGGGCGCGGCCTGGACCGGAGCGGCCGAGGTGGTCCCCGCGGCCCCCGCGGCCGTGGCGCTCACCGGAGCCGAGGCGGCAGGAGCCCCCGGCTTGTAGTCGGCGAAGAAGTCCCACCAGGCCCGGTCAACCGAATTCGGGTCCTGGAGGTACTGCTGATAGATCTCGTCGACGAGCCACTCGTTCGGGCCGAACGCCGCGGCGGGGTTCTTCCCGGCTTGGTCGTCGGTCGAAAGGTTCGAGTTACTGGGGGACTGTGGCGACACGGCGGCAACCGCCCTCTTCCGCTTCACAAGGTGATGGACAGCGGGAATAAAGGCTACGCCTCCCGGAGCGGGAAGGTCAGGTCGGGCCCGTTCATCGTCGTGTAAGTCACACCGCGAACCGCGTTTCGGGGCCGGAAATGGCGGGAAACAAGCGTGGTTCCGCACGTCAGAGCGAGGGTGAGGGTGCGAGGAACCAGGCCCCTGGACGCCGTCGTTCATCGACCGGCGTGGGCCCGGACCTGATCACACGGGTCCGACGGCGCGGATCAACGGTGATCTTGGTCTTCCGAAATGAACTCTACGTCAACTCGACTACGAGGAAAGCCCCGGAAGGGTGATGATGATCCGGCATCCGCGCTCGGATTCGGCCACGCCGATCCGGCCGCCGTGCAGATCCACCGCCCAGCGGGCGATCGCGAGACCGAGTCCCGTGCCGCCGTCGCTGCCCGGGCCGTGCGGACGTGTCACCGCGCCCCGGTTGAACCGCTCGAACACCCGGTGCCACTCCGACCTGGGGATGCCCGGACCCTCGTCCTGGACCTCCAGCTCCAGCGACTCCGGCTGCGCCCCGCGCCGCGCCCTCACGGTCACCCGGCCGTAGGGAGGGCTGTGCTTGACGGCGTTGTCGATCAGGTTGGCGACGACCTGGTGGATGCGCTCGGGGTCCGCGTGCGCGGTCAGCTCCGGCGGGGAGACGTCCAGGTGCAGATGTACGTCGGTGCGGGTGTGCGTGCCCGAGCCCGAGGCGATGCCCGCGCGCGCGGAGGCGACCATGTTGGCCTCCTTCAGCACCCCGGACAGGTACGGCCACACCTCGAAGCGGCGCAGCTTCAGCGGTACGACGCCGTTGTCGAGCCGGGAGAGGTCGAGCAGGGTCTCCACGAGCCGGCCGAGGCGTTCGGTCTGCTGCAGGGCGGTGCGCATGGTCTCGGGGTCGGCCTCGGTGACGCCGTCGACGATGTTCTCCAGCACCGCGCGCAGGCCCGCGATCGGGGTGCGCAGCTCGTGCGAGACGTTCGCCACCAGCTCCTTGCGCTGGCGGTCCTGTGCCTCCAGCTCGTCGGCCATGACGTTGATCGTCACGGCCAGGTCGCCCAGTTCGTCGCGGCGGCCCTCGCTCACCCGGCGGGTGTAGTCGCCGTGCGAGATGGAGCGGGCCACCGCGTTCATCTCGTCGAGCGGGGCGGTGAGCGAGTGCGCCACGAACTGGGTGATCAGCAGCGTGGCGATCATCGAGAAGACCGTGATGAAGCGCAGTTCGGTCTTGGTGTGCACCGCGATCATCGACAGACCGGTGGTGATCAGCACCGAGATGACGACCAGGGCGCCCAGCTTGGTCTTGATCGAGAACGGGCGTACGCCGCCCCAGGGTTGATCCTCCCCGGAGCCCTTCCGTGCGGCTTCCCGTCCCCCGCTCACGGGGTCGGCGTCTCCAGCGCGTACCCGACGCCGTGCACCGTGCGGATGCGTTCGGCGCCGATCTTCCGCCGCAGGGCCTTGATGTGGCTGTCCACGGTCCGGGTGCCGGAGGCGTCCGCCCAGTCCCACACCTCGGCGAGGAGCTGCTCACGGGAGAGCACCGCGCGCGGGGTGTTGGCCAGGCAGACCAGCAGGTCGAACTCGGTGGGCGTCAGATGCACGTCCTCGGCCTTCACCCGCACCCGGCGCTGGGCGTGGTCGATCTCCAGCTCGCCGAGGCGGAGTATCCCCGAGCGGGGCGTGGTGGCCGCGATGGCGGCGCGCTCCATGCGGCGCAGCAGCACATGCACGCGGGCCGCCAACTCCCGCATGGAGAACGGCTTGGTCATGTAGTCGTCGGCGCCGACGCCCAGGCCGACCAGCATGTCGGTCTCGTCGTCGCGCGCGGTGAGCATCAGCACCGGCACCGGGCGGGCGGCCTGCACACGGCGGCAGACCTCCAGGCCGTCGAAGCCGGGCAGCATGATGTCGAGGATCAGCAGGTCGGGCTGCCATGCCTCGGCGGTGTCGACGGCGGCCGGACCGTCGCCGGCGGTCTGTACGAGGAAGCCCTCCGCACGCAGCCGGGCCGCGATGGCGTCGACGATCGTGGGGTCGTCCTCGACGACCAGCACCCGGCGCTGGGCGCCCTGGGTCGTGGTCGCCGCACCGGTCTGGGAGGTCTGTGTCTGCTCCATCGCCCGCCCCTGCTGCTTTCCGGAATCCGTGGGGTGATCCCATGACTGCGTTCGACGCCCAGTGATCGGCGTCAGGGCAGCACACTACGGGGACACGACGCGCCGTCGCTATCCAGGGCGGACGGCGAGGTGCACCACGTCGGGAACGCCACGGGCAACGGGCACCTCTTCGGTACGCACCTGCCGGAATCCGGCATTCCGCAAGGTTCCTTCAAATTCCGGAGAGGGCTGGGCCGACCACACCGCCAGCACCCCGCCCGGCCTCAACACCCTTGCGCAGGCGGCGAGTCCGGCCTTCGTGTACAGCCCGTCGTTGTCCTCGGTGACGGTCCATCCGGGGCCGTTGTCGATGTCGAGGCACAGCGCGTCGAACGTGTCCGATGTCTCATTGACGTAAGAGACGAGATCGTCCTCGACGACGGCCGTGCGCGGGTCCGCGAGCGCGTCCGCCGACAGTTCCCCGAGCGGTCCGTCCCGGTGCCAGCCGACCACGGCGGGCTCCCGCTCCACCACGACGATCCGGCCCCAGTGCGGATCGGCCGCCGCGTGGGCGAGCGAGAAGCCGACCCCGAGGCCGCCGATCAGCACGTCCGGCGCCGGCCGGTCGTCCAGCGCGGCCCGCGCGGCGTCCACCAGCAGCCGCTCCGAGCGCCCGTCCGAGGTGTCCATCAGGAAGCACCCGTTGGCGATGATCTGGAGCAGGCCGCCGTGCCGGCGCAGCACCACCTCGCCGTACGGCCCGTCGCGCCGGTCCAGGACAACGGGGCTGTCGTGCGTCGTGGTCATGGAGGCATCCTGCTCGACCGGCGCGGGCCGCCGCAGGCGTTTTTCGGAGAACCGCTCCCCCTCTCAACTGCGGCAACGCATGCGTCGCCAGGTGTTCGCTCAGAGTGAACAGGAGGTGGGGAACATTCCAGGGCTCACGAGCATTGAGTCAGTGTTACTCAAGTTGACTGTCAAAGGGGAGATCATGGCTGATGAGTCCACGGCGTTCACGCTCGTCCTGCCCGTGCTGCCGCTCGACGGTGAAGTCGTGCTGCCCGGCATGGTCGTACCGCTGGACCTGAGTGACGCCGAGGTGCGGGCGGCCGTGGAGGCCGCGCAGGCCGCCGCCCGCTCGGAGTCGGGCAAGCCCAAGGTGCTGCTGGTGCCGCGCATCGACGGGACCTACGCCAGGACCGGCGTCCTCGGCACCGTCGAACAGGTCGGCCGCCTTGCCGACGGCGACCCCGGCGCGCTGATCCGGGGCCGCGACCGCGTGCGCATCGGTGCCGGTACGACCGGTCCGGGTGCCGCGCTGTGGGTCGAGGGTGCGCAGGTCGAGGAGATCCTGCCCGACCCCCTGCCCGGTCAGGTGACCGAGCTGGTGAAGGAGTACAAGGCGCTGGCCAGCACCTGGCTGAAGAAGCGCGGCGCCTGGCAGGTCGTGGACCGGGTCCAGGCCATCGACGGCGTCTCCGCGCTCGCCGACAACTCCGGTTACTCGCCCTTCCTCACCGCCGAACAGAAGATCCAGCTCCTGGAGACCACCGACCCGGTGGCCCGGCTGAAGCTCGCCACGCAGCAGCTCCGCGACCACCTCGCCGAGCAGGACGTGGCCGAGACCATCGCCAAGGACGTCCAGGAGGGCGTCGACAAGCAGCAGCGCGAGTTCCTGCTGCGGCGCCAGCTGGAGGCGGTCCGCAAGGAACTGCGCCAGCTGAACGGCGACGGCGACGACTCCGGCGAGGAGTCCGACGACTACCGCGCCCGTGTCGAGTCCGCCGACCTGCCGGAGAAGGTCCGCGAGGCCGCCCTCAAGGAGGTCGACAAGCTGGAGCGCTCCTCCGACCAGTCGCCCGAGGGCTCCTGGATCAGGACCTGGCTGGACACGGTCCTGGAGATGCCGTGGAACGAGCGGACCGAGGACGCGTACGACATCCAGGGCGCCAAGGAGATCCTGGACGCCGAGCACGCCGGTCTGGACGACGTGAAGGCGCGCATCACCGAGTACCTCGCGGTGCGCAAGCGGCGCGGTGAGCGCGGCCTCGGTGTGATCGGCGGGCGGCGCGGCGGTGCCGTGCTGGCGCTGGTCGGGCCTCCCGGCGTCGGAAAAACCAGCCTGGGCGAGTCCGTCGCGCACGCGATGGGGCGCAAGTTCGTCCGCGTCGCGCTCGGCGGTGTCCGGGACGAGGCGGAGATCCGGGGCCACCGGCGCACCTACGTCGGCGCGCTGCCCGGCCGTGTCGTCCGCGCGATCAAGGAGGCCGGGTCGATGAACCCGGTCGTGCTCCTGGACGAGATCGACAAGGTGGGCTCGGACTTCCGGGGCGACCCGGCCGCCGCCCTCCTCGAAGTACTCGACCCGGCGCAGAACCACACCTTCCGGGACCACTACCTGGAGGTCGAACTCGACCTGTCCGACGTGGTGTTCCTCGCCACCGCCAACGTCCTGGAGGCGATCCCGGAGGCGCTGGCCGACCGGATGGAGATCGTCCGCCTGGACGGCTACACCGAGGACGAGAAGGTCGTCATCGCCCGCGACCACCTGCTTCCGCGCCAGCTGGAGCGTGCCGGTCTGACCGGCGAGGAGGTCGTGATCGACGAGGGCGCGCTGCGCGGGCTCGCCGGTGAGTACACCCGTGAGGCGGGCGTGCGCACCCTGGAGCGGACCATCGCGCGGCTGCTGCGCAAGGTCGCGGCCCAGCACGAACTGGGCGAGCGCGAGCTGCCGTTCACCGTCCGCGAGGAGGACCTGCGCGGTCTGGTCGGGCGTCCGCACCACGTGCCCGAGTCCGCCCAGGACCCGGCCGAGCGCCGTACGGCCGTACCCGGTGTGGCGACCGGACTCGCGGTCACCGGCGCGGGCGGCGACGTGCTGTTCGTCGAGGCGTCCCTCGCGGACCCCGAGACGGGCGGGGCGGGGCTGACCCTCACCGGTCAGCTCGGCGACGTGATGAAGGAGTCGGCGCAGATCGCGCTGAGCTTCCTGCGCAGCCACGGCGCGGAACTGGAGCTGCCGGTGGCCGACCTGAAGGACCGGGGCGTGCACATCCACTTCCCGGCGGGCGCGGTCCCCAAGGACGGGCCGAGCGCGGGCATCACCATGACGACCGCTCTCGCCTCCCTGCTCTCCGGCCGGCTGGTCCGCACGGACGTGGCCATGACCGGTGAGGTCTCGCTGACCGGGCGGGTCCTGCCGATCGGCGGCGTGAAGCAGAAGCTGCTCGCCGCCCACCGCGCCGGGGTGACCACCGTGATCATCCCCAAGCGCAACGAGGCCGACCTGGACGACGTCCCGGCCGAGGTGCTGGAGAAGCTCGACGTCCACGCCGTGACCGACGTGCGCCAGGTGCTGGAGCTGGCGCTGGCCCTGGCGGACACCGCGGCACCCGAGGTGCCCGTGGCCGCGTGACGGCGGCAGGCGCCGGCCGGTGTACGAAGGCCGGCCGGTGTGTGAAGGCCCGGACTCCGCTGCGGAGTCCGGGCCTTCGGGCTGTCCGGGGACGGAAGAGGGCCTGGCCGTCGCCCGGCAGGGGCTCAGCCGTTGGCCAGCGCGACCACCCGGTCCAGGGCGCCGTTGAACTTGTCGTGGTCGCCGACGGTCGGGCCGGACGAGGTGTACTGCCACATCGTCTGGTAGCCCCAGCCCGCCGGGAGGGTGCCCGGGTCGGACGCGTAGCGGGCGATCCACAGCGGGTTGTTCGCGGCGAACCCGGCGTAATTCCCGGTGCACTGGGTCCACCAGCTGGTCGCCGTGTAGATCACGGCGTCCCGGCCGGTGCGGGCCTTGTAGGTGTTCAGGAAGTCCGCGATCCAGGAGACCATCCCGGCCGCGGTCTTGCCGTAGCAGGCGGCGCCGTACGGGTTCCACTCGATGTCGAGCGCGCCGGGCAGCGTCCTGCCGTCGCGCGACCAGCCGCCGCCGTGGTCCACGAAGTAGTTGGCCTGGGCGGCGCCGGTCGTGGTGTCCGGGGTGGCGAAGTGGTACGCACCGCGGATCATGCCGACGTTGTACGAGCCGTTGTACTGCTGCGCGAAGGACGGGTTGGTGTAGTAGGTGCCCTCGGTGGCCTTCGTGTAGGCCCAGCGGACGCCGCTGTTCCAGAGGGTTGCCCAGTCGACGCTGCCCTGGTGGCCGGAGACGTCGACGCCCTCGGTCTGGACGGCGGCGGCGACGGCCGGGGGAGTGCCGGAGCGGCCGTCGTGGGCGGCGACGCCGATACCGAGGTAGGCGGAACCCCGCGCGGGCGCCGCGGCGGTGCGGGCGGCGGCGGGTACGGCGGTCAGGGCGGCGAGCGCGAGTGCCGTCAGCAGGGCCAGGGCGAGCCCCGCGAGGGAACCGGGAGAACCGGGAGACCGCGATCGGCGGGAGCCGGGTCTGTGCACGGGCATGACGTACCTCCTGGGCGGTCCGAGGAGAAGTGGGGGGATCGTGGTCATGTCACAGGAACTGTCGGGCCTGTCTGGCATGTCGGGCCCGTCCATTGAAGCTACGCACGTAGATGAGCGGGTGGAAGAGGGCTTCGATGCCGCCGTTGGTCTACGCCTGCGAAATACTGGCGGAGCTGCGGTGATGCCGGGGTTCGGCAGAAAATTTCAGGACGCGAAACCGATTCAGGGGTGCTGACGTGCACGAGGACGGAAAGGGCGGCGCGCACGGCGCCGGCGGCCAGGAGGTGCCGCGCTGCGCGGACCAGGAGTTCCTGGCGCTGGAACGCGAGCTGACCGTGCTGCTGCGGCGCGCCCGCGCCAACCAGGGGGAGATGGCCCGCGAGGTCCACCCCGACCTGGAGTCCTCCGCGTACGGCCTGCTCATCCGGCTCGACGAGTGCGGCGGTCAGCGGGCCACCGAACTGGCCGCGTACATCGGCGTCGGCAAGGCCACCATGTCCCGCCAGCTGCGGGCCCTGGAGGAGCTGGGGCTGATCGCCCGCGAGCCCGATCCGGCCGACGGCCGCGCCTGGCTCGTCACCCTCACCGAGGAGGGGCGCCGCCGGGTCGGCACGGTCCGCGAGGCCCGCCGCGCCCGTTACGTCAGCCAGCTCGCCCACTGGGACCGCCGGGAGGTCGCCGAACTGGCGCGGCTGCTGCACCAGTTGAACGGCATCGCGGAGAAGTAGCCCCGCTCGGGCGGAGAAGTGGCCCCGCCTCAGAAGGCGACGTGGATCACCGACGCGTCGTCGTGCGTCTTGCTCCGGCGCAGGAAGGTCCGCTCCTCGCGGTCCTTGTCCTCCAGTTCGCGTACCCGGGCCACCAGCGCGTCGGCGCCCTGTTCGGCGATCAGGTCGAACAGGGCCGTCCAGTCGCCCTCGTGGAACTTCTCCGTCCAGCGGGCCGCGCCGTCGGTCAGGGCGGCCAGGGCGCGCACCCGGGCGCGGGGGACGCTGCCGGTGACCGCCCGGGCGGCGACCGAGGGATCGGCGGCGGCCGTGAAGAAGCCGCCCTCCTGGTTGCGCAGGTTCGCGTCGATCAGCGCGTCGGTGGAGAGCGCCGCGCGCGGGAGCCGGGCCAGCCGGTCGTCCAGAACCGGGGTGACCACCCCGTCAGGGGCGCGGAGCAGCAGCGCCGAGTCGGACAGGACCAGGTACTCCAGCAGGTCGGCGGACCAGCGGGCCAGAACGACCGTGGCCTGGGGCGTTCGCGGGTGAGAAAGGTCACAGGTTTGAGAGTGCGCGGAACGGGTTCGGTCGATCGCGTGCGCGAGAATCTCCGGCAGCGTCAGATGTCGGTCGGAAACGGTCAGTTCGGTCAGTGCGCCGCCGAGCCGTGCCGTGAACCAGGGGACGGAGTGCACACATCCGGTCGCCTCCCGGGGCGGTGTCACCCCGTCGAGCAAGATCACGCAACCACCCTGACCGCAGGCGGGTAGTCCGACCCCGGCGAAGTCCTCGTTGGGGCGGTCCGGGTCACCGGGTTCCGAGACGAGTTCAGTGCGCACCGGCCCAGTCTGCACGAACCCTTTACAGAAATCGCCAAACCTCGTCGGCGGCGGCGCAATTGAGCCGCCGGTGCCGTTCGGGAGCCTGCTTTGGGGGAGATTGGCATGGTCCGGGAAGACGTGGCGGCGAATACTGCCAAAGGCTGCCCCGCGCGTCCAACCGGCCCACCGCACAGGGGTGTCGGACGGCCCGGCGGAACTTGCCCGCCAACTCCCCTCCGATGTTCACTCCTTCGGGTGGCGGGTCAGGTGATGCGCGACCACTGCCCACCAGCGCTGGGAGGGTCGGGAACCGTACGAACCGGGTGTACGCACCACTTGGCACCGAGACGACGGGGCGCCACCCGGGCCCTTCGGTAGACGAGTTCAGGATTGCGAGCACCGGTGCAGAAGAAGCGGCCTCGGCGCGCAGGCAGGCAGACGGCCCCCGAGGGGGCTGCCGAGCAGACCCCCGTGGGCGCCGGACGCCCCACTCATGTGCGCACCCGGTTGATCGTCGCCGTGGCGGTGGTCGCCGCGGCCATCGCCGGAGCAGGCGCGCCCGCGCTGCTCGGCGCGTCCCAGGATCTCAGCGAGTCCCAGGAGCTGGCGACACTGTCCGCCCGCACCCAGGACGCCCTCGCGCTGGCGCACTCCCTGGCCGACGAGCGCGACGAGGTCACCGCCTACGTGGCGGCCGGGCGACCCAAGTCCAAGGCACCCTCCGAGGAACGCGGAGCCCGGGTGGACCGCCAGGTCGAGGACCTGCGCGCCGACACCGGCATCCCGTCCCGGCTGCGGGCCGACCTCGACGGAATAGCGGCCGTCCGGCGCACCGCGCTGACAGGGAAGACGGACGCGCTCCAGACCCATCAGGCGTACTCCGCCACCATCGCGGACCTGCACCGGCTCGCCATGGAACTGGCCGAGAAGATGCCCCCGCGCGCCGGTACCGGCAGCTACGCGCTCGCCGAACTGGACACCGCCGTCCAGCAGTCCGCCGCCGCCCGCGGTCTGCTGCTGGCCGCGCTCAGCGTGCCCTCCGTCGAGAACACGGTGATCAGCCCGATCACCGGTCTGCCCGTCACCACGCACACCACCACCGAGGCGGACGGCAAGCAGCGCGACGCGCTCACCGCCGCCGCCCAGCAGGCCCGGCTGCGCGCCGACGCGACCCTCGCGAACTTCCGCGCCACCGGCGCCAAGGACGCGGTCACCTCCTTCGACTCCACGGTCACCGGTGCCGAGGTCAACTCCGCGGACAAGTACCTCGCCGCCCTCACCGACCAGCCGACCCTGGGCGACCGTGAGCTGAACGTCAGCCCCAAGAAGCTGGACGCCGCGCTCTCCGCCCGTGTCGACCTGATGCGCGGCGCCGAGCAGGCCCTCTACGACCGGCGCACCAAGGACCTCGCCCAGCTGAGGGACGACGACGTCACGGCGCTGGAGATCCGCGTCGCCGCGCTCGGCGTGCTCATGCTGGTCGCCGTCGGCATCGCCACCGGCATGGCCCGCACGCTGACCCGCCCGCTGTCCGTGCTGCGCCGCGGCTCCGCGCGGCTCGCGGGCGCCGAGGACCCGACGACCGAGCAGCCGATCGCCTTCACCGGGCGCAACGACGAGTTCGCCCAGGTCGTCCGCTCCGTCAACGCCCTGCACGCGCACGCCGTCGCGCTGCACGAGCGGATCGCCACCCTGGAGACCGACCGCAAGCACCTGGTCGGCCAGCGGCAGAAGATGGCCGACGCGCGCGAGCAGCTGCGTACCGAACTGTCCGAGTCCTCCGCCCAGTTGGAGCGGCTGCGGACCAGCATCGGCGGCACCTTCGTCAACCTCGCGCTGCGCACCCTCGGCCTGGTCGAGCGTCAGCTCTCGGTCATCGAGGGCCTGGAGGAGCGCGAGCAGGACCCGGAGCGGCTGGCCACGCTGTTCAAGCTGGACCACTTCGCCACGGTCATGCGCCGGCACAGCGAGAACCTGCTCGTCCTCTCCGGCACCGAGCACGTCCTGCCGCACCCGGGACCGGTCCCGCTGGTCGACGTGGTCCGCGCGGCCGTCAGCGAGATCGAGCGCTACGAGCGCGTCCGCATCGCCGCGCTGCCCCCGCACGCCCATGTGGCCGGGTTCGCCGCCGACGACCTCTCCCATCTGCTCGCCGAACTCATGGAGAACGCCAGCTCGTTCTCCCCTCCGGACCTGCCCGTCGAGGTCTCCGGCTGGATGCTGGAGTCCGGCGAGGTCATGCTCT
The DNA here is from genome assembly GCF_040638245.1 of Streptomyces sp. NPDC026659. NCBI lineage: Bacteria > Bacillati > Actinomycetota > Actinomycetes > Kitasatosporales > Streptomycetaceae > Streptomyces > Streptomyces sp. NPDC026659. Next base: position 131,734 of record NZ_JBEZXY010000002.1, on the reverse strand, counting down.
CCGTGCAGGACGAGGGCATCGGCATGACCACCGAACGCATGGACCGGCTCAACTCCCGCCTGGCGGAGTTCGATCCGGACTCGCCGTACGAGCAGGAGGGCACCGAGGGTCTCGGTCTCGGCCTGTACGTGGTGGCCCGGCTCGCCCACCGGCACGGCATCCGCGTGAAGCTGCGCGAGCAGAAGCAGGGGGGAGTGGCGGCGGTCGTCGTCCTGCCCGAGGCGCTGCTCGCCGAGACCCCGGTCGCCGCGATCCCGCATCCGGCCACCCGCCGCGACACCACCCAGTCCTTCTCGCTGCCCGGCGCCGACGCGGAGGCCAACTCCAACGTCCTGCGCGGCCGCGCCAAGGACCCGCTGGTCGCCCTCGCGGAGAAGGCGGTACTGGACAACGAGGGTCAGGACGAGGACGTCCGGGACGAGAAGGTCCAGGACGACGACGTCCAGGACGAGAAGGCCCAGGACGACGACGTCCAGGACGACGAGTTCCATGACGACTCCGCCGGTCGCGTACCGCCGCTGGTGACCGAGACCACGATGGAGCTGCTGCTCCCGGAGGCGGACGCCGAGGACGAGGCTGCGGACGCCGAGGACGAGCCGTCGGACACCGAGGTCGAGGCTTCGGGCGTCGAGGGCCAGGCTTCGGACACCGAGGAGGAGCCTGCGGGCGCCGAGGACGGTGCCTGGTTCGCCGAGGGCGCGACCGAGCGTCCCGACGGCGAGAGCAAGCCCGCCGACGGCGACGCCGGACAGCCGGACACGGGGAACGGGCGCATCGCCCGGGCCCAGCGCCTCGCCGCGCGTGCCGCCCGGCGCGCCGACGCCGACGACTGGCCTGGTGAAGCCGCCGTCCCGGCCGACGCGGCAGCCGCGCCCACCGCCCCGGCCGACGACTGGCCCGGTGCGACGGACGACCGGTCCGACGAGTCAGCCGCGCCCTCCGCCGCGCGCGCCGCCCGGCGCGCCCAGGCCGACGACTGGCCCGGCGAGACCGCCGCCCCGTCCGAGACCGAGACCGCAGCCACGTCCTCCGCCGCTTCGTCGGACGATTGGCCCGGCGAGACCCCGGCGCCCTCCGGTGACGCGGCCGCACCCTCCGCCGCGCGCACCGCTCGGCGTGCCCAGGCCGACGACTGGCCTGGCGACGACGCCGCCGCGTCCTCCGACGACTGGCCCAGCGAGGCCGCCGCCTCGTCCGACGAGGCAGCCGCGCCCGCCGCCCCTGCCGACGACTGGCCCGGCGTTGCGACCGACCGCGTCGACGACTGGCCCAGCGAGGCCGCGCCGTCCGACGCCGTAGCCGCGTCCCCCGCCCGCGCCGCCCGGCGTGCGTCCGCCGACGACTGGCCCGGCGAGGCCGCTGCCTCGTCCGGCGAGGCAGCCGCGCCCGCAGCCCCGGCCGACGACTGGCCCGGCGGAACGGCCGACCCCGTAGACGACTGGCCCGGCGAAGCCGCCACCCCGTCCGATGCCCAGGTCGACGACTGGCCCAGCGCTGCGACCGACCCCGTAGACGACTGGCCCGGCGAGGCCGCAGCCGCGTCCCCCGCACCCGCCACCCCCCGCGCCGCCCGGCGTGCCCAGGCCGATGACTGGCCGGGCGGAGCCTCCGAGCACGAGCGGTCCGGTCAGGGCGAGCGGAGCGGTGACGTACGCGAGGAGCCCGTGCCGCAGGCCCGTATCCCCGCCCCGAGGTCCGGTGACGCCCCTGGGGAGGGGACCGTTCACGGCCGTGCGGCGGACGAGACGGAGACGGAGGACCGGCTGACCGCCAAGGGCCTCCCGAAGCGCACACCCAAGATCACCGCACCCGAGGCGCCACCGAGCCCGCGCGGCGGAAACGTCGATGCCGAGGCCCTGCGCCGCATGCTCGGCGGCTTCCGCCGCGGAGCCCAGGCCGGCTACCGGGATGTGGAAGAGGAGATCGCCGAGAAGACGGGCCAGAGCGAGCGGCCCGCCATCGGCGAACACGTCGAAGAAACCACGGGGGGCCCAGCCGAGGAGGCAAGCAGTTGACCACGCCCAGTACCTACGGACTGAGCAGTGAAGCCCGCAACCTGCACTGGCTGCTGACCAACCTGGTCGAGGAAGTACCCGGCATCCAGTCCGTGGCGGTCGTCTCCTCCGACGGCCTGCTGCTCCTGTCCTCCGACCCCGAGCGGGCGGAGGAGTCCCGGCAGGCACGCCCTGCCAAGGGGCCGCGCGGTTCCGCCGCCGACCTCGCCACCATCGTCTCCGGCATCGGCAGCCTCACCGTCGGCGCCGCCAAGCTGATGGACTCCGGCGCGGTCAAGCACACGATGGTCGCGATGGACGAGGGAAGCCTGTTCGTCATGTCGATCAGCGACGGTTCGCTGCTCGGCGTGCACGGCTCCGCCGAGTGCGACATGAGCGTCGTGGCGTACCACATGGCCCTGTTCGTCGGCCGCGCCGGACACGTGCTCACGCCCGAACTCCGCAGTGAGCTGCGGAAATCGCTGGAGTCCGAGACGACGGGGAGCGGCCGATGAGCAGGACGGGGACGAGGAACAAGTCCAAGAAGGGGCAGCTTCCCGTACGCGGCGGCGACCGCAAGGCCGCCCGCGTACGCCCCTACTCGCTCACCGGCGGGCGCACCCGCTTCGGCCACGTCCTCCTGGTGGAGACGTTCGTGGCCACCACGGCGGCCATCGACGCCCCCGAGGAGCGCAGGGAACTGACTGGGGGTACCGCCCACGCGTTGAGCAGTGGGGGAGGAACCACCGGCGCCCGGGTCATGCCCGAGATGCTGGCCATCGTCGAACTGTGCCGCCGTATGCGCACGGTGGCCGAGATCGCCGCGCTGCTGAGCATGCCGCTCGGCGTGGTCCGGGTGCTTCTGAGCGACCTCGCGGACCAGGGAAAGATCCGTGTGTACGGCACCGGAACCGGTCACGGCACCGGCCGTCCGGACCGCGCTCTGCTGGAAAGGGTGCTGAGTGGACTCCGTCGTCTCTGACGCCACCGCCTCCGTCGGGAACGTCTCCACCGTCTCCGCCCTGGTCGGGACCGCCGATCCCGACGAGAACCTCCAGTCCTGGCAGCAGGACCGCACGCGCGCCCCCGTCGCCACGAAGATCGTGGTGGCGGGCGGCTTCGGCGTGGGCAAGACCACCATGGTCACCGCGGTCTCGGAGATCACTCCGCTGCAGACCGAGGCCCTGATGACCCAGGCGAGCGAGGACACCGACGACCTCACCGCCACCCCGGGCAAGACGTCCACCACCGTGGCGATGGACTTCGGCCGCATCACGCTCGACGACGACCTGGTGCTCTACCTGTTCGGCACGCCGGGCCAGCAGCGGTTCTGGTTCATGTGGGACGACCTGACGCGCGGCGCGATAGGCGCCGTGGTCCTGGCCGACACCCGGCGGCTCAAGGACTGCTTCCCGGCGCTGGACTACTTCGAGAGCTGCGGCCTGCCCTATGTGGTCGCGGTCAACCACTTCGACGGCACGGAGATCTTCGAGCCGGAGGACGTGCGGGAGGCGCTGACCGTCCCGGCGCACATCCCTGTCATGATCATGGACGCCCGGCGCCGGATCTCGGTCGTCGAGACCCTCCTGGCCCTGGTGGGCCACGCGCTGGACGTCACCCCCGAGTAGCCCCAGCCCCCGTAGGAGACACCCCCGTATGCGCAAGATACTCGTCGTCGGAGCCGGTCAGTCCGGCCTCCAGCTCGCCCTCGGCCTCCAGTCGCACGGCTACGAGGTCACGCTCATGTCGAACCGGACCGCCGACGAGATCCGCTCCGGCCGGGTCATGTCGACGCAGTGCATGTTCGACACGGCGCTGGGGCACGAGCGGGATCTGAAGCTCAACTTCTGGGAGTCCCAGGCCCCGAAGATCGAGGGCCTGGGCGTGTCCGTCGCGGCCCCCGGCTCCTTCGACCCCGGCCCCTCCCAGCGGGCCATCGACTGGGTCGGCAAGCTGGACGGGTACGCGCAGTCCGTCGACCAGCGGGTGAAGATGGCCGGCTGGATGGAGACCTTCGCCCAGCGCGGCGGCCAGCTGGTCATCCACGGCGCGGCCGTCGGCGACCTGGACTACTTCTCCCGCACCTACGACCTCGTCCTGGTCTCGGCGGGCAAGGGCGAGCTGGTCTCGATGTTCGCCCGCGACCCGGAGCGCTCCCCGTACACCGAGCCGCAGCGCGCGCTCGCGGTGGCGTACGTGCACGGGCTCGGCCCGCGCCCCGAGCACCCGGACTTCGAGGCCGTGCGCTGCAATCTGGTGCCGGGCGTCGGCGAGCTGTTCGTCATGCCGACCCTGACCACCTCGGGCCGCGCCGACATCCTGTTCTGGGAGGGCATACCCGGCGGCCCCCTCGACGTCTTCAACGGCATCAAGGACCCGGCCGAGCACCTCTCCCTCACGCTGGAGCTGATGGAGAAGTTCCTGCCCTGGGAGTACGCGCGCGCCACCAAGGTCGAGCTGACCGACGCGGGCGCCACCCTCGCGGGCCGTTACGCGCCGACCGTGCGCAACCCCATCGGCCGCCTCCCCGGCGGCGGTCTGGTCCTCGGCGTGGCCGACGTGGTCGTGGCCAACGACCCGATCACCGGCCAGGGCTCCAACTCCGCGTCCAAGTGCGCCGCTTCGTACCTCGACTCCATCCTGGAGCGGGGTGAGCAGCCCTTCGACGAGGAGTGGATGCGGGCCACCTTCGACCGCTACTGGAACACCGCCCAGCACGTCACCAAGTGGACCAACGCGATGCTGGCCCCGCCGCCGGAGCACATCCTCAACCTGATCGGCGCCGCGGGCCAGCTCCAGCCGGTCGCCGACCGCTTCGCCAACGGCTTCAACGACCCGGCCGACTTCGAGAACTTCTTCTACGAGCCGGAGAAGACGGGCGCGTACCTGGCGTCGGTCACCGAGGCCTGATCGGCCTGTCCCGGGACGGAGCGGCCCTGTGCGCCACGGCGTTCAGGGCCGCTCCGTCCCGGTTGCCGTCAGGGAGGCGCCGTCGTCGATCGGCGAGGCGGCAGCCCGCCTGGCCCGCTCCTCCTCGGCCTTCATCGAGCCCTGGTGTTCCAGCTCAATCGCCGCGTCCCCGGATTGGCCCGCGCACTCCTCGGGGGTGGGGTCCTCCTTCGGACTCCAGTTCCTGGGGTGGGCAAGGAGGAGGTCGGCCCAGGCGTCGATGCAGTCCAGGCGGGCCGCCGCCATGCTCGCGTTCGGTGTCGCGGCCGGGAAGCCGGGCGGTTGCACCGGTCCGCCGGCTTTGCCGCTGCCGCCGCCGCATCCTGTCGTTGCGACGGCAAGGGTCAACAGCGCCGCACAGGCGGCTCGTCGGGCGTGCATGGTCTCCCCAGGGCTTGTTGATCACTTGGGAAGAATCATGGAACGCGGCGTTCGATCATGAGCATGACGTGGCCGTGTCGTTACCTGGCTCGGCGGATCCTGCCCTGTGGCACGTGGATGCGCAGGGCCCGGCCCGGGCGAGCGCTCGCTCCGGTGGTCAGAGGCGCCTCGGCGGCGCGTCCGGGCGGACCGCGCCCAGGACGGGGTTGGCGGCGATGGGGGAGATCTTGACGTGGTCGCCGGTGCGGGGGGCCTGGACGACCTTGCCGCCGCCGACGTACATCGCCACATGGGTGGCCTCGGGGAAGTAGATGACCAGGTCGCCGGGGCGGAGGGCGGTCAGGGGGATGCGGCGCAGGGTGGCCCACTGCTCCTGGCTGGTACGGGGGATGGGGGTGCCCGCGCGGGCCCACGCGCGGGAGGTCAGGCCCGAGCAGTCGTAGGAGGACGGACCCACCGCGCCCCACTCGTACGGCTTGCCGATCTGGTCCATCGCGAAGCTGAGCGCGCGGGTGCCGGCGGCGGAGGCGGGCCGGTTCGGGCCCAGCGCGCCGGAGGAGGCGAGACGATTCTGCGCCGCTGTCACACCGTCCTGCTCCAGCTGGTTCACCTCGGTCAGCTGGGCCGGGGTGAGGGCGGCGAGCATCCGCTCCACGTCCCGCAGCCGGGCGGTCACGCCGTCCCGGTCGCGCTTCTGCCGGTCCGCCAGGGTCTCCTGGGTGTCCAGCGCCCTGCGCGCGGCCCGCGCCACCGTGTCCGCTTGTTTCTCGGCGCCGGTCAGCCGGTCCAGCGTCCGGGCGCGCTCGCTCGCAAGGCGGCCGATGACGTGCCCCTCGTCCAGCGCCCGCTGCGGATCGCGGGCGAGGAGCAACCGGACGTAGGGGGAGAAGGCCGAGCTGTTCTGGTACTGCTCGCGCGCCAGCCGCCCGGCGTCGCCCCGGCTGCCGTTCAACGCCAGTCGTGCGTACGCGAGTTCGCCGTCGAGGCGGCGCACCTCGGCGCGCTGCCGGGTCAGCTTCTCCGAGGTGCCGTTGTAGGTCTCGGTGGCCTTCTCGGTCTCCCGGTACAGCCGCTGAAGATCCGTCAGCAGCTGGGCCGCCGAGCGCGGCGGCACCGGTTCGGCCGCCGCGGGTACGGGCGCCAGGGCGGCCTGGGCGGCCACCACGGCCGTACAGGCCAGACGCAGGAGCATTCCTGACACGCCATCACCTCCGGTGCGGAGTCGCGGACCTCCCGCCTCCTCCGTACCGCGAGCATCGGGTGCCTGTCGCGGGACGCGCGCGCCGGGCGTGCGCGGTCCGGCGCAACCTTGTCACCCGGTCGGGTCGTCCGGCTTGCCGTCCGGCGTGTTGTCCGGCGTCGGGCGCGGGAGGGGTTTGGACCACGGCCAGCGCGGCCTGTCGCCGCTCCGCTCGCCCTCGGGGTCGTAGACGTACTTCCAGCCGCGCTGCAGGCCCAGCCTCTTGGTGTGCCCGAGCGGTTCGCGACGGTAGTACAGCACCGTGGGCGGGCCGCCGGCCGCGTCGGGGACGGGGATGCGGTACGTCTTCGGGGGGTGCCCGGTGGGGCCGAGCAGCACGGGCAGCACCCGGCCGTCCATGGGGCCGCCCTCGAAGGGGGTGTCCTGACTCTTCACGCGCCCCAGTCTCGGTCATCGCCGCCGAGGTCGCCGAGGAGCGTCGCCGTCTGCGGGTCGCGGGCGGCGGTCACCGCGAGGACGGCCGTGAACTGCTCCACCAGCCAGTCGCGCAGCTCGTCCGCCGGGGGCCGCTTGCCGTCGTCCAGCCACATCAGCGAGGACGCCTCGACCGCCGCGATCCACATCCGTACGGTCATCCGCAGCCGGGGGCCGGGATCGGCCACGCCGAGATGGCGGAAGAGGTGCTCGGCGGCGGCCCGGCGCACCCCGTCCACGATGGCCGTGGTCCGCGAGGTCTCGACCACGCTGCCGCCCCGGAGCAACGCGCTGAACCCGGTGTCGTGCCCGTCCACGAAGGCCAGGTACCGGTCGAGCGCGCGGGACAGCCGGGGCACCAGCGGCCCCTCGCGCGGCTCGTCGAAGCACTGGCGCAGCGCGTCCGCCGCCGAGGTGAGCGCGGCCTCGTACAGCTGCTGCTTGCCGCCGGGGAAGTACCGGTACACCAGCGGCCGCGAGACCCCGGCCGCCTCCGCCACGTCGTCCAGCGAGACGTCCTCCGGCGCCCGGTGCGCGAAGAGGGACAGCGCCGCGTCGAGCAGCTGGCTGCGCCGCTGCTCCACGCTCAGGCGCCGGTAGGCGGGGGAGGGGGCCTGCGGGGTCATGCCCGGCAGCGTAATCGCTCCGCGCTGGGCGTCTCGGCGGACCGGGGGGTTCCGGTGCCCGGCGGTGCCCGCCGCTCCCGCGTACCCGTCTACGCCAGCAGCCCCGACGACTTCCACAGGCGCCGGCCCGCCCCGCGCAGTACGCCGATCTCGTCCAGGAAGTCGGTCAGGCGCTTCGCGCCGGTCTGCATGACCTCGCGGCGGTGGCCGCTGGCCTTCACCTGGGCCATCGCCTCGCGCCTGTCGAGGCCGACGTTGGTGTACACCTCGGGGTTCACGAAGGCGACGGAGAAGATGCGCGCGAACTCGCCGGAGCTGACGCGGGTGAACTCCTGGGACCACTTCGGCGCGGTCACCATCTGGCGCCGCAGCTCCTCGCGGGCGTAGCGCACGTGCCGGGCCTCCTCCACGACGTGGATGCGCGTGACGCCCCGGACCAGGGGCTGGACCCGCTCGTCCGGGAAGGTCAGCCGCTGCATCCAGTCCAGCACCTCCTCGCCGAGCAGGGTCGCCGTGAAGGAACCCGGGGTCGTGGAGATGGTCTTGAACAGCCGGCCGAGGTTCTGGTGGGCCCGGCTGACGGGGTACCAGGGCGTCTCCCCGCGCGAGATCAGCCGGGCGAACATCTTCGAGTGACGGCACTCGTCCTCGATCTCGGTGAGCGCGTACCGCACGTGCGCGCTCGTCGCCGCCTTGTCGTAGACGTGCCGCACCAGCAGCTGCATGAGGATCAGCTCGAACCAGATGCCGAGCGAGGCGAGCGCGGCGGCCTCGTGCCGGGAGAGGTCGATGCGCTGCTCCTCGCTCATCCGCTCCCACAGCGGTGTGCCGTAGAGCGAGACCAGCTCCGGCGGCCAGAACCACTTGCCCTCCTCGAAGGGCGCCTCCCAGTCCAGCTCCTTGTCCGGGTCGAAGGAGTGCCTGGCCGAGGAGGCGAGCAGCCGCTCGGCCACCTCCTCGCGGTCCTTGAGCAGGCCCAGCGCGTCGCGCAGCCCTTCGAGCGCGTCCGCATCGGTCAGGGTCGTCATGGCTCACTCACCTCGTCACCCGGGGTACGTCGTCGTCCGCCTCTTATGAGACTGCGTGTCAGCAAGGGCGTCAATCCCTCGTGCGGGACTTGTTGACGGGGTGTCGGGTCGGTGGGCGGCGATGTCGTCCGCGCGGGCCGGGATGTCCGGGTGAAGCGCCGCGCTGTTCCCGCTCGGCGACGCCCTCGATAGCGGACTGCCGCAGGCGAAATACGAACTGGCGCTCCCTCAGCGGCTGATGGACGACGAGTTCGTCCTGGCCCAGGACCTCTCCGGCACCGAGGGCAAGAAGATCGAGGACAGCTCCAGGAGTGTCTGGGACGCCGAGGACATCCACGCCGTCGTCGCTCTGTACGACCGGGGCGGCAACGGGACCGACGGCATGATGGTGGCGTCCGGCGTCGAACTCGCCTACCCCGCCTGCGCCTGGGCGGACGGCAACACGGGCGCGGTGGTCGTCGCCGCGGACCTGACCACGGAGGACCCCGCCGACGTGGACCTCGACGCCGCCGCCCGCGACACCCTGAAGATCCGCACCGAGATGCTCCGGCCGGCGGGCTGAGCGCCCCTCACCGCCCCAGCACCGCCCGCATCACCTCGCGCGCGATCGGCGCCGCGTCGCCGCCCCCGCTGACCTCGCCCCGGTCGGCGGCCGCGTCCTCCACCACCACGGCCACCGCGACCTCGGGCTGCGGATCGTGGTCGCCCTGGGCCCAGGAGACGAACCAGGCGTACGGCACACCGGAGTTGTCCACACCGTGCTGGGCGGTGCCGGTCTTGCCGCCGACCGTGGCGCCCGGGATCGCGCCGTTGCCGCCGGTGCCCCGCTCCACCGCGTCCGTCATCAACTGGCGCAGCAGGACGGCCGTGGAGGGGCGCATCACCTGGATCAGCGGATGCGTGTCCGCGCCCCGGACCGTCTCACCGCCCGGCCGCGTGGTGCGCTCCACCAGATACGGCGCCCGCGTCTGCCCGCCGTTCGCCACGGCCGCCGCGACCATCGCCATCTGGAGCGGGGTCGCCCGCGTGTTGTACTGCCCGATCGAGGACAGCGCGAGCTGCGCCCGGTCCACCACCGTGTCGAAGGTCGACTCCGCCACCGAGAACGGGACGCGCAGCTCCGTGTCGTTGAAGCCGAACGCCCGCGCCGTCGCCGCCATGTCCTTGAGCCCCACGTCCACGCCCAGCTTGGCGAAGACCGTGTTGCAGGACCACGCGAACGCCTGCCGCAGCGAGGCGTCCCGGCAGCCGTCGATCTCGTTGGTCAGCCGGGTCGTGGTGCCGGGGAGACGGTACGGATCGGGGGAGTCCGTCGGCCGGTCCACGTCCGTGATCACCCCCGCGTCCAGCGCGGCCGCCGCCGTGACCACCTTGAAGGTCGACCCCGGCGGATAGGTCTGCCGCACCGCCCGGTTGAGCATCGGCTTGTCCGGATCGCCGTTCAGCCGCGCCCAGGCCGCCGACGCCGCCTTCCCGTTGCCCGACAGCTCGGCCGGGTCGTACGACGGGGTCGACACCAGCGCCAGCACCCGGCCGGTCGCCGGATCGATCGCGGCCACCGCGCCCTTGCGCCCGGCGAGACCCCGGTACGCCGCCTGCTGCGCCTTCGTGTCCAGCGTGGTCACGACGTCGCCGCCGGGCGCGGGCTTACGGGCCACGTCCCGCCACAGCGTGAACGACGACAGCGCCGGATCGGTGCCCGAGAGCAGCGCGTCCTCGGAGTGCTCCAGGAACGTGCTGCCGTACAGCTGCGAGGCGAAGCCGGTCACCGGCGCGTACAACGGGCCGTCCCGGTAGGTGCGTTCGTAGCGCAGCTGCTCCCCGGTGTCCGCCGAGCCGGTCACCGGCGCGCCGCCCACGAGGATGTCGCCGCGCGGCTGCTGGTAGCGGGCGATGGAGGCGCGCCGGTTCGCCGGGTTGTCGTTGTACGACCCGGCCTGGACGACCTGCACCCGGGCCGCGTTGGCCAGCAGCGCCGTGAGCAGCAGGCCGCACAGCGCCGAGGCGCGCCGGATGTACTTGGCCATCGGCAGCCCGCCGCCGTAGTCCCGGCCGTCCTGGCCCGCGGCGCTCCCCTGCCGCCCCTCCTGCCTCACGGCGCCTCCTTGCCGTCGTACTGGCTGCGGGCGGAGTCGCTGATGCGGATCAGCAGCGCCACGATGGCCCAGTTGGTGACGACCGAGGAGCCGCCCTGGGCGAGGAACGGCATCGCCATGCCGGTCAGCGGGATCAGCCCGGTCACCCCGCCCGCGATCACGAACACCTGGAGCGCCACGATCGAGGCGAGCCCCACCGCGAGGAGCCGCCCGAACGGCTCGCGCAGCGCACGGCCCGCCCGGTAGCCGCGCTCCACCAGCAGCCCGTAGAGCAGGAAGAGCGCGGCCAGACCGGCGAGGCCCAGCTCCTCCCCGGCCGTCGCCAGGATGAAGTCCGACTTGGTGGCGAACCCGATCAGCGGCGAGTGGCCGAGCCCGAGCCCGGTGCCCAGCATCCCGCCCGCCGCGAAGGCGAACAGCGACTGGGCGAGCTGATTGGGGCCCTGTCCGGCCTCGATGGTGGCGAAGGGGTGCAGCCAGTCCTCGATCCGGCCGCCCACGTGCGGCTCCAGACGGCCGACCGCCATCGCGCCGAGCACCGCGAGCAGCAGCCCGACCGCGATCCAGCCGGTGCGCCCGGTGGCGACGTACAGCAGCACCACGAACAGGCCGAAGAACAGCAGCGAGGTGCCCAGGTCCCGCTCCAGGACCAGCACCCCGACGCTCAGCAGCCAGATCGTCACGATCGGCCCGAGCACCCGCCCCGTCGGCAGCTGGACACGCCAGAACCGCCGCCCGGTGTACGCGAGCGCGTTGCGGTTGGCGGCCAGATAGGCGGCGAAGAACACCGCGAGCAGCACCTTCGCGAACTCGCCCGGCTGGATGGAGAACCCGGCGAACCTGATCCAGATCCGGGCGCCGTTGACCGCCGGGAACAGGATCGGCGCGAGCAGCAGCACCAGGGCGGCGGCGACGCACACATAGGAGTAGCGCTGGAGCACCCGGTGGTCGCGCAGCAGCAGGACCACCACGATGAACAGCGCCACCCCGAGCGTGGACCACACCAGCTGGGCCGGGGCCGCGTGGTCGCCCGGCGTCTGGAGATCCAGCCGGTAGATCAGCACCAGGCCGAGCCCGTTCAGCAGCACCGCGATGGGCAGCGGCAGCGGATCGGCGTACGGCGCGCGCAGCCGCACCGCCAGATGGGCGGCCAGGGCGAGACCGCCGAGCCCGGCGCCGTAGCCGAGGACGCCGGGCGGTACGGCCCCGGTGCGCGCGAGGCCCACCGCGCAGTAGCCGTACACGCACAGCGGCACGGCCAGCACCAGCAGGGCGAGTTCGACGCCGCGCCGCCGGGCGAGCGGCACGGCGGAAGCCGGTGCCCGTGAGGCGGACACCGCGATTCCGGCCTTGGTCATGTCCGGAACCTACACATAAGTGAGGTAATACGCCGTCTCTGTCGGGAGGTCAGCACCAGCGTGGCGCGGCCCCGACATTGGCGATGTACCGCGCGGAACCCCACGCCCAGGTGCCGTCCGTGAGCAGGTACCACAGGGGGTTGCCGCCCACCGCGGAGCCCTTCACCTTGCAGTAGATGGAGACCTTCGCGCCGTGCTCCGCGAAGCGGACCCTACGGGTGCTCCGGTCCGGCCGGTCGCGCAGCCACAGCCCGTCCTTGGCCGTGACGACGCCCTGGTAGCGGCGCGGGTCGCGGTCGCCCCGGCCGTAGCCCGGACCGTCGGGTCCGCCGTTCGACGGCGCGGCCGCGGACGTGCCGTTGCCCTTGCCGTCGGCGGCCCCGGCCGGGACGGCCGCGGCGCCGGCGACCAGGGTGCCCGTCGCGGCCGCCAGGGCGAGGCCGCGGGTGAGGGCGGAACGCAGGGACATGGAACACCTCCGGAGGCGGGTGCAACTGACTAATCGCCACATTAGGAGCGGCCTCCGGCGGCTGCGCGCCGCAGTGGGCCATCGGGGAGGGGGCCTTTCGGGGGTGCCCGGCGCATGCCGGGTGAGCGCTCGGCCGTACGTGTCCCGCACGCCCGGCGTGCCCTTGGTGTCCCCCTCCCGGCTACGCGCCGTCCGCCCCCAGCCGCAGCGTCGCCACCGCGCCCCCGTCCGCCGCGTTCGTGAACGCCAGCCGCGCGCCCAGCACCTCGGCCTGGCCAAGGGCGATGGTCAGCCCCAGACCGTGCCCCTTCGAGCCGCCCTCGGTGCGGAAGCGCTGCGGGCCGTGGTCCACCAGATACGCCGGATAGCCGTCCCCGTGGTCCCGGACCGTCACCACGGGCCCGTCCACCGTCAGCAGCACCGGCGCCCGCCCGTGCCGGTGCGCGTTGGCGACCAGATTGCCGAGCACCCGCTCCAGGCGCCGCCGGTCGGTCTCCACCCGCGCGTCCCGGACGACCGCCACCTCGGTAGCCGTCCCCGAGGCCCGCACCACCCGCCGTACCAGCGCGCCCAGTTCCTCGGTGTCCGCCTCCAGCCGCTCGCGCCCGCTGTCCAGCCGGGAGATCTCAAGCAGGTCCTCGGTCAGCGTGCGCAGCGCGGCCACCCGGTCCCGCACCAGCTCGGTCGGCCGCCCCGGCGGCAGCAGCTCGGCCGCCGCGTGCAGCCCGGTCAGCGGGGTACGCAGCTCGTGCGCCACGTCCGCCGTGAACCGCTGCTCGCTCAGCAGCTTGCCCTGGAGGCTCGCCGCCATCGAGTCCAGCGCGGCCGCCACCGCCGCCACCTCGTCCCGCTGCCGCGCCGGGTCCCGCGTACGGGGATCGTCCACCCGCGCGTCCAGGTCGCCCGCGCTGATCCGCCGGGCCACCCGCGCGGTCGTGTGCAGCCGCCGGGTCACCCGGGTCACCGCGAACGCCCCGACCAGCGCCGTCGTCCCTATGGCCGGCGCCGAGGACCACAGGATCGACCGGTCGAGCCCCGCGATAGTCCGCGCCTGCTGCGAGTGGTCCACCTCCACCGCGATCGCCCGCCCGCCGTCGGCCGGCGCCGCCGCCCACATCGTGGGCCGCCCCTGGTACGCCGCCACCATCGTGCCCCGCCGCCCGGACACCGCCAGCTCCCGCAGCGGCGCGGGCAGCCCGGCCGGGTCGAGCCCGGCGCCCGGCGGCAACGCGTCCCCGGACCGGTAGGCGCGCACCGCCTCGTCCAGCCGGTCCAGCGCCTGACCGCGCGCCTGCCCCACCGTCCGGTCCGTCACCGAGACATGGACCAGGACGCCGAGCAGCGCGGCCAGCGCGCAGCACATCACGGTGATGAACGCGGCGGCCTTGGCGGCGAGCGTCCCGGCCCAGCGGGGGAACGGGCGCCTCACGGGGCACCCGGGGGCGTGTTCGGGTTCCGGCCCGGCGAGGGCGAGGCGGACGCCCCCGGAGCCGCCGCGGTGCCGCCCCGTGCGCAGGAACTCGTCCCGGGTGAACACCATCGCCCGCTGCTCCGCGTCCCACTCCCACGTGGTCCGGTACTCGTACCCCGAGATCTCCGCCGGGGAGCGCACGATCACCGAGCGCCCGGCCAGCTCCACGCCGGTGATCGCGTCGTTGTCGGCCAGCACCCGCACCAGCGCGTGTCCCTCGGCCGTGTACACCCGCACCGCCGTCTGATTGGTGGGCCCGAGGTGGAAGCCGAGGGTGAGGTCGTCCCGGCCGTCGCCGGTCAGGTCCCGGTAATAGGCTTTCAGCAAGGGGCACTTGGGGTTCCGTGCGCCTTCCGCGCAGTTCTTCATGCCGTCCACCGTCGAGTGGTACGCCCCCTTCGAGCCGTAGTCGTCGGGGTGCGCGGCCAGCTCCGCCGTCACGACCGCGACTGGATCGACCGCGCGTATGCCGTCCCCCGGCACCCGTATCCCCTGGACCGTCTCCCGGCTGGCCACGTCGTACGGATACGCCGGGCTCGACGCGGGCCGCAGATCCGGCCACAGCGTCGCCGGGCCCACCGCGACGGGGGCACGCCCGTCCGCGAGCAGTCCCCCGGAATCCCCGCATCCGGCGAGCCCCGCCGCCAGCACCGCGACGAGCCCGGCGACGCGGACACCCCGCGCGGACCTGCGACGACGGTCGGACACGGCGCTCCTGTGCTGGTGGGCGAACGGGGCCCGTACACCTTACGCGGGGCGGCTGTGCGGTTTGCGCGGGGCGGCTGTGCGGCCGACGGGGCCCGTCGAGGGGGCGCGACTTCTTGCACGGGGTGCCCCCGCCTGGTCCCATGGTCGAGGGGTGATGGCGCATGAGCGGACTGCGCGTGGTGCCGACCCGGCTCCGCGGCCGCGAGCGGCTGTACGTCTGCGGCAGGGACGGGAAGAACGTCGCCTGGTACGACCGCGAGTCGGCCCGGGTCAGCCTCCTCGCCGAGGACTCCCGGCAGGCCGTGCTCGCCGCCCTGAAGCCCTTCCTCGCCGGCCCCGTCACCGTGGGCCCGCCCCCGGTCCCCACCCCCGCCGAACTCGCCCGCCTCACCCTCCACCCGGACGACGACCTCGCCCCCAACCGCCCCGGCGAGGCCCTGCTCGTCGCCCTCGACCGCGACCCGGGCCCGGCCCACCGGCTCCGCCCCGACCCGCGCCGGCACGCCCTGACCGCCGAGGAGACGGTGGGCGCCGCCCTGGACGACCTCGAAGGCGCGGGGTGGCACACCCTGCACTCGATCCCGCTCCCCGGCGGCGACCGCATCCACCACCTGCTCATCGGCCCCGCCGGCCTCTTCGCCGTACGCGCGCTGTACGCCCGCAGACAGCGGGTCCTGGTCGCCGACCCGATGGTCGCGGTGGGCCGCCGCGCCCCCGAGCCACTGCTGCGGCGGCTGCGCGCGGACGCCGACCGGGCCGCGTACGCCCTGACGGCCGAGGTGCGCCCCGTCCTCGCGGTCGCGGGCCCGGCCGAGGTGCTGATCACGGCCGCGCCCCGGACCGTACGGATTCTGCGGGAGGGGGAGCTGGCGGGCCTCGCGCGGCTGGGCGGGCTGCTGAAGCCGGGGGACGTGGAGGCGTTGCACGCGATGGCGCGGGATCGGCGGACGTGGTTGTCGCTGTAGGTCTTTTGGGGCGTGGGGTCTACGGCAGCTCCGCCGCCCGCTCCAGGTCCAGGAGCCCCGCCATCAAGTCGCCGTGTTCCTCCACCCGGGGCGCGATGTCACCGGCCAGGAACTCCAGGTCCGCCGGGGCGCGGCATGTCTCGACCTCGTCCCAGGTGACCGGCGCGGAGACCAGCGGGGCGTGGCGGGCGCGCAGGGTGTACGGGGTGGCGGTGGTCTTGCGGGCGGCGTTCTGGCTCCAGTCCACGAAGACCTTGCCGGGCCGGAGGCTCTTGGTCATGCGGTGGGTGACCAGCCCCGGCAGCGCGTCCTCGGCCTCCACCGCGAGCGCCTTCGCGTACTCGCTCGTGGCCTCCGGCGATGCCCCGCGCACGGCCGCCAGCAGATGGAGCCCCTTCGACCCGGCGGTCTTGGCGTACGCCTCGATGCCGTCGGCGGCGAGCCGTTCCCGCAGCCACAGGGCGACCTCGCAGCAGTGGACGACCGTCGCGGGTGCCCCGGGATCGAGGTCGAACACGAGCCGGTCGGCCTCGCCGGGCGCCTGGACGAGCCACTGGTGGGTGTGGAACTCGGCGACCAGGTTCGCCGCCCAGACCAGCGAGGGGAGGTCCTGCACGACCACCATCCGGGCGGGCCCCTCCGAGCGGGGCACCTCGGCGGTCGTGACCCAGTCGGGCGTACCGGGCGGCACGTTCTTGGTGAAGAAGACCTGGCCGCCGGGGCCGTCGGGGTAGCGCAGGAAGGAGACCGCGCGGTCGCGCAGGTGCGGCAGCAGGACGTCGGCGGTGGTGGCGTAGTAGTGCAGCAGCTCACCCTTGGTGAAGCCGCTCTCCGGATACAGCACCTTGTCCAGGTTGCTGAGCGTGACCCGCCGCCCCGCCACCTCCGTCACCGGCGTCATAGGATGACAATCCCAGAATCGGGGCGAATGGGATAAATCAAACCGTACGGAAGGGGCGCGGCACGTGCGATCCATTTGGAACGGCGCGATCTCGTTCGGCCTGGTCAGCATCCCGATCAAGGTCGTGAACGCCACCGAGAGCCACGCGGTCTCCTTCCGTCAGGTCCACACCGAGGACAACGGCCGCATCCGCTACCGCAAGGTGTGCGAGCTGGAGGACCGCGAGGTCGACCAGGCGGAGATCGGCAAGGCGTACGAGGCCCCGGACGGCGAGATGATCCCGATCACCGAGGACGACCTCTCGCATCTGCCGCTGCCCACCGCCCGCACCATCGACATCGTCGCCTTCGTGCCCGCCGACCGCATCGACCCGCTCCAGATGGACACCGCGTACTACCTCGCCGCCGCCGGAGCCTCCGCCGCCAAGCCGTACACCCTGCTGCGCGAGGCCCTCAAGCGCAGCAACAAGGTCGCCGTCGCCAAGTTCGCCCTGCGCGGCCGCGAACGGCTCGGGATGCTGCGCGTGGTGGGCGACGTCATCGTCATGCACGGCCTGCTGTGGCCGGACGAGGTGCGCGCGCCCGAGGGCGTGGCCCCGGACGTGGACGTCACCGTCCGCGACAAGGAACTCGACCTCGCGGACGCCCTGATGGACACCCTCGGCGAGGTCGACCTGGACGACCTGCACGACGAGTACCGCGAGGCTCTTGAGGAGGTCATCGCGGCCAAGGCGGCGGGCGAGGCCCCGCCCGAGGCCCCCGCCGCGGAGACCGGCGGCAAGGTGCTCGACCTGATGGCGGCGCTGGAGAAGAGCGTGCGGGAGGCGCGGGAGTCGCGGGGCGCGGGGGAACCGGGGGAGGACGCGGAGGTCCGCACCCTTCCTCGCGGCCGCAGCACCCCGAAGGAGACGGGCGGCAAGAAGTCGACGGCATCGGCCACCGCGAAGAAGCCCCCGGCGAAGAAGACGGCCGCGGCGCGGAAGTCCACGTCCAGGTCGGCGGAGCCGTCGGGGAAGCGGGGGGCGACGAAGAGTACGGCGAAGAAGGCGGCGACGGGGAAGAAGACGACGGCGAAGAAGACGGCGTCGCGGAAGCGGCCGGCGTGAGGGGGTGGACGCTCGCGGCGGCGGGGAGACCGATGGCCGCAGCGATGGCCGCGGCGATGACGAGGCCGATGATCACGAACACCCCCGACGGCGGGACTGCCTCCGATTCCCACCCCCTCCCCGCCTTCCCTCATGCACGATGAACGTGTGACATACGTGGTGACCGTGACCATGGCGCCGCCCGAGGGCACGCCGGACCTGGACGCGCTGCAACGGGAGGGCGTCCTCTTCCTGCTGCGCAAGGGCTTCGACTCGCTGGAGGCCATCGAGGGGCCGGACGGCACGGAGGTCGACCTGATGGACGACCTCATCGCCGTCCACCCCGGCGGAGCCCTGCTGAAACTCTTCGTGGACGCGCCCGCGCTGGAGTTCGCCGAGGAGGCGGCCCGCGAGGTCGTGACCGAACTCCTGGACACCTCCGAACCGCTCGCGGACTGGCTGATAACCCGCTGCGCGGTGGAGCTGAACTCCGAACTCCTCCAGGAGAGCCTGGACGCCGCCGACGGCCCCGACGCCCCACCCGCCGACCCGGCGGAACGAGCCCGCCGCCACGCGGCCGGCGACCACCCGAAGCCCTCCCCCGGAGACACCCCCGCCCCCACAGAGGCCGAAGCGATGCGCACCCGCCTCCGCGAACTGGCCCCCCTCCTCACGTCGTTCCCCCTGACGGCCTTCGGCTACGCGGGGGAGGAGACGGGACGAGCGGCGAACGGCGAGACGGCCGGGACGGCGAGCGGCGAGGTGACGGGAGCGGCGACGGGAGGGCCGGTCGGAGCGACCGGGGTGGTAGCCGGAGATCCGGTTGGATCGGCCGGGGCGGTGGCCGGAGATCCGGTTGGCTCGGCCGGACCGGCGAACGGAGAGGTGATCGGAGCGGCGCCAGGCGAGTCGGCCGGGGCGGTGGCCGGAGAGCCGGTCGGCTCGCCCGGGACGGCGAGCGGCGAGGCGCCCCGGGCGGTCGGCAAGGAGGCGGCGGAGATTGCCGCAGGCGCCCTGATCTACGCGATCGACCTCCTGGTGGACGAACTCTTCACCGACCTCGCCGCCCTGGAGGAGGACGGCCCCACGGTCGCCCGCAGCAACGCCACCTTCATGATCCTCGACGACCTCCCCCCACACCTGGCCGACGAGTACACGGTCCTCTTCACCCGCCGCCTCACGGTCACGGCGATCACCCTGACCTCGCGCCTCACCCGCCCCCCGTTCGGCCCCCCGACCTGCGTCGCGGAGAAACTCCTCCTGGGCTCCCTCCTCACCCAGGCGGAGGTGACCGCCGACCTCTACGGCCTCCTGACGGACGAAGTCGCCAAGGCCCTCGAGAACTTCGCCACCTCCCTCAACACAGCCGCCTCCCACCCCACCCACGAAGCCCCGGAATCCTGGTTCACCCCCTTCACGGAGGAATGCCGGGTCCACCCGTACGCGGCGAACGAGGAGCCGGAGGAGACCCTCCACGAACTGCCGGACTGACGCGACCGGATCAGCGGAACCGTTACATCCGGCCGATATCCGCTGTTACTGTCCGCTTGTGGGTACGCAGATGCACGTACAGGTCCCCGAAGATCTCTGGCACTGCCTCGACGAGGCCGACTTCGACTCACTCGGCTCCTTCCGGGGAGCCGACCAACGGGCCGACGTCGCGCACGCGGTCGTCGCCACGGCCGGCCAAGGACTCGGCATGGGAGCCAATCTCGTCACGGTGATCCTTGGCCGGGACGCCATCGCTTTGTTCGGCGACCAGGTGAGGCGTTGGACCGGCAGGCGCGAAGCGGCGGCGCGGAACACCGGCGAAGCGGTGGTGAACCTGACGGTCCGCACCGCCGACGACACGACCACGATCGCGATCACCCGCAAGGGAACGGCGGACGTGGACGTCGAGCTGCTCACCCGGCTCCTGACCTCCGCGATGAACTCCCGTCAGGGGCAGGACGGATGAAACTCTTCGGCCGCTCCCCCTCGCCGGCCGACCGGTACCGGGCGGCCGCACAGGCGTACAAGAGCATCGAGGACCGCTACAACGCCGCGACGCAGGCCCGACAGAGCCTGAAGAGCGTCCGCGACGACATCTGGGACCTGCAACTGGAGCTGTTCGACGACGTGGTGAGAGGCCACACTTCGGTAGCCGGCCCCCTGTTCGCCGCCTCCCGCCTGTCGCTCTTCTTTGAATTCAGCACGGGAGGCGACTGGATCAGAGCGACGATGGCCGCCCTGTCCCTCTCCACCGCGTGCTGTGTCATCGACGCCATATGCAGTCAAGGCGGCGAACCCATGCCCGCACCGCTGTTGCGCGAGATGCACGGCATGGCCCTCATGTCCGCGTACGCGGCCCATCGCGGCGGAGTCCCCCTGGCCGGTGTGACGACCGCGGAAGCCGTCACCTCCCTGGCTCTCTGGGACCGGATGATCACTCGCGAGACGACGGCCATCCTCTCCACCGACGACGGCGCGGCCGCCCTGCGACGCCAACTGTCGGAGATGCGCAGAACGGCCGCCAGCGAGAGGCGAGCATCGCGTACGGCGCTGCGGCACCTGGCGAAGGACAGCGGTCATTCCCTGCGGGAAGTCACGAAACAACGCTTCCTCGACGATCTCGCCACGTACGCCACGACGGACGGCGCCACCAGACTGGCCACGTCCCCCAACGCCGTAGCCGCCGCCCGAGCGGCCCTCTCCAGCGGCCGCACCCTGATCTACATCGCCCCCGGGCCGCTCAGCGGTGCGGCTCTGCGCCTCAACTACCCTCCCGGCGACCGGGAGATATGCGAAAGCGTGGAACTCCCCGCCCTGGACCTCACGACCGTACGCACCCTGGTCGACCGAGTACGAACCGCCTACGCGGCAGCCCAACGCCGCGAACTCGGCCCCAAGGCCCTGGACCGCCTGATCCGCAAAGCCTTGGACCAAGTGACCGCGACGTTCTGGGACCCCCTGCTGACCGAATGGCCCGAACTCCGCACCACTCCCCTGGCGTTGATCCCCCTGGGTGAAGCAGCCCTACTTCCCTTCTACACCGCCCTCGTGGCCGACACCCCCGCCTGCGCAACCCTGGACCTGACCATCGCCCCCTCCGCCCGCGCCCTCCTGCTCTCGGCCGGCTGGCAACCGCCCCCGAACGGCAAGATCCTGGTGGCCGCGGACCCTTGGTACGACGGCGACGGCTTGCGGTCGATCCCGCAGACGGTGTCGGAGGCGCGGGCGATCGCGGCGGTACACGGCGTAGAGCCAAGACTCTTCCGAGCCGATGCCGATACGGACAACGGGGACCCCAAGGGGATTTCACCGGACACCCCGGACCGGCTCCGCACGACCAGCGGAAGTTCGCCCGATTCACCACCCACGGAAACCCCCGACTTCGCCACCCAGTTGACCGAGGCATCCCTCCTCCACCTCGCCTGCCACGGCGACCTCCGCTCCGATGCCCCCTTGTCCTCGTCCCTCCTCCTGGGCGGCAGACTCCCCCTCGCCGACGTCCTCCGACGCAACCTTCACCCAGGCGCCACCGTCGTCCTCTCCGCCTGCGAACTCGGCAGCATCACGGGAGACCTTCCCGACGAACAACTAGGCTTCCCCGCAGCCCTGCTGGCGGTAGGCGCCCGCTCGGTCGTCGGCGCACTGTGGCCGGTCCCGGACACCCCGGCGACGGTGGACCTGATGACGGACACGCATCGTGCGCTGGCCGATTCCTCGGCGACGAGAGCCCTGGGCCGGGCGATCGGCAGGGCCCATGCGGACGGGGTTTCGCCGTTGGTGTGGGCGTCTTTCGCGTGCTTCGGGGCGTGACGCCCACTGACGCCGACGAGCATGCGCCGCCCCTGAAACGGAATGCCAGGGCGACAAGTACAACAAGACGGTCGGCCGAGAAATCGGCGGACGGGTAACGGCGTGGACCGACGGCGACGCCAGGAAGGGGGCGTGCAGCCGCTGCAAGAGGGCCGCCAAGCAACACAAGCCGAATCCCAACGCCAAAGGCCTCCGGGCTCAGTGGCCCGGAGAACCAGTCACCACCCATGAGTGGTGCAGCTGACCATTCCGAACGGCCGTGCCGTCCGGCCACGATTCCCCGAAAGCGATCATGCTTCTCTCACCCACCCCATCGCGGCAGGGTCCGCGCTTCGCGCTCATCGAAACCGGCGTGACCCTGTTCGCCGCCCTCTGCTGGAAAGCACTCGCTTTCGCGATGTACGCGGAGGGCTACGACCTCGACGCGAGCGCACCGGTCCAGGTGACCGGCGAGGACGACATCGACGCCCTGGCCCTGCTGTTCGCCCTCTCGGTCCCCCTCACCTGGCTCCTCCGCCTGACCCCCTGGCCCTCACTGCGCACCGCCACGGACGCGCTCATCGCCCTCCGCCTCGTACTGGTCGTGCTGCTGTCAGCGGTGATGTTCCTGGGGCTGCTCACCGGCATCCGCGTGCCACTGGTGGGCTGGAGGATCTGACCAGGGAGTCGCATTTCCCGCTTCGGCCGCGGTATCGGAGATGGACCCGGCCGAGGCCGCCGAGCGCATGGGCGACAGGAGATCGCCAACCGTAATGGGCGTGCTCTCGCACCCGACTGCCGCTACGCAGGTTCCCAGAAGTCTGCGGTGCCCTCATCAACAGGAGGGCACCGCAGGCCTTCGGTGTTACTGCGAGTTGTAGGCCTTGATGCTTACTGCCGGGCCGTAGGAGTTGCGTACCACCGCAGCGGCGGCTTTCCCAGAGACCTTCACTACTGCAGTGCCGTGGGCCGGTACCCGTGTCAGGCCGCCGATGACGGTGACCTCGACGGCTTGCTGTGTGACGCCTTTGGGGGGCTGGTCCCAGAGGATGTAGGCGATCCGTACAGAGGCGGGAATGTCGTCCTTGTTGGTCAGCCTGACTGCCGAGAAGCGCTCGAATCTACTGATCTCGCGCCCGTGAGCGTCCAGAGCCTGAGTCGTCACATCGTGTAGTCCAGCGGGTATTCGAGCCTTGGTTGTAGTCCGCACCATCACACGGACATCCGCCACGTCATGCTCCCCTGGACCGGAGAACCGCAGGATGTCCGTACTCATCCCGTATGGCGCAACCAGGCTGCCTCGGTCGCTTCCATACACCGTGCTCACCTTGACGTGAGGCAGCACATGCTCATTCTTGTCCAGCGCCTTGAAGGAAAGGACTGGGACCAACGAATCCGGCAAGCCGTTTTTGATCGTCAGTAGCTGATTCATGGTCTCGTCCACGCCGGAGTCGCCGACGTAGCGGAACGACAGCGCCTGGGACAGCACGTCGCTGACAGACCCCGACTCGGAGGGATGCGCATCTCGGGCTTCCCCTGCGAGGGCTCCCGGCTCGCACCCGGACACGAGCGTCCCGATCACAGCCACCGCCACACCTACGGCAGCCAGTCTTCGGCGACCCACCTTCATCGACAAGCACCCCTCCCCAGCGATCACTGTCGGAGGGACGCTACCCGGTTGTCCTCACCGTTTCCGATGCCTTACCTCGGCCGTGGGTCCACCGGCGGCGCAGGTGGTGTGGCTGCACTGCTCTGAGGTGGTGCGGACGAATCCCAAGTGCGACTGGCTGCCAGTGAATCCCAGGAAACCGTGCCATGTGCGGAGAGCGTTTCGGGAAGGAGGCGACGAGGCTGCCTCCACAGGTGTTGGCGCAGGGCCGCTCAGGGTCGCATACGCCTGCACAAACGCAAAGACCCCGGCCTCAGCGTTTCCGCTGTGAACGGGGTCTTTGGGCACCTTATCCAAGGTGCCCCCGGCAGGATTCGAACCTGCGCACACGGCTCCGGAGGCCGTTGCTCTATCCCCTGAGCTACGGGGGCGTGTCGGGCGTTGCGCTGGGCGCTTGCGGCGACGGGTAGAACCCTAGCAGGTCTTTCGAGGTGATCAGGAACGGGTTTGGGGGCGGTGTCCCCCGGGAGGCTGGAAGTGGGGAAAAGCCGGACGCGGTGGCCCGGGCCGACCTACTCTCGAGTTGTGTCAGGCGCCACTGGCCGGGTGCTCGTCGTGGACGACAGCAACGTCATCCGGCAGCTGATCAGGGTCAACCTCGAGCTGGAAGGGCTGGAGGTCGTGACCGCGGTCGACGGTGCCGAGTGTCTGGACGTGGTGCACCAGGTGCGCCCCGACGTGGTGACACTCGACGTCGTCATGCCCCGGCTCGACGGGCTCAGTACCGCCGCCCGCCTCCGGGCCGACCCCCGTACGCGTGATCTCCCGCTCGCCATCATCAGCGCGTGCACCCAGTACGAGGTCGAGAGCGGTCTCGGTGCCGGCGTCGACGCCTTCCTCCCCAAGCCCTTCGAGCCCGACGAACTCGTCCGGCTCGTCAAGGGGCTCATGGCGCGGGGGAAGAGGAACGGGAGGCGTGGCGGGGGCGATGACGACGTCAACGGTGGGGTCGCGGGTGGGTGCGGGTCGGTGATCAGTTAGGTCCCCCCGCCCCCTATTCCTATTCGCATCCGTCGGATGTCCGTCTTTACTTCCGCGTCCACCTCTGGTCCTCCCCCACTCCGTCCCCGTCCTACACCCCCCACCCGCCTCCCCTACGCTTGTCCCGTGACCCCCCTCGACCTCTCCCGGACCGTCCTGGACGCCGTGCGGTGTGCCGTGGACGCGGGGGAGCTGAGCGTGGATCTTCCTGAGCGGGTTGTCGTCGACCGGCCCGGGCCCGGGGGGTGCGGGGACTTCGCCACCAACGTCGCCCTGCGGCTCGCCCGGCCCGCCAACGAGACCCCGCTGCGCGTCGCCGAGATACTGCGGCCCCACCTCGTCACAGCCGAGGGCGTCCGGGACGTCGTCATCACCGGCCCCGGCTTCCTCAACATCAGCCTCGCCGCGCGCGACGACCTCACCGCCGGGATCGTCGACGACATCCTCACGCGCGGCATCGCCTACGGCCACAGCCGCGCCCTCGCCGGGCAGGTCGTCGTACTCCGGGTGCCGTACGAGGTGCGGGCCGAGGTCGTCGCCGATGCCGTCGGTCGTATCGTCGCCACCCAGGGCGGCCGCGCCGAGATCGGGCACGTCAAGGCAGGTGTCGACGAAAACACCGGCGTCCTCCTCCGCCCCGTCCCCGCCCCGGAGGACCCCGCCCCGCTCGGTCCCGACGCCGCCCAGTGGGCCCTGCTCCACCCCGCCGCGCACGACCGGCCCCGGATCAGCGCCGATCACCTCGTGCAGCGCGAGAGCAACCCCCTCTTCCGGGTGCGGTACGCCCACGCCCGTGTCCGCTCCCTCTCCCGCGCCGCCCACCTTCTCGGCTTCACCGCCGAACCCGGCGACACCGGCGACACCGGACTCCACGACACCCACGCCCTCCTCACCCCCCTCACCGCCCACCCCCGCGTCCTCACCGCCGCCGCCACCCAGCACGCCCCCGACCGCCTGGCCCGGCACCTCGTGACCGTCGCCGACGCGCTGTTCCCGCTGCTCCACGACGTGCTCCCGCTCGGCGAGGAGAAACCCGAGGCCGCCCACCGCGCCCGGCTGGCGCTCGCCGAAGCGGCCGGGACGGTGCTCGCCGGTGGCCTGTCCCTGCTCGGCATCGACGCACCCGAACACCTCTGAGGGCACCGCAAGAGGCCTCCGCAGGAAGCCTCGGCAAGAAGCCCCCAGCGCGACACAGAGAGCCAACGTCATGAGCCGTTCCGCCCACCCCGCCGGGCCCCGCCACGCCGACGTCCTCCCCGAGGGTCACTACTCCGCCCCGCCCGCCGACCTCAACGCACTGGACCCCAAGGTGTGGGCCCGTACCGTGCGCCGGGACGAGGACGGTGTCGTCACCGTCGGCGGCATCCCCGCCACCCGGCTCGCGGAGGAGTTCGGCACCCCCGCGTACATCCTCGACGAGGACGACTTCCGGGCGCGGGCGCGCGCCTGGCGCACCGCGTTCGGCGAGAGCGCCGACGTGTTCTACGCGGGCAAGGCGTTCCTCTCCCGCGCCGTCGTGCGCTGGCTGGACGAGGAGGGGCTGAACCTCGACGTCTGCTCCGGCGGCGAGCTGGCGACCGCGCTGTCCGCCGGGATGGACCCCGCGCGCATCGCCTTCCACGGCAACAACAAGTCGGTCGAGGAGATCACCCGCGCCGTCGAGGCCGGGGTCGGGCGGATCGTGCTGGACTCCTTCCAGGAGATCGCCCGCGTCGCGCACATCGCGCAGGGGCTCGGCAAGCGGCAGCGGGTGCAGATCCGCATCACCGTCGGCGTCGAGGCGCACACCCACGAGTTCATCGCGACCGCGCACGAGGACCAGAAGTTCGGCATCCCGCTCGCGGGCGGCCGCGCCGCCGAGGCCGTACGGCGCGCGCTCACCCTCGACGGGCTCGAACTCATCGGCATCCACAGCCACATCGGCTCGCAGATCTTCGACATGTCCGGCTTCGAGGTCGCCGCGCACCGCGTCGTCGGGCTCCTCAAGGACATCCGCGACGAGCACGGTGTCGAGCTGCCCGAGATCGACCTCGGCGGCGGCCTCGGCATCGCCTACACCAGCGACGACGACCCCCGCGAGCCGCACGAGATCGCCAAGGCGCTCACCGAGATCGTCACCCGCGAGTGCGAGGCGGCCCGGCTGAGCGTGCCGCGCATCTCCGTCGAGCCGGGCCGCGCGATCGTCGGGCCCACCGCGTTCACGCTGTACGAGGTCGGCACCGTCAAGCCGCTCGCGGGACTGCGCACCTACGTCTCGGTCGACGGCGGCATGTCGGACAACATCCGTACGGCGCTGTACGACGCCGAGTACAGCGTCGCCCTCGTCTCGCGCACCAGCGACGCCGAGCCCATGCTCGCCCGCGTCGTCGGCAAGCACTGCGAGAGCGGGGACATCGTGGTCAAGGACGCGTTCCTGCCCGCCGACCTGGCGCCGGGCGACCTCATCGCCGTACCGGCCACCGGCGCGTACTGCCGGTCCATGGCGAGCAACTACAACCACGTGCTCCGGCCGCCGGTCGTCGCCGTCCGCGACGGCGAGGCCCGCACGATCGTCCGGCGTGAGACCGAGGAGGACCTGCTGCGCCTCGACGTCGGCTGAGCCGAGCCGAGCCGTCGGAAAAGCACCCCGGCCCGGGGCCGCCCGGAAAACCTCCTGCGGCCCCACCGGGCGAGATGAAATACATGTCTCAGGATCCGGACCAAGGGTAGAAACCGCAGTCCGGTGAGTGAGACTGGTCCCACCGCACACGGTATGAGGGAAACGAGGTCGGATGATGCGTACGCGTCCGCTGAAGGTGGCGCTGCTGGGCTGTGGAGTGGTCGGCTCCGAGGTGGCGCGCATCATGACGACGCACGCCGACGACCTCGCCGCCCGCATCGGCGCCCCGGTGGAGCTGGCCGGTGTCGCCGTACGCCGTCCCGCCAAGGTGCGCGCGGGCATCGACCCCGCGCTGGTCACCACCGACGCGACCGCGCTGGTCAAGCGCGGTGACATCGACGTGGTGGTGGAGGTCATCGGCGGCATCGAGCCCGCCCGCACCCTCATCACCACCGCGCTGGAGCACGGCGCCTCCGTCGTCTCCGCGAACAAGGCCCTGCTCGCCCAGGACGGCGCCGCGCTGCACGCCGCCGCCGAGGAGCACGGCAAGGACCTCTACTACGAGGCCGCCGTCGCCGGTGCCATCCCGCTGATCCGCCCGCTGCGCGAGTCGCTCGCGGGCGACAAGGTCAACCGCGTGCTCGGCATCGTCAACGGCACCACCAACTTCATCCTCGACAAGATGGATTCCACCGGCGCGGGCTACCAGGAGTCCCTGGACGAGGCCACCGCGCTGGGGTACGCCGAGGCCGACCCCACCGCCGACGTCGAGGGCTTCGACGCCGCCGCCAAGGCCGCCATCCTCGCCGGGATCGCCTTCCACACCCGGGTCCGCCTCGACGACGTGCACCGCGAGGGCATGACCGAGGTCACCGCGGCCGACTTCCGCTCGGCCAAGCGCATGGGCTGCACCATCAAACTGCTCGCCATCTGCGAGCGCGCCGAGGACGGCGCCTCCGTCACCGCGCGCGTCCACCCCGCGATGATCCCGCTGACCCACCCGCTGGCCTCGGTGCGCGGCGCGTACAACGCCGTCTTCGTGGAGTCCGACGCCGCCGGCCAGCTGATGTTCTACGGCCCCGGCGCCGGCGGCGCGCCCACCGCCTCCGCGGTTCTCGGCGACCTGGTCGCGGTCTGCCGCAACCTGCTCAGCGGTACGACGGGGCCGGGCGAGTCGGCGTACGCGGCGCTGCCCGTCTCCCCGATGGGGGACGTCGTCACGCGCTACCACATCAGCCTCGACGTCGCGGACAAACCGGGTGTCCTCGCCCAGGTCGCCACGGTGTTCGCCGAGCACGGGGTGTCCATCGATACGGTCAGGCAGCAGGGGAAGGACGGCGAGGCATCGCTCGTCGTCGTCACCCACCGGGCCTCCGACGCGTCCCTCAGCGGGACTGTCGAGGCGCTGCGCAAGCTCGACACCGTGCGGGGTGTCGCCAGCATCATGCGGGTTGAAGGGGAGTAAGCGGCAATGACCCACCAGTGGCGCGGAATCATCGAGGAGTACCGGGACAGGCTGCCGGTG
Organism: Streptomyces sp. NPDC026659; assembly: GCF_040638245.1. NCBI lineage: Bacteria > Bacillati > Actinomycetota > Actinomycetes > Kitasatosporales > Streptomycetaceae > Streptomyces > Streptomyces sp. NPDC026659. Next base: position 103,475 of record NZ_JBEZXY010000002.1, on the reverse strand, counting down.
AGCGACAGCACGCCCGTCGTGACGCTCCGCGAGGGCGGCACGCCTCTCGTGCCCGCGCGGGTGCTCTCCGAGCGCACCGGCTGCGAGGTCCACCTCAAGGTGGAGGGGGCCAACCCCACCGGCTCCTTCAAGGACCGGGGCATGACCATGGCCATCACGCGGGCCAAGGAGGAGGGCGCCAAGGCGGTCATCTGCGCCTCCACCGGCAACACCTCCGCCTCGGCCGCCGCCTACGCGGTGCGCGCGGGCATGACCCCGGCGGTGCTCGTCCCGCAGGGCAAGATCGCGCTCGGCAAGATGGCCCAGGCCCTCGTGCACGGCGCGACCATCCTCCAGGTCGACGGAAACTTCGACGACTGCCTCGACCTCGCCCGCGCCCTGAGCGACAACTACCCGGTGGCGCTGGTCAATTCGGTCAACCCGGTGCGTATCGAGGGCCAGAAGACGGCCGCGTTCGAGATCGTGGACGCGCTGGGCGACGCGCCCGACATCCATGTCCTCCCGGTCGGCAACGCGGGCAACATCACGGCCTACTGGAAGGGCTACAAGGAGTACAAGGCCGACGGTCCCGCCGGTCGCACCCCGCGCATGTGGGGCTATCAGGCGGCGGGCAGCGCGCCCATCGTGCGCGGCGAGGTCGTCAAGGACCCGCACACCCTCGCCACCGCCATCCGCATCGGCAACCCCGCCTCCTGGCAGTACGCCCTCGCCGCGCGCGACGAATCCGGCGGTGCCATCGACGAGGTGACGGACCGTGAGATCCTGCGCGCCTACCGGCTGTTGGCCTCGCAGGAGGGCGTCTTCGTGGAGCCCGCCTCCGCCGCCTCGGTCGCCGGTCTGCTCAAGGCGGCCGAGCAGGGCAGGGTCGACCCGGGCCAGACCATCGTCTGTACGGTCACCGGCAACGGCCTGAAGGACCCCGGCTGGGCCACCGAGGGTGCCCCGGAGCCGGTCGTCGTCCCGGTGGACGCGGCCGTCGCGGCCCAGCGCCTCGGCCTGGTCTGACGCCCGCCGCGACCTGCGAAACCCCGAGGGACCGGCCGGGGCGGTTGGAACGGATGCACAGGGGGCTTACGACACGCATCGTGCGCCTCCTGTGCGCCCTATGTCGCCACTGAACCTTCCTTCGATAGGCTGGGACCAACCCGCCCACCGCACCTGCCCACGCGTGTGGCACGGCGCCGCGTCGTCTCCGCGGCCCGACGGGTCTTCGTACGTCATCGAATGTCATCGAATGTCCACACCGAATGTCCGCCGTGCGGCACATTCGGGCAGTCACGCAGCTCAAGGAGAGTCTCGAGCGATGGCCGGTCCCGCGTTCCGCGCCGCCGCCGTCCGGGTGCGCGTTCCCGCCACCAGCGCCAACCTCGGTCCGGGCTTCGACGCCCTGGGCCTCGCGCTGGGGCTCTACGACGACGTGGTCGTCCGGGTGGCCGACGCCGGGCTGCACATCGACATCGCGGGCGAGGGCGGCGAGAGCCTGCCGAGGGACGAGCGTCATCTGCTGGTCCGCGCCCTGCGCACCGCCTTCGACGTGCTGGGCGGCCAGCCGCGCGGGCTGGAGATCGTGTGCGCCAACCGCATCCCGCACGGCCGCGGCCTCGGCTCCTCCTCCGCCGCCATCTGCGCCGGCATCGTCGCCGCGCGCGCCGTGACGATAGGCGGCGAGGCCCGTCTCGACGACGCGGCCCTCCTGGAGCTGGCCACCGAGATCGAGGGCCACCCGGACAACGTCGCCGCCTGTCTGCTCGGCGGGTTCACCCTCTCCTGGATGGAGCGCGGCGCCGCCCGTGCCATCAGGATGGAGCCCGACGATTCCATCGTTCCGGTGGTTTTCGTACCCGGGAAGCCGGTGCTCACCGAGACCGCGCGCGGACTGCTCCCGCGCACCGTGCCGCATGTCGACGCCGCCGCCAACGCGGGCCGCGCGGCCCTGCTCGTCGAGGCGCTGACCAGGCGCCCCGAGCTGCTGCTGCCCGCCACCGAGGACCGTCTCCACCAGGAGTACCGCGCCCCGGCCATGCCCGACAGCGCCGCGCTCGTGGAGCGGCTGCGCGCGGACGGCGTACCCGCCGTCATCTCGGGCGCCGGACCCACCGTCATGGCCCTGGCCGACGCGGGCACGGCCGACAAGGTGGAGGCGCTGGCCGGGGCCGACTGGGCCGCCAACCGGCTGGCCCTCGATCTCCAGGGAGCGAGCGTGCTGCCGCTTGCGCCCTGACACCCGGTTGCCGGATTTGGAGAGGGGGAATGTTTGTTGCATCCGGTAGTGTTAATCTCAAGTCTGCACCCGACCCCACCATGGCGAGGTGCTTCGTGTCCCCGTCAGGGACAGACATTCTTCCGGGAGCCTCCCAAGCCACTCCGTGTTCCGTGCGCCGTACCTGGGCAGTACGACGTATGGGGGCACTGAGCGAGGCACGGGACCCGCTCCGGAATCGGCGCCGCCGCGCCACGTGACACCGAGTGTCACGACTCGCGGGGAGCGTCATCACCAGAAATTTCTCTTCCGCCGCTTCCAGGCGGACCACCGCCCCGGCTCGGTACTCACCGATAGCACCGATGCCGGACAGCACAACCGGTCGCCGAGCCAGACAGGCCGACGTCCGCTCCAGGGAAGGACCCTTCGTGAGCGACACCACCGATCTGATGGGCGCACGTGTCGAGGAGACCGCTGCCGCGCCCGCCACGGACTCCGCGCCTGCCACCGGTGCCGGCTCCCGGCGGCGCCGAGGCACCGGCCTCGAGGGCATGGTGCTGGCCGAGCTTCAGCAGGTCGCCTCCGGCCTCGGTATCAAGGGCACCGCGCGGATGCGCAAGAGCCAGCTGATCGAGGTCATCAAGGAAGCCCAGGCCGGGGGAGGAGCCCCCAAGGCCGAGGCCGCCGCCGAGACCAAGCCCAAGCGCCGCGCCACCTCCAAGACCCGTACGGGTGAGGAGGCCGCCGAGGCGAAGGCGGAGCAGTCCGCCGACAAGGCCGCCGCCCAGATCGAGATCCCGGGCCAGCCCTCCCCGAAGGGCCAGCCCGAGCAGCAGCCCGCCGCCGAGGACTCCTCCGGCGAGCGCCGCCGTCGCCGCGCGACCGCCGAGGCGGGCAGCCCGGCCGAGACCGCCGCCGAGGCGAAGAGCGAGCCGAAGGCCGACACTCAGCAGCAGAACAACGACGCCAAGGGCGACGCCGGTGACGGCGAGGGCCGTGGCCGCCGCGACCGCCGTGACCGCGGCGGCCGGGAGCGCGACCGCGACCGCCGTGGCGGCAAGGGCGACGACCAGCAGGGCGGCCAGCGTCAGCAGGGCCAGCAGCAGGGCGGCCAGCGTCAGCAGAGCCAGCAGCAGCAGGACGACGACGACTTCGAGGGCGGCCGTCGTGGCCGTCGTGGCCGCTACCGCGACCGCCGTGGCCGTCGCGGCCGCGACGAGGTCGTCGAGCCGCAGGTCAACGAGGACGACGTCCTGATCCCCGTCGCGGGCATCCTGGACATCCTCGACAACTACGCCTTCATCCGGACCTCCGGCTACCTGCCCGGTCCGAACGACGTGTACGTCTCCCTCGCCCAGGTCCGCAAGAACGGCCTGCGCAAGGGCGACCACCTCACCGGCGCGGTCCGCCAGCCGAAGGAGGGGGAGCGCCGCGAGAAGTTCAACGCGCTCGTCCGCCTCGACTCCGTCAACGGCATGGCGCCCGAACACGGCCGCGGCCGCCCGGAGTTCAACAAGCTGACGCCGCTGTACCCGCAGGACCGCCTGCGCCTCGAGTCCGAGGCGGGCATCCTGACGACCCGCATCATCGACCTCGTGTCGCCGATCGGCAAGGGCCAGCGCGGTCTGATCGTGGCCCCGCCGAAGACCGGCAAGACCATGATCATGCAGGCGATCGCCAACGCGATCACGCACAACAACCCCGAGTGCCACCTGATGGTCGTCCTGGTCGACGAGCGTCCGGAAGAGGTCACCGACATGCAGCGGTCGGTCAAGGGCGAGGTCATCTCCTCGACCTTCGACCGCCCGGCCGAGGACCACACCACGGTCGCCGAGCTGGCCATCGAGCGCGCCAAGCGTCTGGTGGAGCTGGGTCACGACGTGGTCGTGCTGCTCGACTCCATCACGCGTCTGGGCCGTGCGTACAACCTCGCCGCCCCGGCGTCGGGCCGCATCCTCTCCGGTGGTGTGGACTCCACCGCCCTGTACCCGCCGAAGCGCTTCTTCGGTGCCGCGCGCAACATCGAGGACGGCGGCTCGCTGACCATCCTCGCCACCGCGCTCGTCGACACCGGCTCCCGCATGGACGAGGTGATCTTCGAGGAGTTCAAGGGCACCGGCAACATGGAGCTCAAGCTCGACCGGAAGCTCGCCGACAAGCGCATCTTCCCGGCGGTGGACGTCGACGCGTCCGGTACCCGTAAGGAAGAGATCCTGCTCGGCAGCGAGGAGCTGGCCATCACCTGGAAGCTGCGTCGCGTGCTGCACGCGCTCGACCAGCAGCAGGCGATCGAGCTGCTGCTCGACAAGATGAAGCAGACCAAGTCGAACATCGAGTTCCTGACGCAGATTCAGAAGAACACGCCCGCCCCGGGCAACGGCGACTGAGTCACGCGCAACACCCCCCGCCCGCAAGGGCGTTGAGGCCGCCCCCGTCGGATCTTCCGCCGGGGGCGGCCTCTTTGTGTACGCCCCCTGTCCGCATCCGCGCGGTACGGCGCCGTACGAGACCTTTCCCACACATGTCCCTTCCGCGCCGCCTCCGGACCCCGTCGTCCACCCCGTCGAAACCCCAGGTGAGCGCGGGGATCTCCCGCTCACTCCGGTCACGTTCCGTGACGTTCGTCGCACGCGGTCGGCCCGGTCGGCTGTGCGAGCCTGTCCCGAGTTTCCCTGTATGACCAGGTGGAGCGACGATGGTGCGTGACGACTGCACCCGACCCTGAACGCAGGGGGTAACCAACCGGACGAGATCTAGGAGTGACGTGTCCGCCGAGAGCACCCCGGAGCCCGGCCATCGCGGCAAGGGCCGCCGCCGCAAGCCCCGCAGTACGCGCCGCAAGGCACTGCTCGCCACCGCCTGGGCCGCCGCGGGCGTCGTCGTCCTGGGCGGCGCCGGAGCCGGATACGTCTACTTCAAGCTCAACGGCAACCTCACGAGCATCGACATCAACCAGCTGCTCGGCGCCCACCGGCCCGCCAAGGGCGCGACCGGCTCCGAGAACATCCTGGTTCTCGGCTCGGACACCCGCGCGGGCGCCAACCGCAGACTCGGCGGCGGGGCCGCCGACAGCGGGGCCCGTGCCGACACGGCGATGATCGTGCACGTCCACAAGGGCCACAAGAAGGCCACCGTCGTCTCGATCCCCCGCGACACCCTCATCGACCGCCCCGCCTGCGCCGACACCAAGGGCAACACCTACCCGGCCGCCCAGGGCGTGATGTTCAACTCCGCGTACGCCACCGGCGGCGCCCCCTGTGCCGTGAAGACGGTCGAATCGCTCACCGGCCTGCGCATGGACCACTACCTCGAGGTCGACTTCACGGGCTTCCAGCGGCTGATCGACGACCTCGGCGGCGTACCGGTGACCACCACCCGGGCCATCCACGACCCGCAGAGCCATCTGAACCTCCCGGCCGGCACCCACACCCTCGACGGCACCCAGGCCCTCGGCCTGGTCCGCACCCGGCACGGCGTCGGCGACGGCTCCGACCTCGGCCGCATCCAGCTCCAGCAGGCGTTCGTCAAGGCGCTGATGGACCGGGTCAAGGACATCGGCGTCCTCAGCAACCCCAAGCGGCTCTACGACCTCGCCGACACCGCCACCAGGTCCGTCACCACCGACTCCGACCTCGGCTCGGTCAACTCCCTCGCGGACTTCGCCGGCGGCCTCAAGGGCATCAAGTCCTCCCACGTCCAGATGGTGACGATGCCGGTCCGGTACGACCCCGCCGACCCCAACCGCGTCCTCCTGGAACCCGGCAAGGCCGCCCAGGTCTGGAAGGCGCTGAAGGAGGACCGCCAGGTCCCCGCCACGGCGACCGCGGACGCGGCGACGGGCAGGGCGGGCAAGGTGATCGGCACCCCGCGGGGGTAGCCGTTCGGGACGGCCCCTCGCCCCACGGGGAATAGAAAACGGACGCCCCCGGTTTTGGGGGATGGCGCCAGTCCTGGCAGACTGGTACGTCGGCCCCGGTTCACGCCCCGCATCCCGCGGCAGCGACCCGGAGCCCTCCCGAACCTAGGAGACACCTTGAAGCGCGAGATCCACCCCGAGTACGTCGAGACGCAGGTCAGCTGCACCTGTGGCGCGTCGTTCACCACCCGCAGCACCATCCAGTCCGGCGCCATCCGCGCCGAGGTCTGCTCCGAGTGCCACCCGTTCTACACGGGCAAGCAGAAGATCCTCGACACCGGTGGCCGTGTGGCCCGCTTCGAGGCCCGCTTCGGCAAGGCTGCCGCCGGCTCGAAGAAGTAGCGAGCGCGAAACCGCCGGTCCACGGTCACGCCCCGCCCGGGGTGTGCCCGGGACCGGCGTTTTTGGTCGCCCGCCAGCCCTTCACCCGCAGTACAGGAGCCGAAAGATGTTCGAGGCAGTCGAGGAACTCGTCACCGAGCACGCCGATCTGGAGCAGAAGCTCGCCGACCCCTCGGTCCACGCCGACCAGGCGAACGCGCGCAAGCTGAACAAGCGCTACGCCGAGCTGACCCCGATCGTCGCCACGTACCGCTCCTGGAAGCAGACCGGTGACGACATCGAGACCGCGCGCGAGTTCGCGGCCGACGACCCCGACTTCGCCGCCGAGGTCAAGGTGCTGGACAAGCAGCGCGAGGAGCTGACCGACAAGCTCCGCCTCCTGCTCGTCCCGCGCGACCCGAGCGACGACAAGGACGTCATCCTGGAGATCAAGGCGGGCGCGGGCGGCGACGAGTCCGCCCTGTTCGCCGGTGACCTCCTGCGCATGTATCTGCGGTACGCCGAGCGCGTGGGCTGGAAGACCGAGATCATCGACGCCACCGAGTCCGAGCTGGGCGGCTACAAGGACGTCCAGGTCGCGGTGAAGACCAAGGGCGGCCAGGGCGCCACCGAGCCCGGCCAGGGCGTGTGGGCCCGGCTGAAGTACGAGGGCGGTGTGCACCGCGTGCAGCGCGTGCCCTCGACCGAGTCGCAGGGCCGTATCCACACCTCCGCCGCCGGCGTGCTCGTCACGCCCGAGGCCGAGGAGGTCGACGTCGAGATCCACGCCAACGACCTGCGCATCGACGTGTACCGCTCGTCCGGCCCCGGCGGCCAGTCCGTGAACACCACCGACTCCGCCGTGCGCATCACCCACCTGCCCACGGGTGTCGTCGCCTCCTGCCAGAACGAGAAGAGCCAGCTCCAGAACAAGGAGCAGGCGATGCGTATCCTGCGCTCCAGGCTGCTCGCCGCGGCCCAGGAGAAGGCCGAGGCCGAGGCCGCGGACGCCCGCCGCAGCCAGGTCCGCACGGTCGACCGCTCCGAGAAGATCCGTACCTACAACTTCCCGGAGAACCGCATTTCCGACCACCGCGTCGGCTTCAAGGCGTACAACCTGGACCAGGTCCTGGACGGCGACCTCGACTCGGTGATCCAGGCCTGCGTCGACGCCGACTCGGCGGCGAAGCTCGCCGCCGCGTAAGCACCACCGCACGACAGCACCCACCGCACGACGAAGCACGAGACCGGAGGAGAAGCGTGCAGCAAGACTTCGGGGGGCGACCCCCGAGCCCCCGCAGCGTGCTGCTCGCGGAGGTGGCCCAGGCCACCCAGCGGCTGGCCGACGCCGGTGTGCCCTCGCCGCGCAACGACGCCGAGGAACTCGCGGCGTTCGTGCACGGCGTCAAGCGCGGCCAGCTCCACTCCGTGAAGGACGCCGACTTCGACGCCCGCTACTGGGAGGTCGTCGCCCGCCGCGAGCAGCGCGAACCGCTCCAGCACATCACCGGACGCGCCTACTTCCGCTATCTGGAGCTCCAGGTCGGCCCCGGCGTCTTCGTCCCCCGCCCCGAGACCGAGTCGGTCGTCGGCTGGGCCATAGACGCGGTGCGCGCCATGGACGTCGTCGAGCCCTGCATCGTCGACCTGTGCACCGGCTCCGGTGCCATCGCGCTGGCCCTCGCCCAGGAGGTGCCGCGCTCGCGGGTGCACGCCGTGGAGCTGTCCGAGGACGCCCTGCAGTGGACCCGCAAGAACATGCAGGGCTCCAGGGTCGACCTGCGCCAGGGCGACGCCCTGGCCGCCTTCCCGGACCTCGACGGCCAGGTCGACCTGGTCATCTCCAACCCGCCGTACATCCCGCTCACCGAGTGGGAGTACGTCGCCCCGGAGGCCCGCGACTACGACCCCGACCTCGCCCTCTTCTCCGGCGAGGACGGCCTCGACCTGATCCGCGGCCTGGAGCGCACCGCGCACCGGCTGCTGCGCCCGGGCGGAGTCGTCGTCGTCGAGCACGCCGACACCCAGGGCGGCCAGGTGCCGTGGATCTTCACCGAGGAGCGCGGCTGGGCCGACGCGGCCGACCATCCCGACCTCAACAACCGCCCGCGCTTCGCCACCGCCCGCAAGGCGATGCCGTGAGCGCCCCCCGGACTTCATCCCCGCAGTACCCGTACGAGGAGGCCCGCTAGATGGCACGGCGATACGACACCAACGACGCGACCGACCGCGTGACGGGTCTGCGCGAGGCCGCGTCCGCCGTCCGTCGCGGCGAACTGGTGGTGCTGCCGACCGACACGGTCTACGGCATCGGCGCCGACGCGTTCTCCTCCGAGGGCGTCGCCGACCTGCTCGCCGCCAAGGGCCGGGGCCGCAACATGCCCACCCCCGTCCTCATCGGCTCCCCGAACACCCTGCACGGCCTCGTCACGGACTTCTCCGAGAAGGCGTGGGACCTCGTCGACGCCTTCTGGCCCGGCGCCCTCACCCTGGTCGCCCGGCACCAGCCCTCCCTCCAGTGGGACCTCGGCGACACCCGGGGCACCGTCGCCGTCCGGATGCCGCTGCACCCGGTCGCCATCGAACTGCTCACCGAGTTCGGCCCCATGGCCGTCTCCTCCGCCAACCTCACCGGCCACCCCGCCCCCGAGACCTGCGACGCCGCCCAGCAGATGCTCGGCGACTCCGTCTCCGTCTACCTCGACGGCGGTCCCACCCCGGGCAACGTGCCCTCCTCCATCGTGGACGTCTCCCGTGACGTCCCGGTGCTGCTGCGCGCGGGCGCGATCTCCCCGGAGGAGCTGCGCAAGGTCGTACCCGACCTTGAGGTGGCGAATTGACGGCCCCCGAGCCCGCCGTCCTCCCCGTCCCGCCCGAGCAGGGGGTCACCCCATGCGCGGCATAGGCGGCGGGGAGAGCGCGGCGGAGCAGACCACCACCTTCGGGTTTCCGCGCGACACCTTCCGCATCCTCCACGTCAGCACCGGCAACGTCTGCCGCTCGCCCATCACCGAGCGGCTGACCCGGCACCTCGTGGCGGAGCGGCTCGGCGTGCTCGGCGGCGGTCTGATCGTGGAGAGCGCCGGCACCTGGGGACACGAGGGTGCCCCCATGGAGGAGAACGCGGAGACCGTGCTGGCCGAGTTCGGCGCGGACGCGGCCGGGTTCACCGGCCGTGAGCTGCTGGACGAGCACGTCATCATGGCCGACCTCGTCCTGACCGCCACCCGCGACCACCGCGCCCAGGTCATCTCCATGGGCCACTCCGCGGGCCTGCGCACCTTCACACTGAAGGAGTTCACCCGCCTGGTGCGGGCGATAGATCCGGCCACTCTGCCGCCCCTGGAGGACGGCGTCGTGCTGCGCGCCCGCGCCCTGGTCCGGGCCGCCGCCGCGCTGCGCGGCTGGCTGCTCGCCCCGACCGCCGAGGCGGACGAGGTGTACGACCCCTACGGCGCCCCGCTGCCCTTCTTCCGCTCCATCGGGGACGAGATACGGGACGCGCTGGACCCGGTCGTCACCGCACTGACCGGCGTCCCCGCGCACATGTGACGTCCCCGCCGCCCAGGAGGCGGCGGGCACCTCCGGGCTCACCGACACCGGCCCGGACACCGCCCCGGCACCGAACCGGACCCGGGGCGGAGCGGCCGCGGACCCGGGGCGGAGCGGCCGAGCGCCCCTTCCGCCCCGGGCCTACATTGGAGGTGACTCCACTTCCGACCGCCCGGAGCCCTCCATGCCGGTCACCCCCGCCCTGGACCCGGACGTCCTGCGCCGGCAGGACCCGGAGCTGGCCGACATCCTGCGGGGCGAGCTGGACCGGCAGACGACCACCCTCCAGCTGACCGCGGCCGAGAACTTCGCCTCCCCGGCCGTCCTTGCCGCGCTCGGCTCCCCGATGGCCAACAAGTACGCCGAGGGCTATCCCGGCGCCCGTTTCCACGGCGGCTGCGCCTTCGCGGACGCCGCCGAGCACCTGGCCGTCGAGCGGGCGAGGGAGCTGTTCGGCGCCGAGCACGCCAACGTCCAGCCGCACACCGGTTCCTCGGCCGTGCTCGCCGCGTACGCGGCCCTGCTGAGCCCCGGCGACACCGTCCTCGCCCTCGGGCTGCCCCACGGGGGCCATCTCAGCCACGGCTCGCCCGCGAACCTCTCCGGCCGCTGGTTCGACTTCGTCGCCTACGGCCTCGACCCCGAGACCGGGCTCGTCGACCACGAACAGGTGCGCCGCCTGGCCTTGGAACACCGGCCCAAAGCCATCGTGTGCGGCTCGATCGCCTACCCCCGCCATCTCGACCACGCCTTCTTCCGCGAGGTAGCCGACGAGGCGGGCGCGTATCTGATCGTGGACGCGGCGCATCCCATCGGCCTGGTCGCCGGGGGAGCGGCGCCGAACCCGGTGCCGTACGCCGACGTCGTGTGCGCGACCACGCACAAGGTGCTGCGCGGACCGCGCGGCGGCCTGATCCTGTGCCGCGCGGCGCTGGCCGAGCGGGTGGACCGGGCGGTGTTCCCGTTCACCCAGGGCGGCGCGCAGATGAACGTCGTCGCCGCCAAGGCCGTCGCGTTCGGGGAGGCGGCGACGCCCGAATTCGGCGGCTACGTCCACCGGGTCGTCGACAACGCCCGGGTGCTCGCGGCCCGGCTGGCCGCCGAGGGGCTCGCCGTCACCACCGGGGGCACCGACACCCATCTGATCACCGTCGACCCGGCCCCGCTCGGCGTGGACGGCCGCACCGCGCGCGGTCTGCTCGCCGCCGCGGGACTCGTCCTCGACTGCTGCCCGCTGCCGCACACCGAGGACCGGGGACTGCGCCTGGGCACGGCCGCGATCACGACGCAGGGGATGGGAGAGGCGGAGATGCACCGCGTCGCCGCGCTCCTTGCGGGCGTGGTGCGGGGTGATTTTGCTCCCGGTACGGTGCGCGCCGAGGTGCGCGAACTGACTGGCGCGTTTTCGCCCTACCCCGCCTGAGCAGGGGTAGACGGTAGGCCGTACGGTCCCGTGAGCGGGTGGTGCGCGGGGGGCGGTGCAACCATCGTCACTACCCGGAAGTCCTCAACCGTATGCCCCGCTCGCTAGGGTGTGGGGCTGTGATGGCCAGCGAGATCTGTGGGGAAGCCCGTGCGTGAATACCTGCTGACGCTCTGTGTCACGGCCGCGGTGACGTACCTCCTGACGGGACCGGTACGGAAATTCGCGATCGTGGCGGGAGCGATGCCGGAGATCCGGGCACGCGACGTGCACCGCGAACCCACTCCGCGCCTCGGCGGGATCGCGATGTTCTTCGGACTGTGCGCGGGCCTGCTGGTGGCGGACCACCTCGGCAGCCTGAACGAGGTCTTCGTCCGCTCCAACGAGCCGCGCGCGCTGCTCTCCGGCGCCGCCCTGATCTGGCTGATCGGCGTCCTGGACGACAAGTTCGAGATCGACGCCCTGATCAAGCTCGGCGGTCAGATGATCGCCGCGGGTGTGATGGTCATGCAGGGTCTGACGATCCTCTGGCTGCCGGTGCCGGGCGTCGGCACGGTCGCGGTGACCCAGTGGCAGGGCACCCTGCTGACGGTGGCGCTGGTGGTCGTCACCATCAACGCGGTCAACTTCGTGGACGGTCTCGACGGCCTCGCGTCGGGCATGGTGTGCATCGCGGCGGCCGCGTTCTTCATGTACGCCTACCGCATCTGGTACTCGTACGGCATCGAGGAGGCCGCCCCCGCGACGCTGTTCGCGGCGATCCTGATGGGCATGTGCCTGGGCTTCCTGCCGCACAACATGCATCCCGCGCGCATCTTCATGGGCGACTCGGGCTCGATGCTCATCGGACTGGTCCTGGCCGCGGGCGCGATCTCCGTCACCGGACAGGTCGACCCGGACCGGCTGTTCGGCGCCTCCGAGCGCAGCACCGTGCACCAGATGGTGCCCGTCTACATCCCCCTGCTGATGCCGCTGAGCATCATCGCGATCCCCGCCGCCGACCTGGTCCTCGCCATCGTGCGCCGCACCTGGCGCGGCCAGTCGCCGTTCGCCGCCGACCGCGGGCATCTGCACCACCGCCTGCTGGAGGTCGGCCACTCGCACAGCCGGGCCGTGCTGATCATGTACTTCTGGTCGGCGCTGATCGGCTTCGGCGCGCTGGCCTACTCGGTCAACTCGGCGTCCATGTGGATCGTCCTGAGCGTGGTCTTCCTGAGCGCCATCGGACTCGTCCTGCTGCTCCTGCCCCGCTTCACACCGCGCGCCCCGCGCTGGGCGGAGGGCTTCGTGCCGCCGCGCTACCGCCGTCGCCGCCAGGCGGCCGCCGAGGCCCGGGAAGCGCTGCCAGCTTCGGAGGCGGAGCCCGCCCAGGAAGCGGAGCCGACGCCGGAAGCGGAGGCCGGTGAGCGGGTCGCCGTCGCCTCGGGCGCCCCGACCGTCAACGGCGCAACCGCGATCGGCGGCTCCCGCCCGAGGTTCGCCGACCGGTACAAGGGCTAGAGCTACGGCCGACGAGACCGGCCGCCACAGACGGTGGTGAGCCGTCACAGCCGGACAAGGGCAATCTTGTTCGATTTCAAGACGAACGCCGACGTCGGCCTGTGCGGGGATTTTCCGGACCTCACGGCATGGAACCTCCCTCACCAGGCACGTTGCTGATCTTCGCGTTCGCTCCTGTGCGTCATTTCGTCAGGCAAGTGGATTTTGAGACGCAAGAGCACGGTGATGCGCAAGTAACCGCTGGTGCGAGCGTGACCCCCATTGCTAGAAATGGGCCCGCCAGGGGGAATTGAGGCGCCGGTCATGACCAGACTGGCGCCGCCCCATTCGCTCGTGAATGGAGGTAAACCATGCGCAAGTTCGCAGCAGCGGGCGTCGCCGTCGTGGCGCTCAGTGGTTCGCTCGGATTCGCCACCACGGAGGCCGTGGCCGCGCCGCAGGGCGACAAGGTCGTACAGGTCGCCCAGGGGGCCGTGCCGAGCTGCGTCAAGGTTCAGAAGACCACTGTCGACGCCGGGTACCCGGCGTACAAGGTCACGAACAACTGCAGCGGCACGAAGAAGCTCAAGGGCGTCTTCAAGTACGGCTACGACTCGGCCTGCGAGTCGGTGGCGAAGAACAAGTCGGCCCTGCTCACGTCCTCGCAGCCGTGGGTGGACTACGACAAGGTCGTCACCTGCTGACCGTGCCGGCCGTGAGGGCTGACTGAGTCATGCTCGAGCGCCCCGGGAAAGGACCGCCAAGGCCCTTTCCCGGGGCGCTCTTGGCGTTGCCGGGGGCTGTCGCAAGGTAAGAATCTGACTAGAGCATTGCCAAGTCGTGGGGGAGCAAAGACCCCCAATACCAGACAAGTGGGCGCGGTTTTTGCACAGGCGCGCAGGGTCACCCTCATGTGTGACGCCGTGCACACCAGGTGGGTAAAGACCTCATCAAATAGTTTGTGATACGGTTCACGAGAACCCCGGAGACAGCCGAAGGACCCTAGTGCGACGGTCCATTGGCGCGAGTAATCGATCACTCGGCCCGGGACTACGCTCGTCCATGACGACACCTGCCCCCTGTGAAAGCGGAGTTGCCGCCATGCCGTCCAATGACGTCCGGATCCTGGCCCAGGCCGCCGTGCCCACGGCTGTCGTCGGTGCGATCACCACCGTCGTCAGCGGTGTGGTCGCGGGCGGCAAGGGGGCCATCGGGGCGGTCGTCGCGACGCTGTTGGTCAGCGCCCTCATGGGGCTTGGTCTCTTCGTGCTTCAACGCACCGCCAAGTCACTTCCCCATCTGTTCCAGATGATGGGTCTGATGCTCTACGCGGCCCAGCTCCTGCTGGTGATCATGTTCATCGCCGTGTTCAAGGACACGACGGCGTTCAATCCGCGGGCCTTCGCCATCGGGATCGTGGTCTGCACGCTCACTTGGACCGCCGCGCAGACGCGCGCGCACATGAAGGCCAAGACTCTCTACGTCGAACCTGATGCCTCGTCGAAGGGCGACAAGCCCGATAAGACAGGGCACTCGTCGTGAGAGGTAGGGCCGGGATAAAGGCGCACGCGAGATCCTGCTATCGTCCGGTGCCAACTGCGGCATCGCGGACGCGGGCATCCCAGCTGACGCCTGTTCCATCGCGAGGCGAGATGCCCCCGAGCCGCCCCCACATCCGAACCACCAGTCCCGTGCCGACCCGCGGCCCTGAGCCGTGCCGACACAACGAGGTTGCCGTACCCATGCGCCACGATGAAGGAGCCCGCGGTGAGTGCTGATCCGACGCAGACGCTCGCTTTCGACACGAGCTGCCACCTGTTCACCGGGTGCGGCTTCCCGGCTCCGGGCCTGCACTCGTTCCTGTTCAAGCCGCTCTGGGGCGACGCGGACAGCAACCTGTACTTCAACAAGCCGATGCTCCTGGCGTTGCTCGGTTCGATCATCGTCGTGGTCTTCTTCTGGGCCGCCTTCGCCCGCCCGAAGGTTGTCCCGGGCAAGCTCCAGATGATCGGTGAGGCCGGCTACGACTTCATCCGGCGCGGCGTCGTCTACGAGACGATCGGCAAGAAGGAGGGCGAGAAGTACGTACCTCTCGTCGTCTCGCTCTTCTTCTTCATCTGGATGATGAACCTCTGGGCGATCATCCCGGTCGCTCAGTTCCCGGTGACGTCGATCATCGCGTACCCCATCATCCTGGCTCTGATCGTGTACGTCCTGTGGGTCTCGCTGACCTTCAAACGGCACGGCTTCGTCGGTGCGTTCAAGAACTTCACCGGCTACGACAAGTCCCTCGGCCCGGTGCTTCCGCTGTCGATGACGATCGAGCTCTTCTCGAACCTGCTCGTCCGGCCCTTCACTCACGCCGTGCGACTCTTTGCGAACATGTTCGCGGGTCACACTCTGCTGCTGCTCTTCACGATCGCCAGCTGGTACCTGCTGAACGGCATCGGCATCGCGTACGCCGGCGTGTCGTTCATCATGACCATCGTGATGACTGCCTTCGAGCTGTTCGTCCAGGCTCTTCAGGCGTACGTCTTCGTGCTCCTGACGTGCAGCTTCATCCAGGGCGCGCTCGCCGAGCACCACTGAGCATCCGCCAACCCCCATCCCCTGAGACGTCCGGTGGCCCAAGTACCACCGGTCCTTGAAAGAGAAGGAAGAACTGGCATGTCCCAGACTCTTGCCGCTGTCACCGGTGACCTCAAGGCCCTCGGCTCCATCGGCTACGGTCTCGCCGCCATCGGCCCCGGCGTCGGCGTCGGCATCATCTTCGGTAACGGCACGCAGGCTCTTGCCCGTCAGCCCGAGGCTGCCGGCCTGATCCGTGCCAACCAGATCCTCGGCTTCGCCTTCTGTGAGGCGCTCGCCCTGATCGGTCTGGTTATGCCGTTCGTCTACGGCTCCTGATTCGACCGCCGCACCCTTAGACGAAAGGCACTGATATGAGCCCCCTGGTTCAGCTTGCGGCTGAGGAGGCCGAAAACCCCCTCATCCCGCCGATCCCAGAGCTCGTCATCGGCCTGATCGCCTTCGTCATCGTCTTCGGCTTCCTCGCCTGGAAGCTGCTCCCGAACATCAACAAGGTTCTGGAGCAGCGTCGCGAGGCCATCGAGGGCGGTATCGAGAAGGCCGAGGCCGCGCAGACCGAGGCCCAGAGCGTCCTTGAGCAGTACAAGGCCCAGCTGGCCGAGGCTCGGCACGAGGCCGCGCGGCTGCGCCAGGAGGCTCAGGAGCAGGGCGCGGAGCTCATCGCGGAGATGCGGGCCGAGGGCCAGCGTCAGCGCGAGGAGATCATCACCGCCGGTCACGCCCAGATCGAGGCCGACCGCAAGGCCGCTTCCGCCTCGCTCCGCCAGGACGTCGGCAAGCTCGCCACCGAACTGGCCGGCAAGCTCGTCGGTGAGTCCCTCGAGGACCACGCCCGGCAGAGCCGTGTGATCGACCGCTTCCTCGACGAGCTCGACGAGAAGGCCGAGGCCACGCGATGAACGGAGCGAGCCGCGAGGCACTGGCAGCCGCGCGTGAGCGTCTCGACGCGCTGACGGACTCCACGTCCGTGAACGCCGCGCAGCTCGCCGACGAGCTGGCGGCCGTGACCGCGCTGCTCGACCGCGAGGCCGGCCTGCGCCGGGTCCTCACCGACCCGGCGCAGCCCGCCGAGGGCAAGGCCGAGCTGGTGCAGCGCCTGATCGGCGGCCAGGTGAGCGGTCAGACCGCCGACCTGGTGGCCGGGATGGCACGCTCCCGCTGGTCGCAGCCCCGCGACCTGGTGGACGCGCTGGAGGAGCTGGCGGACATCGCCGACCTCACCGCGGCGGAGAAGGACGGCACGCTCGACGACGTCGAGGACGAGCTCTTCCGGTTCGGCCGGATCGTCGCCTCCGACACCGCCCTGCGGGCCGCGCTGACCGACCGGGCCGCGAGCGCCTCGGCCAAGGCCGAGCTGCTGCGCCGACTCCTCGGCGGACGGGCCAAGCCCGTCACCGAGCGTCTGGTCACGCGCCTCGTCACCGCGCCGCGTGGACGTAGCCTGGAAGCGGGACTCGAGTCCCTGTCCAAGCTGGCCGCGGAGCGCCGGGACCGGCTGGTCGCCACCGTCACCTCCGCGGTGCCGCTGAGCGACGCGCAGAAGCGACGCCTGGGCGACGCCCTGGCGAAGCTCTACGGCCGCCGGATGCACCTCAACCTGGACGTGGACCCCGACGTCGTCGGCGGACTGCGCGTGCAGGTCGGTGACGAGGTCATCAACGGCGCCATCGCGGACCGGCTGGAAGACGCCGGCCGTCGCATGGCGAGCTAGAACTCAAAAGCAAGACGTACCTACGGCCCTGGTTGGGCCGTGCAGAGGATTCACCTCGTTCAGGGGGGAGTCCCCATCCCCCCAAGTGAAACTTCGGGCCCAACAAGGAGAGCAGGGAACCCAGATGGCGGAGCTCACGATCCGGCCGGAGGAGATCCGGGACGCGCTGGAGAACTTTGTCCAGTCGTACAAGCCGGACGCGGCCTCGCGCGAGGAGGTCGGTACGGTCACCCTTGCCGGCGACGGCATCGCGAAGGTCGAGGGCCTGCCCTCGGCCATGGCCAACGAACTGCTGAAGTTCGAGGACGGCACCCTCGGCCTCGCCCTCAACCTCGAGGAGCGCGAGATCGGTGCCATCGTCCTCGGTGAGTTCAGCGGCATCGAGGAGGGCCAGCCGGTGCACCGCACCGGTGAGGTGCTCTCCGTGCCCGTCGGCGACGGCTACCTCGGCCGTGTCGTCGACCCGCTCGGCCAGCCGATCGACGGCCTCGGCGAGGTCGAGACCGACGGCCGCCGCGCGCTTGAGCTGCAGGCGCCCACGGTCATGGAGCGTCAGTCGGTGCACGAGCCGATGGAGACGGGCTACATGGCCGTCGACGCGATGACCCCGGTCGGCCGCGGTCAGCGTCAGCTGATCATCGGTGACCGCCAGACCGGCAAGACCGCCCTGGCCGTCGACACGATCATCAACCAGCGCGACAACTGGCGCTCGGGCGACCCGAAGAAGCAGGTCCGCTGCATCTACGTCGCCGTCGGCCAGAAGGGCTCCACCATCGCCGGCGTGCGCCGCGCGCTGGAGGAGAACGGCGCGCTGGAGTACACGACCATCGTCGCCGCCCCGGCGTCCGACCCGGCCGGCTTCAAGTACCTGGCGCCGTACACCGGTTCGGCCATCGGTCAGCACTGGATGTACCAGGGCAAGCACGTCCTGATCGTCTTCGACGACCTGTCGAAGCAGGCCGACGCCTACCGCGCCGTGTCCCTGCTGCTGCGCCGCCCGCCGGGCCGTGAGGCCTACCCGGGTGACGTCTTCTACCTGCACTCCCGTCTGCTGGAGCGCTGCGCCAAGCTCTCCGACGACATGGGTGCCGGCTCGATGACCGGTCTGCCGATCGTCGAGACCAAGGCCAACGACGTCTCGGCGTTCATCCCGACCAACGTCATCTCCATCACCGACGGCCAGTGCTTCCTGGAGTCGGACCTGTTCAACGCCGGTCAGCGCCCCGCGCTGAACGTCGGTATCTCCGTCTCCCGAGTCGGTGGTTCCGCGCAGCACAAGGCGATGAAGCAGGTCTCCGGCCGACTGCGCGTGGACCT
Organism: Streptomyces sp. NPDC026659; assembly: GCF_040638245.1. NCBI lineage: Bacteria > Bacillati > Actinomycetota > Actinomycetes > Kitasatosporales > Streptomycetaceae > Streptomyces > Streptomyces sp. NPDC026659. Next base: position 84,967 of record NZ_JBEZXY010000002.1, on the reverse strand, counting down.
CGCCCAGTACCGCGAGCTGGAGGCGTTCGCCGCCTTCGGTTCCGACCTGGACCAGGCCTCGAAGAACCAGCTCGAGCGCGGTACCCGCATGACCGAGCTGCTCAAGCAGAACCAGTACCAGCCGATGTCCACCGAGGACCAGGTCGTCTCGATCTGGGCCGGTGGTACGGGTCGCATGGACGATGTCCCGGTCGACGACGTCCGCCGCTTCGACAAGGAGCTCCTGGAGTTCCTGCACCGCAAGCACCAGGGCCTGATGACCTCCATCCGTGAGGGCGGCAAGATGTCGGACGACACCCTGCAGGGCATCGGCGACGCGATCGCGGAGTTCAAGAAGCAGTTCGAGACCTCCGAGGGCAAGCTGCTCGGCGAGGACGCCCCCGCCACTGCCGCCAAGTGACGTAAGGAAGGGACCTGACTCATGGGAGCCCAGCTCCGGGTCTACAAGCGTCGCATCCGATCCGTCACCGCGACCAAGAAGATCACCAAGGCGATGGAGATGATCGCCGCCTCGCGTGTCGTCAAGGCGCAGCGCAAGGTGGCGGCCTCCAAGCCGTACGCGGACGAGCTCACGCGCGCCGTCACGGCGGTGGCCACCGGGTCGAACACCAGGCACCCGCTGACCACGGAGGCGGAGAACCCGACCCGTGCCGCGGTCCTGCTCCTCACGAGCGACCGCGGCCTGGCCGGCGCCTTCAACTCCAACGCGATCAAGGCGTCCGAGCAGCTGACCGAGCGCCTTGAGCGCGAGGGCAAGCAGGTCGAGACCTTCATCGTCGGCCGGCGCGGTATCGCCCACTACAACTTCCGTGACCGCAAGGTCGCGGAGTCGTGGACGGGCTTCACCGACGAGCCGACGTACGCGGACGCCAAGAAGGTCGCGGAGCCGCTGATCAAGGCCATCGAGACCCCCGACTCGGAAGGCGGCGTGGACGAGCTGTACATCGTCTACACCGAGTTCGTGTCGATGATGACGCAGACGGCGGTCGCCCAGCGGCTGCTTCCGCTGCGTCTCGACGAGGTCGCCAAGGAGGCCGCCCCCACGGGGGAGATCCTCCCGCTGTACGACTTCGAGCCCTCGGCGGAGGACGTCCTCGACGCCCTGCTGCCGCGGTATGTGGAGAGCCGCATCTACAACGCGATGCTCCAGTCGGCCGCTTCGAAGCACGCCGCCACGCGGCGCGCGATGAAGTCGGCCACCGACAACGCGGGCGAGCTGATCAACACGCTCTCCCGTCTTGCCAACGCGGCCCGCCAGGCCGAAATCACCCAGGAAATCAGCGAGATCGTCGGTGGCGCCAGTGCCCTGGCCGACGCGAGCTCGGGGAGTGACCGATAAATGACCACCACTGTTGAGACCGCGACGGCTACGGGCCGCGTCGCCCGGGTCATCGGCCCGGTCGTCGACGTGGAGTTCCCCGTCGACGCGATGCCGGAGATCTACAACGCCCTGACCGTCGAGGTCGCCGACCCGGCGCGGGCGGGCGAGAAGAAGACGCTGACCCTGGAGGTCGCCCAGCACCTGGGTGACGGCCTGGTCCGCACCATCTCGATGCAGCCCACCGACGGTCTGGTCCGCCAGTCCGTGGTGACCGACACCGGCGACGGCATCACCGTCCCGGTCGGCGACTTCACCAAGGGCAAGGTGTTCAACACCCTCGGTGAGGTGCTGAACTCCGAGGAGAAGCACGAGGGCGAGCGCTGGTCCATCCACCGCAAGGCCCCGAACTTCGACGAGCTCGAGTCGAAGACCGAGATGTTCGAGACCGGCGTCAAGGTCATCGACCTGCTGACCCCGTACGTCAAGGGCGGCAAGATCGGTCTGTTCGGCGGTGCCGGCGTCGGCAAGACGGTGCTCATCCAGGAGATGATCTACCGCGTCGCCAACAACCACGACGGTGTCTCCGTGTTCGCCGGTGTCGGTGAGCGCACCCGTGAGGGCAACGACCTCATCGCGGAGATGACCGACTCGGGCGTCATCGACAAGACCGCCCTGGTCTTCGGTCAGATGGACGAGCCCCCGGGCACCCGTCTGCGCGTCGCGCTGGCCGGCCTCACCATGGCCGAGTACTTCCGTGACGTCCAGAAGCAGGACGTGCTGTTCTTCATCGACAACATCTTCCGCTTCACGCAGGCCGGTTCCGAGGTCTCCACGCTGCTCGGCCGTATGCCGTCCGCCGTGGGTTACCAGCCGAACCTGGCCGACGAGATGGGTCTCCTCCAGGAGCGCATCACGTCGACCCGCGGTCACTCGATCACCTCGATGCAGGCGATCTACGTCCCCGCGGACGACCTGACCGACCCGGCCCCGGCCACCACGTTCGCCCACCTCGACGCGACGACGGTTCTCTCCCGTCCGATCTCCGAGAAGGGCATCTACCCGGCCGTGGACCCGCTGGACTCCACGTCCCGGATCCTGGACCCGCGCTACATCGCGCAGGACCACTACGACTGTGCGATGCGCGTCAAGAACATCCTGCAGAAGTACAAGGACCTCCAGGACATCATCGCGATCCTCGGTATCGACGAGCTGGGCGAGGAGGACAAGCTCGTCGTCCACCGTGCCCGTCGTGTGGAGCGCTTCCTGTCCCAGAACACCCACGTCGCCAAGCAGTTCACCGGCGTGGACGGTTCGGACGTTCCGGTGGACGAGACGATCCGCGCGTTCAACATGATCTGCGACGGCGAGTTCGACCACTTCCCGGAGCAGGCCTTCTTCATGTGCGGTGGCATCGAGGACCTGAAGAAGAACGCGAAGGAGCTGGGCGTCTCCTGAGTCCCGTGCTCTTGAGCCTGTGCTCTTGAGTTCGTGCTCTTAGAGGAGGGGGCGGGGTCCGTCCCGCCCCCTCCTTCACGCCCTTTAGAATTGACCCCAACACCCGGCACAACCGCCGGGTGGTGACCCGAGGAGCCAACCTTGGCTGCTGAGCTGCACGTCGAGCTGGTCGCCGCCGACCGCCAGGTCTGGTCCGGCGAGGCCACCCTGGTCGTGGCGCGCACCACCTCCGGCGACATCGGCGTCATGCCCGGTCACCAGCCGCTGCTCGGTGTGCTGGAGTCGGGCCCGGTGACCATCCGCACGAGCGACGGCGGGACCGTCGTCGCCGCGGTGCACGGCGGTTTCATCTCGTTCGCGGACGACAAGCTGTCGCTGCTGGCCGAGGTCGCCGAGCTGGCGGAGGAGATCGACGTCCAGCGCGTCGAGCGGGAGCTGGAGCGCGCGAAGGCGGAGGAGGACGCGGACGCCGAGCGTCGCGCCGATGTCCGTCTGCGGACGGCGACCGCGGCGAAGTGATCCCACGCGCCGTGTGACCATGTCATTCAGCCGCGGCCGGCCCGGAACATTCCGGTGCCGGTCGCGGCTGTGGCGAATACGGGTGTTTTTCCGGTTCCATTACCTGGCACTGCGGTTTCATTACCTGGTGCCGTCCGTAGTACCCCTACCAGGAAGACGAGGAGGTCGGTGTCGATGATCCTCGCTCTGACTGTGTGCGGAGCCGTGGTGGTGCTCGTGCTGGTGGGGCTGTTCCTGTTCGGACTGCGCCGCAGGCTGATCCAGCGCTCCGGCGGCACCTTCGACTGTTCGCTGCGCTGGGACGTCGACACGGACCCGGACACCAGCGGCAAGGGCTGGAGCTACGGCGTCGCCCGCTACAACGGCGACCGCATCGAGTGGTACCGGGTCTTCTCCTACGCGATCCGCCCGCGCCGCGTCCTGGAGCGCTCCCGTATCGAGGTGGCCGGACGCCGGCTGCCCGAGGGCGAGGAGGAGCTGGCCCTGCTGTCCGACGCGGTGATCCTCGCCTGCGTCCACCAGGGCACCCGCCTGGAACTCGCGATGAGCGAAGACGCGCTGACCGGGTTTCTCGCTTGGCTGGAAGCAGCCCCGCCCGGACAGCGCGTCAACGTCGCTTGAGGTCTCGCGACCCTTCGTACTTTCTTACGACAGGCCGCTGTTCACGGCCGTCACGAGCTCACCGTTGCTGGTGTCACCGCTGAAGTCCCAGAAGAACGCGCCGCCCAGGCCCTGGTTCTTGGCCCAGCTCATCTTTCCGGCGATGGTCGACGGGGTGTCGTAGGACCACCAGTTGCTGCCGCAGTGCGCGTAGGCCGTGCCCGCGACGGTGCCGGTGACCGGGCAGGAGCCCTTGAGGACCTTGTAGTCCTCGATGCCGGGCTCGTAGGTGCCCGGGGCCGCGCCGGTGGCGGTGCCGCCCGGGGCGTCCTGGGTGACGCCGGTCCAGCCGCGGCCGTAGAAGCCGATGCCGATGAGGAGCTTGCTCGCGGGGACGCCCGCCGCCTTGTACTTGGCCATGGCGTCGGCGGTGGTGAAACCGGCCTTCGGGATGCCGTTGTACGAGGTGAGCGGGGAGTGCGGGGCGGTCGGACCCTGGGCGTCGAAGGCGCCGAAGAAGTCGTACGTCATCACGTTGTACCAGTTGACGTACTGCGAGGCGCCCGCGTAGTCCGCGGCCTCGATCTTGCCGCCGTTGGAGCCGTCCGCGGTGACCGCGGCGGTGACCAGCGCGCCGGCGCCGAACTTGGAGCGGAGCGCCGAGACGACGTTCTTGAAGGCCGCCGCGCCGCTGCTGTCACAGGACAGACCGCAGGCGTTGGGGTACTCCCAGTCGATGTCGATGCCGTCGAAGACATCGGCCCAGCGGGGGTCCTTGACCAGGTTGTAGCAGGACTGGGCGAAGGCCGCCGGGTTCTGGGCCGCCTGGCCGAAGCCGCCGGACCAGGTCCAGCCGCCGAAGGACCAAAGCACCTTGATGTTCGGGTACTTGGCCTTCAGCTGACGCAGCTGGTTGAAGTTGCCGCGCAGCGGCTGGTCCCAGGTGTCGGCCTGGCCGCTGACCGACTGGTCGGCGGTGAAGGCCTTGTCGTAGTCGGCGTAGGAGTCGCCGATCGCGCACTGGCCGTTGGTGACGTTGCCGAAGGCGTAGTTGATGTGCGTGATCTTGGCGGCCGAGCCGGACGTCACGATGTTCTTGACGTTGTAGTTGCGGCCGTAGATGCCCCACTCGGTGAAGTAGCCGAGCTTGACCTTGTCGCCGGTGGCGGGCGGCGGGTTGGTGCCGCCGCCGGTGGTGTGCACCGCTACGGAGCCGCTGGCCGGACCGGTCTGGTCGGCGGTGTCACGGGCCTGCACGGTGTACGAGTAGTCGGTGCCCGCGCTCAGACCGGTGTCGGTGTACGAGGTCGAGGTGACGGTGGCGACCTTGCTGCCGTCGCGCAGGACGTCGTAGTTCTTGACGCCCTTGTCGTCGGTGGCCGCCGACCAGGACAGCTTGACCGAGGTGTCCTTGATCTCGGACGCGGCCGGGGTGCCGGGGGCGGAGGGCGCCGCGTCACCGGGGACCGTGGTGCCGTCGCAACTGCCGCCGTTGAGCTTGCAGTTGGACGGGGAGCCGGAGCCCGCGCCGTTGAACGAGAACGAGACCGAGGCGCCGGGGGCGACCGAGCCGTTGTAGGACTTGTTCTTGGCGGTCCAGTGGGTGCCGGAGGACGTGACGTCCGCGTCCCAGGCGGAGGAGACGGACGTGCCCGAGGGGAAGTCCCACTCGATCGTCCAGGAGCTGATGGCGGTGGAACCGGTGTTCTGGACGGTCCACTTGCCCTCGAAGCCGGTGCCCCAGTCCTGGGTCTTGGCGTAGGTGGCCGTCACACTGGTCGCGGCTTGTGCGGGGCTTGCGATGCCGACCAGGCCGGCCAGGGGGAGTGCCAGGGTCGCGGCTGCGGCCGCGGCTCTGAGTCCGAAGCGCATACTGCGCCTCCCTCGTATTGGGGGGTGTCAGGAGGCATGGGGGGCATGACTGAGCCTTCACGCCCATGCTGCCGCGAGAATAGGAAAGGTCTGGACCACCGGTCAATAGGTCTGGACCATATGGGAGAGAAGTCGGGGAAATTCTCAACTCCCTTGACTTGCAGGTTGGTTGAACGAGGAGAGCGCATGGGTGACACACCACGTTCCGGGACGGTCCTGGTGGTCGACGACGACGCGGCGATCCGCCGATCCCTGGAACGCGGGCTCCGGCTGAACGGCTTCGCGGTGCGCACCGCCCCCGACGGCGCCCGCGCGCTCACCGCCGTCACCGAGGAACCGCCCGACGTGCTGGTGCTCGACGTGTCGATGCCCGGCCTCAGCGGTATCCAGGTGTGCTCCCAATTGCGCGCCGAGGGCCGCGAACTGCCCGTGCTCATGCTCTCCGCGCTGGACGAGACCGCCGACCGCATCGCCGGGCTCCAGGCGGGCGGCGACGACTACCTCGTCAAGCCCTTCGCCCTCCAGGAACTGGTCCTCCGGCTGCGCGCCCTGCTGCGCCGCAGCCCGCCCGCAGACCGCGAGGTGCTGCGCGCGGCGGGCCTCGTGATCGACCCCGCCGCCCACACCGCCGAGCGCGAGGGCCGCGAACTGGAGCTGACCCGGCGCGAGTTCGGTCTCCTGGAGGTGCTGGTGCGCAACGCCGGTCTCGTCCTCACCCGCGACCAGCTCCTGGAACGCGTCTGGGGCTACGACTTCGAGGTGCGCACCGACGCCGTGGACACCTTCGTCAGCTATCTGCGGCGCAAGCTGGAGGCGGGCGGCGCACCCCGGCTGATCCACACCGTGCGCGGGGTCGGCTTCGTCCTCAGGGAGACGCCGTGAAGCTCTCCACCCGCGTCGGCCTCGCCGTCGGCTGCACCGTCCCGCTGCTCGTGCTCGCCTCGGGCTGGCTGCTGCTCCACCTGGTCGCCCGTGATCTGCGCGGCGCGGGCACCGAGCATCTGCGGCAGCGGGCCACCGCCATCGCCCCGGACGCCCGCGCCCTGCTGCGCGCCTCCGCGAACGGCCGCCCCCGGGTCGCCGACGTCCGCGAGCGGCAGCTGTTCAGCGCCGCGCTCGACGTGGGCGTACGCGTCGAGGGCGCGGGCACGTCCTTCAGCGGCGGACCGCAGCCCGGCGCCTCGGCCCGGCTGCCCGCGCCCGGCGGCGGACCCGTGACCGTGCGGGACGGCGGCCGCGCCTGGCAGGTCCTGGCCCGCCCGGTCCGCGCCGGTGACGCGCGCGGCACGCTCTGGGTCTTCGCGCCCGACACCGCGAGCCGCGCCCAAGTGCAGCTGGTACGGCGCCGGGTGGTGCTGACCGCGCTCCTCGCCGCGCCGCTGTCCGGGCTGCTCGCCTGGGGGGTCGCCGGGGGCGCGAGCGCCCCGCTGCGCCGCCTCACGCGCCGTACGGCCGGGCTCGACCCGCGTATCAGCGGGGACCGGCTCGGCCAGGAGCGCACCGGGGTCACCGAGGTGGACGAGCTGGCCGCCACCCTGCGCACCGTCCTCGCCCGCTACGACGAACAGGCCGCGCGCACCGCAGAGGCCCTGGACACCGCCCGCTCCTTCTCCTCCGCCGCCGCGCACGAACTGCGCACCCCGCTGATGAGCATGGGCACCAACCTCGACATCCTCGGCTTCCCCGGCCTGCCCGACGGCGACCGGGACGAGGTGCTGACGGACCTCCGGCTCGAACACGCCCGGCTGCTCGGCCTGTTGGTGATGCTGCGGGAGCTGGGGCGCGGCGACCTGGTGGAGGCGGAGACCTTCGCGCCCGTGGACCTCGCGGACGTCGCCGACGCGGCCGTGGCCGAGGCCCGCCGCCGGGACCGGGCCGCCGGAATCGCCCTGGACGCCGAACCGGGACTGTCCGTGCACGGCTGGGAGCCGGGGCTGCGGCTGCTGCTGGACAACCTGCTCGCCAACGCGCTGGCCCACGGCCGCGACACGACGGGCGCCGCCCGCATCCGGGTGAGCGCGCACCGCTTCGGGAACGACGCCGTCCTCGCCGTGACCGACCGGGGGCCCGGCATACCGCCCGAGGCCCGGCAGCGGGTCTTCGAGCGGTTCCGGCGCGGCCCGGACAGCACGGGCTCCGGCCTCGGCCTCACCCTCGTCGCCCAGCAGGCGGCGCTGCACCGGGGGAGCGTGGGCGTCGCCGACGGCCCGGACGGCACGGGGGCGCGCTTCGAGGTACGGCTGCCGCTCGGGGGGCCGGGCCTGCCCGGGCGCCGGGACTGGCTGATCGGCACGGCGGAACACGGCCTCACAGCCGGGACGAACCGGTCACAGGGTTTCCCCAAAGAAGCCTCCTAGCTTCTCCCTCGACGGACGGCCGAGTCGGCCGCCCCGGAAGCGAAGGAGAGGCACATGCACATACGACCGCAGGCCCGCACCCTCCTGGCCGGACTCGCGGCCGCGGCACTCCTGGCGGGCACGGCGGGAGTCGCCTCGGCCACCGACGCCACGCCCACCCCGAAGGCCGCCGGGCCCACCGGGGACGGCGCCCAGGCGCTGTGCAAGCGGGTGCCGAAGATCGACCGGCGGCTGGACCGCGCCCTGGAGCGGCTGGACGCGGGCGCGGCCCGGCGCGGCTCGGTGGCCCGGCTCCAGCAGCGCGTGGACAACGCCGAGAAGGCGGGCCACTCCGAGATCGCCACGTTCCTCAAGGACCGGCTGGACTTCCGCAAGTCGCTGCGGACGAACCTGGAGCAGCGCCAGAAGGACCTGAACTCGGTCAAGGACTGGTGCGCGAAGAACGACGACGGCAAGGCGGGGAGCTGATGCGCGTCGCCGCTGCCGTACTCCTGACGGCGCTCGCGGCCCTCGCCACCGGCTGCGGCCACGACGACGCCGCGACGACCCCGGGCACCGGGGGCTCGCCGGCGGCCGCCACCTCCGCCCCGTCCGGCTACGCGGACATGGAGAAGAAGGTCGACGCCGCCGAGTCGGCGGCGGCCGCCGCGGACCGCGACGCGACGAGCGACGCGGACAAGTAGCGGCGGGGGAGAGGGCCGGGACACCGAGGGTGCCCCGGCCCTTCGGCCTCCCGGCCCTTCGGCCTCCCGGCTCAGCGATCCCCGCCCGGCACCCACAGCACGTCCCCGGTCTCCTTGTTCGCCGTGCGGGCCAGGATGAACAGCAGGTCGGAGAGGCGGTTGAGGTAGGTCGCGGTGAGCGGGTTCATCGCGTCGCCGTGCACCTCCAGGGCCGCCCAGGTGGACCGCTCGGCCCGCCGTACGACCGTGCACGCCTGGTGCAGCAGGGCCGCGCCCGGGGTGCCGCCCGGCAGGATGAACGACCGCAGCTTCTCCAGCCGTTCGTTGAACCGGTCGCAGTCCGCCTCCAGCCGGTCCACGTAGAACTGCTCGACCCTCAGCGGCGGGAACTCCGGGTTCTCCACCACCGGCGTCGACAGGTCCGCACCCACGTCGAACAGATCGTTCTGCACGCGGGTGAGGACCGTGACGACCTCCTCCTCGAGCCCGCCCAGGGCGATGGCGGTACCGATCACGGCGTTCGCCTCGTTGGCGTCCGCGTAGGCGGCGATCCGGAGGTCGGTCTTGGCGGTCCGGCTCATGTCGCCGAGGGCGGTGGTGCCCTTGTCGCCGGTCCTGGTGTAGATGCGCGTCAGATTGACCATGCGGCCAGCGTAGTTACGCCCCGGCCGTACGGAACACTCGTGTGCCCACCGCCACGGCGAGCACGGCGAATCCCACGGCGACGAGCGAGCCGTACAGCATGTGGGCGCTCGCGTACCGGCCCACGTAGGCGTCGCGCACCGCGTCCACCAGATAGCGGAACGGCACGAGGTGCGAGAGCAGGTCCAGCCAGCGGGGACCGAGCGTCATCGGCAGCATCAGCCCGGACAGCAGCATCGACGGCACCGTCAGGGCGTTGATCAGCGGGGCGAACTCCTGCGGGGTGCGCGCCTTCATCGCCAGCGCGTACGACAGCGAGGCCAGCGACACCGTCAGCAGGGCCACGAACGCGAAGCCGGCCAGGATGCCCGGCAGCGGTGCCCGCAGCCCCAGCACCAGCGCGGCCAGCACCAGCAGCACGGCCTGGAGAACGAGGACCGTCGCGTCCCGCAGCACCCGGCCGAGCAGCAGCGCCAGACGGCTGACCGGGGTCACCCGCAGCCGCTCCACCACCCCCTGCGCGTTCTCCATGATGAGGGCGAAGCCGGCGAACGAGGCGCCGAACAAGGTCAGTTGGAGCAGCAGTCCGGGGACGAGCAGCTGCCAGGAGCTGCCCCGGGCGCCCAGCGGCAGACGGGTCAGCAGCGGGCCGAAGAGGAACAGATAGAGCAACGGCGTCAGCAGTCCGAAGAGCAGCCCCACCCGGGAGCGCAGGGACTGGCGCAGAGAGCGGCCGTAGATGAGGGCCGTGTCGTGCAGAAGCATGGGGAGTCCTGTGCGTCCTAGACGGCGACGGGGGAGGAGTCGGCCGGGGCGGGGCCGCGGCCGGTGACGGCGAGGAAGGTGTCCTGAAGCGTGGCGTCGAGAGAGCCGCCGTACTCCAGCTTGAGGGCGGCCGGGGTGCCCTCGGCGGCGACCACGCCCCGGTCGACGATCACCAGCCGGTCGGCGAGGGCGTCGGCCTCGTCCAGGTAGTGGGTGGTCAGGAACACGGTCGTGCCCTGCTCGTCGCGCAGTCGCCGGATCAGCGCCCACAGGCCGGCGCGGCTGCCGGGGTCGAGGCCGGTCGTCGGCTCGTCCAGGAACAGCACCCTGGGCCGGTGGGTGAGCGCCATCGCGATGTCCAGACGGCGGCGCTGGCCGCCGGAGAGCGCGCCCGCCTTGCGGTCGAGCAGTTCGGTGAGGTCCAGCTCGCGGGCGAGTTCCTCGGCGCGGGCGACCGCCTCGGCTCTGGACAGCCGGTACAGCCGCCCCTGGGTGACGAGTTCCTCGCGCACGCCGACCTGCGGGTCGACCCCGCCGGACTGGGCGACGTAGCCGCACACCCGGCGCACTCCGGCCGGGTCGGTCGCGAGGTCGTGCCCGGCGACGGTCGCCGCGCCGCCGGTGGGCTTCAACAGAGTGGTGAGCATGCGCAGGGTGGTGGTCTTGCCCGCGCCGTTGGGCCCGAGGAGGCCGAGGATCTCGCCCTCGCGCACGGCGAGGTCGACGCACCGTACGGCCTCCACGGGTCCTGTCTTCGTACGGAAGGTGCGGGCCAGTCCGGCCGCGCTGATGACTGCTGCCATGCCCACAGAAAAACAGAGAGACTCTAAAATTGCAATGACTCCAAAATTTCAGAGACTCCACCCAGGGAGGGGTCGATCTACGATGACGGCATGGCAGAGGGGCTCAGGGAGCGGAAGAAGCGCGAGACCAGACAGCGGATCTCGGACATCGCCACCGGACTGTTCCTGGAGCGCGGCTTCATGGCGGTGACGATGGCGGACGTGGCCGAGGCGGCCGACGTCTCCGTGAACACGGTCTACAACTACTTCCCCGCCAAGGAGGACCTCTTCTTCGACCGCGCGGGCGGTCTGGTCGACCGGCTCACGCGCTGGGTGCGCGGCCGCGACACGGGGGAGTCCGCGGCGGTGGCCGTGCTGCGCGAGCTGCGCGGCGAGGTCGAGGCCGTCTCGCCCCGGGTCGGCCTGACCAAGGGCTACGACCGCTTCATGCGCGTCGTCCACGAGGCGCCGCCCCTCAGGTCCCGGCTCTGGACCTTGCAGCAGGAGATCCAGGACCACCTGGCGGCGGCCCTGCGCGAGGAGACGGGCGCCGCCGACGGCGATCCCCGGCCCGAGCTGATGGCCGGGCAGATCTGCTGGGTCCACCAGACGGTCTCCGCCGCCATCGGGCGCGCCATGCTCGCCGGGCGCGAACCCGGCGAGGTCTCCCGTGAAGTACTCGTCCTCCTGGACGACATCGAGGAGCTGCTGAGCGAGCAGGTCCTCAACTATGCGGTCCGGGAACCCTGCTGACCGGATCGCGCGCCAAAGGGTGCGAAAGCGTACGCATTTGACGCCCCGCGCCGGTCCCACCGGAACGTGACGGGTGTCTCACGCCCTGAGACCGTGACACGCGTTACTTACGGTCCTCACGGCCGTGCCCGGGCGCTAATGTCCGCCGGAGAGGAACCATAAACAGCGCGTAAGGGGTGTGGGAGTGGCTGGGAAGCTCGCCGTCATCGGAGCCGGGCTCATGGGGTCCGGGATCGCCCAGGTCGCCGCTCAGGCCGGTTGGGACGTCGTGCTGCGCGACGTCACCGACGAGGCGCTCAAGCGGGGGACCGACGGCATCCGGGCCTCGTACGACAAGTTCGTGGCCAAGGGCAAGCTCGACGCGGCCGACGCCGAGGCCGCCCTCGGGCGGATCACCCCGACCACCGACCTCGACGCGGCCGCCGACGCGGACATCGTGGTCGAGGCCGTCTTCGAGAAGCTGGAGATCAAGCACGAGATCTTCCGCGCGCTCGACAAGATCGTGCGGCCCGACACCGTGCTCGCCTCCAACACCTCCGCCATCCCGATCACCAAGATCGCGGCCGTCACCGAGCGCCCCGAGCGGGTCGTCGGCGTGCACTTCTTCTCGCCGGTGCCGATGATGCGGCTCGTCGAGCTGGTCCGGGGTTACAAGACCAGCGACGAAACCCTCGCCACCGCGCGGGAGTTCGCCGAGTCGGTCGGCAAGACCTGCATCGTCGTCAACCGCGACGTCGCCGGGTTCGTCACCACCCGCCTGATCTCCGCCCTCGTGGTCGAGGCCACCAAGCTCTACGAGTCCGGCGTCGCCACGGCCGAGGACATCGACCTCGCCTGCAAGCTCGGCTTCGGACACGCCATGGGCCCGCTGGCCACCGCCGACCTCACCGGCGTGGACATCCTGCTGCACGCCACCGGCAACATCTACACCGAGAGCCAGGACGAGAAGTTCGCCCCGCCGGAGCTGATGCGCCGGATGGTGGACGCCGGTGACATCGGCCGCAAGAGCGGGCAGGGCTTCTACACGTACTGATCCGTACTGACGCGGTACCGGGTCGGAACCGGCCCGGTACCGACCCCCGTACCGATCCGTACGCATCCGGACAGACACCCCTGGAGTATCACTCTCGGGGGTGAATTCGGTATCGGTTCGCTTACAAAGAGCAACCGCTCTGCCACTCACACAGTCAGACGGTGCACAGCACCGACACGGAGTACGCCACTCGCACTCAACGGGGAGCGCATATGTACATCAGGGGCGACCACGCCGAGCTGGTCGTCGGGGGGCGCCTCGACGTCCGCAGCGCGGCGGACGCCCGTACGGCCCTGCACGCGGCCGTCGACCACGGGGTCGGCGATCTCGTGCTCGACCTGTCCGAACTGGACTCCTGGGACGCCACCGGGCTCGGGGTGATCATGGGCGCCCACCGGAGGGCCGGCCGCTGCGGCCGCCGTCTGGTGCTGCGCCATGTGCCGGCGCAGATGCAGCGCCTGCTGGTCGCCACGCGGCTGCACCGCATCCTCGCCATCGAGGGCGGCATCGGCGTCGAGTCGCTGCCCCGGGTGTGACCCCCGGGCAGTAACGGTCCTGCCGCCGCGCGCGGTTCACCGCGGTAAGCCGCAAGGCCGGACACGGACGCCCAACCGCACGTCGGGGGCATTCCTCACCGGACCGTGATCTCTCGGACCACCGGGCACCCCGCTCTGTCGCGGATGCCGTCCGAAGGTTTAAGGTTCGGTCGCCCGCCGCCTCGTATCCCTTCCGGCGGGCCCGGACCAGAAGCGACAGCGCGATGTGCGGCAGGCCGGTGGGGGCCGAGACAGGGCACACGACGCTTTTGGGGAGAACCCATGGACCCGATCATTCCGGGAGCCGAGGAGCACGACCGGGCGCCGGGCCGCCGACCGCCCCGCGACTCCCTCACCGCCCACCTCGTCCAGAGCGCCCCGGCCCTCGCCCGTACGACCCGGATCGTCTCCGGTGACTTCCTGCTGACCGTCAACCCCGTCGACGGCAGCGAGATCGCGCCCGTCCCGCCCGGCACCCCGGGCACCGGCACGCCCCGCAGGCGCAGCCCCGAGGAGCGCGCCGAGGCCGAGTACGCCGCCCTGCCGCCCGGCGCCGAGGAGTCCGAGGTCGAGCTGCTCGCCCGTCAGGAGGTGCGCGAGAGCCTGGTCCAGCTGCTCACCCGGGGCCGCTCCGTGCGCCTGACCGGCCCGGCCGGCGCCGGCCGCACCTCCCTGCTCGACCTGGTCGCCGAGGACTGCACCGACCTCGCCCCCGACGGCGTGGTCCGCCTCACCGGCGCCCACCGCACCGCCGACGACCTGCTGCGCGACCTCTTCCACACCGTCTACGACGCCCCGCACCACCGCCCCGAGCCGGACGAACTGCGCGCCCTGGTCAAGGAGATCGGCGCCGTCGTCGTCGTGGACGACCTCGAGTTCGGCGGCGCCTCGCTCTCCGGCCTCCTCGACGCCACCCCCGAGTGCGCCTTCCTGCTCGGCGCCACCCCCGACATCCCCGCCCCCGCCGCCGACCTGGAGGTCGAGGAGGTCGAACTCCCCGGCCTGGACCGCGCGGCCGGCATGGAGATCCTGGAGCGCACGCTCGGCCGCGGCCTCACCGAGGAGGAGGCCAACTGGGCGGGCGACCTGTGGTTCGAGTCCGAGGGGCTGCCCCTCAGATTCGTCCAGGCGGGCGCCCTGCTCCGGCAGCGCGAGCAACTGCGCGCGGGCGCCGGGGTGGTGGACGAGTACGGCGTCTTCGAGGACGTACGGCCTCCCGCCGAGGCGGTGTTCGGGGTACCGGTCGAGGAGGACGAGGCCGAGGAGGTCCCGCTGCCCTCCCTCGGCGAGGCCGCCGCCCCCGCCCCGCTGCTCGCCTCCCGGCTCAGCTCCTCCGCCCGCGCCACGCTCCGCTTCGCCGTCGCGCTGGAGGGCGAGGTGCCCCACCAGGCCCATCTGCCCGCGCTGGTGGGGGACACCCACGCGGACGCCGCGCTCGCCGAGCTGTCGGCCTGCGGCCTGGTCTCCCGCGCCGGTGCCCGCTACCGGCTCGCGTCCAGCGTGCGGGTCCAGCTGGAGGCCGCCGGATACGGCGACGACGCCGCCGAGCGCGCCCTCACCGCCGCCCGGCACTACGCCTGGTGGGCGGGCCACCCCTCGGTCGCCCCGGAGCGGGTGTGCGCCGAGGCCGACGCGGTGCTCGCCGCGCTCGCGCTGCTCGCCCCCGCCGTACGGCAGCAGGCCGACGGCGAGGGGAACGAGGCGGAGGCGGAGGAGAACTGCGCGGTACGGCTCGCCCACGCGGCCTGCGCCGCCTTCGCCGCCGGACTGCACTGGAACGCCTGGCAGCGCACCCTGCGGGTCGGCACCGAGGCCGCCCGGCTCGCCGGTGACACGGCCGAACAGGCTTACTTCCACCACGAGTTGGGCGTACTCGCGCTGTGCGAGGGCCAGTTGGACCGGGCCCGTACCGAGCTGGAGGCGTCCCAGGGGCTGCGGGCCGCGCTCGCGGACAAGCGCGGCACCGTCGCGGGCCGCCGCGCGCTCGCGCTGGTCGCCGACCGTGCGGGCGACCTGCCCGCCCTCGCCGCGCTGACGGCCGCCGAGGCGTCCGAGGCCCGGCACGACCAGACCGTGGCCGTGCCCGTCGCGCTGTACGGCCCCACCGACGCGGGCACGGTCACGATGCGCCCGGTGGCCGAGGACGGCCGGGCCGGAATCCGCAGAACGGCCCGGCGCAATCTGGTGGCCGCCGGGTCCGGCGCGCTGCTCGTCGCCGTGCTCGGCACGGTCGTCACGCTCGGCATGACCTCGCAGCAGAACGCCGACCGCGATCCGGCGGGCAGCGTGGAGATCGACCCGTCCGCGACCCAGGGCCTGGACGACGGGAACCTGGGCGCGGTGCCGAAGAAGGACGACGCCAAGGCCCGCGACACGTCCGCCCCGAGCGCCCGGCCCACCGACGCGGGCCCGGACGGCACCCTCGGCACCGCCGACGACCCGGCGTCGTCCGCCACGCCGCTCAAGGCGCCCGCCGGCGCGGGGGAGACGAGGGGGACGGGCGGGGGACAGCAGCACACGCAGAAGCCCGGCCCGACGCCGAGCCGGAGCGCGGAATCCCCGAGCCCGCCCCCGCAGACCAGCGACTCGCCGACGCAGTCGACGCAGACCCCGACCGCACCGACCACACCCGCGTCGCCGACCGCGACGGAGACCGGGACCGACCCGGAGACCTCCACCTCCGCCAGCGGTCCCGCGCCCTCCAGCGCGTCGGCCCCCGTCGACCCGGCGAGCAGCGACCCCGGCGAGGTGATGTGAGCCGGGGAGGCGCGGGTCAGAACAGACGCAGCTTGTCGTCCTCGATGCCGCGCATGGCGTCGTAGTCGAGGATCTGGCAGTTGATGCCCCGGTCCGTGGCGAGCACGCGGGCCTGGGGCTTGATCTCCTGAGCGGCGAAGACCCCGCGCACCGGGGCGAGGTGCGGGTCGCGGTTGAGCAGCTCCAGATAGCGGGTGAGCTGCTCCACGCCGTCGATCTCGCCGCGCCGCTTGATCTCGACCGCGACGGTGCCGCCGTCGGCGTCCCGGCACAGGATGTCCACCGGGCCGATGGCGGTCATGTACTCGCGGCGGATGAGCGTGTAGCCCTCGCCGAGCGTCTCGATGCGGTCGGCGAGCAGCTCCTGGAGGTGCGCTTCCACGCCGTCCTTGATCAGACCGGGGTCCACCCCGAGTTCGTGGGAGGAGTCGTGCAGGATCTCCTCCATCGTGATGATCAGTTTTTCGCCCGCCTTGTTGATGACGGTCCACACCCCGCTGTCGTCCCCCGTGCCCTCCTTGAGGGTGCAGGGCGGCGACATCCAGTTGAGGGGCTTGTAGGCCCGGTCGTCCGCGTGGATGGAGACGCTGCCGTCCGCCTTGACCAGGATCAGGCGGGGAGCCGAGGGCAGGTGGGCGGTGAGCCGGCCGGCGTAGTCGACCGAGCACCGGGCAATGACGAGACGCATGGTCGGCAACGCTACTCGACGCGCACCGGTGCACGCGATTCGCCCAGCTCCCGCCCCGCCCCACCCGCCTCGGCCGTCCACTGGGTCACCCTATTTGTCCCTGGAAACTCTTGTTCATCCCTGGCCGATTGTGACCGCAGAGCGACCGTTCCATATACGCATTCTGCTGGTGTGGTCACCGACGGTTGCCTACCGTAGGAATCGGGGGGCGCGGTGGTGCTACCGATCGTCCGGATGTCGCGCACTCCCACATCTGTCCGGCAACCCCTGCCCGTCGGGGGTGCGAGAGGAGAACCCATGTCGCTCGACGTCTCACCGGCCCTACTCGAAAAGGCCGAGCGAGGCGAGGTCGACGATGCAGAATTCGTCGACTGCGTCCGGACCTCCCTGCCTTTTGCGTGGGAGATGATCAGCGCCCTGGTGGCCCGGCTGAACGTGGACGGCGGACCCTTCGCCGACAACCAGACGCCCCCGCCGGACGAGCACGCGCGTGGTGAGCTGCTGCGTGTGCTCGCGAGCGATGCCATGCGCGGCGCACTGCAGCGGCACTTCGGAGTGCGGCTGGCCTTCCAGAACTGCCACCGGGTGGCGGTGTTCCCGCTCGACCCCTCGGCGGACGAGACGCTGGCCCGATTCACGTCGGTGCGCAGCCAGTTGCTCAACCAGTCGCCGGAACTCCGGGACTGCTGACGGCCCGGCCGGCCTGCCGCTCCGCCCCCGCGCAGCCCGCGCGGCGGGGGAGCGGCGGGCAGCCCGGCCGGGGCCCGGGGAGCCGGTCAGCGCAGCTGGGGCAGTACCTCGGCGCCCAGGCGCCGCAGGTTCTCCTCGGTCGCGTCCAGATCGCCGGACCCCTCGGTCAGCAGGGCGAACCGGGAGATGCCGGTGCGCTCGGCCGTCGCCGCGAGCCGGTCGGCGGCGAGCCGGGGCGTGCCCACCGGGTGCAGCCCGCAGAGCAGTTCGGTGTAGGCGAACGGGTCGCGCATCGCGCGGGGCCGGCCGTCCACCGTCACATGCGCGTCGAGGCCCTGTTTCAGCCAGCCCGGCATCGCCTTCAGCAGCGTCTCCACCGCGTCCGTGCGCCGGTCCGCGAGCTGGCAGACCCCGGCCGAGACGTGCGCGGCCCCGGCGATCTCCTCGCCGGAACGGCCCGCCGCCCGTGCGTGGCGTCGCCACAGCCCGACCATCTCCGCCTTCTCCTCGTCCCCGATGTGCATCCCGAGCAGCATCGGCAGCCCGCGCTCGGCGGCCAGCCGTACGCTCGCGGGCGAGGTGCACGCGACGACCACCTCGGGCCCCGGCGCCTCGGTCAGCGACTCCGACGGACGCGGTACGACGGGCACCTCGCGGAAGCGGTACCGCTCGCCCGAGGCTGCCACCGACGGCTCCCGCAGCCAGCGCAGCAGCAGGTCCAGAGACTCCGGGAAGCCGCGCTCGTACGCCCCGAGGCCGGTGCCGAACACCTCCAGGTCGACCCAGGGGCCGCCGCGGCCGACGCCGAGGGTGAAGCGGCCGCCGCTGGTCACGTGGAGCAGCGCCGCCTGTTCGCCGACGGCGACCGGGTGGGCGGTGGGCAGCACGCTGACCGCGGTGCCGACCCGGACGCGGCGGGTGCGGCCGAGCAGCAGGGCGGCCAGGGTGATCGCCGACGGGCAGGTCCCGTACGGCACGAAGTGGTGCTCGGCCAGCCACACGGTGTCCAGTCCGGCCTCGTCGGCCACCTCCGCCGAGCGCACCGCCCGGTGCAGGGCCTCCCCGGGCCCCTGGCCCGGGAACCGGGCCGCCAGGACAAAACTTCCTACACGCATCGCACTTCCCGCTTTCTCGGCTCCGACCGGAGCTCCCCCGCTCTCGGCATAACCACATGACACGTGCCCAGGACACGGCTCGGCAGGGGGATTTGCGGATTGTCTGCAGAATGGTCGGTTCTCTGCTGGAATGGATCGCCCCTGAGGGGGACTTGTGCGGGTTGGTTCTTTACGCCTGCCCGCTCGGGTGCCGCGTAGGCTGGACGCGGACCGTACTTCCTGTATAGCCCCGAGAGGTGTCCCGTGTCCCCGCGTCGCAACCGACCGAAGGCAGCCGGAGCGTCCGGCCGCAGCGCCGAGGACGAGGGGACCGGCCGGTACGGCGGCTGGCAGGCCAGCGAGAGCTGGCGGGGCGAGGACTGGAGCGTGCGCCATGTCGCGGGGGCGAGCGCCGAGGGCAAGACCTATCGCTGCCCCGGCTGCGACCAGTTGATCCCCTCCGGCGTCCCGCACGTGGTGGCGTGGCCCGAGCACGCGGGCGTGGACGACCGCAGGCACTGGCACAAGGCCTGCTGGAACGCGAAGGACCGCCGCACCACGAGGGTGCGACGGCCCGGTGGCGCGCCGAGGTTCTGAGCGGCCCTTACCGCATGGGTCCTTACCGCGCGGGTCCTTACACGTCCCGGCTCCGCAGCAGCGCGTACGCCGCCGCGTAGGCCGCGGCCGTCACGCCCAGCATGATCCACAGCGGCTCCCAGCCCGAAGGCCCGGAGTGGCTCAGGGTGTTGTCGTAGAAGACGCCCATCTGGCTCGGGATCGAGTACTCGAGCAGCAGTTGCTGGACCTTCTCCAGCGAGGACGCGTTCATGAAGAGGGCGATCACCAGCGGGGCGAGCACCGCGCCGATCATGAGGGTGATGGCGCCCGCGGAGTGCCGGATCATCGAGCCGACCAGCAGCGAGATCAGCCCGATCAGGGCGATGAAGAGGCTGATGCCGACCGTGGCCTTCAGCCAGTCCTGACCGGTCGGCGGCTCCACGCCCTGGCCCGTCAGCAGCGAGGTCTGCACCAGGGCCGTCACGGTCACGGTCACCAGCGTCACCACGAACGCGAGCACGAAGAACACGATCGACTTGGCGGCGAGGACCCGGCCCCGGGTCGGGCACGCCGTCATCGTCGTACGGATCATGCCCGTGCCGTACTCCGAGGCCGTCGTCAGCACGCCCAGCGTGATCACGCAGACCATGCCGAGCAGCAGCCCGAAGAAGCCCATGGCGAGGGCGGTCGCGCCGGACAGGTCGGCGGAGGTGCCGCGCACCGCGAGCGCGACCAGCAGGCCGATGCCGAACACGAGCAGCGCGAACACGCCCAGCGTCCAGATCGTCGAGCGCACCGACCTGATCTTCGTCCACTCCGAGGCCAGCGCGTGCCCCAGATGGGTGCGCACGATGGGGATGGGCGAGCTGTAGCCGGGGTACGGTCCGCCGCTCACGGCGGCCGCGGGTGCCTGCGGCAGCGGGGTGTTGTGCGTGCTCATCGGGCGTCCTCGGGCTGGGTCGGTTCGGCGGATGCGGCGGCCTTGCCGGCGGCTCCGGCGGACTGCGCGGGCTCGGCGGCCGGGGCCGGCTGCGGGGCCGGGGGAGCGGCGGCGGGCGCGGGCTGCGGCTGAGGGGCCTGTGCGGGCGTCGCGTACGGGTTCGGGGCCCCGGCACCCGCCGGGCCGTATCCGCCGCCGTACGGCCCGGGGGCCGGGTTCTGCGGGGCGTACGGGGCGCCCGGCTGGGGCGGCGGCGGGGCGTACCAGCCCGGCTGGCCCTGGCCCGGCACCGGCATCGGAGGCTGGGCGTCCGGCGGCAGCGGCTGCTGGAGGCCCGAGCGCTGGTCGGTGGTCGAGCGGTAGTCGACCACGCCCTGCGTCATCCGCATGTACGCCTCCTCCAGCGAGGCCTGGTGCGGGGACAGCTCCCACAGCCGTACGTCCGCGCCGTGCGCCAGGTCGCTGATGCGGGGCAGCGGAAGGCCGGTCACCCGCAGCGCGCCATCCGGCTCGGGGAGCACGTGGCCGCCCGCCTCGGTGAGCGCGGCCGTCAGCTTCTCGCGCTGCTGCGGCTCGGTCTCGGGGGTACGCACCCGGGCGAAGTCGGCGGAGTTGGCGGAGATGAACTCCGACACGCTCATGTCGGCCATCAGCTGGCCGCGCCCGATCACGATGAGGTGGTCGGCGGTCAGCGCCATCTCGCTCATCAGGTGCGAGGAGACGAAGACCGTACGGCCCTCGGCCGCGAGCGCCTTCATCAGATTGCGCACCCAGAGGATGCCCTCGGGGTCGAGGCCGTTGACCGGCTCGTCGAAGAGCAGCACCTGCGGGTCGCCGAGCAGCGCGGCCGCGATGCCGAGCCGCTGGCCCATGCCGAGCGAGAAGCCCTTGGAACGCCTCTTCGCCACGTCCTGGAGGCCGACGACCCCGAGGACCTCGTCCACCCGGCGGGCCGGGATGCCGGACAGCTGGGCCAGGCTCAGCAGGTGCTGACGGGCCGAGCGGCCGCCGTGCACCGCCTTGGCGTCGAGGAGCGCGCCGACCTGGCGGGGGGCGTTGGGCAGCTTGCCGTAGGGATGGCCGCCGATCGTCACCGTCCCCGAGGTCGGGTTGTCCAGCCCGAGGATCATCCGCATGGTCGTGGACTTGCCCGAGCCGTTGGGCCCGAGGAAGCCGGTCACCGCACCCGGACGTACCTGGAAGGAGAGGTTGTGCACCGCGGTCTTGTCACCGTAGCGCTTGGTCAGGCCTGCCGCCTCGATCATGCTCCGCACCCATCGGAAGGTTCAGGACAGCGGGGCGCACGCCCCCGTAAGGGTTAGGAGGATATCCGGGCGCTGACGGTTCCGCTCAAGAGAAAGTAAAGCCAGAGCTTCACCCGGCGTGTCCGAAGGTTCCCGGGCGGCCCGGCCGGAGACCGTGGCGATCATGCCAGGACCGGGCGGAGCCCCCTGCCGACTGCAACGGAAGGGGGCTCCGCCCGGTCCTGGCGACCGTACGGGAAAGCTGCCGCGCGGGTACTAGCGCGTCTGCTGCGCCGGGACGCCGCGCGAGACCGACTCGTCCTCGACCGGCGAACCGGCGGCGGCCACCGCGGCACCGGTCAGCGTGGCCAGCATCTCGCGGACGTTGGTCAGCTGGGCGTTGATGCTGTCGCGGCGGTTGGTCAGGGCGGCCAGCTCGCGCTCGGACTCCGAACGGATGCGGTCGGCCTTGGCGTTGGCGTCGGCCACGATGTCCTCGGCCTGGCGCTGCGCCGTCTCCACCGTCTGACGGGCACGGCGGTCGGCGTCGGTGCGCAGCTTCTCCGCCTCCAGACGGAGCTGCTCGGCGCGGTGCTCGATCTCCGCCAGACGCTTCTCCGCCTTCTGCTGACGGGAGGCCAGGTCGCGCTCGGACTGCTCGCGGCGCTTGGCGAGGTTCGTCTCGAAGTCGGCGGCGGCCTGCGCGGCCTTGGCGCGGGTCTCCTCGAAGAGGGCGTCCGCCTCCTCGCGCTTGGACTGCGCGTCCTTCTGCGCGTCGGAACGCAGCTGGGCCGCGTCGCCCTTCGCCTTCTCGACGATCCGGACGCCGTCGTCCTCCGCCTTGGCCTTGCGCTCGGAGGCGAACGACTCGGCGTCGTTACGGACCTGCTGGGCGGCCGACTCGGCCAGCTCACGGTGCTGCTCGGCCGCGCGCCTGGCCTCCTCGCGCAGATCCTTCGCCTCTTCCTCGGCGAGCCGAAGGATCTTCTCGACCCGCGCGCCGAGACCCGCGTACGACGGCTCGGCGTCGGTGACCTGGGCCTGGGCGTTCTGCGTCTCGAGGTGGAGCTCCTCGATGCGCTTCTCCAGAGCGGTGATCCGGGAGAGCGCGCTGTCACGGTCGGAGACGAGCTTGGAGATGCGTTCGTCCACCTGAGCGCGGTCGTATCCACGCCGCACAAGCTCGAAGCCGTAGGGGGAAGTGTCGCTCATGGGGTTCCTGTCGAATGAGACCGGTGAGGTGATAGGTGGAATCCTAGGCGCCTGAGCGGTGTGTCATCGAGCGGATACGTGTTTGATCAATAGAATGACACCTCTTTCGGGTGGCCGGGCCCCTGACAACTTGCCAAAGACCCGGCCGAACCCCCTGCCCCACACGGCGCATCGCACCGGCCGCTAGTTCTCCTGGGGTTTGCCACCCGATCGGGGTGCCCCCACCGTGGCGCCCGCCTTGACCCCGCCGTCCTTGCCGCCCGGACCCTCGAAGGATTCGAGCGCCTCCAGCACGTCCTGGACCCGCGAGATCTCCGTGTTGATGTCCTCGCGCCGGCGCACCAGCAACTCCAGCTCGCGCTTGCCCTCTTCGACGGTCTCCCGCGCCTCGCGGATCGCCTCGGCCTTGAGGTCCTCGGCCTCCTTGACCAGCCTGGCCTTCTTCTGCTCGGCCTCCTTGAGCAGCCCCTCCACCTTCTTGACGGCGGCGATGCGCACCTTGCTCGCCTCCGAACTGGCCTCCGACACCAGCTCCTTGGCCTTCGTCTGCGCCTTGGCCAGCTGCTCCTCGGCCTGCTTGATGAGGTTGTCGCAGCGGTCGCCGGTCGACTTCATCGTCTCGGCCGCCTCACGGCGGGCCCGCTCGTGCAGCTCCTCGATCTCGGAGGTGACCCGGTCGCGCAGCTCCTCGGCGCGCTCCCGGATCGCGGTCGCGTCCCGGCGCGCCCCGACCAGCAACTCGTCGGCGTCCGCACGGGACTTCTCCACCCGGGAGTTGCCCTCGACCGTCGCGTCGCCGACGAGCCGCTCGGCCTCGGTGCGGGCCGCGCCCACCATCGAGTCGGCCTGCGTCTCCGCGTCCGCGGTGGTCTGCTGTGCCTGCTGCTGCGCCTCGGCGAGCAGCTTGTCCGCCTCGGCCGCCGTCTCCGTGATGAGCGTGTCGACCTGCTCGGCCGCCTCCGAACGCCGCTTGTTGGCCTCCTGGCGCGCCTCGTCCAGCGTCCGCTCGGACTCCTCGCGCGCCGAACCGACGAGCCGCTCGGCCTCCGACTCCGCCTCGGCGCGCACCCGTTCGGCCTCCGCGCGCATCCGCTCCGCGTGCCGCTGGGCCGTACCCACCGTCTCGGCGGCCTCGGCGCGCAGCCGCTCCGCGTCGTCGGTCGCGTCCGCGATCAGACGCTCCGCGCCCGCGACCGCCTCCGAGCGCACCCGCTCGGCCTCGGCGGCCGTCTCCGTCTGGAGCCGCTCCGCCTCCGCACTCGCCTCGGTGATGAGGGTGTCCACCTGCGTCGCCGCGTCCGTACGGATGCGGTTGGCGTCCTCCCGGGCGTCCGCCCGGGTGCGCGAGGCCGCCTGGTCCGTCTCGGCCAGCGCGTCGGACGCCTCGGTCCGCACCCGCTGCGCGTACTCCGTCGTCTCCGTGCGCAGCCGCTCGGACTCCGTGATCGCCTCCGCGACCGTGCGCTCCGCGAGCGACTTGGCCTCCTCGGCCTCCTCGTTCGCCTCGCGGCGCAGCCGTGCCGCGTCCTCGCCCGCGCGCTCGCGCTCGGCGTAGGCGTCGGTGCGGACGCGGTCCGCCTCCTCCTCCGCCTCCCGGCGCGTACGCTCCGCCGCGTGCTCGGCGGCCGAGCGCAGTCCGACGATCTCCTCCTGCGCCTGCTCGTGCAGCCCGGAGACCGACTCGCGCACCTGCTGGGCGTGCTGCTCGGCGGCGGACACCATCTCCGTCGCGCGCCGGTCGGCCTCCTCGACCAGCCGGGTCGCCTCGGTCTGGGCCTCCTCCACGCGCTTGCGCGCCGAGGCGAGCAGCTCCTCGCTCTGCTCGCGGGCCCGCTCGCGCTCCTGGTCCGCCTCCTCGCGGGCCGAACCGAGCAGTTCCTCCGCCTCCCGGCGGCGGCGCACGGCCTCCTCCTGGGCGGCGGCCAGCGTCTCGGACGCCTCGGTGGCCAGCCGCTCGGCGGCGGCCTGCGCCTCCGCGCGCACCCGGTCCGCGGTGTCCTGCGCCTCCACCTTGAGCCGTTCGGCCTCCGCCGCGGCCTCGGACCGCAGCCGTACGGCCACGGATTCGCCCTCGGCGCGCGAGGCGGACGCGTCGGCCGCGGCCTCGTCGCGCAGCCGCTCGGCCTCGGTCGCGGCCTGCTGCTGGAGCGTACGGATGCGCTCGGCGGCCTCCGACCGCAGCCGCTCGGCCTCCTCGCCCGCCTCCCGGCGGATACCGGACGCCTCCTCGCGGGCCTCCGTCAGCGCCTGCTCCGCCGACTCCAGGCGGTCCTGCGTCTCCGTCTGGAGCCGCGTCAGCTCGGTGGCGGCCTCCTCACGGCGCGCCTCGGCGGCCCGCTCGGCCTCCTCGCGCAGCTCGCGCGCGGCCCGCTCGGCGTCCTCCCCGACCGACTCGGCCCGCTCCTCGGCCTCGGCCTTGAGCCGCTCGGCCTCCTTGCGGGTGCGCTCCAGGGTCTCCTCGGCCTGCCGGCGCAGCGCCGTGGCGCGCTCGATGGCCTCGGTGCGGACCTTCTCGCTGTCCGTGGTGGCCGTCTTGCGCAGCTCGTCGGCGTCCGCCTTGGCCTTGGAGAGCAGTTCCTCGGCGGACCTGGCCGCCTCCTCGATCTGCGCCACCGCCTCGCGGCGGGCCTCGGCGCGGATGGACTCGCCCTCTTCGACCGCGTCGGCGCGCAGCTGCTCGGCCTCGCCGCGCAGCCGCCGGGCCTCCTCCTGGAGCTCGACCGTCTTGGCCCGGTACTCCTTGGTGTCGTCCTTCGCCGTGCCCTTGAGCTGCTCGGCCAGGTCGTGCGCCTCGGCCCGCAGCCGGTCCGCCTCCGCCTCGGCCTCCGAGCGGATGCGCTCGGCCTCCTCGGCGGCGGCCTTCGTGGTCCGACGGGCGTCCTCCGACGCCTTGTCGAGCACGTCCTCGGCGGTCCGGGCGGCCTTCGACAGCTGACTCGCCGTCTCCTCGGCGGTCGCGTTGCGGGCCCGCTCCCCGGCCTCCGCGAGGACCTTCTCCGCCTCGGCACGGGCGTCGGCGACCAGCTGCTCGGCGTCCGCCTTGGTGGTCTCCGCCTCCTTGGTGGCCTCGCCGACCAGCCGGGCGACCTGCTCCTTGGCGGTACGGGTACGCGTCTCGTTGGCCGCCTCGGCACTGGAGATGGCCTTGGCGGCCCGCTCCTCGGCCTCCGCGACCAGCTTGTCGGCCTCCGAACGCGCGCTGCGCAGCGCCCGCTCGGCCTCCGCCATGCGCTCCTCGGCCGTCCGGCTCAGCTCGGCGGCCTGCCGGCGCGCGGCGTCCGACTCGCTGACGGTGGACGTCCGCACCTGCTCGGCGTGGTCGGTGGCCTCCTGGGCCTGGGCCGAGGCCGCGTTCAGCAGCCGCTCGGCGTCCGTGCGGGCGCGACGCAGGATCTGCTCGGCCTCGGACCGGGCCGCCTCGGCGTCGTTGCGCAGCCGGTCGCGGGCCTCCCGGGTCAGCCGCTCGGCCTCCGCGCGGGCGGCGGTCATCGCCTGCTCGGTCTCGGCGCGGGACTCGTCGAGCAGCCGGCGTGCCTGCTGCTCGGTACGGGCGCGCAGCTGCTCCGCCCACGCCACGTTCTCGTTGACGTGCGACTCGACGGTCTGCCTGCGCTCCGCCAGCTCCTGGTCGAGCTGCTGGCGACGGGTGACCGCCTCCTGGTGCAGCTCGGCCTGCAGCCGGGCCGCCTGCTCGGCGTGCTCCTGCAGGATGCGCTGGGTCTGCGCGCGGGCCTGACTCAGCTCCCGCTCCGCGTCCTGCCGCAACTGCTCGGCCTGCACCTGGGCATTACGCAGCAACTGCTCGGCCTGATAGCCGATGTCGCCGCCCTCGTAGGAGGGCCTGGTCATGAGGGTGCGGCGCGCCTCGTGCAGCTTGGCGCGCAGCACCTCGACCTGGTAGCCGAGGTCCTCGGCGTGCTGGATCGCCTTTTCCCGCTCGGTCTTCAGCCGCTTCATCTCGGCCTCGAACCGAGAGAGGTGGTCGACGTCAGCCGCCGGCTCTCGCTCCTGGCTCTCGTAGCCCCGCACTGCGCGGTCCCATCCGTCCCCTGGTCAGCTTCTCCAACGAGCTCCGTCCGTCCGCCGGACGGGGCCCCCGGGGAATGGTGTCAGATCATCGGCGGAGCACGGGCTGCTGCCCCGACGCTCGTCCCCCAACCCGGACCCCGGCATCGGTCGTCCCCCGTGTTCGGAGACGACCGCCCCCAACCCTACCGGCCCTTATGTACGAAGGTCAGTGGTCAGGTGACTCAACCGAGGCCGAAGTGACCAGTTCTGTCAGGACTCCGTGGCAATCCTTCGGGTGCAGGAAGGTGATCCTCGACCCCATGGACCCACGTCGTGGCTCGTCGTACAGAACGCGTACGCCCTTGCCGCGGATCTCCTCGGAGTCCGCGTCCACATCCGCCGTACCGAAGGCGATGTGATGGACGCCCTCGCCATTCTTGGCGAGCCATTTGCCGACCGCGGAGTCCTCCCGGGTCGGCTCCAGGAGCTGGAGGTAGGAGGCGCCGCCGTCGGACGTCTCGTTGATCTTGAGCATGGCCTCGCGCACGCCCTGCTCTTCGTTCACCTCGGTGTGGAACACCTCGAAGCCGTAGGTGGTCCGGTAGAACTCGACGGTGGCGTCGAGGTCGTGGCAGGCGATCCCGATGTGGTCGATTCGCGTCAGCATGTTTTCAGTGCAGCGCGTGCGAAGTGGTTACGCAACGTGCGCGCGATCACACCGTACGCCCGGTGACGGCTTCCGGTACCGGTCAGTACATTCGAAGTAAACCCTCGTTCACTCCTCGGCTGTGCAGGCCGGTAAGGGGATCGCAGCTCATGTCTTCTGGAACGACCACCTCTGTGATCGTCGCGGGCGCGCGGACGCCCATGGGACGGTTGCTCGGTTCGCTGAAGTCCTTCTCGGGTGCCGACCTGGGCGGCTTCGCCATCAAGGCCGCCCTCGACCGCGCCGGCAT
This sequence comes from Streptomyces sp. NPDC026659, assembly GCF_040638245.1. Lineage (NCBI taxonomy): Bacteria > Bacillati > Actinomycetota > Actinomycetes > Kitasatosporales > Streptomycetaceae > Streptomyces > Streptomyces sp. NPDC026659. The sequence goes on along the minus strand of NZ_JBEZXY010000002.1, from coordinate 57,502 downwards.
CGGCGGCGACCAGGTCCAGTACGTGATCATGGGCCAGGTGCTCCAGGCCGGCGCCGGCCAGATCCCGGCCCGCCAGGCGGCGGTCAAGGCGGGCATCCCGATGAGCGTCCCGGCGCTCACTATCAACAAGGTGTGCCTCTCCGGGCTCGACGCGATCGCGCTCGCGGACCAGCTGATCCGCGCGGGCGAGTTCGACATCGTGGTCGCGGGCGGCCAGGAGTCCATGACCAACGCCCCGCACCTGCTGCCCAAGTCCCGTGAGGGCTTCAAGTACGGCGCGGTCGAGATGCTCGACTCCATGGCGTACGACGGGCTCACTGACTCCTTCGAGGGCATCGCCATGGGCGAGTCCACCGAGAAGCACAACACCCGGCTCGGCATCGGCCGCCCCGAGCAGGACGAGATCGCCGCGCTGTCCCACCAGCGGGCCGCCGCCGCGCAGAAGAACGGCCTGTTCGAGGCCGAGATCACCCCGGTGGAGATCCCGCAGCGCAAGGGCGAGCCGGTGCTCTTCAGCAAGGACGAGGGCATCCGGGGCGACACCACCGCCGAGTCGCTCGGCAAGCTGCGCCCTGCCTTCGCCAAGGACGGCACCATCACCGCCGGGTCCGCCTCGCAGATCTCGGACGGCGCCGCCGCCGTGGTCGTGATGAGCAAGGCCAAGGCCGAGGAGCTGGGCCTGGAGTGGCTCGCGGAGATCGGCGCGCACGGCAACGTGGCCGGGCCGGACAACTCGCTCCAGTCGCAGCCGTCCAACGCGATCAACCACGCCCTGAAGAAGGAGGGCCTGGAGGTCTCGGACCTCGACCTCATCGAGATCAACGAGGCGTTCGCGGCGGTCGCCGTGCAGTCAATGAACGACCTCGGCGTGTCCACGGAAAAGGTGAACGTCAACGGCGGCGCCATCGCCCTCGGCCACCCGATCGGCATGTCCGGCGCCCGTCTCGTCCTGCACCTGGCGCTGGAGCTCAAGCGCCGGGGCGGCGGGGTCGGCGCGGCCGCGCTGTGCGGTGGCGGCGGGCAGGGTGACGCGCTGATCGTGCGGGTACCGAAGGCCTGAGGAATCCTTTTCCGGCGGTTTTGATTCCGGCGGTGTGATCCCGGCGGTTCGACCGGCCGGTGGTTGGACCGACCGGCGGTGCGAGTGAACGGAGCTGTATCGATGCGGGACGTCTCCTCTCTGGTGGCCGAGGCGCGAGAAGGGCGGCCCCGGGCCGTCGCCCGGCTGATCTCCCTGGTGGAGGGGGCGTCCCCGCAGCTCAGGGAGGTCATGGCGGCGCTGGCCCCGCTGACCGGCAACGCCTACGTCGTCGGGCTGACCGGCTCGCCGGGCGTCGGCAAGTCGACCACCACCTCCGCGCTCGTCACCGCCTACCGCAAGCAGGGCAAGCGGGTCGGCGTCCTCGCCGTCGACCCGTCCTCCCCGTTCTCCGGCGGCGCCCTGCTCGGCGACCGGGTCCGCATGTCCGACCACGCCTCCGACCCCGGCGTCTACATCCGCTCCATGGCCACGCGCGGCCACCTCGGCGGCCTCGCCTGGGCCGCCCCGCAGGCGATCCGCGTCCTGGACGCGGCGGGCTGCGACGTGATCCTCGTGGAGACCGTCGGCGTGGGCCAGTCGGAGGTCGAGATCGCCTCCCAGGCGGACACCTCCGTCGTCCTGCTGGCCCCCGGCATGGGCGACGGCATCCAGGCGGCCAAGGCCGGAATCCTGGAGATCGGCGACGTGTACGTCGTCAACAAGGCCGACCGCGACGGCGCCGACGCCACCGCCCGCGAGCTGAACCACATGCTCGGCCTCGGCGAGGCCCGCGGCCCCGGCGACTGGCGCCCGCCCATCGTCAAGACGGTCGCCGCCCGCTCCGAGGGCGTCGACGAGCTCGTGGAGGCCCTGGAGAAGCACCGGGCCTGGATGGAGGAGCACGGCGTCCTCACCGAACGCCGCCGCGCCCGCGCCGCCCGCGAGGTGGAGACGATCGCGGTCACGGCCCTGCGGGAGCGCATCGGCGACCTCCACGGCGCCCACCACCTCCCCAGCCTCGCGGGACGCGTCGCCACGGGCGAACTGGACCCCTACGCGGCGGCGGACCAGCTGCTCGCCGGACTGACCCGGGAGCCGGGGGAGGACTGACCCGGGAGACCGGGGAGAGCTGACGCGGGAGACCGGGGAGAGACGGGGAGGCCAGGGAGAACCGGCGCGGCCCCGGCCCCCGACCGGGGCCCACGTCCGGAAAACCGCTACCGCTCCGCCGCTCCCGCTGTTAGCTTGATCCACATGTTCCTCCTCTTGGCATAGCGCGCGCCCATGCCCGCGCGAGTGCCCGGCACACGGCCGGCACCTCGTGCGGCGCACCGTCGCGCCCTGTCCCGCCTCCTGTGAGGAACCCCGCGCATGTCCGCGCCCGCTCCCGCGCGCCCCGCCGCGCCCTCGTACGCCGCCGTCCTCCGCGTTCCGCACGCGCGCCGCACCTTCGCCGCCGCGCTTGCCGGCCGCTTCTCCTACGGCGTCGCCCCGCTCGCCGTCCTGCTCTCCGTCAACCGCGCCACCGGGTCCTACGCCGTCTCCGGCATGGTGATGTCCCTGTTCGGCGGCGCGGCGGTCTTCCTGATGCCGCTGCGCGCGTCCTTGGTCGACCGGTACGGCGCGCGCCGCGCCCTGCTGCCCATGGCCACGCTGTACGCCGTCCTGCTCTGCGTCCTCGCCGCGCTTCTCTGGCGTCCGGGCGCCCCGGCCGCGCTCATCGGCGCGGCCGCCGCGCTCGCGGGCGCCTGCGCGCCCCCGCTGGGGTCGGTCATGCGCGCGCTGTGGTCCGAACTCGTCACCGACCGGCATCTGCAGCGCCGTGCCTACAGCCTCGACGGGGTCGCCGAGGAACTGCTCTTCGTCTCCGGTCCGGTCCTGGTGGGCGCCCTCATCACCTGGGCGCCTCCGGCCTCCGGCATCCTGCTGGGCGCGCTGCTGATCGTCGGCGGGACGGCCGCGTTCGTCACGTCCCCGGCGATGACCGGGCCGCGCACGGGGTCGGGCACGGGGCCGCGCGCGGGGCGACGCACCAAGTCCCGCCGGACCCGGTCGGGCGGGGTGCCGGGGCTGCTGGTCCCGGTCGTCGTGGCGGCGGGGGCCGGGCTCGCGCTGAGCGGGGTGGAACTGCTGGTGACCGCCTACGCCGAGCGGGGCTCCTACGACACCGCGTTCGTCCCCTGGGTGCTGGGCGCCCTCTCGGTCGGCAGCGCGCTGGGCGGTCTCGCGAACGGTGCGATCGACTGGCGGCTGTCCGCGCGGGCACGGCTGGCCCGCTTCACGGCGGGGCTCGGGCTGATGATCGCGGCGGCGGGTCTCGCGCCCGACCTGTGGACCCTCACCGCGGCCATGGTCCTCACGGGCGTCTTCATCGCCCCGACGCTGACGACCTCGTATCTGCTGGCCGACGAGACGGCGCCGAAGGGCGCCCGCGCCCAGGCCGGAGCCTGGGTGAACATGGCGGTGAACGGGGGCAATTCGAGCGGGGCGCTGATGGCCGGGGCGCTGATCGGCCGGCTGCCGCTGCCCCTGTGCTTCGCGCTGGCCGGTGCCGCGTCGCTGGCCGCGGCGGCCGTCACCCTCGTCGCACGGGGGCCGGGCGGGGTGCCCGCCGCCGAGGCCGGGGCGTCGGGGGCGTCCGCCGTCGAGGCGTCGGGGGTGCCCGCCGTGGACCAGGCGGGCGTGGGCTGCTGAGGCCGCCCGGGGCGGAGGCGCGGTCCGGCGGTCGGCCTGGATGCCGCGCCTCGCCCTGGCCGCTCTGGTGGGTGTCAGAGGCGGCCGCGTTGGGTGCGCAGATGTTCCGCGACGGGCTTGAGGGCCTTGTTCAGGTCCTGGAGGGCGTCGGGGGAGAGCAGGTCGATGAAGTGGCGGCGCACCGAGGACACATGGTGGGGCGCGACCTTCTTCATCAGCTCCAGGCCGTGATCGGTCAGCACGGCATACAGCCCGCGCCGGTCCGACTCGCAGTTCTCCCGGCGCACCAGGTCCGCGTTCTCCATGCGGGTGATCTGGTGCGAGAGCCGGCTCTTGGACTGGAGGGTGGCGGTGGCGAGATCGCTCATCCGCAACCGCATGTCCTCGGACTCGGACAGATTGACGAGGATCTCGTAATCGTTCATGGTCAGTCCGAACGGTTGCAGATCCTTTTCGAGCTGGTACGTCAACAGCCTGTTGACCTCCAGGTGGGTGCGCCAGGCGCACTGCTCCGCATCGGTCAGCCAGTGCGTGGCCGTCTCGGTCTCCATGAATGAAGTCTACCTAAGATGTTGAATGACGAACTACTCTGAGTGATGTGACTGTGCGCACGCGTTCGACGTCACACTCCGCAGACTACCGCTCACAGCCCGAAGCGACGCTGGAGATCTCCCAGCTGTCCGGGAAGGCGCGGTACTCCTGAGGCTCCTGTGACAGGGCCGCCGGGTGCCGCTCCACCCCCTCCGGGTACCCCTGGTTCGGACGGAACCGCACCCGTCTCCCGCTCCGCCATCAGCACCTCGGTCGACTGCAGCAGCACCGTCCCGGCGCCGACGAACTCGAACTGGTGCTCCTCCCCGGAGGCCCCGCCCAGCCCTGTCATCGCACGTAGACCGCCCAGCACGCCGGTCAGATAGCCGTGGTCGTAGTGATGGCAGGGCGACGGGCAGTCGGCCCAGCCGACCAGCGCCTGGGGGTCCACCCGGATCGGGGGCTCCATGAACACCACCGGGCCGTTGGAGGCGGCCACGAATTTCCCCGTGCCGATCAGTGTGAGAAAGCCGGGCACGATCGACTGTTTGAGTGCCAAGCTTGGCTGGAAAGCGATCAAGTTGCCTGCGCGAACGGTCAGATTGCCCTCGTCCAGGTCGTACGAGTTCACGTCGAACGCCCGGTCCGCGAGCAGCATCTTGCCCGAGCCCTCCGCCACGACCCAGTCGCTCGCGTGCAATGGCGAATGGAACGAGGAACGCACCAGCCGGTCCAGCCGCCCGTGCCCGATGCCGTTGAACTCGATCGCCCCGTAGTAGGCGATCATCTTCCCCTTCTGCAGGAACCACTGACTGCCCTTGAGCTCCACGCAGAACGTGTACGGGTTCACGTTGTCGTCGGCCGGCAGGGTCACGGGGTCGAACACCACCGGGCCCCCGGCACCCGCGTACGCGCTCACAGCTTCTCCTCCGATGCCTGGACATAGACCGTGCCGCTGCCGCTCAGCTCCAGCTGGAACGCCTCGCCGGAGCCCCGGCCCACCATGTCGCGCCAGCCGAGCGCGGTGGACAGCCGGTTGCGGACCTCGCCGTGATGGGCGACGTACGCCTGGGGGTCCACATGGACCGGGCGCTGCGGGGTGATCGGTATCCCGAAGACACCGCCGTGCGCCATCACGGCCACCGCGCCATGGCCCTGGAGGGTGGTGGTGAACAGCCCCTGCCCGGTGGCCTGGCCACGGACGATGCCCATGACGCCGCCCTGCGAGCCCATGAACATCGTGCCCTGCCGCAGCGAGCCCTCGAAGGCCAGCAGCCGGTCCGCCTCCACATAGAGCGTGTCGCCGGTCAGGTTGATCACCTGCACATGGTGGCCGCCGTGCCCGAAGAACACCGTGCCGCTGCCCTCGACCGACATCAGCGGGGCCGCCTCGCCCGCCACCCGGCGCCCGAGCATCGACATGATGCCGCCCTGCCCGCTCTGGACACTGGGCGTGAACGACACGTCCCCGCGGTAGGCGAGCATCGCCCCGCGCTGGCTGAACAGCCGCACGCCGGGCGCCACCGTCGCCTCGATCATCTTCGAGTTGATCTCCCGGAAGCCCATGTCACAGATCCCCCGCGATCGTGTTCCGCTCGCTCGGCTGGACGTACACCAGCCCGTCGCCCTCGAAACGGATCTGGAACGCCTCGCCGCCGCCCTCCCCGAGGAGCGTGCGGAACGTCACGCCCGACTGGAAGGACTGCCGGACGTCTCCCTGGTGCGCGATGTACGCCCCCGGGTCGACCGTCAGCGGGTACTGCGGGGAGACCCGGAGCACCACCGCCGGGCCGTCGGACAGCAGGGCCGCCTGGCCGTTGCCCTCGACGGTCGTGGTGAACAGGCCGTTGCCCTGCGAGGCGCCGCGCAGGCCCGTGAACGCCGTGCCCGTGCGCAGTCCCGCGTCCGTCGCCAGCAGATTGCTCGACTCCACCCAGAGCTTGTCGCCCCGGAGCGTCACGAGATTGATCTCCGACGCCCGGTCCGCGAACCAGCAGGTCCCCTGCCCCCTCACCTCCATCACCGTCATCTGCTCGCCGGTCAGCCGCCGGGTCACCATGCCCCGCAGACCCTCGCCACCGCCGCTCAGCTTCTTGAAGGCCATCTGCCCGTCGTACGCGACCATCGAGCCGTTCTTCGCCTTCACGGCATCCCCGGTCATGTCGACGGCGAGCACCTTGCTGCCCTGTAGTCGGAACGTCGCCACACCGCGAAAGTAGCCCCCGGCCGGGTGGAGAGAACAGGGCCTCCGGGTGGAGAACGACCCTGACCGCACCCCTAGGGGCACGGTTTGCCACAATGTGGCGACGCTTGTGCTTCCGTTCACAAAGGATCATGAGCCGCTCACCGGGCGACCGTGCCCGCGCCCCAGCGACCTCCCCCACCGAAGGTGACCCGTGGACCTCAAGACAGCATCCGCCATCCGCCGCCTGCGACTGGTCTCGGCGCCCGAGGCCGTGTCCTTCCTGATCCTGCTTCTCTGCTCGGTGCTGAAGCGGACCACGGACTTCAACGCCGTCCCCGTGATGGGCGCGGTCCACGGCGTGCTGTTCATCCTCTACGTGCTCTTCTGGATCGACGCCTGGAACCGCGCCAAGTGGAGCTTCGGCACCGCCGCGCTCTACTTCGTCCTCTCTGTCCTGCCCACCGGCGGCTTCTTCGCCGAGCGCAGGCTGCGCCGCGAGTCCGAGGCCGCCGTCATGGCCGCCCGCGCCCGCCGCGAGGGAGTCGTGAACGCATGATCGTCGCCTTCTCCGTGACGCCCCTCGGCGTCGGCGAGGACGTGGGGGAGTACGTCGCCGACGCCGTCCGCGTGGTCCGCGAGTCGGGCCTGCCCAACCGCACCGACGCCATGTTCACCTCGATCGAGGGCGAGTGGGACGAGGTCATGGACGTCGTCCGGCGCGCCGTCGCCGCCGTAGAGGCCCGCGCGCCGCGCGTCTCCCTCGTCCTCAAGGCCGACATCCGACCCGGTGTCACCGACGGCCTCACCTCGAAGGTCGAGACCGTGGAGCGTCACCTGGCCGGGTGACATCCCGCGACGCACCCCACCCGGACCCCGGCCCGCCCCTGGCGGCCGGGGTCCGGTCGTCCCCCGCCCGGTCCGGCCGCCACAGCGGCGAAGACACCATGATCCTCCGGGTAGTTTGAGCCTGAAATCCGCTCCGACGTGGGGGAACACCACATGGGTCTCTACATAGAGACGCACATCCGCACCGATCTGGACGACCTCTGGACCCGCACCCAGGACCCCGCCCACCGCCGGCGCTGGGACCTCAGGATCGGCGAGATCGAGTACCTCCCCCACCCCGCCCCGGAGACCTCCCCGCGCCCCTTCCGCTACCGCGCCCGGCTGCTGCCGTTCCTCACCGTCCACGGCACCGGACTCGCCGCCGACGAGCGCGAACGCCCCGACGGCACCCGCACCTCCGCCCTCCGCTTCGCCTCCCCGCACCCCCTCTCCCCGCTCGCCGAGGGCAGCGGCTACTGGCGCTACGTCCCCGACGCCCACGGCGTCCGCTTCCTCACCGGCTACGACTACCGCCCCCGCTGGGGCAGGCCCGGCGCCCTCGCCGACCGGCTGCTGCTGCGTCCGCTCACGGTCTGGGCCACCGCCTGGTCCTTCGACCGGTTGCGGCTGTGGCTGGAACGGGGCATCACCCCCGAGCGCGCCCTCGCCAACTGGCTGGCCGAACTCGCCGTACGCGCCCTCGTCCTGACCGTCTGTGCGGCCGGGCTCGGCCTGGAGCCCATGCTCCCGCTGCTGGGCCCCCTCGCCCCCGTACTCGCCTTCCTGTGCCCGCTGCTGCTGGTGCTCGTCATCTCCGCCGCCCTGTTCACGTCCCCGCTCCCCGGCACCCCGGCGGCCCGCCGCTGTCTGCGCTCGCCCGTCACCCAGCCCCGGACCCCGGGCGTCCTGCGGACCCTGGAGGAACAGGGGAGCTGATTCAGGCAGGCCCGGTCGTCAGCGCCGTACCGAGCGGTGTGCGCGCGTACAGCACCTGGTGGCCGTGCCGGGTCGCGGTGAGCAGGCCCGCCTCCTTCAGGACCGTCAGATGGTCCGAGACCGAGGAGGGAGCGAGGCCGAGCCGGTGGGCCAGGGCCGTGGTCGTCGCGGGTTCGCCGAGCGCGGTCAGGACGGCCGCGCGGTTGCGCCCGAGGAGCCGTACCAGCGCCTGCGGGGTCCGCCCGGCGGGCTCGGTCCACAGATCGCCGATGCCCCGCGCCGGATACACCAGCATCGGCTGCCAGGGCGCCTCGAAACCGGTGATCACGTCCGGCCAGCAGAACACGCTCGGCATCAGCAGCAGACCCCGGCCGCCCAACTCGCGCGCGTACCGCCCGTGCGGCAGCGTCAGCGTCCGCCCGTCCCAGGACAGCCGTCCGTCCAGCTCCGGCAGCAGCGCGCCCAGGCCCACCTCGGCCAGCCTGCGCGAATGGAAGGCCACGTCCGCCTCCAGGAGCGCCCGCAGCCGGGGCCACTCCGGCGCCACCAGCACCCGCCAGGCCGCCTCCAGCAGGTCCGCCAGCTCCCGCACCATCCGCGCCGGGTCCGCGAGCCACGCCCGGCCGCGCGCCGACTCCAGGGCCCCCGGCGTACAGGCCAGCGAACGCGCCGTCTCCGCCCGCGCCACCTCCGGATCGGCCGCCCGCACCGCCGCGATCTCGTCCGCGAAGGACGTCAGCGGCCCGAGCGGCGGGGGACAGAGCCAGTCCGGCGAACTGCCCCGGCGCGGCATCAGCAGCCACAGCGGCGCCAGATCGAGCCCGCCCGCCGCCGCGCGCACGCGCCGCAGCCAGGGCCCGTGATAGCCGTGCCGGTCCGGCCGCCGCAGCGTCCGCACCGCGTCCTGCGTCTCCCACAACGGCGAGATCGCGAACCGGCAGCGCAGGAAGTCCTCCTCGCCGAAGCGGAGCTGCGAGGGCACGACACCTCCGTCACTGTGGAGCGCGCGCGTTCATGGAGCGCGATGCGGCCGGACGACCGACAGGAAGCGACTGGACGACCGACAGGGAATCGGCCGGACCACCGACAGGATTCGGCTGGAGCCGAAACTCTACGGCCCGCCGCCCCCGCCCCGGCACCCTGCCCGTCATGTCCGCACCACCCCAGAACACGACGCTCCAAGCCGACGAGCCCGCCCGCGCCGGATACCGCGGCGTCCTGGCCGTCCGCGAGTTCCGCGCGGTCTTCGCCGCCCACGTCCTCTCCCTGCTCGGCGTGATCGTCAGCGAGATCGCCCTCTCCGTCCTCGTCTACGACCTCACCGGCTCCCCGCTGATGAGCGCCCTCGTCTTCGCGCTCGGCTTCCTGCCCTACGCCGTCGGCGGCGCCCTCCTCGCCCCGGTCGCCGACCGCTTCCCGGCCCGGCGCGTCCTGGTGACCTGCGACCTGGTGTGCGCCGTGTGCGTGGCCGCCATGGTCGTGCCGGGCGCGGGCGTCGGCGTCCTGCTCGTGCTGCGCTGCTGCCTCGCCGTCGTCGCGCCCGTCTTCAGCGGCACCCGCATGGCCACTCTCGCGGACGTGCTCGGCGACGGCGAACCGTTCGTGCTCGGCCGCTCCCTGCTGCGGATCGTTTCCCAGAGCGCGCTTCTCACCGGCTACGGCCTCGGCGGCCTCCTGCTGACCGTGACGGCCCCCCGCCACGCCCTGCTCGTCACGGTGGCCACCTTCCTCGCCTCCGCCCTGCTGCTGCGCCTCGGCACCCGCCACCGCCCGGCCCGGGTCCGCGACCGCGCACAGGACACCGGGAACGGACTCCGCGCCCTCTTCGCGCACCCGCGCGTGCGCGTGCTGCTCCTCGTCTTCTGGGTGCCCTCGTTGTTCGGCGTCGTCCCCGAGGCGCTGGCCGCGCCCTACGCCCACGACCTCGGCGCGGGCTCCCCGGGCCTCGGCCTGCTGATGTGCGCGCTGCCGGTGGGCACGGTGGCCGGCGAACTGTACGCCGGAGCCCGGCTCGGCGCGGCCACCCGCGAGCGGATCGTGCTGCCGCTGCTCTGTCTGACCCTGCTGCCCTACATCGCCTACGCCCTGCGGCCCGACCTGGGGTTCTCGCTGCTGCTCCTGGTGCTCGCGGGCGCGGGCTCGGCGTACACCCTCGGCCTCGACCAGTGGTTCGTCCGCGCGGTGCCCGAGGAGCTGCGCGGCCGGGCCATGACCGTGCTCCACGCCGGGCTGATGACCGTCCAGGGCGCCGGAATGGCCCTCGCGGGGGTCGCCGCCGAGGTCACGGGCGTGCGCGCGGCCGTCGCGGGGGCCGGGGTGCTGGGCGCGCTGTGCTGCGCCGGGCTCGCGGTGGCCTGCCGGGCGACCGAAAGGCGAGACGGGGCTGACCGGCATATGACCGGCCGGTAGTGTCTGATGACGTGCCCAAGCCTCTCGGACTCCCCTTCGACCCCATCGCCCGCGCCGACGAACTCTGGAAGCAGCGCTGGGGCAGCGTGCCCTCCATGGCCGCGATCACCTCGATCATGCGGGCCCAGCAGATCCTGCTCGGCGAGGTCGACGCGGTGGTCAAGCCGTACGGACTGACCTTCGCGCGGTACGAGGCACTGGTGCTGCTCACCTTCTCCAAGGCGGGCGAGCTGCCGATGTCCAAGATCGGCGAGCGGCTCATGGTGCACCCGACGTCCGTGACGAACACGGTGGACCGGCTGGTCAGGTCGGGTCTGGTGGCCAAGCGCCCCAACCCGAACGACGGCCGCGGCACCCTCGCCGTCATCACCGACAAGGGCCGCGAGGTGGTCGACGCGGCCACCCGCGACCTGATGGCGATGGACTTCGGGCTCGGCGCGTACGACGCGGAGGAGTGCGGGGAGATCTTCGCGCTGCTGCGGCCACTGAGGGTCTCGGCGCACGACTTCGAAGAGGACTGACCGGCGCGTACGGGGGAGTGACCTGGGCCGATACGGCAGGGCGGACCCGGGGCAAGATCTCCCGGAACGGGTGGTTACGCTCGACGGCATGAAAAAGAGCGTGCTGACCCGCTACCGAGCCCTCGCCTACATCACCGGCGTGCTCCTCGTGCTCCTGTGCCTGGGCATGATCGCGAAGTACGCGTTCCACCTGGACGGCGCCCAGGACTTCACCCGTGTCGTCGCCATCGCGCACGGCTGGCTGTACGTCGTCTACCTGGTCTTCGCCTTCGACCTGGGCTCCAAGGCGAAGTGGCCGGTCGGCAAGCAGCTGTGGGTGCTCCTGGCCGGGACCATCCCGACCGCCGCCTTCTTCGTCGAGCGGAAGATCAGCCGCGAGCTGGAGTCCAAGGTCCAGGGCGCCGCTCCCGCCCCGGTCAAGGTCTGATTCGTACCGCCGTACGAGTGTCGTACGGCGGTCCCCCATCGACATTTACTAGGACGTCCAAGTAAATTCGAGGGTATGGACGCTCACGCGATCGACGAAGGCCGCCGCCGCTGGCAGGCCCGGTACGACGCCGCGCGCAAGCGCGACGCAGACTTCACCACACTCTCGGGCGATCCGGTCGAGCCGGTGTACGGCCCCCGCCCCGGGGATGTGTACGACGGCTTCGAGCGGATCGGCTGGCCCGGTGAGTACCCCTTCACGCGCGGGCTCCATCCGACCGGCTACCGGGGCCGCACCTGGACGATCCGCCAGTTCGCCGGCTTCGGCAACGCGGAGCAGACCAACGAGCGGTACAAGATGATCCTGGCCGCGGGCGGCGGCGGCCTGTCCGTCGCCTTCGACATGCCGACGCTGATGGGCCGCGACTCCGACGACCCGCGCTCGCTCGGCGAGGTCGGCCACTGCGGTGTGGCCATCGACTCGGCGGCCGACATGGAGGTCCTCTTCAAGGACATCCCGCTCGGCGACGTCACCACGTCGATGACGATCAGCGGCCCCGCCGTGCCCGTCTTCTGCATGTACCTGGTCGCCGCCGAGCGGCAGGGCGTCGACCCCGCGATCCTCAACGGCACGCTCCAGACCGACATATTCAAGGAGTACATCGCGCAGAAGGAGTGGCTCTTCCAGCCCGAGCCGCATCTGCGCCTGATCGGCGACCTGATGGAGCACTGCGCGGCGGGCATCCCGGCGTACAAGCCGCTGTCGGTCTCCGGCTACCACATCCGCGAGGCCGGGGCGACGGCCGCGCAGGAGCTGGCGTACACCCTCGCGGACGGCTTCGGCTACGTGGAGCTGGGCCTCTCGCGCGGCCTCGACGTGGACGTGTTCGCGCCCGGCCTCAGTTTCTTCTTCGACGCGCACCTGGACTTCTTCGAGGAGATCGCCAAGTTCCGCGCCGCGCGCCGCATCTGGGCCCGCTGGATGCGGGACGTGTACGGCGCGCAGACCGACAAGGCGCAGTGGCTGCGCTTCCACACCCAGACCGCCGGGGTCTCGCTGACCGCGCAGCAGCCGTACAACAACGTGGTGCGCACGGCCGTGGAGGCGCTGGCCGCGGTGCTCGGCGGGACCAACTCGCTGCACACCAACGCCCTGGACGAGACCCTCGCGCTGCCGAGCGAGCAGGCCGCCGAGATCGCGCTGCGCACCCAGCAGGTGCTGATGGAGGAGACCGGCGTCGCCAACGTGGCCGACCCGCTGGGCGGTTCGTGGTTCGTCGAGCAGCTCACCGACCGGATCGAGGCGGACGCGGAGAAGATCTTCGAGCAGATCAAGGAGCGGGGCCTGCGGGCGCACCCGGACGGGAAGCACCCGATCGGCCCGATCACCTCGGGCATCCTGCGCGGGATCGAGGACGGCTGGTTCACCGGCGAGATCGCGGAGTCCGCCTTCCGCTACCAGCAGGCGCTGGAGAAGGGGGAGAAGCGGGTCGTCGGCGTCAACGCCCATACCGGTTCGGTCACCGGGGACCTGGAGATCCTGCGGGTCAGCCACGAGGTGGAGCGCGAGCAGGTCAGGATGCTGGCCGAGCGGAAGTCCGGGCGCGACGAGGCCCGCGTGAAGACCTCCCTGGACGCCATGCTGGCCGCCGCGCGCGACGGCTCCAACATGATCGCCCCGATGCTGGAGGCGGTCCGCGCGGAGGCGACCCTGGGCGAGATCTGCGGGGTGCTGCGGGACGAGTGGGGGATCTACACGGAGCCCGCCGGGTTCTGAGCGCCCCCAAAGCGCGACGGGGCCCGCCGGGACGGCTGTCCGTCCCGGCGGGCCCCCGCGCTGTCGCGCGCTACTCCGTCGGTGCTTCCGCGCTTCCTCAGAACTCCTGCACGAAGTACGGCTCGACGGTCATCCAGCCGTTGCCCCGGGCGCCGTAGTAGGTGCCGTTGTAGTTCTGCGCCAGGGTGTACCAGGAGTCGACGTAGTCGGGGTCGTCGGTCCACCAGGAGGTGGGGATGGCGTTCAGGATCGCGTCCACCAGGGGGATGTAGGCGCCCTGGTCGGTGATGGTGAGCAGCGCGCCCGCGATGGCGACGGCGAGGTCGTGGTAGTTGGTGTCGCCGTCGTCCTCCATCATCACGGCGTCGGCGAGGTTGTACTTGTAGTTCGACCAGTTCACGAGGATCTGGTTGGGCCGGTAGACCGTGCCGTCGTAGTCGAGGTAGGGCATGTCGACCGGGTCGACGCGGACCTTGCCGTCCTGGCCGAAGCCGGAGACCAGGGTGTAGATCTCGGCGGCGCCCTTGACCCAGGGCTCCTCGTCGTCGGACAGCTCGACGGCGTCGATCTTCGTGGTCCAGAAGCCGCCCGAGGCCGCGGCGGCGGACCGCCCCGAGGTCGCGGTGTTCGCGGCGGTGTTCACGGCACCGGGCGCGTCGGAGCGCACCCCGCTCTTCGCCAGTTCGTCACGGAGTACGTCGAGTCCGGCCGCGAGCGCCTTGGAGCCGTCGATGTCGACGACGTACACCGGGTGGTCCGGGGCCGTGCGGGCGTCCAGGGTGTGGGCGTTGCCCCGGCTGTCGTAGGCGGTGACCGCCGTGGCGTCGTCGTCGGAGACGGCCGCGGCGACCCAGGGGGTGGTGCCGTCGGCCAGCGCGGCGCGCATGGAGCTCGCGCCGAGCCGGAGTTGGAGCAGGGAGCCGACCTTGCCGTTCAGGCCCTTGGCGTCCGCGATGGCGTGGTCGGCGGCGGCGAGGTCGGACCCGAGGGCGGGGTCGGCCCGGGCGGCGAGCGGGGTGACGGCGACGTCCGAGGACGTGAGGACGGCCGTGCTCAGACGGGTGCGCCAGGACTGGTCGCCGAGCGAGCGGGCGATGGCCCGGGCGGCGCGGTCCTGGGCGCCGGCGACCTTCTGGGCGGTGGCGGAGTGGGCGGGGGTGGGGGTGGCGGGCGCTGCCGTGGCCGAGGGGGCGGTGATGAGGGCCTGGGCGGCGGCGAGGGCGAGCAGGGTGGCCGCGGTGACGGTCTGGGCGGCGCGGCGACGGGACTGACGGGGTCTCACGGGGATCGATCCCTCCGGATGCGAGTGGCCAGGTGGGGGAGTGACGCACTGTCAGGGGGGTGGTGCCGGGACGACTGCCGGACGGGAGTCCGGATGAGGTTCTATGCGAGTAGAACTCGCAGCCCATGGTGACCTGAACATGTCACGCCCGCAAGACCTTCACACCGTCAACGCCTCGTGAGGACAGGGGAGTTCAGCCCTCGGCGGCCGTGAGCCCCCCGAGCAGTACCGCGATGAAACGCCGTACCCACTCGGTGTCCGCCGGTTCCGCGCTCACCAGCATCCGGTGCACGACCGTGCCCGCCACGATGTCGAAGATGAGGTCCACGGCGCGGCACGCCGCCTCCGGGTCGGACTCCGGCGGGATCTCGCCGCGCTCCTGTGCCCGCTCGCGGCCCGTCACGACCAGGTGTTTCTGGCGCTCGACGATGGAGTGGCGGATGCGCTCGCGCAGGGCGTCGTCCCGGCCCGCCTCCGCGACCACCGCGATCAGGCCGCTCCGCGCCTCCGGGCGGCCGAGGATGGCCGCGAACTGGAGGACCACGCCCTCGATGTCGTCGGCGAGGCTGCCCCGGTCGGGCACCTCCAGCTCGTTGAACAACTCGGCGATCGCGTCGACCACCAGCTCGCTCTTGCCGGACCAGCGGCGGTACAGCGTCGTCTTCGCAACCCCGGCGCGCGTCGCCACGTCTCCCAGGGTGAGCCCGGACCAGCCCAGTTCCACCAGTGCCTCCCGGGTGGCGGCCAGGATCGCGGCGTCCGCGGCGGCGCTGCGCGGTCGGCCCGTACGGGCTGCTGGGGTGCGGCTCTGCATGTCCCCGACCATAACCGGCCACCTCCGGGCGGTCGTGAGGGAGATCACCGGAAAAGGCTGTCGCCGGAACCCCTTCTGCCATTACGCTACGACCCGTAGCGAAAGCTCGCGATGGACGTACGCGGGCGACGGCCACCGGCGCGGGGTGGGGACCTCGGCGCCGGCCGACATCGCTTTTTTCCTTCATGCGCGGGAACGGGGGAGGATAGACCCATGCAGCCACGGAACATGTCCATGAGCGGCGTCGTCGACCTCGCCGCGGTGAAGGCGGCCCAGGAGGCCAAGGCCAAGGCGGAGCAGGCGCGCGCCGATTCCGCCCGGCGCGGCGGCGCGGGGGCGATCTCCCCGGCCGATCTCGTCGTCGACGTCAACGAGGCGGACTTCGAGACCGAAGTCCTCCAGCGCTCCGCCGAAGTCCCGGTCGTCATCGACTTCTGGGCCGAGTGGTGTCAGCCCTGCAAGCAGCTGAGCCCGGTCCTGGAGCGGCTGGCCGTCGAGTACGACGGCCGCTTCCTGCTGGCCAAGATCGACGTGGACGCCAACCAGATGCTGATGCAGCAGTTCGGCGTCCAGGGGATCCCGGCGGTCTTCGCCGTGGTCGCGGGCCAGGCGCTGCCCCTCTTCCAGGGTGCCGCCGGTGAGCAGCAGATCCGCGAGACGCTGGACCAGTTGATCCAGGTCGCCGAGCAGCGTTTCGGGCTGACCGGTCTGACCGTGGACCCGGACGCGCAGCCGGGCGCCGCCCCGGCCGAGGAGCCGGAGGGGCCGTACGACGCGCTCCTGGAGGCGGCCGTGCGGGCGCTGGACGAGGGCGATCTGGGCGGTGCCGTCCAGGCGTACAAGAACGTACTCGCCGACGACCCGGCGAACACAGAGGCGAAACTCGGCCTGGGTCAGGCGGAGTTGCTCCAGCGCGTGCAGGGTATGGATCCGCTGAAGGTGCGCCGGGACGCCGCCGAGAAGCAGGCCGACGTCGAGGCGCAGATCGCGGCCGCCGACCTGGATCTGGTGGGTGGTCACGTGGAGGACGCCCTCGGGCGCCTCATCGAGACCGTCGCCCGCACGGCCGGTGACGACCGGGACGCGGCGCGGCGCAGGCTGCTGGAGCTGTTCGAGGTCGTGGGTGTGGAGGACCCGAGAGTGGTGGCGGCCCGTCGGGCGCTTGCGCGGGCGCTGTTCTGACGGTCCGTCGGCTTGTGGCGCGGCGGTGAAGGAATGGCCGATGTGGCGTGGGAGCCGCCGCGCTTTACCAAATCTTGGTAATCGGTTCAGCTGTTACTCCGAGTAAATCAAGGTCGTTGGTCTGTCCGGCTTCGCCCGGGGATCAACGACTTTGTTCTGCCCAGTGTTGGCACCGTGCGTCGCCCTTTGAGACCACTGAGTCGTCTTTCGGTTATCCCGCCGTTACTAGGCAGTAACGAAGCCCCTTGTGCGGGCGGCGAGAATGCACCACGATCGGCCACGCTCGGTCCATTTCCGTTACCCCGGCACCCGGCCGGGTCACGGCGAATGTGTCCCCACCGGGCAGAACCGGCGGCAGTGGCGCCGGTTCTGGGACAGGGGGGTCTTCGCCACTGCGGCGAAGCCTGTCCAGAAGGTTGTGCGTGATGTGTGTCAGGCGCGACCAGTGGTTGTCGCTCGGGGGTGAACGCCGGTTGTCCGGGCGCGTCTCGCGCCGTCGGGCGCGGGCGCTCTCCTTCCCGAGGACGTAGCACTTCTCCCATCCCTGTCCGGTCGCAACCCCCCTGGGGCGGTCCGGACCAGGAGATGTACGTCCGAGAAGGAGGAAATATGGAGTCCCAGGTGCGTGGCGGGACCAGATGGAAGCGGTTCGCTGTGGTCATGGTGCCCAGCGTCGCCGCAGCGGCATGTGTGGGTGTCGGTCTGGCGCAGGGTGCCCTCGCGGCGTCCTTCAGCGTTTCCGGCCAGTCGTTCAAGGTCAGGGCCGAACACCTGCACGGTGAGGGCTTCGCCCAGTACGGCGGTATCGACAGCGGTTACGCGACGACCGAGGGCGACGACAAGAAGAGGACGGTTCACCCCGTCGCCATCTCGTCGTTCGACAGCGCGACCATCACCAAGATGTGCCAGTCGGTCGCCACCGACGTTCCGCTCATAGGCAAGACGGTCTACCTCCGTCTCGACGCCGGTCCGAGCGAGAAGAAGCAGGTCGAGGCCACCAACCTCTACATCGACGTCGCCCAGCTCGACGCCGACGCGGAGTTCAAGAACATCGACATCGGCGTCGCGCTGAAGGACAAGTCGCGCGGCCCGGCGGTCAAGGACACGGCGAGCACGCTGCCGGGCGGCTTCGCCCAGCAGGCCGAGTCGGCCGACCTCTACGACGTGAAGCAGACGGCGTGGGCGACCACCGCCGGCACGTTCAAGCTGAGCGGTCTGTCGATGAAGCTCGGCTTCGACAAGGGCCTGGAGTGCTACTGACGGCTCCGGTCACCGGGTGACCCGGGACGGCCGAGCCGTCCCGGGAGTCCGCGTCAGGGGCGGGGGAGCCGCTGCTTTCCCGCCCCGGGCACCCGGCCCGACCCCGCGTCGGGCCCCCCATCGACTCAACATTCTCCGGCTTCTCGGCGCGACGGCCGAGCCGGTACGTACGTCCACTGGACCCAGGGAGCTGTTTTCCATGAGTGCCGAGACTCCGGTCCAGAGCGCCGGGAACTTCGCCCGGCTGCGTCTGCGATTCCATGACTGGCGGGGCACCCGGCCATTCTGGGCAGGCCTGTTCACCCTGCTCGGCGGGGTGCCGATCGCCTACTTCCCCTATGCCACGTTCAAGCTCGGCACCATGTCGATCGCGATGTCGACCACCGCGGGTGCCGGATCGCTGATCATCGGGGCCCTCTTGATCACGCTGGGTCTGACCATGTGGTTCCAGTCGGCCACCCGGATCTTCGCCGGAGTCGCGGCGATCATCCTGGCCCTGGTGTCCCTGGTGGTCTCCAACATCGGCGGCTTCATCGTGGGCTTCCTGCTCGCGCTGGTCGGCGGCGCCCTCGCCCTCTCCTGGGCACCGACCGGGAAGCCGGCCAAGGCAGCGGCGGCCACGGGCGCCGTACAGCCGGCTCCCGCCACCGACGACGGCTACCCGGCCGCACCGGGCGCCCCCACCGTCCCCGCCCAGCCGCAGCCGGCGTACGACACCCCCGTGGAGCACACGGCCGACGGCGCCACGGACGGCGAGCGGGCCGAGAAGCCCAACGGGGGGTCCCGTGTCGGCTGACCAGGCGCGCGGTCAGGACCAGACGGCCATCACCTCCTCCTCGGAGAGAACGGGGCCGCGTCACGCGGCGCCGAGAAAGCCGCTGTTCACCCGGCTCCACATGCCGGCCGGCAAGGCGATAGCCTCCGTGGCGATGCCGACGGCCGTCATCATGGGCATGGGCTTCACGTCCACGCTCGCCATCGCCGACAGCACCGGCACCAGCCCCGCGTCCAACAGCCAGAAGGCGGCGGACTACAAGGACTGCGTGAGCGCGCTGGACGGCTCGGACGCCTCCCCGTCGGCGAGCGCGTCGGCCACGCCTTCCGCGACCGCGACACCTTCCGCGACGGACTCCTCGAAGGACTCCCCGGACTCCTCAGGCACTTCGGGCTCCGACGGTTCCCCGAGTTCCAAGGGGTCGGATTCCAAGGGCTCTTCGGACACGCAGGGCGGTACGGACAAGGCCTCTTCGCCGGATTCAGGTTCCGACGGCAAGGCCGCCGCGCTCCCGAGCGCCCCGAAGGGCGACGCGCAGTCGACCCCGGCCGCCGAGACGCCCGCCGCCACCCCGGCCCCGTCCAAGAGCGCCGACGGCGGTCTGCTCGGCTCCCTCGGCGACGCGATCGGGGACGTCCTCTCCGGCGGCAAGCAGGCGGTCGGGGCCACGACCCCGGCGCCCGCCGCGTCGTCGACCGCGCCCGCTCCGGCCCCTTCGGCCACGTCCGCTCCGGCGGCCGGTACGGACAAGGCCGGTACGGACAAGAGCGACACGGACAAGGCCGGTACGAGCGGTGGCGCCGCGACCACCAAGAAGGCGCCGCGCGCGGTCCAGGACACCCCGGAGAAGGACGCCGCCGCTGCCACGCCGTCCGCCACGCGGAGCCCGTCCGCCGCCCCCTCCACGAGTGCCTCGCCCGACCCCTCCGCGAGCGACTCGGCCGCGCCGGAGGACTGTCTCAAGGCCACCGACGACAAGGGGGGCGTGGACAACAAGCTGGAGGTGGCGAACGACCCCTGGTACCTGAACGCCAGCTCCCTGCTGCTCAAGGGCGCCGACTACAAGGGCATCGTCGAGGTCCGCACGGCCGACGGCACCACCAAGAAGGTGCTGAAGTACGTCATCTCCGGCGGCACCGACATCGGCGACCTGCACCAGACCGTGAAGGACAAGCAGGCGGGCAAGACCTACCACGTCCAGGCGGCCAAGGGCTCGATGTCCACCATCACCGGCGGCGACACGGTGATGTACACCGAGAGCATCTCCGGCAACCTCTTCGGCCTGATCCCGGTGACCTTCAGCCCCGACAGCCCGCCCCCGCTGAACATCCCGCTGATCTACTTCACCGACGCCAAGGTGACCCAGGCGGGCCAGTTCGGCGGCAACCTCCACATCCCCGGCATGCAGGTCTACACCACGGACTGACCCCCAGCGCCATTCCGGGAGCCGCAAAAACGTGGCCCGGTTCCCCTCACCGGGGGGACCGGGCCACGTGCGTGGGTCACTCCTCGGGTGAGCGGTTCCGGCGTCCGTTCAACGCCGAGGGCGCCCCCTGTCGCAGGGAGCGCCCTCGGTGATGCGTGAATCCTCGGAGAGGAGACGTCAGTTGGCGTCTCCGCCGCCCACGTGGTGCACCCGGACCATGTTGGTGGTGCCGGGGACGCCGGGGGGCGAGCCCGCGGTGATGATGACCGTGTCGCCCGCGCTGAAGCGGTTGAGACCGGCCAGCTCCTGGTCGACCATGTCGACCATCTCGTCCGTGGAGTTCACGAACGGGACGACGTGCGACTCGACGCCCCAGCTGAGGGTCAGCTGGTTGCGGGTGCCCTCGTCGGTGGTGAAGGCGAGGATCGGCTGGGCGGCGCGGTAGCGCGAGAGGCGGCGGGCGGTGTCGCCGGACTTGGTGAAGGCGATCAGGCCCTTGGCACCGAGGAAGTCGGCGATCTCGCAGGCCGCGCGGGCGACCGAACCACCCTGCGTGCGCGGCTTCTTGCCCGGCACCAGCGGCTGGAGGCCCTTGGAGAGCAGCTCCTCCTCGGCCGCCTTGACGATCTTCGACATCGTCTTGACGGTCTCGACCGGGTACGCGCCCACGCTCGACTCGGCCGACAGCATGACCGCGTCGGCGCCGTCCAGGATCGCGTTGGCCACGTCGGAGGCCTCGGCGCGGGTCGGCCGCGAGTTGGTGATCATCGACTCCATCATCTGGGTCGCGACGATCACCGGCTTGGCGTTGCGCCGGCACAGCTCGATCAGGCGCTTCTGCACCATCGGGACCTTCTCGAGCGGGTACTCGACGGCGAGGTCACCACGGGCGACCATCACACCGTCGAACGCCATCACGACGTCCTCCATGTTCTCGACCGCCTGCGGCTTCTCCACCTTGGCGATCACCGGAACACGGCGGCCCTCCTCGTCCATCACCTTGTGGACGTCCTGCACGTCCTTGGCGTCACGGACGAAGGACAGCGCGACCATGTCGCAGCCCATGCGGAGGGCGAAGCGCAGGTCCTCGACGTCCTTCTCGGACAGCGCGGGCACGTTGACGGCCGCGCCGGGCAGGTTGATGCCCTTGTGGTCGGAGACCACACCGCCCTCGATGACGATCGTCCGCACCCGCGGGCCCTCGACGTCGACGACCTTCAGCTCGACGTTGCCGTCGTTGATGAGGATCTGGTCGCCGCGCGAGACGTCACCCGGCAGACCCTTGTACGTCGTGCCGCAGATCTGCTTGTCGCCCGGCACGTCCTCGGTCGTGATGACGAACTCGTCACCGCGCTCCAGCTCGACCGGACCCTCGGCGAAGGTCTCCAGGCGGATCTTCGGGCCCTGGAGGTCGGCCAGCACACCGATGGGGCGGCCGGTCTCCTTGGAGGCGGCACGGACGCGGTCGTACCGCGCCTGGTGCTCGGCGTGGCTGCCGTGGCTGAAGTTGAAGCGGGCCACATTCATGCCCGCCTCGATCATGGCGACGAGCATCTCGTGGGAGTCGACCGCGGGGCCGAGAGTACAGACGATTTTCGAACGGCGCATGAGGCGATCCTATCGGTTTGTTTCACTGCGGAATATTCCGGCCGGCGGAGATACAAATGGGCGGACATGCGCTCAGGCGTGTTACTGCGGTGTAATGCTCAGCTGTTCTTTCCGACCAGCGCATAGGTCTGCGTGGCGATCTCCAGTTCCTCGTCGGTCGGCACCACGGCGACGGCCACCCGCGCGGACGCGGGCGAGATCAGCCGGGCCCCGTCGGCCCGTACGGCGTTCAGCTCCTCGTCCACCGCCAGGCCAAGGCCCTCAAGGCCCGCGACGGCCGCCGAGCGCACGGCCGCCGCGTTCTCCCCGACCCCGGCGGTGAACGCCACCGCGTCCACCTGCCCGAGTACGGCGTAATAGGCGCCGATGTACTTCTTGATGCGGTGAATGTAAATGTCGAAGGCGAGGGACGCCTCTTCGTCGCCCTCCTCGATCCGGCGGCGGATCTCCCGCATGTCATTGTCCCCGCACAGTCCGAACAGACCGCTCCTCTTGTTCAGAAGAGTGTCGATCTCGTCCATGGACATTCCGCCGACACGGGCCAAATGGAAGATGACGGCCGGGTCCAGATCACCCGAGCGCGTGCCCATGACCAGACCCTCCAGCGGCGTCAGCCCCATCGAGGTCTCCACGCACCGCCCGCGCTCCACCGCCGACGCCGAGGCGCCGTTGCCCAGGTGCAGCACGATCACGTTGACCTCGTCAGGGGCCTTGCCCAGCAGCTTCGCGGTCTCGCGGGAGACGTAGGCGTGCGAGGTGCCGTGGAAGCCGTAGCGGCGGATGCGGTGCCGGTCGGCGATCTTCGGGTCGATCGCGTAGCGCGCCGCCGACTCCGGCATCGTCGTGTGGAAGGCGGTGTCGAACACGGCGACCTGGGGGAGGTCCGGGCGCAGTGCCTGGGCGGTGCGGATGCCGGTGAGGTTGGCCGGGTTGTGCAGCGGCGCGACCGGGATCAGCCGCTCGATCTCGGTGAGCACCGCCTCGTCGACGACCGTCGGCTCGGTGAAGAACATGCCGCCGTGCACCACCCGGTGCCCGATCGCGGCCAGTTCGGGCGAATCGAGGCCGAGCCCGTCGCGGGCCAGCTCCTCGGCGACCGCCTTGAGCGCGGTGTCGTGGTCCGCGATCGGGCCGTTCTGCTCACGGGTCTCGCCGGTGGCGACCAGGGTGTGGCGCAGCCGCGAGGTCTGCTCGCCGATCCGCTCGACCAGGCCCACCGCGAGCCGGCTGCTGTCCCGCATGTCCAGGAGCTGGTACTTCAGCGAGGACGAGCCGGAGTTGAGGACGAGGACACGGGTGGGGGTCACTGCTCGGAAGCCCTTTCGGTTTCGGCCGACTGCTGGGCCTGGATGGCCGTGATGGCGACTGTTGTCACGATGTCCGGAACCAACGCGCCCCGCGACAGGTCGTTGACCGGCTTGCGCAGCCCCTGGAGGACCGGGCCGACCGCGATGGCGCCCGCGGAGCGCTGCACGGCCTTGTAGGTGTTGTTGCCGGTGTTCAGGTCGGGGAAGATCAGCACGCTGGCCTGGCCCGCGACCTCCGAGCCGGGCAGCTTGGTCGCGGCCACGGCGGCGTCCACGGCCGCGTCGTACTGGATCGGCCCCTCGATCTTCAGGTCGGGGCGCCGCGAGCGCGCCAGCTCGGTCGCCGTGCGCACCTTCTCCACGTCGGCGCCCGAACCGGACGTACCCGTGGAGTACGACAGCATCGCGATCCTCGGCTCCACGCCGAACTGCGCCGCCGTCGCCGCCGACTGCACGGCGATGTCCGCGAGCTGCTCGGCGTCCGGGTCGGGGTTGACCGCGCAGTCGCCGTAGACCAGCACCTTGTCGGCCAGGCACATGAAGAAGACGGACGAGACGATCGAGGAGTCCGGCCTGGTCTTGATGATCTCGAAGGCAGGGCGGATGGTGGCCGCCGTGGAGTGCACCGAGCCGGAGACCATGCCGTCGGCCAGGCCCTCCTGGACCATCAGCGTGCCGAAGTAGTTCACGTCGGTGACCACGTCGTACGCCAGCTCCACGGTGACGCCCTTGTGGGCGCGCAGCGCGGCGTACTTCTCCGCGAAGGAGTCGCGCAGTTCGGAGGTCGCCGGGTCGATCAGCTGACTGTCGCCCAGGTCGATGCCGAGGTCGGCGGCCTTCTTGCGGATCTGGTCCTCGGGGCCGAGCAGCGTGAGGTCGCACACGTCCCGGCGCAGCAGCACCTCGGCCGCGTGCAGCACCCGCTCCTCGGTGCCCTCGGGGAGCACGACCCGGCGCTTGTCGGCGCGGGCCCGCTCCAGGAGCTTGTGCTCGAACATCATCGGCGTGACCCGGTCGCCGCTCGACGCCGAGACCCGGTTCGCCAGGCCCGCGGTGTCGGCGTACCGCTCGAACAGGCCGAGCGCGGTCTCCGCCTTGCGCGGGGTGGCGGCCGTCATCCGGCCTTCCAGCGAGAACAGCTGCTCGGCGGTGGGGAAGCTGGTCCCGGCCACCGAGAGCACCGGAGTGCCGGGGGCGAGGCGGGCGGCCAGGGTGAGGATCTCCTCGCTCGGCACCTCGTTCAGGGTGAGCAGCACACCGGCGATGGGCGGGGTGCCCGCGTTGTGCGCGGCGAGCGCGCCCACGACCAGGTCGGCCCGGTCGCCCGGGGTCACGACCAGGCAGCCGGGGGTCAGGGCGGCGAGGAAGTTGGGCAGCATGGCGCCGCCGAAGACGAAGTCCAGCGCGTCGCGGGCCAGGCCGGAGTCGTCGCCCAGCAGCACCTTGGCGCCGAGGGCGTGCGCGATCTGCGAGACGGTCGGCGCGGACAGGGCGGGCTCGTCGGGCAGCACGTAACAGGGCACGGGCAGCCGGTCGGCCAGGCGCTCGGCGATCTCGTCGCGGTCCTCGCGGGCGACCCGGTTGGCGACCATGGCGAGCACGTCGCAGCCGAGGCCCGCGTAGGCGCGGAAGGCGTTGCGGGTCTCGGCGAGCACGGAGGCGGCGGTCTGCTTGCGGCCGCCCACGACCGGGATCACGGAGGCGCCGAACTCGTTCGCGAGGCGGGCGTTGATCGCCAGTTCGTCGGGCAGCTGGGTGGCGGCGAAGTCGGTGCCGAGGACCAGGACGACGTCGTAGTCGCGGGCCACCCGGTGGAAGCGGTCGACCAGGACGGAGACCAGCTCGTCGGTGCCGCGCTCGGCCTGGAGGGCGGACGCCTCCTCGTAGTCCATGCCGTAGACCGTCGCCGGGTCCTGGGTGAGGCGGTAGCGCGCCCGCAGCAGCTCGAACATCCGGTCCGGCCCGTCGTGCACCAGGGGGCGGAACACCCCGACCCGGTCGACCTGCCGGGTCAGCAGTTCCATGACTCCCAGTTCGACGACCTGGCGGCCGTCGCTCCGGTCGATCCCGGTCACGTACACGCTGCGCGTCACGCGTGCTCTCCGATCCTTGCTCGTACGGCTCCGCCACCTGGGGGATCGCCGTACGCCGGCACAAAAATCGCCCACCGAGGTGAGCACAACCCTCTTGACAATACTCTGGGCCGTCGATAAGGCGCCCATCAGCCCGGGGGTCACGCAGGGTGCCCGGCGGCCCCCTGGGCGGTGGCCGGAAAGGTGGCGGGAGGGTGGCGGGAGGGTGGTGGTCGTCGGCTCTTCGGCGGCCGTGAAAGAATCGAAGCGGCTCACCGGTACCCACAGCGAGCAGGAGACACAGCACGATGCGCATCGGAGTTCTCACCGCAGGCGGCGACTGCCCGGGCCTGAACGCCGTGATCCGGTCGGTCGTGCACCGCGCGGTGGCGCACTACGGCGACGAGGTCATCGGCTTCGAGGACGGCTACCGCGGTCTGCTCGACGGCCACTACCGCTCCCTCGACCTGGACGCGGTCAGCGGCATCCTCGCCCTCGGCGGCACCATCCTCGGCTCCTCCCGCCTGGAGCGGGACCGGCTGCGCGAGGCGTGCGAGCGGGCCACCGACATGGCCGAGGAGTTCGGCATCGACGCGCTGATCCCGATCGGCGGCGAGGGCACGCTGACGGCGGCCCGGATGCTGTCGGACGCGGGTCTGCCGGTCGTCGGCGTGCCGAAGACCATCGACAACGACATCTCCGGCACCGACCGCACCTTCGGCTTCGACACCGCCGTCGGCGTGGCCACCGAGGCGATGGACCGCCTGAAGACCACGGCCGAGTCCCACCAGCGGGTGATGGTCGTCGAGGTCATGGGCCGCCACGCGGGCTGGATCGCCCTGGAGTCCGGCATGGCCGCCGGCGCCCACGCCATCTGCCTGCCCGAGCGCCCCTTCGACCCGGCCGACCTGATGAAGATGGTCGAGGAGCGGTTCGCGCGCGGCAAGAAGTTCGCCGTGATCTGTGTCGCCGAGGGCGCCCACCCGCTCGACGGCACGATGGACTACGGCAAGGGCGAGATCGACCAGTTCGGCCACGAGCGCTTCCAGGGCATCGGCACCGCGCTGGCCTACGAGCTGGAGCGCCGCCTCGGCAAGGAGGCCCGCCCGGTCATCCTCGGCCACATCCAGCGCGGCGGCACCCCCACCGCCTACGACCGCGTCCTCGCCACCCGCTTCGGCTGGCACGCCGTGGAAGCCGCCCACCGGGGCGACTTCGGCGGCATGACCGCCCTGCGCGGAACCGACATCACCCTGGTCCCGCTCGCGGAGGCGGTCACCGAACTGAAGACGGTGCCGGTGTCGCGGATGGACGAGGCGGAGTCGGTCTTCTAGCCGGTCCCGGCTGCCCGGCCGGTCCGTCCCGGCTTCCGGCCGGTCCCGCTCTCGCCGGTGCTGCCCGGAGGGGGCGTCAGCGCCCCCTCCCCTCCGGCAGCCAGTGGTACATCAGCTCCGGGCGGCCCACCTGGCCGTACTGCGGCCGTCTGACCGCCCGGGCCGACTCCACCAGGTACTCCAGATAACGGCGCGCCGTGATGCGCGAGATGCCCACCTCCTCGGCGACCCCGGCCGCCGTCAAGCCGTCCGCGCCGTCCCTCAGTACGGCCGTGACCCGCTCCAGCGTCGGCGCGCTCAGCCCCTTCGGCAGGGCCGCCGGAGTCGGCGCGCGCAGGGCGGCGAGGGCTCGGTCGACGTCCTCCTGGCCCGTCGCCTCGCCCGCGGCGGCGTGGTAGTCGGCGTAGCGGAGGAGGCGGTCGCGCAGGGTGGCGAAGGTGAAGGGCTTCAGGACGTACTGGACGACGCCCAGGGAGACGCCTTCGCGGACCACGGCCAGGTCGCGGGCCGAGGTGACCGCTATGACGTCCGCCTGATGGCCCGCCGCGCGCAGGGAGCGGGCCAGCTGGAGGCCGTGGACATCGGGCAGGTGGAGGTCCAGGAGCAGCAGGTCCACCGGGGTGCGGTCGAGGAGGCGGAGGGCCCGGGCGCCGGTGGGGGCGCTGCCGACCGCGGTGAAGCCGGGGACGCGGTTGACGTAGAGGACGTGCGCGTCGGCGGCGACCGGGTCGTCCTCCACGACCAGGACCCGGATCGGCTCGCCGGTGCCCGTCATTCCTCGCCTCCCGCCGGGACCGCGGTGTGCAGCGGCAGCCGGGCCTCGAACAGCGCGCCGCCCTCCGCCGCCTCCGTCACCGTCAGGGTGCCGCCGAGCCGGGTCACCGCCTGACGGACCAGGGCCAGGCCGAGACCGCGCCCGCGTCCGCCGGGACCGGCCGGTTTGGTCGACCAGCCGCGCTGGAACACCAGTCCCGCGTGGGCCGGGTCGACACCCGGGCCGGTGTCGGATACCCGCAGGACCAGGGAGTGCGCGGACCCGGACGCGTACGCCGTCACCGTGACCCGTGCGCCCGGACCGCCCTGGGCCGCGTCCACCGCGTTGTCGATGAGGTTGCCGAGGACGGTCAC
Source organism: Streptomyces sp. NPDC026659 (assembly GCF_040638245.1). Taxonomy (NCBI): domain Bacteria; kingdom Bacillati; phylum Actinomycetota; class Actinomycetes; order Kitasatosporales; family Streptomycetaceae; genus Streptomyces; species Streptomyces sp. NPDC026659. Next base: position 29,989 of record NZ_JBEZXY010000002.1, on the reverse strand, counting down.
CAGGTCCCGGGCGGTCAGGCCGGGCGACAGCACCCCGTCGTCCAGGCGGCTGTCGGGGGAGACCACCAGCTCCACGCCCCGCTCGTTCGCCTGCGCGGTCTTGCCGAGCAGAAGGGCCGCGAGGACCGGTTCGCCCACCGCCGCGACGACCCGGTCGGTCAGCGCCTGGGCCAGCTCCAGTTCGGCCGTGGCGAACTCCACCGCCTCCCCGGCCCGGTCCAGTTCGATCAGCGAGACCATGGTGTGCAGCCGGTTCGCCGCCTCGTGCGCCTGCGCGCGCAGCGCCTGGCTGAAGCCCCGCTCGGAGTCCAACTCGCCCATCAGAGACTGGAGTTCGGTCACGTCCCGGAGCGTCACCACGGTGCCCCGGCGCTCCCCGCCCGACACCGGCGAGGTGTTGAGCACGAGGATGCGGGAGGCGGTCAGATGTACTTCGTCGACACGTGAGGACCGGGACAGCAGCGCCCCGGTCAGCGGCCCTGGCAGCCCCAGCTCCGCCACCGACCGCCCCACCGCGTCCTCGGCGAGCCCCAGCAGTTCGCGCCCGCCGTCGTTCGCCAGCGCCACCCGCCCCTGCCCGTCCAGCATCAGCAGACCCTCACGCACCGCGTGCAGCGCGGCCTGGTGGTAGTCGTGCATCCGGCTCAGCTCGGCCGCGTTCATGCCGTGGGTGTGGCGGCGCAGCCGGACGTTGACGACGTACGTGCCCACCGCGCCGAGCAGCAGCGCCGCGCCCGCCACCGCGAGCAGCGCCGCCACCTGGTCCTGGACCCGCGCGCTGATCGCCTCCACCTTGATGCCCGCGCTGACCAGGCCCACGATCCGGCCGCCGTCCCGCACAGGAGTCACCGCGCGCACCGAGGGCCCGAGCGTGCCGGTGTACGTCTCGGTGAAGGTCCGCCCCCGCTGCGCGGGCCCGATCCGGCCCAGGAACCGCTTGCCGATCTCCCCGGTGTGCGGGTGGGTCCAGCGGATGCCGTCGGGGTTCATGATCGTGACGAAGTCGACGTCGGCGTCCCGGGTGACCTGGAGGGCGTACGGCTCCAGGTCGGCCGTCGGGTCCGGGGTGCGGATCGCCGCGCGCACCGAGGGCGCGTCCGCGATGGTCCGCGCCACCGCCCGCACCTGCCGTACGGCCGCGTCCTCCGCCTGCCGCCGGTCGCTGACGTAGGTGAACAGCGCGTACCCCGCCACCACGACCGCTATCAGCACGGCCTGCATGGCGAACAGCTGGCCCGCGAGGCTGCGGGGCAGGGGGAGGGCGGGCGGACGCATCCCAGCAGTGTGCCTGGCCATCCCGGCGTGAACTAAATGAACGCAAGGGTGACCGCCGTCACATGGCGGGAGATAGTACGGCGATCCCCCGCACCGCCCGGACGTGAGCCGCACGCCGAAGGTGCCGACGAAGACGTCAAGGAGGGCAGCCGTGGCCGCCAGCACCCCCGATACGGCACCTGCCGCACCCGCCGTGAAGCGGGACCGCACCCACTATCTCTACCTCGCCGTCATCGTGGCGGTCGCACTCGGCATCGCCGTGGGCCTCATCTGGCCCGACGCCGGAGTCGAGCTGAAGCCGCTGGGTACCGGCTTCGTGAACCTGATCAAGATGATGATCTCGCCGATCATCTTCTGCACGATCGTGCTCGGCATCGGCTCCGTACGGAAGGCCGCCAAGGTCGGCGCGGTCGGTGGCATCGCGCTCGGCTACTTCACCGTCATGTCGCTGGTGGCGCTCGCCATCGGCCTCGTCGTCGGCAATGTCCTGCACCCCGGCGAGGGCCTGCACCTGACCGACGCCCTCCGCCAGACCGGGCACGCGCAGGTCGCCGGCGACGCGCTGCCCCCGGTGGACTTCGTGCTGTCGATCATCCCGGTCACCTTCGTGTCCGCCTTCACCGAGGGTCAGGTCCTGCAGACCCTGCTGATCGCGCTGCTCGCCGGGTTCGCGCTCCAGGCGATGGGCGCGGCCGGACAGCCCGTGCTGCGCGGGATCGAGCACATCCAGCGGCTGGTCTTCCGCATCCTCGCCATGGTCATGTGGGCCGCGCCCATCGGCGCGTTCGGCGCCATCGCGGCCGTCGTCGGCTCCGCCGGACTGGACGCGCTCAAGAGCCTCGCCGTGCTGATGCTCGGCTTCTACGTCACCTGCGTGCTGTTCGTCTTCGTGGTGCTCGGCGCGCTGCTGCGGATCGTCTCCGGGCTGAACGTCTTCTCGCTCTTCAAGTACCTCGCCCGCGAGTTCCTGCTGATCCTGTCGACCTCGTCCTCGGAGTCCGCGCTGCCCCGGCTCATCGCCAAGCTGGAGCACCTCGGCGTCAGCAAGGCGGTCGTCGGCATCACCGTCCCGACCGGGTACTCCTTCAACCTCGACGGCACCATGATCTACATGACCATGGCGTCCCTCTACATCGCCGACGCCCTCGGCACCCCGATGTCGGTCGGCGAGCAGATCCCGCTGCTGCTCTTCCTGCTGCTCGCCTCCAAGGGCGCGGCGGGCGTCAGCGGCGCCGGTCTTGCCACGCTGGCCGGCGGACTCCAGTCGCACAAGCCCGCGCTGGTGGACGGCATCGGCCTGGTCGTCGGCATCGACCGCTTCATGAGCGAGGCGCGCGCCCTGACCAACTTCGCGGGCAACTCGGTCGCCACGGTGCTCATCGGCACCTGGACCAAGGAGATCGACGTGGAGCGGGTCAAGCGGGTGCTCGCCGGTGAACTCCCCTTCGACGAAACGACGTTGCTCGACGAAGGCGCCGGTGCTTCGCGGGAGCCGCAGGAGCGGGAGGGCGGGGAGAAGGAGTTGGCCACGGCGTGAGGCTCCGCCGGTCCGCGAACCTCTCCACGAGCCGACGCCGTTGAAGTCTCCGGACGCCCGGCCCCGCCTGAACCGGGGCCGGGCGTCCGGCTGTTGAGGGCGGTCTACGCCTCGCCCCGTGCCCGCTCCACCAGTTCGACCGCCCGCTCCGCCGGCACCCCCGCCGCCGTCAGCATCGTCACCGCCGCCGCGCTCCCCGCCTCCTCGGCCGGGAGCGCGCCCTCGTTCACGGCCTCCATCACCGCGAACAGCAGCTGCTCGTGGACGAGCGAGAGCGCCGCGGGCGGCAGCGGGGAGCTGAACGTGCCGTCCTCCAGGCCGCGTTGGAGCAACCGCGCCTTCTCCGCGCGCAGCGGGGCGAGCCGGTCGCGGATGCCCTGCACGGTGACCGTGCGCTGGGCGAGGGCCACCAGTAGCCGGTAGCGGTCGGCGATCTCCCAGACCGTGAGCACCGAGCGGGCCACCGCCTCCGCCGGGTCCGTCACGTCCGTCCGGGCGCACGCGTCGGTCTCCGTCAGCACCTGCACCGCCTCGTCCACGAGCGTGCCGATCAGCGCCTCCCGGCTCGGGAAGTGCCCGTACACCGTGCGCCGTACGACGCCCGCCGCGCGCGCGATCTGGTCCATCGAGGCCTCGGGGTCACGCAGCAGTTCGGTGAGCGCGACATCGAGGATGCGGCGCCGGTTGGTGTCGGCGCGGCTGGGGTTACCCGTGGTCATGGCAGTCATTGTGCACATCCTCTCGACTTGCACAGCGTTGTGCAGCGGCGTACATTGCACATCGTTGTGCAATTGCACGCTCCTGTGCAAATCCATTTCGCGCAGGTTGTCCCGTCGCGCACGCTGTTGAGGAAGGCCACCCCTGCCATGCGACTCGTCATGAACGAACCGGTCGAGCGAACGGGGCGCCCGTACCCCCGGCGCTGGTGGGCACTGCTCGTGCTGTGCCTCAGCCTGTTGATCATCGTGATGGCGAACACCGCCCTCACGGTCGCCGCTCCCGACATGACCCGTGACCTGGGGCTCTCCAGCGCCGACCTCCAGTGGGTGATCGACGGCTACACCGTTCCGTACGCCGCGCTGATGCTGCTCCTTGGCGCGATCGGCGACAAGTACAGCCGTCGCGGGGCGCTGATCCTCGGTCTCACCGTGTTCGGCGGGGGCGCGGTCTTCGGGTACTTCGCCGACAGCTCCACCACCGTCATCGCGGCGCGCGCCGTGATGGGCTTCGGCGCCGCGCTGATCATGCCGGCCACCCTCTCGCTGCTCGCGGCGACCTTCCCGCGCGCCGAGCGCGCCAAGGCCATCACCCTGTGGACCGCGACGGCGGGCCTCGCCATCGCCGCCGGACCGGTCGTCGCGGGCGCGCTGCTGCGCGACCACGGCTGGTCCTCGACCTTCCTGATCAACGTGCCGATCGCGGCCGTCGCGATCGTCGCCGCCCTGGTCCTCGTACCGCCGTCGAAGGCGGGCCACAGCGAGCGGATCGACTACGTGGGCGGCCTGCTCTCGGTCGTCTGGGTCGGCGCGCTCGTCTACATGATCATCGAGGGCCCGCACTTCGGCTGGGGCACCAAGGCCGTCACCGCCGCGGTCGTCGCGGGCCTCGGTCTGATCGCCTTCGTCGGCTGGGAGCTGCGGCACCCGCGCCCGGTGCTGGACGTACGCCGCTTCGCCGACCGCCGCTTCGCGGGCTCCAACCTCGCCGTCGCCCTGTTCTTCCTGGCCGTCTTCGGCGCCTTCTACTACCTGACCCAGCACCTCCAGTTCGTCCTGGGCTACGACGCCCTGGAGACCGGCGTACGGATGCTGCCGCTGGCCGGCGCGGTGTTCGCCGGCTCGGCGCTCACCGCCTTCCTCACCCCGCGCGTCGGGATGCGCTGGACGGTCGGCGCGGGCATGCTCGGCGGCACGGTCGCGCTCGCGCTGCTGACCCGCGTGGACGCGGGCTCGACGTACGGCGACTTCGTGGCGCCCCTCGTCGTCCTGGGCCTCGCCATCGGCCTCGCCCTCTCGCCCTGCACCGACGCGATCATGGGCTCCTTCCCGGAGTCCGAACTGGGCGTCGGCGGCGCGGTCAACGACACCTCCCTGGAACTGGGCGGCTCGCTCGGCATCGCGATCCTCGGCTCGCTCCTCGCCACGTCCTACGGCGACCACCTGACCTCGGCCACTCGCGGGTCCGGCCTCCCGGCAAGCGCGCTGGACACCGCGCGGGACTCCGTCGGCGCGGGATACGCCGTCGCGCAGGGCATCGGCGACAAGGCGCACGCGCTGGCCGCGAAGGCGGCGGCCGCGACCGACCCGCAGCAGGCGGCACAGCTGAAGGCCCAGGCGACCCAACTGGCGTCCGGCGCGCACCGGATGGCCGAGGCGGTCGGCGCGTCGTTCTCCGACGCGGTGGCGCACACGAGCCTGATCGGGGCGGTGATTCTGGCGGTGGGCACGGTGGTGGTGACGGTGTTGCTGCCGGGGCGGGGGGAGCGGGAGGTTCCCGGGACGGCGCGGGGGGCCGAGGGGATGGAGGCCGAGGTCGCCACGACGGCCGGAGTGGCCGAAGCGGAGGCCCCGGAGTCGGAGCCCGTCAAGGAACCCGGGACGGTACCGGCCCCGGCTTCGTAACCGGCCGAAACCCTGGCCAACTGACCACCCGCACCCAACGGCCCGCCGAGATCCACTAACGTGCCGTGCCGGAACCGTGAACCAGCGGAGCCGGCACGGCACGTACCCACGGAGGCACGGGGGATGAAGATCGACTGGGACCGGCGGACCTGCGCGCGCAAGGGCCATGTGACCTACGCGCCGGACGACCCCCGACTCCGCATACGCCTGCACGCCCGCACCGAACTGGGCGACATCTGGCGCTGCCTGCGCTGCGGCGACTTCACCCCGGGCGAGCCGCACGGCTCGGGCCCGGCGTCGGAGGCCCCGCTCGTCCCGCGCGGAAAGGTGCTGCGGGACCTGTTCATCCTGCGCTTCCTCGCCGTGGAACGGGCGCTGCGCGGGGTGTTCATCGTCCTCGTCGCGGTCGCGGTCTGGAAGTTCAGCAACAGCCAGGACGCGGTGCGCCGCCTCTTCGACGAGTACCTGGACGTCTTCCGCCCGGTCTTCCGCCACTTCCACTACGACCTGGACCACTCCCCGGTCATCGGCTCGATCCAGAAGGTGTTCGGCTACCACCACTCCACGCTCCTGGCGGTGGCGGCCGTGCTCGTGGGGTACGCCCTGATCGAACTGATCGAGGCGGTCGGCCTCTGGTACGCCAAGCGCTGGGCGGAGTATCTGACCGTCGTCGCCACGGCCGCCTTCCTCCCCCTGGAAATCTACGAACTCACCGAACACATCAGCTGGGTCAAGATCGCCACCCTGACCCTCAACATCCTCGCGGTCCTCTACATCGCCCTGGCCAAGCGGCTGTTCGGGCTGCGGGGCGGGCGCAGGAAGTTCGACGAGGAGCGGCGGAGTGCTTCGTTGCTGGAGGTGGAGGAGTCGGCGGGGTTGTGATCAGTCCCTGTCGGGAGTCCCCTGTTCGGCGAGCACCAAGGGGCGATCAAGCCAACTCGCCGACCTGCGTTGCCGCAGCGCCGCAGGACAGACAAATATGTGTGATGAGATGTGTGACGTGACGTGAGTGGCGTCTGAGCGCGCCGGGACGTCGCGCCGATCGACGTTCTGGACTACGGGTGCGGGGGAATCTCCATGAAGTTCGACATGGGGTCGACGACGCTTGCGACGCTGACGAAGAGCACGGTCGGGTCGAGTGACGACCTGGGCGCGTTGATCCAGCAATTGATCGCCGCAGCACAGCCGTTGGAGGGGAAGTTCAACGGCGAGGGCAAGGCCGTGTTCGACTCGTTCAAGCTGCGCGCGGACGAGATCACTGCCGCGCTGAACGGCTCGCTCGCGTCGATCCTGGGCGGCCAGTCCGGCATGGACCACGCGTTCGTCAGTGGTGATCAGGAGCAGTCCGACAACGCCCACCAGACGATGAGCGCCGCGAACTTCGACGCGGCCCGCTTCCGCGGCTGAGCCACGAGGGGGACTTGAGCATTATGGCCAATCAGGATCGCCGTTCATACGACACGGGCGCCTCCGCCGACGTGCAGAGCAGCCTGCAGGGAATCATCGGCCGGCTGGAGACGGTGCTCGGCGAGCGCGAGAGCGCGGTGAAGGCCGCGATGGCCGACTACCAGGCCGACGGGGTCTCGGACGAGTACCACGGCAAGGAAGCCCGCTGGCACAAGGCCGCGGGCGAGGTCCGCGACATCATCCAACTGGTGCGCGGCACGCTGGAGAAGAACGACGGGACCGCACAGGCCACGCTGGCCAAGGCCCGGGCCGCGGTCGACAACATCGGCTGACACGGCGGTAGGCGTCCGCCGGGCAGGTGCTCGGCGGGTACGGGGATGAGGGGCATTTCGTGACGGGGTGGGACGTCGATCCGGCCGGGGTGTACGGCGTGCTGTCCAAGGCGGGCACCGCTGCGAAGAACATGTCGGACGTGGGCAGTGCGACGCAGGGCAACCTGGAGGAGGCTGCGTCCGCGGCCGGCACGCTGACCAGCCAGTACGGTCCCTACAGCAGTACGGTCGGCCTGGTCGGCTCGGCGCTGGGACAGTTCGCGCAGGCCTGGGGCCGGGACCTGGTCTACATCGCCAAGCGCACCTCGAAGTCCCTGAACGGGGCCGACCAGGCGACCCGTTGGTACGTCGCCGGTGCTCTGGAGCAGGCGGCGAACGCGCAGCAGGAGGCGGCCAAGGAGCCGAAGGTGGATCTGCCCGGCGCGGACGGGAGCCACGGGGAGGGCCGGCCCCGCCGATGAGTGACGACGCGAAGCTGATCGATCCGTCCGGCATACCGCACTTCATCGGCGACCTGGGCACGCTCGACACCGATGTGATGCTGCTGACGGCGGACGCGGGCCAGTTGCGCGCCTCCGGAGCGGACGTGCACACAGAGTTCCAGGGACTTTCCGCCTTCTACGAGGCTCCGGAAGCGGAGCAGTTGTTCGCCAGCACGCTTCCGGTGAAGCAGAAATCCGACGCTTTCGCCGACGACCTGGAGAAGGTCGCTACGGCACTGTCGGACTACAGCTCCGAAGCCCAGCCGCTGGTGAAGAAGCTGGAAACGCTGAAGGCGGATGCCACCGCGTTCGTGAACGCGGTCGCCGGTGACGACGACTGGCGCAAGGACCAGGACAAGGTCGACCACAACAACGACCTCTGGCACGACGTCAATCACACGGTGGCCGCCTTCCAGGCCGCGGAACGCACCGCCTACAACAAGATCATGGCGCTGATCGGCGGCACCCGCATGGGCGTCGACGACGGCTCCGGCGGCAAGAACAAGTACGGCTACCGGGCCGAAGACCTCGACCACGCCGAGGCGACCCCCTGGGGAGCGCCCGCCGAGCGGGAGTACGAGGGGTGGGCGTGGCTGGCCCACCAGGGCAAGCAGGTGTGGGACGGCGTCTGGCAGGACGGTGTCATCGGCACGATCCACGGCGTGGGCACCCTGTTCGGCTCGGACGGCTGGGGTGCGGCTGGCGACGCGTGGGAGAACCTCGCGAAACTCGGCACGGCCGCGACACTCACCACCGCGACCGGGGGCGCCTGGTGGCTGACCCCGGACGACCAACTGCCGTCCTGGCTCCGTGATTCGCGTACGGCCTACAAGCAGGCGGTGAAGGGCTTCGTCGCCTACGACGAATGGAAGACCAACCCGGGCCGCGCTGCGGGTGCGGTCGGCTTCAACGTCCTGACGGTGCTCGGCACCGACGGCATCGGTGGCGCGGCGAGCGGTGCGGGCAAGGCGGGCGCGGCGGCACGTGCCTTCTCCCTGGCCGGCAAGGCTGGCCGCGCCATCGACCCGATGACCTACGCGGGCAAGGCGGCCAAGTTCGCCTTCGTCCGTGTCGGCGACACCTTCACCACCTTGAAGAACCTGCGTACCGGGGCGTACGCGGACATGGCGGACCTGGGCGGCACTTACGCGCCCGTCGACACCCCGCTGCGCCCTGTACACAGTCATGTCTCCATACCCGAGAACGCGATCGAATACGTCGACGCTCAGGGCAGGCCCGTCTATCTGACCCAGGGCGGTCATGTCCTGAACGCGGATGGAAGTCTGCGCCAGCACGCAGGCCACACCGCGACCGAGCTGTCGGCCGACGACCGTGCTGTTCTGGATTCCGCCCGGCGTACGGGGGCGTCGGCGGCAACTCGCTCTCCCGCATTGGTCGAGGCTCCTTCGGTAACCAACTCGATAGCCGACCCGGTTGGCGGCGTTGAGCACGTCACGAGCAGCCCAGAGCACACCGTTGCTCCCCACCTGCAGTCAGGTGAGGGGGGCCACGCGGCTCGCACCAGCGGCTCGGGTTCGAGGCCGCCGGGTACAGGCAGGGGCGTTGACGGTAACCAGCCAAGTCACCCTGAGGATCAAGCCTCTGAGGACAAGCAGGGGCGGGACCTGTCTCCGGAGCAGCGTAAGGAGATTCAGGATGAACATGTTAGAAAAGCAAATGAAGACCCGGATTGGTTCAAAAACCATTACGATACGCTGGGCCGACGTAGACCCAATATAGGGCTGGTGGACGGCACCGAGCTTCCTCAGCTGGCGAGAGATCCTCAGGGGCAGTGGGTAGCCAAGCATGACTTGCCGAGCGGGCCGTCCGAAGTCCGGTTCGGGTCCAAGCCGCTCGGTCGAGACACCGCGCCCCACGAAGTCTTGCCGGAACTCGACAGGGCGGCGGCAAACCGCCAGGTTTATCGAGATCTCATGAATGCGCAAAGGGTGTACGAGGAAACACCTTCTGCCCTCCATTATGACGCACTTCTTCACGCTCAGGCCGATTATGCGCGGCAGTTGGGCGATGTGCCGCCCAACAGTAAAATATCTGAGGCGTTGGGCGAAGAATCTTCTCGGCTTCATGGAATTCCCCACCAGTTTCCTGATGCCACGCCGATCGATCTGCCCAAGACACCTAATGGCGCCAACTCGTTCGACGCGGCTTACAGGGTCGACAAGGATGGGATCCTCATAGTCGAGGACAAGGCCCCCGGAAACGATCTTGACTGGCGTCGAGGGCGCGCGGATCCGGAGAACCCCAAGGCTCCTCATCTGGGTGACGACGGTGGTGCTGCCGGTATGCGGGTCAAGCAGGGGACGGTGCTGTACCTGCGGACCATCATGGCCGAGATGACGGCCCGTGGTATGCGAGAGGCCGAGCTGGCGAGTGAGTTCCGTGCCGCGCTCAAGTCGGGGAAGCTGCAGTATGTTCTGGTCAAAGCCAGGGAGCCCGATGGCTCCCTCTACTCTGGTGTCATAGTCGAGTATTTGAGGATTCACTGAGAGGAGGTTGCGTGGACCTTCGCATTCTCCGGCATGACTTTCCGGTCGATGATGCTGCCAAGGCCATGGCACCGATCGTCAAGAGTTCCGAAGAGGTCGTTTCCGGTATTGAAACGTCTGATTTTGATCGCTTTGACGCCTTGGGCTACTCCCTTGTGGCGGCCAAGTGGCGCTGTGCGATCGACCCCACGGTTGCAGAACTTTCAACGTGGGAGGCGTGGATCACTGCGATGCAAGTCGGTTCGGCGCTCTTCATTTCTGGAGCCTCTGTGGACGGACCTGTCGCCTGTCGTGTCGGAGATGAGGTGAAACACCTTCCCGCAACCGGGCCTCAAGAGTATCTGCATGCAGGGAACTGGCTTACCGCGTACTATCTGGCTGCTGTTTGTCGTGAAAATGAACGACTTGAGCAATTGGCCAGGATTCCGGTCTCCTTTCTTCGTGCGTCCGGAGTGGAATTTGATGAGTATATTTACTCCTGGGTGAAGACCCTCCAAGACGCCTGGTTCGGTCGCCGGGAGATGTGGGACGGCCTGGTTTCCGCCATCAATGGAACTGATCCGGCTTCCCCTCACATCGCGAGCGCCGAACTCATGTTGAAGATCCTTTATCCTCCTCTGGAGCTTTTTCATCGTTATCAGCGGCAGGAAGCAGGGAAGTTCAACGCTGCTCTGGCCGAGGCTCTCGTCTGGCACAAGGAGTACTGGAGTGGCGATGAGGCCCGATCTCGCAGTGGTGAGGGGCTCGTTGCGTTGGGGCCGTTGGCCATCGCGTGCATGGCATACGATGCGAACATTCCGGTGGACATCGAGTCTGACTACCTTCCCAGGCATCTCTTGGATCGCACCTGGATCGGTCGAATCAACACCTGATGCGCAGGTTGTTCGGTATGCGGATCAATCGGACCACGAGGCGTTCGTGGGAGCGCAGTCGCGCAGGGAGTGTTGTGGTCGAAGCAGTGATTCGGCATCGTCGGCCGGGTGTTGTGGATATGGCTGCGGTTCAGTGCATGGCTGAGGAGGTGAAGAGCGACGCCCAAAGCCTGGGAGCGTCCACTACAGCGTTCGCGTTCGCCGTCGATGAGTCCCTCACCCTTCTCGAGGCTCGCCTCATCATCGACCCGCAGGCCTCCGAACTTCCCACATGGGAAGCCGCCGTGACTGCCATGCAGATCAGGCAGGCGGCCTTCGCCGCAGCGGCGCGGACTCAGGGTGCTGTGCAGTGCCGGATCGTTGGCGAGGTGCGTTCGATTCCCGCGACGGGCCCTCAGTTCTACGCGAATGCGGGGAACTGGCTTAGCGCTTTCTGGCTCGCCATCGTCTGCCGTGATCAGGCACGCATGACTGAGCTGTGCGAGGTTCCGTTGCAGGTGCTGCGCGCATCGGGTGTTCGTGGCGACGAGTACGTCTACAACTGGATCGATGCGCTTCAGACATATTGGATGGAGCGGCCGGGCCTGGTGGAGAAACTGGGGTCGGCGATCGATAATTCATTCCCCGAAGTGGCGATGATCGCACCTCGTGATCTCCTTCAAAATGTCCTGTATCCGCCGATCAATCTTTTTTACCAATTTCTTCGCAAGGATCACAGTGCCTTCAATGTCGCGCTGATGGAAGCGTTGCAGCTCCACAGGACTTACTGGACGGCCGACGATGAGCGTGCGAACGAATTCGCGGGTGTCGTGTCGTTCAGTCTTCTGGCCATCACCTGCCTCGCCTACGACGCCGGCTTCCCGATCGACGTGGAGTCGGACTACCTCCCCAAGCACCTCCTTGAGCGGGACTGGGTCGGCGAGTTCGAAGTCTGAGATTGTTTCGGCGACGTAAGGAATCCGTCCATGTCGGCCCAGGACTATGACAGCCAACTGCTCGAATCCGTCGCGGTGCGGCGGCGACGGTTGCGGGATGCCGTGTTGTTCGGCGGGCAGCGGCAGCGACGTACCGCCGATGAGCGGTTGGGGAAGGCGTTCGCGGGGGTCGTGATCGGGGCCGTGCTGTGTGCCGGCTGTGTGGGGTGGTCGTTCGTTTCGCACCGGGTGCTGCCTGCCACTCAGGCGCCCACAGGGGCGACCACCACTCGGTGATAAGTTCGAACGCGTGCTATCTACGGGGACATCGAGCCATACGGGACTGGCGTTGAGCCGGGTCACTCTGGTCGGTGAGCGGCGGCGGGTCGATCTGGTCCTGCCTTCGCGGGAGTCGGTCGGACGGCTGCTTCCCGAGGTGATGCGGCTGCTGGACGACCAGGTCGGTACACGACCGCAGATGCGTCATCTGGTCACGGGCGACGGCAGTGTCCTGGAGCCGGACGCCACCCTGGAGTCGGCGGCCGTGGCCGACGGCGCGGTGCTGCGGCTCGTGCGCGTGGAGGACGCCCCTTCCGCGCCCGTCATCCACGATGTGACCGACGAAGCCGCCGACGACCTGGACGTACGGGCCTGGCGATGGAACCCGGCGGCGCGACGCGTCGTCGCCGGGGCTGCCACGGTCACCTGGGCCCTCGCCGCATCCGCCCTCGCCCGACAGGAGTTCGCCGCACAGACGGTGGGTACCGCGCTGGTCGTCCTCGCCGTGCTCGGCGCGGTCGCGGGCGCCGTGGCCGGATGGACCGGGGCGCGCGGGCTCGCTGCCACGCTCGCCGTCACCGGTGGTGCCCTCGGTGTCCTCGGGATCTGGAGTCTCGCGGATGCCCACAACTGGCCGGGGCCGGCACGGCTCGCCGGTGTCGTGGGGGTCCTGGCAGGAGCACTGCTGCTGCTCGGCTGGTGCTCGTCCCTCGGGCGGGGCGGACTGTTCGGCGCTGCCGCGCTCGTGGGCGGTGGCCTGTGCTGGGAGGCCGCCCTCCTCTTCCAGCCGGCCGCACGTTCAGGGGCGCTGCTCGCCGTGGTGTCCGTGGTCGTGCTGGGGCTGCTGCCCAGGTTCGCGCTGATGGCCTCGGGCCTCGCGGGGCTCGACGACCGCAGGTCCGGTGGGGTCTCCGTGAGCCGGTATCAGGTATCGACCGCGCTCGCAGCCACGCACCGGGGGCTCGTGCTGGCGACGATCGTGACCGCCGCGTCCGCCGCCGTCGCCGGAGCGCTCGCGCTGCGCACGGTCTCGGTCTGGACGGTCTTGCTCGGGGTGGCCGTGGCGCTGGTGCTCGGTCTGCGGGCGCGGGCGTACCCGCTGGTCCCCGAGGTGGTCGCACTGCTCGTGGCCGCCGCGGTGGTGCTCGTCCGGCTTGCCTGGGTGTGGCAGGAGCGGTCGGACACGGCCGCTCCGCTCGCGGTACCGGTGGCGCTGGCGGTCGTTCCGCTCGCCGTCCTCGTCGTCCAGCCGCCCGAGCATGTACGGGTACGGCTGCGCCGGCTCGGCGACGTACTGGAGTCCATCGGGGTGATCGCGCTGTTCCCGTTCGTGATGGGCGTCTTCGGGGTGTACGGGCGGTTGCTCGGCACGTTCGCGTGAGCGGGAGGCGGCAAGCATGACCCGGCCTCAGGACGGCTGGCAGGACGAGGTGCTGCGGGAGCTGCGGAGTGACGTACCCCTGCCGAGTCCGGCAGCCGCCGTACCCACGGACGACAGCACCGGGTCCGATGCGCCGGTGCCGGAGAAACAGCGCGTTGCCCCGTACCCGGCCCCTGCGCACGCTTCCCCCGTCCGTCGCACCCCCACAGACCTCGCCCGCCCGCTGCCCACCCCCGAGTCCGTCCCCACCATCGACCCCCGCCTCGCCATGGCCCTCGGCAAGCCGCAACACGGGGACTCAGTCACCCAGCGCACCGGACGCTCGATCCTGCGGCTGGCCGCGTCCGCCTCGCAGGAGGTCGCGGAGGAGACGCGGATCGCGCTGGAGCTGCAGCAACCGGTGACCACGGGCCGTGTGATCGCCGTGACGTCCATCCGGGGCGGAGTCGGCAAGACGACGACTGCCGCGCTGCTCGCCCGTACCCTCCACCACTACCGGCACGACCCGGTGCTTGCGCTGGAGGCGGACGCCGCGCTCGGCACGCTGCCCGTGCGGATGGGCGCGGAGTCGGTGCGCTGGTCCTGCGCCGAACTGGCCCATATCCTCACCCCGTCCATGCAGCTCACCGACATCACCGGCTATCTGGTGCCCGTCTCGGATGGCGGCTGGCTGCTGCCGGCGAGCCAGGGACGGGTCGGCGCGCCCCTGGAGACGCGGGTCTACCTCAAGGTGACGCAGGCACTGCGCCGGTACTTCGCCGTCACCGTCGTGGACTGCGAGACGCTGCCCGCCGAAGTGGCCCGTGCCGCGATGGACACCGCCCATGCCCGCGTCGTCGTCGCGCCGCTCACCGCCGAGGGCGTCGGCGGCACCCGTGTCGTCCTCGACTGGCTGGCCCGGCTTCCGCACGACGCCCTGGCTTCCACCACCGTCGCCCTCACCTCGGGCACTCCCGACATGAACCTCGATCTGAAGACGGCCACGGCGCATCTGCGCGAGACAGGGGTCACCATCGTGCACCTGCCCTACGACCGGCATCTCGCGGCCGGCGGTCCCATCCGTACGGAACTCCTCGCCTTGGCCACACGCCGTGCGGCCACACGGCTGGCGGCGGAGGCGCTCCGGCGGGCGGTGCGGGTCCGTTGACACAGCACCTGATCCACCGCCCGGCCCGGGCCACCCGCCCGCTGCCCGAGACCGAGGCGCGCACCATCGAGCCGCCGCCGAATCTGCCCGAGGGCAAGATGGGCAGCGCGGCCACCGCACTGCTGCCCATGACCGGTGTCATGGGGTCCGTGGTGATGATGACCGTCATCCGGTCCAGCCAGTTCGCGGGACTCGGCGCGGTCGTGCTCGTCATCGCGCTCCTGGGCGCGGTGGCGCTGTTCCTGTCGCAGCGCGGCAAGGCGCAGCGTCAGCGCAGGGTGCAGCGCGAACGGTATCTGGAGTATCTGGAGGAACTGCGGGAGGAACTGGGCGCGGCCGAACGGGCGCGACGGCAGGCGGCACGGGAACTCAGCCCACCGCCCGCGGCGCTGTACGACCTCCTGCGCGACCCGGCCCGGCTGTGGGAACGGCGGCGCACGGACGCGGACTTCCTGCGGGTGCGTGTGGGCGTCGGCGATGTGCCGGTGCAGGAAGTGGTGGTCGGGCAGAACGCGGTGGGCGGGGTACTCACCCCACCGGACCCGTTCATGCTGAACGAGGCGCGCGCTCTTCAGGCCCGGTTCACCACGTCTGCCGGCCATCCGCTGACGGTGCCGCTGGACCGCGCGGGCGATGTGAGCGTGGTGGGCGACCGCGAGGGGGTCCTGCGTGTCGCGCGAGCGCTCCTCGTGCAGGCCGCGGTGACGCACGCGCCGGACGACCTGGCACTCGGGCTAGGCGTTCCCGGCGAGCGCCTGGCGGAGTGGGAGTGGGCCAAGTGGCTGCCGCACGTACTCGACACCGGCACGGACGACGGCCCGGTCGCCGCCCGCAGGATCGCACCGGACGTGACCCAGCTGGCCCACGTCATCGGAACCGACCTGAAGAAGCGTGCCTCCTACGCGGCCGAGGTGCGCCGCGGACTCGCCGGCCGTGCGGCGCTCGGCCTCGGCAGCCGTCTGCTCGTGGTGAGCGACGAGTACGGGCACAACGCGGCCGAACTCCCGCGCCCGGACTCGGCCGTGACCCTCGCCGACATGGGAGTGACGGTCGTGCATCTGCTCGCCGAGCAGGTGCAGGAGCCCGGTGACGTCGCGGTGCGGATCGTCGTCGACGAGGACCGGGTCGTGGTCGAGGATCTGCGGGGCGAGCGGGTCGTACGGGTCTCCGGAACCCTGGACCCGGTGAGCGACGCGGGGGCCGAGGGGCTCGCCCGGATGCTGGCGCCGCTGCGGCTGTCCCCGGAGTCGTCCGCGGAGGGCGCACCGGTGTCGGGGCCGGTGGACTTCCCGTATCTGCTCGGCATCGACGATGCGGCGGCGCTCGACCTGCCGCGGCAGTGGGCACCACGTGGCGAGCGGGACTTCCTGCGTGTGCCGATCGGGCTGGACGATCGGCACCAGCCGGTTCTGCTCGACCTGAAGGAGTCGTCGGAACTCGGCATGGGACCGCACGGACTGTGTGTGGGCTCGACGGGCTCCGGCAAGAGCGAACTGCTGCGCACTCTGGTGCTCGCGCTGGTGACGACGCACCCGCCCG
Source organism: Streptomyces sp. NPDC026659 (assembly GCF_040638245.1). Lineage (NCBI taxonomy): Bacteria > Bacillati > Actinomycetota > Actinomycetes > Kitasatosporales > Streptomycetaceae > Streptomyces > Streptomyces sp. NPDC026659. Next base: position 13,696 of record NZ_JBEZXY010000002.1, on the reverse strand, counting down.
AGGACCTGGCGATGGTGCTGGTCGACTACAAGGGTGGTGCCACCTTCGCACCGTTCGCGCGGCTGCCCCATGTGTCGGGTGTCATCACCAACCTGGAGAACCAGGCCGACCTGGTGGAGCGCGTCCACACTTCGCTGGCCGGTGAGATCAAGCGGCGCCAGCAGGTACTGAAGGACGCCGGGAACATCGCCGACATCGGGCACTACCGATCGCTGCGACAGACCGGCCGCCCGGATCTCGAACCCCTTCCACATCTGTTCGTAGTGATCGACGAGTTCGGTGAACTCCTGACCGCCAAACCGGACTTCATCGACCTGTTCCTCTCCATCGGGCGGATCGGCCGCTCCATCGGCGTGCATCTGCTGTTGTCCAGTCAACGCATCGAGAGCGGCAGGCTGAAGGGACTCGAGACCTATCTGTCCTACCGGCTCGGGCTGCGCACCTTCTCGGCGGACGAGTCGCGGACGGTCCTGGACACCCCGGACGCCTTCACCCTGCCGCCGCTTCCCGGCTTCGGCTACCTGAAGGTCGACACTTCCACCTACACGCGCTTCAAGGCGGGTTTCGTCTCCGGTGCGTACCGCGGGCCGGTCCGGCAGGCCGCGGTGGCCGACGACGAGCCCTCGGCGTGGCCCTACCCGGCCTACAACACGCTGGACACGCCCGCCGGTTCGGAGAGCGACGACCGGACGGCGGTTCCGCGCGAGCGGGAGACGGGGCCCACGGTGCTGTCCACCGTCGTGGACCAACTTGCGGGCGCCGGGAGACCGGTGCGCCGGATCTGGCTGCCCCCGCTGCCCGAGACGGTGACGCTGACCGGAGCGGCCGGACCACTGCGGGTGTCCGGCGACGGAATGCGACTCGCTGAAGCAGACAGCCCCTTGCGAGTGCCACTCGGAATACTGGACGACCCGGCGCGGCAGCGGCAGAGCCGGTGGGTGCACGACCTGAACACCGCCGGCGGCCACACCGCCGTTATCGGTGGCCCGCAGTCCGGCAAGACCACGCTGCTGCGCACCCTAGCCCTGTCCCTGGCCGTCACACACACCCCGCCCGATGTCGCGCTCTACGGGCTCGACCTGGCCGGCGGCGGCCTCGGCGCGCTTGCCGGACTGCCGCACGTCGGAGGCATCGCCGGACGTGCCGACCACGAACGCGCCGCGCGCACGGTCGCCGAGGTGCGCGCCATGCTCGCCGAGCGGGAGATGGTCTTCCGCGAGCGCGGCATCGACTCCGTCGACCAGCTCCGTGCCCTGCGCGCCAAGGGCGAACTGCCCGAACTGGGCTCCACCGAAGTGGTGTTGCTCATCGACGGGTTCGGCGCACTGCGGGACGAGTTCGCCGACCTGGACGAGCCGGTGACCGACCTCCTCAGACGGGGCGGCGGTTACGGCATCCACGTCGTGGCGGGCATGCTCCGCTGGAATGACGTACGCATCGCCACGCAGTCGATGTTCGGCAGCCGGATCGAGCTCAGGCTGAACGACTCCACCGACTCCTCCGTGGACCGCAAGCTCTCCGAGACCCTGCCTGCGGACGCACCGGGCCGTGCCCTCACCGACGGCAAGCTGTTCGCCCAGGTCGCCCTCCCGAGACTCGACGCTCTCGCCTCGGCGGCGGACCTGGGTGCGGCCCTCGAATCCGCCGCGCGTTCCCTGCGGGCCGCGTGGCACGGTGAATCGGCTGCCCCTGTCCGGGTGTTGCCGACACGCCTGCCCGCGCAACGACTGCCCGGCCCGGACAAGGAACCGCGCGCGGTGCCGATCGGGGTCGACCAGGACTCCCTGGCCCCGGTCGTCCTGGACCTGTTCGGGACCGACCAGCACCTCCTGGTTCTCGGGGACAACGAGTGCGGCAGGACGAACCTGCTCCGGCTGGTCTCCCAAGCACTCGTGGACCGATACGGCGAGGACGAGCTGGTGTTCGCGGTCTTCGATCCCCGGCGGGGCCTGCGCCGCGCGGTGCCGGAACCGTACAGGGGCGGCTACGCGCACAACGCGAAGCTCTCCCTCGCGCTGGCCGAGGGCATCAAGGCCGAGCTGGAGAAGCGCCTCCCGGAGACCGTCGATCCCGACGCCATGAACGAAGAACCCGGCTTCTCCGGCCCGCGCATCGTGATCCTCGTCGACGACTACGACGTCCTCACCGCGGCGGGCTCGCAGCCTCTCGCTCCGTTCCTGCCGTACATCTCCGCCGCCCAGGACATCGGACTCCACTTCGTCGTGGCGCGCCGTGTCGCGGGCGCCTCGCGCGCCCTGTACGACCCCGTCCTGACGGCGCTGCGCGAGACCGGTACGACAGCGCTGGTGATGACGGGCGACCGTACGGAGGGCCAGCTCTTCCCCGGTCTGTACGCCTCCGCCCAGCCGCCGGGCCGGGGCACTCTCGTACGGCGGGGCCGCCGACACCAGCTCATCCAGACGGCCCTCGCGGCGGAGAGCGGGCCCGGGGAGGCACCGGCATGACCAAGGACGTCATCGCGCTCACGCCGAAGATGCCCGACACCGGATCCCTGCTGGCCGCGCTGCACGCGGGCGGACCCGAGCTGGCTCTGACCGCCACGGACGGCGGGGCCGTCCTCCAGCTCTGCACGGCGGACGGGCGCCCGCTGGTGTCGGTCGAGGCGCCGTTTCTCGTCCACATCTCCGGCGAGGCCGAGCGGCTGCTCGGTTCGCGGATCGGCGCACCCGAGCCGCCGTACTGGTGGACCGAGACACGGGCTTCCACAGCGGTCCCCGCGGCCGAATCCCTCGCGGGATCCGTCTGCGGCCGCCTGACCATGCTGCTCGGCGGCATCACATGGCCGCCCGAGGCCGGCCATGCCACCCGCGTGACGGTCTCCGACGACGGGACGCTGCCGGCGACGGCTACCGGCGCCGTGGACACCGCCGCCGCCCTGCCCGTCGTGGACGTGCTGACCGATTCCACTGCGGTGGTACTGGCGGACCGCCCCGTCGTCCCCCTCACCGCGTGGATCTCGGACGTCCTGCGCGCCGCCGCCCGCTCGGACCGCGCGTTTCACCTCGTCACCCCGCCGCACGTCAGGCTGACGTTGCCACTGCGCACCGCGCTTGGTGGCACCCCCAACCGGTGGGTGGTCCACGACCCCGCGGGCGGCTACCACGACGGCCTGTCCGGTGTCCGGCTCGCCTGGCGCGACGGCACGTTCACCCCGCTCGGCACAGAGATCGCCGACGCGTTCACCGCGCGGGGCACGCCCGCCGGGCAGCGGCAGCTCACCGTCTCCTTCCGCACGGTGCACGCACCCGACGCAGACCTGGAGCTGGGCGGGGCCCTGGAAACCGCCTGGCACCATCTCACCGGCGCGCCACCCGCAGGCTGGGGCACGGCGGAGCCGGTGAACCTGCCCTGGTCGCGACGTCAGCTGACCGAGGTGTCCCGCGACCGGGCACCCGCGCCGACCCACCTCGTTGTCATCGGCACCCCCGGCCGGCCCGCCATCGCGACGCACCGCGTCACGCGCACCACCGCCGGAGTGGCCGAGGACACCACCCTGACCATCGGCTACACCGCACCCGACGACGTCCCCCTCGACGCCTTGGAGCACTTGGCCGAGAAGATGGTCGGCGAACACGGTCTGACGACCATGCTCACCACCCTGCGCGTGGCCCGCGCCGATCTCACGCAGCCGTCGCTCCTGGAGCCCCCGCCCCTGCCGGTCGCCTTCACCCTCGGCCCGCGCGACGTACGGACCATCGGCCTCACCCACGCCCGTCGGCCACCCCTGGCCCTCCGGCCCCGGCAACTGGGTCCCGCGACTGCTCCGGCTCTCCACTACCCCCTGGGCGACGGAACCGACGCCGCCGCCTGGACGGCACTCCAGGTCCTCTCCGGCCACCTCAAGGCCGGTTCAGTCGGCTGACCGCCTTGCCTTGCCCCCCACGTCAACCCCTACCGTCCCTGACATGCGAATCGGCGAGCTGGCCACGCGGGCCGGTACGACCACCCGGGCTCTGCGGTACTACGAGGCGCGGGGGCTGTTGCCCGCGCGGCGGGACGCGCAGGGGTACCGGGAGTACGACGAGGGGGATCTGCGGGTGTTGCGGCAGATCCGGACGCTGCGGGACTTCGGGTTCGAGCTGGAGGAGACGCGGCCGTTCGTGGAGTGTCTGCGGGCCGGGCATCCCGAGGGCGACTCGTGTCCGGCGTCGCTCGTGGTCTACCGGCGCAAGCTGGACGAGCTGGACGAGTTGATCGGGCAGCTCGCGGCGGTGCGGGAGACGGTCGCGGGGCAGTTGCGGCGGGCCGAGGAGGCGCGTGCGGAGCTGGCCGCCGAGTCGCTGGTTCCGGGGGGTCCGGAGCCTTCGTGCGAACTGGGAGGGCCGCGATGAGCGTGGCGAGCGGACTGGCCGAAGTGACGGACGCGGATTTCGCGGCGGAGGTGGTTGGGTCCGACCTGCCGGTCCTTGTGGAGTTCACGGCCGACTGGTGCGGGCCGTGCCGCCAGATGGTGCCGGTGCTGAAGGACATCGCCTTCAGTGAGGGCGACCGGCTCAAGGTCGTCCAGGTGGACGTGGACCGCAACCCGGCGACGGCCCTCGCGCACGGCGTGCTCTCTGCGCCGACCCTGGTCGTCTACCGCGACGGCGCGCCGGTCAGGTCGATGGTGGGAGCACGCTCCAAGCGACGGCTGCTGGAGGAGCTGGCCGACGCCGACGTGCTGTGAGACCCCTGGAGGGCTCCCGCAGGCCCCCTCCGCGGCCTTGCGGGCATAAGGAAATCCCCCGAGCAATTGCGCTCGGGGGATTTCCTTATGTATATTCATTGATTCGCGACTTCCGTAAAGGTGATCGCGAAGAAGTTCAGTGAGCACAGTATATGCGGGCGGGAGTGGAATTGTCAAACACAGAATTTCCGGACGATGAATTGCGGCACGAGCAGGAATTCATCGACGGACTGTACGAGCGCGTCGACGTGCTGCGCGGCGAGGCCGAGACCTCGGTCGAGGACGCCCTCGCGCAGGGCGACAAGCCCCAGCAGGCTCGGCTGGAGCGGGACATCCTGGTCGCCGAGCGCTCCGGGCTGCTCGCCGCGCTGAACTCCGTCGACGGCTCCCTCTGCTTCGGCCGGATCGACATGTCCGACGGAACCACCCACCACATCGGCCGCATCGGACTGCGCGAGGAGGACGCCGAACGCACCCCGGTCCTCATCGACTGGCGTGCCGACGTCGCCCGTCCCTTCTATCTCGCCACCGGGCACACCCCGATGGGCCTGCGCCGCCGCCGGCACATCACCACCGAGGGCCGCAGCGTCACCTCCCTGCACGACGAGATCCTCGACCTCGGCGACCAGGAGCGCACCGGACACGAGGACCCCACCGGCGACGCCGTGCTCCTCGCCGCGCTGAACTCTGCCCGCACCGGCCGCATGGGCGACATCGTGCGCACCATCCAGGCCGAACAGGACGAGATCATCCGGGCCCCGCACCGGGGCGTGCTCGTGGTCGAGGGCGGCCCCGGCACCGGCAAGACCGCGGTGGCCCTGCACCGCGCCGCCTACCTCCTCTACGAGCACCGCGAGCTGCTGGCCCGCCGCGCCGTCCTCATCGTCGGCCCCAACCCGGCCTTCCTCGGCTACATCGGCGAGGTGCTGCCCTCGCTCGGCGAGACCGGCGTACTGCTGGCCACCGTCGGCGAGCTGTTCCCCGGGGTGAAGGCCACCGCCACGGACACCCCCGAGGCCGCCGCCGTGAAGGGCCGCGCGGAGATGGCCGACGTGATCGCCGCCGTCGTACGCGACCGGCAGGCGCTGCCCGACCCGGTGATCGCCGTCGAGCACGACCGCGAGGTGCTGATGCTCGACCAGGGGCTCGTCGGCGTCGCCCGCGAGCGCACCCGAGCGACCGGGCTGCCGCACAACGTGGCCCGCGAGCACTTCGAGGGGCACATCCTCAACGCGCTGACCGAGCTGTACGCCGAACGCGTGGGCACCGACCCCTACGACGGCACCAGCCTCCTTGACCCCTCCGACATCACCCAGATCCGCGACGAACTCGCCGAGAACCCCGAAGTCTGGTCCGCCATCGACCAGTTGTGGCCCCGCGTCACCCCGCGCCGGCTGATCGCGGACTTCCTCGAGGAGCCCGACGGCCACCTCCCGGCGGCGGACGCCGATGCGATCCGCCGCCCGGAGACCCGCGCCTGGACCGTCGCGGACGTGCCGCTGCTGGACGAGGCCGCCGAACTCCTCGGCGAGGACGACCGGATGATCCGCGCCCGCGCGGAACGCGAGCGGCAGCACCAGATCGCCTTCGCACAGGGCGTGCTGGACGTGTCGTACGCCTCCCGCACCTACGAGTTCGACGACAAGGAGGAGCAGGACGCCGACGCCTCCGAGGTGCTCTCGGCGCACGACATCATCGACGCCGAGCGCTTCGCCGAGCGCCACGAGGAGGCCGACCACCGCAGCGCCGCCGAGCGCGCCGCCGCCGACCGAACCTGGGCGTTCGGGCACATCATCGTGGACGAGGCGCAGGAACTCTCCCCGATGGCCTGGCGGTTGCTGATGCGGCGCAGTCCGACCCGCTCCATGACCCTGGTCGGCGACCCCGCCCAGACCGCCGAGGCGGCGGGCGTCGGCTCCTGGTCGGACATCCTCGCGCCCTACGTCGAGGACCGCTGGGAACACACCCGCCTCGGGGTCAACTACCGCACCCCGTCCGAGATCATGGACCTCGCCGCGGGCGTGGTCCGCGCCACCGACCCGGACTTCGAGCCGCCCACCTCCGTCCGCTCGACCGGCGTACGGCCCTGGGTGCGCGAGGTGACCGACGACCTCCCCGGCGCCGTCGCCGAGGCGGCCGCCGAACTCACCCCGGACGAGGGCCGCTTGGCGATCATCGCCCCGCGCCCCCTCCACCAGTCCCTCGCCGCCCGCCTCGACGGCATCACCGCCGGAGCCGAACCCGACCTGACCCGGCACGTCGTCCTCCTCGACCCCCGCCAGGCCAAGGGCCTCGAATTCGACTCGGTCCTGGTGGTGGAACCCGGCGACTACGGCACGAGCGACCTGTACGTCGCCCTGACCCGCGCCACCCAGCGCCTGGGCGTCCTGCACAGCGAGAAGCTCCCGGCGGGGCTGGCCCCGGCCACCGTGTGACGGCACCGGTCCGGGAGCGCACGGCTCCCGGACCGGGCCCAGGTCAGGCCGGCCGCAGCCACACCGTAGCCAGCGGCGGCAGCGTCAGCCGGATGCTCGCCGGGAAGCCGTGCCAGGGTTGCGGCTCCGGCTTGATCACGTCCGGGTTGGTGACGTCGCTGCCGCCGTAGTGGGCGCTGTCGGTGTTGAGGGTTTCGTGCCAGGCGGGGATGTCGTCGGGGACGCCGAGGCGGTAGTCGTGGCGGACCGCCGGGGAGAAGTGGGACACCGCCAGGAGCGGGGTGCCGTCGGCGTCGCGGCGCAGGAAGGCGAGGACGTTGTCGTCGGCCGCGTCGCCCATGACCCAGGCGAAGCCCGAGGGGTCGGTGTCCCGCTGCCACAGGGCCGGGGCGGCGCGGTACCGGGTGTTGAGGTCGCGCACCAGGTCGCGCACGCCCCGGTGGTCGGCGGCGGCGCCGTACGACGGGTCGAGCAGCCACCAGTCCGGGCCGTGGGCCTCGGACCACTCCGCGCCCTGGGCGAACTCCTGACCCATGAAGAGCAGTTGCTTGCCGGGGTGGGCCCACATGAAGGCCAGGTAGGCGCGCAGGCTCGCCCGCTGCTGCCACCAGTCGCCCGGCATCTTCGACACCAACGACCGCTTGCCGTGGACCACTTCGTCGTGCGAGAGGGGCAGGACGTAGTTCTCGCTGTACGCGTACACCATCGAGAACGTCATCTCGTGGTGGTGGTACTTGCGGTGCACGGGGTCGTGGCTCATGTACTCCAGCGAGTCGTGCATCCAGCCCATGTTCCACTTCAGCCCGAAACCCAGACCGCCGAAGCCGCTCGGACCCCGGTGATGGGTGGGCCGGGTCACGCCGTCCCAGGCGGTGGACTCCTCGGCGATGGTCACCACGCCGGGGCAGCGCCGGTAGACGGTGGCGTTCATCTCCTGGAGGAAGGCCACCGCGTCCAGGTTCTCCCGGCCGCCCCGCTCGTTCGGCGTCCACTGGCCGGGCTCGCGCGAGTAGTCGAGGTAGAGCATCGAGGCGACCGCGTCCACGCGCAGCCCGTCGATGTGGAATTCCTCGCACCAGTACACCGCGTTCGCCACAAGGAAGTTGCGCACCTCGCGGCGCCCGAAGTCGAACTCCAGCGTGCCCCAGTCGGGATGGGCCGCCCGCAGCGGATCGTGGTGCTCGTACAGCGGGCGCCCGTCGAACTCCGCCAGTGCCCAGTCGTCGCGCGGGAAGTGCGCGGGCACCCAGTCCATCAGCACCCCGATGCCCGCCTGATGCAGCCGGTCCACCAGGTACTTGAAGTCGTCCGGGGTACCGAGCCGTGCCGTCGGGGCGTAGAAACCGGTGACCTGATAGCCCCAGGAACCGCCGAAGGGATGCTCCGCGACCGGCATCAACTCCACGTGGGTGAAGCCGAGATCGCTGACGTACGCGGTGAGCTGGTCGGCAAGTTGGCGATACGTCAACCCTGGTCGCCAGGACGGCAGGTGGACCTCGTACACGGAGAACGGCGCCTCGTGCACCGCCTGTTCACCACGTCGATCCATCCACTCCGCGTCACCCCACTCGTGGTGCGAGACCTCCACCACCGAGGAGGTGGCGGGCGGGACCTCGGTGCGCCGGGCCATCGGGTCGGCGCGCAGGGTGTGCGAGCCGTCCGGCCGGGTGATCTCGAACTTGTACAGCTCGCCCTCCCCGACCCCGGGCACGAACAGCTCCCACACCCCGCTGGAGCCCAGCGAGCGCATCGGATACCCGGTCGCGTCCCAGAAGTCGAAGCCGCCCGCGACCCGCACGCCCCGCGCGTTCGGCGCCCACACCGAGAAACGGGTGCCGGTCACGCCCTGGTGGGTCATGACCCGCGCGCCGAGCGCCTTCCACAGCTCCTCGTGGCGGCCCTCTCCGATCAGATGGAGGTCCAGGTCGCCGAGGGTGGGCAGGAAACGGTAGGGGTCCTCGGTCTCGTGCACGGTGCCGTCGTAGGTCACCAGCAGCCGGTGGACCGGCACATCGGTGAGGGGCAGCAGGCCGGAGAAGAATCCGTCGCCGTCGTCGTGCAGCGCGGCCCGCACCTCGCCGATGGCCACGGTGACCGCCTGGGCGTACGGACGGAAGACCCGGAAGGCGACCCCGCCGGGCATGGCGTGCGCGCCGAGGACGGAGTGCGGGTCGTGGTGGGTGCCGAGCAGCAGCCGAGCGCGGTCGTCCGCGCCGAGGGCGGGGGAGACGGGGGGTGAAGGGGGTGGGGAAGCGGGTTCGGTGCGCGGGGCGGGCATCCGCGGGGTGTCCTGCGGCGCGCGGGCCTGGGGGATCGCCGGGCCCCGACCGGTCTGCGGGGCCTCCGGGGTTTCAAAGGCCTCCGGCGCCTCCGGGCCCTTCACGGGCTTCGACTCGGCAGGCTTGACGGGCTTGACGGACTTGGCCGACTTGGCGGCCTTCGCCGCCCCGCCGGTCTGGTTCTTGGCGGACTTGTTCTTCGACGTGGCTCGCTTCTTGGGCGTCACGGACGGTTCTCCCGGGCGGGTCGGGTGAGGGGGAGGCAGGGCGGGGTCAAGCCGGATCCGGTGCGGCCAGGCGGCGGACGGCCGAGAGCGGGACCGGCAGCCACTCGGGGCGGTGCCGGGCCTCGTAGACGACCTCGTAGACCGCCTTGTCGGTCTCGTAGGCGCGCAGCAGCACCGGATCGGCGCGCGGGTCGCGGCCCGCGACCTCGGCGTAGCCGGAGCAGTAGGCGGACCGGCAGGTGTGCGCCCAGTCGGTCGCGGGCGGGCGGGCCGAGTGGGCGGCGTAGTCGAAGGAACGCAGCATCCCGGCGACATCGCGCACCACCGGCTGCGGCAGTCGCCGCTCGGCCAGCGGCCGGGACGGCTCGCCCTCGAAGTCGATCAGCGACCAGGACCCGGACGGCGAGCGCAGGCACTGACCGAGATGCAGATCGCCGTGCACCCGCTGCGCGGTCCAGGTACGGCCCTCGGCGGCCAGATCGGCCAGCGCCGCGTAGGCCGAGCGCAGCCCCGGCTCGTACGGCCGCAGCGCGGGCACCGCACGTACGGCCGCCGTCAGCCGCTCGGCCATGCCGTCCACCAGTTGCCGCAACTGGGCCTGGCCGAGCGTGACCGTGGGCAACGCGCGCGCGAGCGCGGTGTGCACCTCGGCGGTGGCCCGGCCCAGCGCCCGCGCCTCGGCGGCGAAGTCCTCGCCCTTGGCCAGCTCGCGCAGCGCCAGCTCCCAGCCGTCGGCCGCGCCGCTGACGTACGGCTGGAGGACGGCCAGGACGTACGGCTCGGCGTCCAGTTCGGTGTGCAGCCAGGCCACGGGCGCGGGCACCCGGGCGCAGCCCTCGCGGGCCAGGGCGAGGGGTAACTCCAGGTCGGGGTTGACGCCCGGGGTGACCCGGCGCAGCAGCTTCAGGATGAACGTATCTCCGTACACCACCGAGGAGTTGGACTGCTCGGAGGTCAGCAGCCGGGCCACCAGACCGTCCCGGATCTCCTGTCCCTCCGCCCGCTCGAAGGCGAGGGCGCCGACGCGGGCCCGGGTGCGCAGGGCCTCCAGGAGCACTTCGGCGGGCCGGGGGTCGTGCAGTGCCTCGTACACCGTGCGTCCGGCGAGCGGGCCCGAGGACACATGGCCGATCAGCGCGGGCGCGAGCCTGGGCGGCAGCGCCTCGCGCACACCTATCAGGAGCTGGTAGCAGTCGTCGGGCTGCGGCGGGGCGCCGGGCGCGGCGGACTGATGGACGCGCAGCAACAGGTGGTACAGCCCCAACCGGCCCTCGATGGGCAGTAGTTCGGTCGCGGCGACGAGGGTGAACCCGGTGACCGGGCGCCCCTTCCCGGCGAACCAGCGCTGCCGCGGCAGCCATTCGCGCAGCAAGGGGTCGAGCGAGGCGAGGAGCGGAGCGGTGGTGCCGGTTGGGGTGGTGCCGGAGGGGGTGACCGTTTCCGCCATGGGCGTCGTGTCCTTTCCCCGGTCGTGTTCGGGGTGTTACTCAACGTGCCCCGGGTGGGGCGACGGAAACCGCCCGCCGCCCCCCTGTGGCCGGACTACGCGGCGTCCTCGCGGAGCCGGAACCAGTAGAAGCCGTGCCCCGCCAGCGTGAGCAGATACGGCAGTTCGCCCACGGCCGGGAAGCGCACCCCGCCGAACAGCTCGACCGGATGCCGCCCGATGAACCGGCGCAGATCCAGCTCCGTCGGCTGCGCGAACCGCGAGAAGTTGTGCACGCAGACCACGATGTCGTCCTCGTACTCCCGCAGGAAGGCGAGGACCGCCGGGTTGGAGGACGGCAGTTCGGTGTAGGTGCCGAGTCCGAAGGCGGGGTTCTGCTTGCGGATCTCGATCATCCGGCGGGTCCAGTGCAGCAGGCTCGACGGCGAGGACATGGACGCCTCGACGTTGGCGACCTGGTAGCCGTACACCGGGTCCATGATCGTGGGGAGGTAGAGCCGGCCCGGATCGCTGGAGGAGAAGCCCGCGTTGCGGTCGGGGGTCCACTGCATCGGCGTGCGCACCGCGTCGCGGTCGCCGAGCCAGATGTTGTCGCCCATGCCGATCTCGTCGCCGTAGTAGAGGATCGGCGAGCCGGGCAGGGACAGCAACAGGGCGGTGAACAGCTCGATTTGATTCCGGTCGTTGTCGAGGAGAGGGGCGAGGCGGCGGCGGATGCCGATGTTGGCGCGCATACGCGGGTCCTTCGCGTATTCGGCCCACATGTAGTCGCGTTCCTCGTCGGTGACCATCTCCAGGGTCAGTTCGTCGTGGTTGCGCAGGAAGATGCCCCACTGGCAACTCGACGGGATCGAGGGTGTCTTGGCGAGGATCTCGGAGACCGGGTAGCGGGACTCACGGCGTACGGCCATGAAGATGCGCGGCATGACCGGGAAGTGGAACGCCATGTGGCATTCGTCGCCGCCCGCCTGGTAGTCGCCGAAGTAGTCGACGACGTCCTCCGGCCACTGGTTCGCCTCCGCCAGCAGGACCTTGTCGGGGTACTGCGCGTCGATCTCCTTGCGCACGCGCTTCAGGAAGTCGTGCGTGGCGGGCAGGTTCTCGCAGTTGGTGCCCTCCCGCTGGTACAGATAGGGCACCGCGTCCAGCCGGAACCCGTCGATGCCGAGGTCCAGCCAGAACTTCAGGGCGGAGATCATCTCCTCCTGGACGGCCGGGTTCTCGTAGTTCAGGTCCGGCTGGTGCGAGAAGAAGCGGTGCCAGTAGTACTGCTTGCGTACCGGGTCGTACGTCCAGTTCGACGCCTCGGTGTCGACGAAGATGATCCGGGCGTCCTGGTACTGCTTGTCGTCGTCCGCCCAGACGTAGTAGTCGCCGTAGGGGCCTTCGGGGTTCTCGCGGGACTCCTGGAACCACGGATGCTGGTCACTAGTGTGGTTCATGACGAAGTCGATGACGACGCGCATGCCCCGCTGGTGGGCGGCGTCCACGAAGTCCACGAAGTCCGCGAGGTCGCCGAACTCGGGGAGTACGGCGGTGTAGTCCGAGACGTCGTAACCGCCGTCACGCAGCGGGGACTTGAAGAACGGCGGCAGCCACAGGCAGTCGACGCCCAGCCATTGCAGGTAGTCGAGTTTGGCGGTGAGACCCTTCAGGTCCCCGATGCCGTCGCCATTGCTGTCCTGGAAGGAACGCACCAGGACCTCGTAGAAGACGGCGCGCTTGAACCACTCAGGGTCGCGGTCCCGGGCTGGAGTGTCCTCGAACGTGTCCGGGACGGGTTCGTTGACGATCATATGGTGGGTGACCCTCCGATCTGCGGGTTGGACGGTCGCAGAACCGAGAACACATGCGCGGGTCGACGACCCGGTTCGAGTCGCACATAGTTGGCCCTGCCCCAGTGATAGGACTCGCCGGTGAGCAGGTCGCGCACCGGCACCGACTCGTGCCAGTCGAGGCCGAGTTGCGGCATGTCCAACGAGATGGTGGCCTCCTGGGTGTGGTGCGGGTCGAGGTTGACGACGACCAGAACCGTGTTCGAACCGCTGCGTTTCGAATAGGCGATCACCGATTCCTTGTCCGTCTCGTGGAAGTGGAGGCCGCGCAACCGGTGCAGCGCCGGGTTCTGCCTGCGGATCTCGTTGAGGCGCGTGACGAGGGGGGCGATGGTCCGCCCCTCCAGGGCGGCGGCCTCCCAGTCACGTGGCCTGAGCTGGTACTTCTCCGAATCGAGGTACTCCTCGCCGCCCTCCCTCAACGGAGCGTTCTCACAGAGCTCGTAGCCGCTGTAGATGCCCCACGAGGGCGACAGTGTGGCCGCGAGCACGGCCCGGACCTCGAAGGCGGGACGCCCTCCGTGCTGGAGGTAGGCATGCAGGATGTCCGGGGTGTTGGGGAAGAAGTTGGGCCGCATGTACGCGGCCGTCTCCCCCGAGAGTTCGGTGAGGTACTCCGTCAACTCCCGTTTGTCGTTCCGCCAGGTGAAGTAGGTGTACGACTGCTGGAAGCCGACCTGCGCGAGGGTGCGCATCATCGCGGGGCGGGTGAACGCCTCGGCCAGGAAGAGGACGTCGGGGTCGGCGCGGTTGATCTCGCCGATGACGCGTTCCCAGAAGACGACC